>CAYPJU010000013.1:15942-95653 GCA_964411125.1 uncultured Bradymonadales bacterium | reverse complement strand
CGAGAGCGAGAACGAGAACGAGAACGAACGCGGGGAGGGGGACGACGACGAGTCGGAGGGAGACGATTTGCCTTCCGAGTTCGAGTTGGACGACGATCTGGCCGACACTGCGCCCCTCTCCTCGGCGGACGAGTCGTACGAAGGTCCCGCGTTTCCGTTCCGCGAAGTGTCGGCGGCGTCCGAAGCGTCCGACGACGAGCTCGAGATCTTGCTCGACACCCCGGCGACGCCCGAGGAACTCTCCGAGGCGGAGAACGGTCCGCCACCGTCGCCCGGCGACGTCGTGGCTGCGCCGGATCCGTTCGCGGACATCGACTGGGGCCTCGACGACGCGGAGCAGCCGGTCCCTGCGGGCAGATTGACGGCTACCGCGGATTTCTCCGGCGAGATCGCGACGGGTACCTCGTCGCTGCCGGACGACAGCGACGGCTTCGATTTCGATCTCGGACTGAGTCGTCCGGGCGACAATCCGACCCCGTTCCGGTCTCCACCACCCGAATCGGACCTGGCGGACGAACCCTCCGTGTCGCTCACGACGGAGGCCCCGGCGGCGGACGACGAAGACGATGACTACGGCGACTTCGGCGCCTACGAGGAAGACGAGCCGACGACCGAGCGCCAGCGAAACTATACGCCGCTCGCTCAGATTCCGGCGGTCGAGGACGAGCCGCCCCCACGGCGGGAGCGGCTCGCCACCCCGATGGCGACGTCGGACGATTTCGACTCTCTCGCAGCGCAGCTCGCCGCGGACTCGGACGCTTTCGACGGGCCGTATCGCGGAGAGCCGGTTCTCCCCACCGGGACGGTCGAGTCGAATCCCTTCTCGAACAGCGAAAAGACCGGGTCGGCGAGCCCCCTTCAGGCCGCCGAGTCGGTGGTTGCGGCGGCTCAGAGTCACGTCGCGACGAACCTGAACGCGATCTTGTTGGAGGCGCGCCGGTTGCGCCGCACGGGAGAGCTCGAAGCTGCGTACGACATCACGAAGAAAGTGCTCTCACGCTCGCAGAGCGCGGAGGCAGCGGCATTGCAGGAGGAGCTCGAGGTCGAACTCGAGGAGAAGTACCTCGCCGCGATCGGTCCACTCGACGCGTGCCCGACTCGGAACAGCACGCTTGAAGAGATGAGCCACATGCAGCTCGACCATCGCGCCGGGTTCATCTTGAGCCAGGTGGATGGGATGTGCTCGTTCGAAGACCTGGTCGAGCTCAGCTCGATGCCGCGTCTGGAGACGCTCGAGATCATCGCGGCGCTCGTTCGGAAGAACGCGATTTCGATCAGCTGAGCAGGAAGACCTTCGAGACGGTGATCTCTTCGGGGTCGACCTCGACCGAGCCTGCAATCTCGATGTGTTGCATGCGCGGGTCGGACAGGTCGAGGACCTGTGGCTGCCCCATGTTCAGTACGCGGACGACGGGACGTTTGGGGTCCTTGGATGGATCAGGCGTCTTGATCACGACGGCCTTCTCGCCGCTGGTGAGCTGGACCGTCGTGCCGATCGGATAGACGCCGAGTGTCGACACGAGGAGGTCCACCAACGATTCGTCGAAGACTTCGCCGCGTCGTGCCTGGACGTACTCGATGGCGAGGTCGGGTCGGCGAGTCTTGTAGCCCTCGAGCCCCTGAATCAAGAGGTCGTACACCCGGCAGAGGTCGATGATGCGGGACGCGAGATGCAGCGCGCGCGGTCGCCGATAGAACGGGTTCGCCATCCGCTTGTCGAATGGACACCCACGTTCGTAGGTCGTCAGCACGCGCAGTGTGGACACGACGTCGCCTTTCACCCGCGGAAGCATCTTCGCGACGTCGCGAAGGTTCACGCCGAACTGCGTGGTCGGGTCGAGCCCCGAGTCTCGGTCGCGCTGCGCGACGGAGACGCCGACGATTCGGTCGAGATCCTGGTAGATGATCGCCATCGCCATGTAGGACGTCATCTGGGAGGAGAGGCCGATCCGGTCCCCCAACAGCATCGAGTAGACGGCGGTGTTGAGCGAGTGCGACGACAGGTCGGGGTCCACGAGTCGCAAGGGGAGCAGGCCCAGGATCGTGTAGTCCTCGTCGGCGAGCAGCTCGGAGATGCTCTGCATGATGCGGCGGACGACGCCGGTGGGGATGTCCGCGTCGTTTCGCTCGCGGACCTGGGCGTGCATGTTCTTCGTCTTCACGAGGCCGCGGATGTAGACGTGCAGGACGTACATCGCTTTGTCGACGTTCATGATCTTTTCGAGCAGGTTGCGCTCGGGCTGACCGTGGTCGATGTCGATGGTGGGGATGACGACGTGCTCCATCCCTTTGCGTGCTTTGGTCGCCTTGCGAAGCTCCGAGAGGAAGAACACCAGGTCGTCGGTGCTCATCTGACGCCGGAGGAGGAGGCCGCGGATGTTTGCGGAGGCGAAGAGGTCGCGGAGCTCGTTGAGCCGCGCCTGGGCCTTTCGCTTCAGCCGCAGGCTCTCCCCGTTGACGACCCCGAGCTCGTCGCGAATGACGATCGAGATGTCGGGTTCTTCGGACTGGGCCATCGCGCGCTGGAAGAACTGCAGGAATTCGTCGATCGCCTGTCGGGTCTGGTTGTGCTCCACCTCGTAGATGGAGCCGATCTTCATGATCTTGAAGAGACTGTCGACGAAGGTCCGGCCGAAGACCTGGACGTCGCCGAAGTCGATGTCCATCTCGTCTTGTTCGAAGTAGTCGACGGCGCGCGATTGCTGTCGGCCCGAGGAGAGCTGGTCCAGCCCGATCTCCCGCGCGGCGGAAGCCTCGTCGAAGCTGACCTCGCCGTATTTCAGATTGTCGTCGGCCATCGTTTCCTCCGTCAGCGCTGCAGAATGTCGGCGAGGTCTTTGGCCGCCGATCGTACTTTGCCGTGGATCTTCCAATCCTTGGCGGTCTCGTCGAGCAGCTCCACGACCTGCGGGCCGGCGTTTCGGGCGAGGACCTTGATGAGAAGAATCGCGAGGTCGCGCTCGGCGTCGTTCGCGAGCTTTCCGACCTGTATGAGTTCCTTGAGCCTCGCGATCGCCTTGTCTTTGCCGTGCTTGACGAAGAGCTCGGCGAGTTCGCGAACCTCTTCCTCCGGACGGTCCCGTAGCTTCTGGTCGAAGAGCGGGGCGATGGCGGGGAGGAGCGCTTCGGGGGCGGCATCGGCGAACCCCCGGAGCGCCGTGAGGCGTACCGAATCGTTGGAGGCGCGCAGCAGCGGCCCGAAGAGCTTTCGTGCTTCGTTCGCTTTGACGTGGCCGGCGACCGCCTTGATCGCGATCGCCTTGAGCTCCGGCTCGCTGTTCTGGATCAGCTCGAAGAAGACGGGGCGCGATTTCGGCAGATGGCGCTTCGCGATGTCGACGAGCGGTTGGGCCTTGTCGGGGGGGACTTCCCGCAGCGCTTCCCGTACGAAGCCGACGCCGTACCGCGAACGCTCGCGTAAGAAGCGGACGATGTCTTCGCGCTTCTCGTCGTCGAGGTCCCAGGCGAGCATCCTCGCGAGTTCGAGGGACGCCTCGTTGAGGTGCAGGGCGTTGAGCATCTGCAACACGGCGCGCCGAACTTCGGTCGTGCCGGTGGAGATCAGCTTGATGAGGAGCTGGACGCGCCGTTGGGTGAAGCATTCCACCACTGCGTTCTTGAGGAGCTCGGTGGTTTCGTCGTCGAACTGCTCGCGCCAGGCGTGGATGAGTTTCAAGAATTCGAGGGACTCCCACGGTTCGTTGGTCTCGAGGAGGGTACCCATCACCTCGCCGATCTGCTCGACCGACTGCGCGCGAAGTCGTGGTTTGGGGCGCGCTCCGAGTAGCGCCGCGAGAATCTCCCCCTCGCGATGTTCCAGCTCCGCGTGTTCGGTGAATCCCTTGCGCAGCTCCAGCAGATGACGCCGCTGTTCGTCGGTGAGCCGGAGGAACTCTCGCGATCCCATCTGCAACCGCTGCATCCGTTCGCCGCGTTTCTCCATGCGGACCTGGAACTCCTCCTGGTGCTTCCTGGCAGCCTGCTCGGGGCTCATCTTGTCTTTCGCGTCGCGGTCGAACGCGTCTTCGAAGAGCTCTTCGATGGCCTCCTGCTCCTCTTTGGTGTCGCGGTCACGGATGTCGAGATCGATGTCTGCGAGCGCGGCGAGCGATTCGTCGATGGCGTCGTAGGAGATGTATCGAAAGCCGGCCTCGAAGAGGTGCGTCACCGCGTTCTGGGTGAGGTCCCGTTCGTCCGCGAGTTCGTTGAGAAGGTCGACGAAGCCCCGAATCTCGTCGCCGTCGATGCCGGCCAGGATGTGCAGGAGATAGACGCCGTCGCGGCTGAGAACCCACGCGTAGTCCCGCGGGTCTTCGGTCTCCCAGACGGCTTCCTCCGTCCCCAGCAGTTTGAACGAGTGTGGGTGGATCATGACCGAGAGTCGGTCGTTGAGTTCGAAGAACTCGCGAAACGTCTGGCTGGCGGTGATCCCCGCCTCCTCGACGATGGGGTGCCCGGGAGGGTAGCTCATCATGAGGCTCGTGAGCCGCTCGATCGCGACGAAGCAGCGGCGCGCCTGTCGGACCTCCTCGCGGAGCTCCGGTGTGAGGACCGGCTTGTCCGGAACCTGCGTCTGTTCCATTGCGCTTCTCAGGGCTGGAGTTGCGTGCCAAGGGTAGATTTTTGTCGGATGGAGTGTCAATTCCACGATCGTGGGGGAGCGAGGAGGGCACGAATTTTGCGCGTGGGAGAAGGGTTGGATACCATGCGCCGCGTCAAGGAGGAGTTTGCATGTCGTTCCGGACATCCATCATCGCGTTCGCCGCTCTCATTACCTGCTCGTGCGCTTACGGGTATGCGGGCAAAGAGGGGAAACGCGTGGAAGAGCCGCAGACGAAGACCTCGGTGAAGGTCGTGACGGTGGAGGAGACGGAGTCCACCGTCGTCGAGGAGACGCCGGCGGTCGAGGAGCCCCCCGGGCCCCAGTCGCCATGCGGCGTGCGAACGTTCCAGGTCGAGTACTACGATCCATCGAAGCGCCAGGTGAAGACGATCGACTGTGTCACGCGCTCGGTCGTCGACTCGCGGGAAGAACCGGTCCTCGAGGCTCGGTTCGCGGAGTGGAAGAGCGCGGGGCTCCCGGACTCGCAGTGGTACGTGCTCGTCGACCCGAAGGGAGCGCGGCCTTCCTATCTCGACAACTCCACCCTCCTGAAGCTGTCGCGTCAGTTCAGCATCGACTACTACGGGCGTGACGCCAGCCGCGATCTGCTCGTCTATCTCTACCAGGAAGAAGTGCGCTGATGGCGAACGACACGACGGCCAGACTCGGTCGTCGCATCGGAGCCGGTATCGTGTTCGGGGTGGTCCTCTACGCCGTGTTCGCTGCCGCGACCGATGCGGCGGCGGTCGGCCGAGCCCTCGGCACTCTGCCAGCCACTCTCTTCGCGCTCGCGCTGGGGCTGAGCCTCGTGAACTACGCGATGCGGTGGGCCAAGTGGGAATTCTACCTGCGAACCCTGGGCATTCGAATCGGGGCGGGGGAGAGCGTTTTCGTCTTCCTCTCGGGGCTGACGATGTCCATCACTCCGGGGAAGGTCGGGGAGGTCTTGAAGAGCGTGCTCTTGAAGGAACGTCGGGGCATCGCCGTCGAGCGGACGGCGCCGATCGTGGTGGCGGAGCGAGTCACCGACCTCTTCGGCCTCATCGTCATCGCGAGCTTCGGGATCGCCACCTTCGACTACGGGAGGGCGGTCTTCGTGGTGGTCCTCGCGGGGCTCGTCGGGGTGATGGTAGGGCTGCAGTTCCCCTCATGGGTGTCCGGAGGGCTCGACCTGGTCGAGAGGCTGCCGTGGCTGGGGAATCACCGCGCTGCTTTCGACGCCGCATACGCCTCGATGCGCGAGCTCGTGCGGCCGATTCCGCTGGTGGTCACCACGTTGATGAGCACGCTCTCCTGGTCGATGGAGGCCGCCGCCTTTCACTTCATCATCGAAGCGCTCGACCCGCTCCGTCTGGAGGCGACCGTCTCGTCTTTCGTGTTCGCGATGACGACGATTCTGGGCGCGGTGAGCTTTCTCCCCGGAGGTCTCGGGGTCACGGAGGGGACGATGGTCGGGGCGCTTCTGTTGTTCGGGGTGTTCGAGGCGGAGGCGAAGGCGGTGAGTGCCACGTATCTGATCCGGCTCGCGACGCTCTGGTTTGGCGTTGCCCTGGGTGTCCTGGGGCTCGTCGCCTTTCGGGCGACCTCGCCGCGCTCGGAGTGAGTCAGGCGCTCGCCTGCCACCGCTCTTCCCCCTGCTTGGCGAGCCATTTCACGAGCTTTCGGTAGTCGTTCGCGCCGCGGCTGTCGGGGGCATACTCGAAAATCGTCTGCTGATGCTGGGGGGCCTCCTTGAGCCGCGTGTTCACGCGAATGGAGGGGAGCACCTTGTCGTGAAAGTGCCCCTTGAGGGCCCGCACGGACTCGTCGGAGATGTTGTTGCGCATGTCGTAGAACGTCGGGAGGATCCCGAGAATGCTGATGTTGTGCATGAGGACCGAGTTGACGTTCTTGAGCGTCTTGAGGACCTGTTTGACGCCCACCAGGCTGAGGTAGTCACAGGAGACCGGCACGATCAGATGGTCGGCGAACGTCAGCGCGTTCATGTTCAGGATCGAGAGGCTGGGGCCGCAGTCCAGCAGGATGTAGTCGTATCCGTTCTCTCCGAGGAGCTTGTCTCGCAGGATCTTGTCGCGGCCTTCGTTCATGCGGGCGAGGACGATCTCGGTAGAGGCGAGGGTCTCGTTCCCCGGCAAGATGTCGAGGTTGGGGCGTGCGGAGACGACGCAGTCGCGCAGCGGTTTGTCCTCGACCAGGAGATGGTAGAGGGTGTTCTTGCCTTCCGTGCCGAGCGACACCCCGACGTGGCCCTGGCTGTCGACGTCAATGACGAGCACGCGATGACCGGCGTCGGCGAGTCCGGCTGCGACGTTCACGGTGGTGGTGGTTTTGCCGGTTCCTCCTTTCTGGTTGAGGACGGCGATTCTCATCGGCCCGCGCTCCGCCATCGTTGCCGCTTTTCTGAGATCGGTGACCACCGGGTTCCGACACTCCATGCTGCAGAAGTAGGTCGTCTCGTCCGCCGTCTTCACTTCCTGGTATGCGTACTTCGGCTCGAACGACTTCTTGCAGGCGCGACACTCCACCTCGCCCCGGTTCGACTGCGCCTGGGCACGGCATAGCTGGCTGCAGTAGTAGATCGGACCGTCGTCGCGTTGTTCGATCTGTGTACGGAGTTTGACCAGAAACTGCTTTTCGCAGACGCAGCAAGTCTTGAGCGGGCTCGACATCCTGTCTCCTCGGTGACTGAGGTTGGCTCCGACCGCCGTGGGTGGTCGGCGCGCTCGAGGTGAAGACCACCTCATCCATGCGCGACGATCTGGAGATTAGAAAATCGTGATCCAGTCGGCAACCGCTTTTCGCACGCGCAGATGGGCCTACGTTGCCGCGTGTACCGAAACGGCCGAACGGGCGACGACGAACGGGAGGGCGAGGCGCGATCGTCGCCCCCGCCGGATCCGTCGCTTAACGCCTTGAGTTGCCACACTTCGGCGTTTACTATCCCCGCAATTCCCGTCAGGAGTGTCCCCATGCTGCGTGTAAAAATCACGGCGGTATATTTCGTCTTTGTCGCACTGTTTCTCGGCCTCGCGCTGCTGATCGTCCACGTCGCCGTCGGAGATGCGATCCGCGACGACGCCGAACAGGCGTTGCGTCGATCCGCGAACGCCGCCGAGTCGATGACCGAGCTCCGCGACGGAGCGCTGATGGCCAAGGCCACTTATCGTGCGGGTGGCGACCGGCTCTACCGGTCGCTCAAGGGCGAGTTCGTCAACCAGGCGGTGGAGGAAGGGGAAGGGGAGACGGAGGGAGGCGAGGCGAAGCCCGCCGGAGACTTCGCGGGCCAACGCCATCTCGACGCTCACGAAAAACTCACCGCACAGAAGTACAAACTCGAAGAGCTCGCGAAGGCACAGGGGGCCGCTGCGGGCCTCGTCGCCGCGGCGCCGCTCGAACCCGACATGGTGATGGTGCTCGACAACGAGGCGATCGGCGTCGCTGCGCTGGGGAAGGACCTCTACAGTTGGTTCGGCTCCGACGTCGGTGAGCAGTTCCCCGACGTTCGCAAGGTCGCCTCGGGCGCCCCGGCGCGCCTCGACTACTGGATGTGGTCCTTCAAGCCCGCCGAAGAGAAGCGCCTCTACCGTGTTGCGATCGCGCCCGTTAGACGAACCGAGGCGGAAGAGCCCGCGGGGGTCATCGTCGTCGGCAACATGGTCAACGACGGCCTCGCCGCCAAGGCTCGCCTCGCGGCGGCAGGATCGACCCTCACGGAAGCCGGCGCCAAGGCGCTGGGCTCCGATTCGTACCTCGATTCGGCTCCGGAGATCGCGATCTTCAAGGGGGAGACGGTCGTCGCTTCGACGCTGGACGCGACCGTCCAGCAGGCAGCGACGAGCGCGTTGTCGGGCGCGGGGGTACTGAGTGACGACGTCGACCAGGACGCCGTGCACGAGATCACGCTGAGCGACACGACCTACCTCGCGACCACCCGACGATTGCAAGGGGACGGGGTCGGGGTCGTCGCGCTGACCCGGGTCAGTGACTGGCTCGCCCCCTTGCGGTCGCTCCGCGTCAACCTCGCCATCGTCGGCGTCCTCATCCTGCTCGCCGGCCTGATGGTCCTCTTCTTCATCCTGGTGCGCTACATGAAGCCGATCGAAGAACTGGAGACCGGCATGCAAGAGGTCATCGCGGGGAACAAGGACTACCACTTCGAAGCGCTGGACGGGCACGACCTGCAGACGGGGCTCGCGAACAACCTCAACCTCATGAGCGCCTACTTGCAGGGCAAGCCGATGCCGGACGACGAGCAGACGGGCGGCGGATGGGGCGACATGATGCCCGGCGCAAACCAGACCGCGAACCAGAAACCGGGCAAGGTCCAGGGCGTGGACCTCTCGGCACTTTCGGCTCCCCCTCCCAAGAAAGACGGCGAAGGCTGAACCATGACGGTACTCACCGGACTCGACGTGCTCCTCGGTTCGAGCGAGCTTCTCGGACGGCTGCGCGGTTCGCGCGTCGGCCTGCTCGTGAATCCGACGAGCGTCACCACCGATCTCGTCCACGCCGTCGATGCGTTACGAGCCGCCGAGGTCGACATCGTGCGTCTCTTCGGGCCCGAGCACGGCGTCCGCGGTGAGGCCCAGGACATGGAGGCGGTCGACGAGTCGTTCGACCCGATCACGGGTATCCCGACGGTCAGCCTCTACGGTCACACCTACGAAAGCCTGCGGCCGACCGTCGAGGAGCTCCAGGGGATCGACGTGATGCTCGCCGACATCCAGGACATCGGCGCACGCTACTACACTTACATCTACACGATCGGCCTCACGATGCAGGCTTGCGGGGAGGCGGGGATTCCCGTCTGGGTCCTCGACCGCCCCAACCCCATCGGCGGCGACGTGGTGGAGGGGAACGTCGTCCTCGACGAATATCGGAGCTTCGTCGGAATGCAACCGATCGCCGTGCGCCACGCGATGACGAGCGGTGAAGCCGCCCGATTCTTCGACAGATTCTGCGGCTGGAGCTGCGACCTCGAGGTCGTGCGGATGCGGGGATGGCGACGGGCGATGTTCTTCGACGACACGGGACTTCCGTGGGTGATGCCGTCGCCGAACATGCCGACCCTCGACACGGCGATCGTCTACCCGGGACAGTGCCTGCTCGAAGGCACCAACGCCAGCGAAGCTCGTGGCACCACGCGTCCGTTCGAGCTCTTCGGCGCCCCCTGGGTCGATTCCGTCGCGCTCCACGCGAAGATGACGGCGTTCGGCCTCGACGGATGCACCTTCCGTCAGGCCTCGTTCCGTCCGAAGTTTCAGAAGCACGCGAACGAGACCTGCCTCGGGCTGCAGGTTCACGTGACCAACCGCGAAATCTTCGAGTCGCTGAAGTTTTCGTACTGTCTCCTTTCGGCGCTGCTCGAGCTCAACCCGGAAGAGTTCCGCTGGCGCGAAGAAGCCTACGAATTCGTCGCCGATCGGCTCGCGATCGACCTGCTTCTCGGCGACCCGATCCTCCGCAAGGGCCTCGAGGACGGCGAGGATCCGATAGAGCTCGCGACGACGTGGGGCGACGCGCGTCGGGAGTTCGACGAACGACGCCGGGAATGCCTCATCTACGAATGACCCACTGGGTGATCATTGGCCCCGGTCGGGTCGGGCGAACGCTGGCGCTGCTGGCGGAGCGTCTCGGTATCGAAGCGACCACGGTGGCGCGAGGGGAGCACCCCGAAGCGACGCTGGCCGACGGAGGCGCGGTCTTTCTGACCGTAGGGGACGACGACATCGCTTCGGTCGCGGCCGAGCGCATCGATTTCTTGAACCGTGCTCGGTTCGTCGTGCACTGCTCCGGCAGCCTGCCTAGCACGCTGCTGCGGGATGCGGGGGTGACGCGGGCGATCGGCTCGGTCCATCCGCTCCTCGCCATCGCCGAGCCCTGCGATGCTGTAGAAATGCTCGGCCGCGCGGCGTGGAGCGTCGAAGGGGACGAGGTGGTGGTGGAATGGGCGAGACAGTGGCTCGGCGCCATCGGGGTCGAACCGGCGAAAATTGCTCCCCACGGAAAGCCTCTCTACCATGCTGCGGCTGTCGCGTCGGCCGGGTTGGTCGTCGCGCTGCTCGACGCGGCGATGGAGATGGCTCGGGGGGCCGGAATGACGCAGGGCGAGGCCGAGTCGATGCTGTTGCCGCTGGCGCGTTCCACCATCGACAACCTCGCCAGCATGCCCGCGCGGGATGCCCTGACGGGACCGGTCGCGCGCGGGGACGACGCGGTCGTCGAGCTGCACCGTGCGGCTCTGGCGAACCGTCCCGAGCTTCTGGAGATTTACGAAGTGCTCACGAGACGAGCACGTGGGCTCGTCTCCAACGACCACGATGACGAGGGAAGTCACCAATGATGCGAACGACGATGGCGATGACGATGGGGGCCGTGCTGGCGCTGGGCTGCGGCGACGGGGGATCCGACAACGGCGAGACGAACAACGGGGGGGCGACGAACAACGGAGGGGCGTCGAACAACGGCGATTCGAACAACGGCGGCTCGAACAACGGAACGCCGGGCAACAATCCAGACGCGACGGACCAGTGCGCCTTTGCCCGGGGCGTCGAGACCGAGCTCTTCGACGACAACGATCTTCCGTTGGTCGAGTGGGCGCACCCCGTCGGTTGGGAGTTTGCAGACTTTTCGACCGAGAGCGCAGACAGCTTCCACATTCGCCACCCCGACTTTGCCAGCAACGACAACAACAACGACTACGTGTTCGTGTCGTACGAACTCTTTCGCGGGGGCGACATCGAGAGCCAGGAGGCTTTCGAGTCCACGCAGACGATTCTGGGAGGGGTCGAGGCGGCGACGATCGACTTCGACGGCGAGATGGTGAAGGTGTTCGAATCGGAGGCGATCGATCCGACCTACGTTACGACTCTCACCCTCGCCGCGCCGCACGAGGACGAGCTGTACCGCGTGTTGATCGAAGTGCGGCGGCCCGGAGATACTTGCGTGGAAGAGCGACTGGCGCTTCGGGAGGCGATCCTGGAGTCCCTGGCTCCGAACCCGGACACGACGTTCCAGCCGTAGCGGAGCCGCCGGGAGAACCCATGCCGCCGCGGGGTCAGTCCTGTTCGTCGCCGACTTTGGAGTCGGGCATGGGAGGCTTGAGCTTCGGGATCTTGACCCCGGAGAGTGGGCGTTGGGCCGTAGGGGTCGCAGGGAGGGTGCCGGGAGGGCCAGGGGGCTCGGCTTGCTCCAGCGCATCGTCTTCCAGTTCGACGTCCTCATCCTCCAGGTCTTCCTCGGGGAGCTCGGGAGGGTCGGCGTCGTTCGGTGTAGCCGGTGGCGTCGCTTCCTCGAGCGCCGCGCTCGCCTCTTCCTTGTGCTTCGCTTCCCACTCGTCGGGCCCCGGGTGGGCGTTGTCCTCGTCGTCGCCCTCGATGCGTGCTTCGTAGTCGGTGGGCGCGGCGGCGATTGCCTCGACGCAGACGAGAACGTCGCGTGGGAGGCGGCTCACTTCGAGGACTGTACGCGCGGGTGGCGCGTGATCGAAGTAGAGGCCGTAGACGTCCGTGGCGAGCTGGAGGTCGTTCATGTTCCGCAGGTAGAGGGACGTCTTGAGCACGTGGCTGAAGTCGAGCCCCGCGGCCATCAAGACGGCCTGCAGGTTGTCCATGCAGCGTCGTGTCTGTGTCTCGATCCCCCCCTGGCTCACCTCCCCGGTGTCGGGGTTGGTGGGGAGTTGTCCTGAGACGAAGAGGAGACCGCCGTATCCGACCGCCTGGGAGTGGGGTCCGATGGCACGGGGAGCCTGGTCGGTGTCGATGATGAACTTCTTGTTCGGATGCGAATCAGGCACGAAATTTCTTTCCGCGAGAGCGAAGGAGGGGAGGGCTCGATCGCGGCGATTCGCCGCCGATTGGGGCCCTGGCTCGAAATCAAAGAACGCTTCCCTGCGCAGATCAGGTGTGTTACTTTCGAGACACGGCAATACCTCATTTCACGCAAAGCGACAACAGGACTGTTCTCGTAGCCTGATGAGAAGCCGGCGAAACCACGGATGGTTTCGAAAGACGCTCCGCCCACCTCGATAGGGAAACGGGCCCCATCGGGAATCGAGCAGGAGTCCGAGAAGGGAGACAAGGATGTCGTTACCTCAAAGTCGCGAACTCGTCGCGATCTACACCCAGGCCAGAGACATTGGACGGAAGTCGGGGAGACGTTCCTCGACGGCGCATTTGTTACTTGCGCTCTTCACCGTTCCGAACCGTGCAGCCGTGTTTCTCACCGACCGAAGCATCACGGTCGATGCGTTGCTGGAAGCGTTGCGTTCGTATCCGGAGGAAGAATCCGCGGTGCTGGAACGCGTCGAGCAGCGCAGCGCGCGAATCGCCGTCGGTTCGGGCGCGGAGTCGGTCAACAGTCTCCACCTGCTGGCGGCTCTCGTTCGTGAGAGCTCGAGCCAGGCGTATCGGTTGCTCGAAGATACGGGTGTCGACGTGAGTGTGGTGCGCACTGCCGTGATGAGCTACGCGACGGGTTCTCGCTCGCTGCCGCGTCGTTTCACTCACGGCGGTCCGGCTCAGGTCCGCGTGGCGTCTCCGGTGGTCGCCCGGCAAGTCCCGTCGCGCGAGCACGCGCCGAGCCCGATTGGCTTCCACCCGAGCCTCGGCATCGAAGTCGGCAGCGGGTACTCGCGGTCGGAGACGACGACGCTGGAACGTCCGCGAGGTATCGATGGTGAACCCACCCCCACCGAAACGGCGGAGACGTTCCGACCGGGCGTGGCACGCCGACGGCCGGTGGCGACCGCGCCTCCCGCGCCTCCCGAGTTTGACGAAGAGCCGCCGACCGGCCCGATGGAACCGGAAGCGGACGAGGTCGACGAGGCGCCGGACGAGGCGCTCGACGAGGCTCGGCGTACCGCGAAGAAGCTCGCGGAGAGCCTCTTCAAACGCCGGCAGCAGGTGATCCGCGAACGTCGCCGGCGGCAGAAATCGGATGTGACCGCCGATCGCGCGGCCTTCGAGGAAGATGAAGACCAGGCGCCCGAACCCGCCGCTCCCATCGACGTCGCCCGCTCGACCGAGCCGCCCGTCTCGAGGAAGTTGGAAGACCAGGAGCTGGCGGACGCCTACCGTCTCGACGAGAAGGCGTACCCGCACCTCTCCAAGTTCGGCCGCAACCTCACGGTGGACGCGGCCCTCGGACAGATCGACGGCGTCATCGGTCGCGAGCGTGAGGTGATGCAGCTCATCGACATCATCGGGAAACGTCGTTCCAACAATCCGATCCTGGTCGGGGAGGCCGGCGTTGGAAAGACGGCGATCGTCGAAGGGCTCGCCAACGAGTTCGTTCGCCTGGCGCGGCTCGACAACAGGATTGGCAAGCGCGCGATCATCGAACTCGAAATCGGGCGACTCCTCGGAGGCACCCAGCTGCGCGGCGCATTCGCCGAGCGTCTCACCGCGATCAAGGACGAGGTCGCCCGCGCGGGAGGCGACGTCATCGTGTTCCTCGACGAGGTCCACACCTGGATGAACGCGGGAGGTGGCGGCGACGGTGCCGACGCGTCCGGAGAGTTGAAGACTGCCCTGGCGCGCGGTGAGTTTCCGTGTATCGGAGCGACGACCGCAGACGAGTTTCGAAAGTTCGTCGAGGCCGACCCCGCGTTCGAGCGGCGGTTCGACGTCGTTTTCGTCGAAGAGCCCGAGGTCGACGTCGCCGCCGAGATCGTTCGCGGTGTGCGTCCGTACTACGAGGAGCATCACGGCGTCGCATACGACGAAGATGCGCTCGCCTCCGCCGTGCGACTTTCCCATCGGTTCATCCACGAACGCCGGCTTCCGGACAAGGCGATCGGCATCCTCGACCTGGCCGGGTCCCGCGCTGCTCGCATCGGACTCACCGACGTCGGACGAGACCAGATCGCCGACATCGTCGCCGAGCTCGCCGGGATTCCCGCGCAGCGGCTCTCCGAGTCGGAGCGCGAGCGGTTTCTGGCGATGGACGAGGTGCTCTCCCAGGGGGTCATCGGTCATTCGCGGGTCGTGCATTCGGTCTGCGAAGTCATCCGGCGAAACTACGCCGGGTTCAGAAGCGGCCGGCCGATCGGAAGTCTTCTCTTCCTTGGGCCGACGGGGGTTGGCAAGACCGAGCTGGTGAAGGTCCTCGCCGATTTCCTCTTCTACGACCGCGACGCCATCGTCCGATTCGACATGTCCGAGTTCATGGAGGCCCACTCGGTGAGCCGTCTGATCGGGGCCCCTCCGGGCTACGTCGGGTTCGAACGCGGCGGGCAGCTCACCGAGGCGGTCCGACGACGTCCTTACCAGATCGTGTTGTTCGACGAGATCGAGAAAGCCCACCCCGATGTTCTCAACGTCCTCCTTCAACTTCTCGACGAAGGGAAGCTGACGGACGGGCGGGGGCGCAAGGTCGATTTCTCGAACTGCGTGGTAGTGATGACCTCCAATCTCGGGGCGAAGGCGTTCGAGGAGCGTGCATCGAGCGGCCGAATCGGCTTCGGCGTCGACACCGAAGGGCGATCTGCCGCCGCGGAGGAGTGTGTTCTCGAGTCCGCGCGGTCGCACTTCCCGCCCGAACTCTGGAACCGCATCGACGAACGGCTCGTCTTCCACCGTCTCAGCCGGAGCGAGGTCGCCCGTATCGCGGCTCTTCAGCTCAGCCAATCGGCACGACGTCTCAGCGAAGAGAGTGACATCGAGCTCGTGTTCAGCGACGCGGTGGTTCAGTTCCTCGTCGAGAACGGGGGATTCGACCCCGAGCTCGGTGCCCGCCCGATGCGCCAGACCATCGAACGTCTCGTAGAGGGGGCCGTCGCGAAACTGATCCTGACCGGCGAAGCGACGCGTGGCGACAAGGTGTACGTCGACGTGAACGACGGCGAATTGATGGTGATGCCCGAAGAGTGAAGGCCGCCCTGAGGAGGACGGAAAAGAGAACGGCCACCCCGAAAAGGGTGGCCGTTTTCGTGGGTCTCATTGCGCGAGTTACTCTTCGACCACCACGGTGTTGATCGTGAAGTCGATGAAGCTCGACAACTGCTCGGGGGAGAGGGGCTTCTCGAGCACCGGCAACGTCGTGGTCTGGAGGAAGTTCCTGGCCCGGTCGGTGAACGCGCCGCCGGTCAGGAAGACGAAGCGCGTGGCGAGGTCGGGACGGATGCGCTTGATCTCGTGGTAGAGCTCGATCCCGTCGAGCCCCGGGATCTGCACGTCGCAGATGACGACGTCGAAGTCGTCGTCGAGGCGGATGATGTCGAGCGCAGCTTCGCCCGTCGCAGCGCCCACGATGTCGTAGAGATCCTCCAACGCCTCGGCGAAGGAATGCAGGAGCTGCTTCTCGTCGTCGATGAAGAGAATGCGGGGGCGGAGGCGTTCGGAGTTGTCGAAGTCTTCGACCTCCTGGGACTCTGCCGAGCTCGAAGGCGCCAGGAACCCGGTGTCGAGCGGGAGGAGGATGGTGAAAGTGGTGCCCGTCTGGACGCTGCTCTTCACCGCCATCTCGCCGCGGTGTGCCTGCACGATCTCGAGCGATATCGCGAGCCCGAGGCCCGTTCCCTCTCCCGACGGTTTGGTCGTGAAGAAGGGGTCGAAGATCTTCTCGAGGTGTTCTGCGGGGATGCCCGGTCCGGTGTCCGAAAACTGGATCTCGATCTGGTCGTCGAGAAGTCGGGTGGAGATTCGGATCTCGTTCTCGCTCGGTCGTCCCTCCCTCATCGCGTGCGCCGCGTTGACCAGGAGATTGGTGAATGTCTGCCCGAGGCGTCCGCGAGCAGCCATGATCGATGGAACGTCGTCGTCGAGGTCGAGCTTGACGTTCGCGGAGTGACGCAGTTCGTTGTGGGCGAGTTTGACCACGCCGCGGAGCACGTCGTTGACGTTGACCGGCTCCACCTCGTCGGTGTCCATGCGGGAGAAGACGCCGAGGTCGCGGACGACGTCGGTGATCCGTTCGAGACCACGTTTGTTCTCCCCGGAGACTTCTTCGATGGAGTCGAACAGCGTCTCGACCTCGGCACGCACGTCGTCGTCGAGATGGGGGACCACGGCGTCGCGCAGTTTGCCCATCCTCTTCGAGATGATCCCGAAGTTCGACAGAATGAAGGTGGCGGGGTTGTTGACCTCGTGTGCCACGGCCGCGGCGAGACGTCCGATGGCGGCGAGGCGGTCTGCGCGCATCAGTTGGCGTCGGAGGTCCTCTCCGCGCCGCCGCTCGAGGGCGTACCCGATCGACCGAGCGAGCAGCTCGTGGTCGAAGTCCCCCTTGGTCAGGTAGTCTTGCGCGCCATGCCGCAAGAGTCGCTTCGCGAGGTCGCGCTCTTTCAGCCCGGTCATCACGATCGCCGGAGTGGCGTGCGCCAGGGCGGGGTGGTTCAAGAGATCGAGCGCCGTCCCGTCGGGGAGACGATAGTCGATGAGGGCGACGTCGAACGAGTCCTCGGCGAGCGCTTCGCGAGCCTGCGCCAGGTCGACGCTCTCGCGAATCGTGAACTCCTGCTCGGCCTTTCGGAGCATTCGCTGAACGCTCATTCGGTCGGTCTGGTCGTCGTCGACGAGGAGGATGTGGATCGGTTTGCTGTTCACGAAATCTTCATTCGATGTGGGGGAACTCGACGACGCGCCAGTAAGCATCCAGCATCGTCATCAGGTTGAGGAAGTCGCCTCCGACGTTCGACTTGACCATGTAGCCGGCCACGAAGTTGTCGTATGCGGCCGCCTTGTCTCGGTCGTCTTCCGACGTCGTCAACACGAAGACCACGGTTCCGCGGTATCGTGGGTTTTGTCGGAGCTTCTCGAGGAAGCCGATCCCGTTGAGGCGAGGCATGTTGAGGTCGAGGAGTACGATGATCGGCTCGGCTCCCGGGCCGTCACTCATCTCCTCCAATTTTTCGAGGCCCTCCAGTCCGTCCCGCGCACGCACGATCTCGTTCAGAATCCGATTCTTCGAGAAGGCGCGTTTGACCGCCATCGCATCGACTTCGTCGTCTTCGACCAGGAGAATTCGGACAGGCTGGGTGTTTTTCATTCGTAGGTTTTCTCATTGGTTGTGAGAAGCGGCCAGGACATTCTAAAGCATGTACCACGTCCGTCTTCGAGGGGCGACTCGACTTCGATTTGCCCGCCGACCTCGTGCACGAGGCGCCGTACGAGGGCGAGCCCGATGCCGGACCCCTCCACCTCGTCGCGGGGCCGCAGGGTTTCGAAGACGGCGAAGATCTTTTCGTGAAACTTCGGAGCAATGCCGGGGCCGTCGTCGACGACTTCGATCACCAGATCACCGGTCTCGACGTCGATCGCCGCGGCGACGAGGATTCGGCCCTCTTTCTTGTCGTGGTGCTTGAAGACGTTCTGGACGAGGTTCTGAACGCACGTTCGCAGAGGGGTCGGCGTCGTCGTGATCTCGACGTGCGGAGCCTGTACCTGCACGTCGAATCCGGCGGGAGGGCTGACGAGGTCGACGACGTCTTCGAGCAGCTCGTCGACAGGCACCGTAGCCACCGACGCCTTCTTCCGCCCGGCGCGGCTGTAGTCGAGGAGGTCCTGCAGGAGCGTTTCCATCCGGGTGATCCGGCCCTGCAGCAGCTCGAAGTATTCGGAGGTCTGCTCGGTGAACTGTTCGTCGAGATCGTCTCGGATCCACGATGCGAGGTTCGAGATCCCTCGTAGCGGGGATTTCAGGTCGTGCGATGCGACGTACGCGAACTGCTCGAGGTCCGCCTTCGCGCGGCGAAGTTCCTGTTCGTTTCGGAAAGGCGCGGTGACATCCCGAACGACGAGGAGTTGGTCCTGGCCGGTGAGCCCCGAGACGTTTCGGCGGATTCGGAACTCGCGATAGTCTTCCTCGCCGACGGCGGCTACGAACCGGTCGTCGTCGTCGTCTTCGCCCGGATCGCGTCGCAGCAGCTTTTCGAAGTTCTGGCGCGATTCGGCGTCCAGTCTGGCGCTGACCGTGTCGATCGAGAGCTCCGCGCTCCCGGTCCCGAGCAAGTCGGTGAACTGAGTGTTGTGCGCCACGATCGTTCGATCACGGACGAGCGCGAGACCTTCGAACGTGCCCCGGGCGAACAACCGCGCCGTCGGAACCTGTTCGTCGGGATTCACGACGTGAAGTTCGCTCGTGTCCATCGATTTGTAAGGGGCCATGGAGCGTCTGGAAATAGAATCATGTAGTGCGGACGGTTGGAAGTTGTAGTCACGCAGGGGCGTCGGGCAACAACGATGGCTTCGTTTCCCTTTTGCGATAGAATCGGCTCGTGCAGAGGTTTTACGTCATATCGGGTGTATTGATCCTCGGGGTCGCCGCGTCGTGTGGCGGGCCGGCCACGAAGGAGCGTCGGTCCGAGCCCGAGCCGGAGGTGCAGCCCGAGGTCGCTCCCGTCGTCGTCCCTGCGCCCGACTTGCGTCGGTGGAGCCTCCCGAAAGCCGCGATGGAAGATCCGCCGTTTCCCTATCTTCCGACCGAAGATCGGGAGGTCTCGCGGGCGGTCGGCAACACGTCGCACGGGTGGTTGGTGCGCTCGCTGCGGCTGCCGATGCCGCAGCCGGACATGATGGTCTTGAAGGTTCAGGCCGAGCGCGACCTCGACTACACGTCGGCCGCGATGTGGCGTCTCGTCGACGCTGCGGCAGCCCACGTCGACGGGGCTCATCCGGGCTCGATACTGCAGCTCGGAAACTTCAGCGCGGACGGCGGAGGGGACATCCCATACAGCGTTTCGCACAACTCGGGGCTCGACGGAGACCTCGGATTCTACCTGACCGACGAGTCGGGCGGGCAGGTGCTGGTGGACGACCTCGTCGAGCTCGACGACCGCGGGCGAGGGGTAGCGAGTGACGGGACTCGCGTCAGCTTCGACGCCGCGCGGAACTGGAAGCTCATCGAGGGTCTCGTTCGAGCCGAGTCCGGCGAGGTGCAATACGTCTTCATTTCGAACCCGCTGAAGAAGATTCTGCTCGAAGAGGCGCGTCGCGTCGATGCGGACAGGGCCACGATCGATCGTGCGGGAGAGATCTTGCTGCAACCGGGCGGGGCGCTTCCGCACAGCGACCATTTTCACGTGCGGCTACACTGCTCCGCGGTCGACGTGTCGAGCGGTTGCGTGAACGAAGGGAGGCGGGCATCGAGCTTCGACGCTCATCGGTCGGCGCACGAGGAGACGGTGACGCGTGCGACGAAACTGGCGGAGTCGGGCGGTGCCGATGACCGGCTGGCCGCGGTTCGTCGCCTCGGGCTGCTGGGAGAACGCGGGGCGCAGAGCACGATCGTGGCGCGGTTGAAGGACGAGGACCCGCGGGTGCGGGCTGCGGCGGCGCGCGCTCTCTCGCAAATGGGGCGTGCCGAAGCCGAGGTGACGGCGGCGCTGGTGAGCGAGGAGTCACCGTTCGCGCGCGCGGAGATGATCTGGGCGGTGGCCGACTACGGTACGAAGTCGTCCGTCGACAGCCTCGCGGAGCTCCTCTCTCGTCCCCAGGTCGCGAAGCTCGCGCCCGACATGGAGGTCGATCTTCGTGCGATGGTCGCAGACGCGCTCGCGGGGTCCGACTCCAAGACACCGGTCGAACCGCTGATCGAGCTCACCAAGGTGGATGATCCGACCGTCCGGCAACGGTCGCATCGAGCGTTGACGATGCTGACGAACTTCGACCCGCCCGTCACGGAGGCCGACCTGGGCGCGACGTGGCAGCGGTGGTGGGAGAAGCATCGCAAACTGTCGCGCGACAGATGGCTCCTCCTGGGATTCAAGGCGCGGGGCCATGACGTCGACCGTCTGGCGCTCAAGTTCGTGTGGCCCCTGGCCAACGCCGTCCTCGACGCCGACCACATCTCCTACAACGCCCAGCGGGTGCTGATGCGGCTTTCCCGACGAGAGCCCGCGAGCCTCGAGTGGTCGAAGGCGGACGCGAACTTCTACTGGCGCCGATGGTTCGAGCGGCGCTGCCGCCGGCTCGGGTGTCCTCCGGTCCCGAACGGCATGTCGACGCTCGATTGACCGCCCGGCGCGCCGCGCCGGTGCTTTACAAGGAATCGGGGCGCGGGATAGACTTTCGCGTCTGGAACCAATCCCAACGGAAAGCCCGTCCACGGATCCGCCACGCGCTGCGTACCATGCCGACAAATCCGCTCAGAATGCTGCTCCTCGGTATCGTCCTGGCCCTCGCCACGACGTTCGGGACGGGGTGCGACGAGAACGTCGACCCGACCGATCCGGAAGGAGCCTACAACATCTACATCAACTCGCTGTGGGCGAACGACGCCGAGGGGGTCTGGGACAGGCTCGCGCCGACGACGCGGGGCTACTTCCAGACGCAGTACGAGAACCTCGTCGAGATGGACGAGACGATCCGGCGCTACCTCCCGGCGACTGACCACAAGATTGCCCGACAGCAGGCAGGTTCGATCCTCACCGACGAAGTCCAGGACGGAAAGGGGCTCTTCCTGAAAGTGTTTCAGCCGCAAGGGCTCAACGCGACCGGAGGTCACAAGGTCGGCGCGCTGGTCGACGAGATCAAGATCAACGAGGACAAGACCCAGGCCGAACTCACGACGCTCGGGGGGGACACGTTCTATCTGACCAAGGGGACCGGGGAGGGGGTCGACCCCAACCAGTGGTACGTGATGCTCGTTCGCTCGTCCGAGAAGGTGAAGTCGCGGATGCAGTGGCTCGACTCCAACCAGTCGGCGCTCCAGCAGACGGTAGAAGATTTGATCGCCGAAGAGCGCACCAAGCGCGAGTCGATCATCGCGGAACTGATGCGCCTCGAGAATCCCGGCACCGACGAGGGCGGCGAGGGTTCGGAACAACCAGAGGCGGGCGCCGAGGGTGCCGACGCTGCGCAGGAACAGGAAGATGGCGGATAACCAAGACCTACCCGAGCTCGCCGTCGAACCGGTCAAAGGTGACGACGATCCGCTCATCGGCAAAGTCCTCAAACAGACCTACACCCTCGAAAAGAAGATCGGCGAAGGCGGCATGGGGAACGTCTACCGGGCGCTCCAGTCACCGCTGAATCGCGAAGTCGCCGTCAAGCTCCTCAAACCGAGCGAATCGAACCCGGAAGGGGAGCACTACTTCCTGCGGGAAGTTCAGGCGATCAACATGCTTCGCCACCCGAACATCATCGGGATTCTCGACTTCGGGAAGGAACCCGATGGGTCACTCTTCCTGGTGATGGAGTACCTTCCGGGGCAGACGCTCAAGCGGGTGATCCGTAAAGAGTTCCCCCTGAACCCGGTGCGTATCTGCAACATCTGCGCGCAGGTTCTCAGTGCATTGGAACAGGCGCACGAGAGCGGGATCGTCCACTGCGACCTCAAGCCAGCGAACATCATGCTGGAAAAGGTCGCGGGCGAGGACGACTTCGCCAAGGTGCTCGACTTCGGCATCGCCAAGGTGAAAGGCCCGGCGATGGAGGTCGGACCCTACACCCAGGCGGGCAACATCGTCGGGACGTTCGACTACATGAGTCCCGAACAGATCATGCGTAAAGACCTCGACGGTCGCGCCGACGTCTGGTCGATGGGGGTCATCCTCTACGAGATGCTGACGCGCAAGCGCATCTTCCACGACAAGGACGCCGTCAGCATCATCGGCCGAGTCATGCAGATGCCGATCAAGCGCCCGTCCGAGGTGATCGACGAGAAGTACGAATGGGACATTCCGCCCATCCTCGAAGACATCGCGCTCAAGGGGATGGAGCGCAATTCCGAGAAGCGGTACCAGTCCGCCTCGGAGATGCGCGAGGACCTCAAGAATGCCGCCAAGTTCCTGGAGAACGCGTGGGACGACAAGACGGGGCGAATGCGCCTCGACGACTCGGGCCTCTCCGGCATCAGCGGAGCCTCGGTAGGTTCGCAGTCGCAGCCCCACTCGCAGTCCCAGCCGATGAGCGGACCCCAGTTCACCACACGCACGGGCGGTGGGGGAGGCTTCGCCCGTTCCGGTGGGTTCGGTTTGGGCGATTCG
This sequence comes from uncultured Bradymonadales bacterium, assembly GCA_964411125.1. GTDB lineage: Bacteria > Myxococcota_A > Bradymonadia > Bradymonadales > Bradymonadaceae > JBFIHF01. Next base: position 73,124 of record CAYPJU010000013.1, on the reverse strand, counting down.
CAGCGCCTCGCGACGGGGATTGCCGCGGGAACTTCGGTCCTCGATCAGACCTTCTCGATCGAGGAGCTGCAGTCGTCGCTGACCGGCGAACGTCGGAAGGTGGCGGTGCTGGCGATTCAGCAGCGTGCGCGAGCCGGAAAGGGGGTCGATCCCGAGGACATCGCGAGACGCTCCGCGGCCGAAGTAGGCGTCATCCGTGAGATCGTCGAGCATTACGAAGGGAAAATCGACAGCTTCCTGGGCGGTACCTACACGATCTTGTTCGGCGCCGACCGGGCTCGGGTCGGCGACCACGTAAGGGCCGTGGAGTGCGCTCTGGCCCTCCAGCAGCGCTTCCGCAGCCTGGAGACCGGTGCCGCACACCTCGGGCTCGGGGTCAGCTACGGTGAGGTGTATCTCTCGGATCGCAAGGGGGGCACCGCCTTCGGTTCCTCCCTGGACCGAGCCGTCGAGATCGCGAGGTCGACGACCGACGGTCGTGTCGTCGCCGACATCGACCTGATCGAGGTCGCCGCCGAGCGCGTGAAGTTCGACGTGCAGAAGCGTGTCGGCGGGGAGATCGCGGCCGAAGCCCTCGAGATGCGCACCGCTCCTGCGGAGTCACCCGACGACGAGGGGTTTCAGGTCTACGTTCCTCGTCCGGCGCAATTCGAAGAGCTGCGCCGGCGTGCGAGCGAGGCGAAGGCGTCGCGGGGCGGCGGTATCGCCGTCATCGGCGAGATGGGGAGCGGCAAGAGCACGATCCTCGAACACTTCGCCGAAGACCTCGCCAAAGGAGACTGGCAGTCGTTCGTCGTCGACAACGACGAGCTTCAGGAGCGTCAGTCGCTCGCAGCCGTGCGTTCGCTCATCCGCCAGATCGCGTCGACCTACAAAGATCCGGCGACCCTCATCCGCAAGGCGTGCGAGTCGATTGGCGTCACCAAGGGAGCCGAAGCGATCGTTCAGCTCTACCTGCAGCCGTCGTTCGCCGGGACCAGCCAGCAACTGCCATGGCAGGACTCGGATTCGTTCGTCTACTTCTCGTCCGCGCTCCTGCACCGGATGATCCGCTTCGCGATGAAGAAGGGACCGGTCCTGCTGGTGGTGGACGATGTCCGCGTCGACGACGCTGCCCAGACGGGGGTGATCGACGGATTGCTGGAAGCGATTCAGTCTCAGCCGGTCCTCCTCCTCGTGTCGCTCACCGCCGATTCGGGCGTTCGCGATCACGGGCTCCCGGGCAATTTCGAGAAGATGTTCCTCGGAGGCTTCAGCGCCGCCGAAGCGCGCCAGTTCGTGGCTCAGTCGCTCGGATACACTCCTCCGCCCGACGTGATCGACCATCTCTTCGGCAAGTCGGGCGGGAATCCGATGTTCCTCAACGAGATGGTGCGGATTCTGCGTCGAGACGTCGACTCCACGCAGGTCCTGACGAAGGAGGCCCTCGAGGCGCAGATTCCACTCAGCCTCCACGAGATTCTGGCGCAGCGAGTGGACGAACTCTCGGACAGCTACCGCGATCTGCTCGCCATCGCTTCGGTGCTCGGCGAGTCCTTCCGCGAACAGTTCTTCACCCAGATCGCGCCGGCTCACCTGGGGCCTAACATGGTGCTCCCGGAGCTCATCCGAATGGGCTTCCTCGAGGCCAGCTACGACGGCTTCCAACGTTCGCACATCTCGTTCACTCCGCGGGCGCTGCGAAACGTCGTCTACGAACGACTCCCCAAGGACAGCCGCGGGCGGTTCCACAGCGGCGTGATCGAATTCCTCGAGCAGGCGCCCGACCTCGCCGCGACCGATCCGCTGGAGTGGGCGATGAACCTCGCGTTCCACTACAAGGCGGTCCAGGGCTGGGAAGGTGCTGCGCACTACCTCGGGCGCGCGGGGGACGTCCTCCTCGACATGTACGACTATCCGGGCGCGATCACGCAGTACGAGGAGGGCCGTAGGCTCCTCACGGCCCAGAACTTCGAACTGTCGAACCGGACGCTCTCCACCCTCGCCGCGAAACTGCTCATCGCCCAGCGCGAGTCGGGGAGACTCGACGAGGCGCAGCAACTCCTCGAGCAGCTCGGAGACCTCTCCAACGTCCCGAGCGACCTGCACGGCACGATTCTCCTCGAGAAGGGACGGCTCGGCATCACTGCCTCCGACCCCGAAGCATCGATCCAGGCGTTGCAGCAGGTCCGTGACATCGCGCTGCGGACCGGCGCCCTCAAGCTCGAGATCCGGGCGCTGCTCGCGCTCGCGCAGGTCTTCGAGGCGCAGAATCAGTTGACCCACGCAGGGTCACTCCTCATCGAAGTGTCACAGAAGGTGGATCAGCTCCAGGGCGGACTCAACCTGCAGGATCCAGAGGACCGCAAACTGTACTGGACCGCGTACAATCAGCTCGGGACGTTGCTGATCCGGCAGCGAGACATCGGGCAGGCGCAGAACTATCTGAACACTGCGCTCCGCCGCGCCAAGGAGATTGGCGACAACCGGGGGCTCGTTCGAATTCTGTCAAACCTCGGAGCGCTGGCGCTCTCCACGCGCGACGTCGACACCGCGAAAGAGTACTTCGGGCAGGCGCTGCAATTGGCCCGCGGTACCGGCGACCTGCTGAGCCAGGCCAAGATCCAGACGAACCTCGGGATCGCGCTGATGGAGGCCAACGATCTTCAGGCGTCGAAGCGCTACTTCAAGCAGGCACGAACGATCGCCGAAGAGATCGGTTGGCACGAGGGCATCGCCGACATGGCGCTTCACATCAAGCGCCTCAAGCAGGCCTTGCAGGCCTGAGCTGCGCGGACTTCCTCCCCCAAACCACGCTCTCGTTCTCCGGGACGGTGTTGGTCAGCCCAACAATTCGCCCGGATTTGGGAGATCGAGATCCAGCGAGGAATCGGTGGAGCGGATGTAGTCGACGAGCGTGTCGACGTAGGTAGGGAAGGGGGGGCAGGTACCGTCCCCGCCGAGTGCGCCAAACGTGTTGATGCAGTTGTAGATCGTGAGCTGGTTGAAGTCGTCCATGAACTGGCGAGGCGAACGCGTCAGCTTCTCGATGTAGGGGAATCGCATCACGAGTTTGGTGAGCCGGTAGGGAAAGCGCCCGACCGGTGCGGGGCGGCCGACGCTTCGTGCGACCAGCTCGAACACGCCGCGGGCTGACAGCGGGTTGGGGTCGCACAGATGGAAGGTCTTTCCGGCGCTGTCGTCGAGCAGACTGATCGAATGCATCGCTTCGCAGACCCAGTCGATCGGGACCAGGTTCAGCGGCTTGTCTCCCTTGCCGGGCATGAGGATCGGCACATTGGGTGGCATGAGCACGATCGCGTTCATGATGTAGTAGGGCCCAGCCATCTTGTCGATCTCGCCGGTGCCCGAATCGCCGACGATGATCGAGGGGCGATAGATGCTGACCGGGATGTGCCGGCCCGCCTCCTGGACCGTGCGTTCGGCTTCGTACTTGGTCTCTTCGTAGGCGTTGCGGAACTTCTGACCCTCGTCGAGCTCGTCCTCCATGATGACGCCGGTTCGGTCTCCGGCGACGAACGCGGTGGAGAAATGATTGAGCCGGTTGAGGTTCTTCATCTCGTAGGCTGCGTCGACGACGTTGCGAGTCCCGACGACGTTGACCTGGTTGGAGGTGTGCCGGTCGACCCCCAGCCACCAGATGCTGGCGACGTGGTAGACGTCGGTGACGTTGGCGATCACTTCCAGGTACTCGGTCCCCGAGAGGCCCAGGTCCATCGCCACGACGTCCCCGGCGAGGATCTGCACTCGGTCCTGCTGCTTCTTGGTGTACTCCTCGATGCGGCGCTCGGCCTCGTCGACGTAGTCGGGTCGGACGAGAAGTCTCACGAAGGATTGGGGCTCTTCGCGGAGGATGACGTCGAGGAGTCGCCGGGCGACGAAGCTCGGGAAGCCGGTGAGGAGGATGTCTCTTTTCATGTTGGCTCCGTTCGGGGGGGCCCGAATTCTTCGACCAGGGTCTGGTACAGCGCGTCGACGTTTCGCCGCAGGTCATCGAGTGTGCCGTCGTTTCGGATCACCCAGTCGGCGGCGCTCTCTTTCTGGGCGAGGGGCATCTGCGCGGCGATTCGGTCCTCAGCCTCGGACCTCGTCAAATCGTCTCGCGCGAGGAGCCGATCCAGCTGGGTGTCGGGGGCGCACGAGACGACGATGAGCCCCGCAAAGGCGGCCTGCAGACCGTTCTCCACGATCAGCGCCGCATCATAAACCATCCACCCGAACCCGTCCGCCGCGTAGCGCTCGCCGTGCTGCATCATCCGCTGTCCGATCCGGGGATGAGTAATCGCGTCGAGGTCTCGACGTGCGTCGGTATCGCTGAAGACCACGCGGCCGAGAGCCTCGCGGTCGAGCGAACCGTCGGGGCGAAGGACCTCGGAGCCGAACCGTCTCCGGATCGCCTCGAGTCCGGGCGAGCCGACCTCGACCACCTCGCGCGCCACCACGTCGGCGTCGACGACGGGTACACCGCGCTCGCGCAGCAGGGCGGACACTGTCGACTTTCCCGTGGCTATGCCACCCGTCAGGCCGATGATCTGGAAGTCGTCTAGCATGCGAAAAGAGATACCACGCAGATGGTTGGATGGCGACGTCAACTCGGGAAGACGCGCGCCGCGGGCCGCGCGGACGCACTGTTTGCATGGCCGCCCGTCGTTGACACTTCGATCGCCCGCGTCATAGGGTCCATGCGCGAAACTCCGATGGGCTGGGCCTTGCACGATGGCGAAAAAGCGGTCTGAAGTACGGCGGCGGCGAAAGTCGGACGCCACGAAGAAGTCGGTCGCCAACGTGTGGCTGGAACGTGGATGGCGGTTTGCCACGCGTCCCGAGTTCGCCGGGACGCTGCTGCTGGTGGCAGGACTCGTCCTGCTCATCGGTCCGACCACGCGTCTTCCCGAGTCGCCGTCGTATGGCTGGTGGACCGCCGCGTTTCGTTTCCCCGATGCCGTCCGGGTCGCTGCGAGTCTCATCGCGGCGTCTTCCGTGGTGATCCTCGGCAAAGCGCTGGCGGCGGAATGGAGCGAGGGGGTGATCTCCTCGCGGGGACGACGGCGAATTCGGTGGGCCAGGTGGATCCCGTTCGCATCGCTCGCCGCGATGGTGGTGGGTGCCACGGGGGCGCTCTTCCTCTGGTTCGGCGCCCAGGCCAAGCTTCCGACGTCGCGGGTGTCTATCGCTCCCAATCAGACGATTCAGTCCTTTCCGTCGATCGCGAGCGGCCGGACGGTAAAGGTGATGTTGCCGCAGAAGATTCGGCTCGTCTCGCTCGACGCTGCGGCGGGCAAAGCGACGGTCGAGCTGAAGACGGCGGGCGAAGAGGCGGGTGTCATGAACGACGTCTTCATCGGCGATCCGCTCCCCGTGCGAACGGTCGACGTCGCGCTCATCGGGGTCGAGGTCGACCCGCGCTTTTTCGCCGCCCGCATCGAGATGAAGGGAGGGATCGAGGTGCTGGCGGCGCCGGGCCAGAAGGTCAGGTTCACCCCCGACGGCGAGCAGTTCGAGATTCGCGAGGTCGTGAAGAATTACGTGGGGCGGCTCGGCCCGGCCGTCCACATCGTGCGCCCGGACGGTCGTTCCGCGTGGGTGTTCGAGCGTGATTCCGCGCTCGAAGAGCCGATGACGGAGTTTCGCCTGAATGGCATCCAGACGGCGCCGGTCGCGGTGTTCTCGTTTGCGTCGACCCGTTACGGCGGCGGCGTCGCCGCCTTTGGGCTCGTGTTCGTCCTCGGGCTCGGGCTGATGCTCGTGCGTATCGAAGACGAAGACGAATCGAGCGCCGTCGCCCCTGGAGACGAGTCGGAATGATCAGCACGATCGCGCCCATCGTAGTCCTCGTCCTCGCCGCCGCGACGTATGGATCCGCTTTCCGAAGTACGTTGCGGGAGTGGCGGATCGTGAACGCCGTCTCCTGGCTAGGCGCCGTGGGTGGTTTCGCTTACCTGCAGTTCGACGCGGGCACGACCGCGTCCCTGTCGGTCGCCGTCTCGACGGCGGCGCTCGTGGCGCTAGCCGTCCTGCGTCCGAGCGGCAGGGCCCCCGAGGCTCGCCGCGTAGGTCTCGGCTTCGGGGTGCTGGTGCCGGCGATGCTCGCGATGGTCTGCCTGACTGGAATTCTGGACGCCGCGAGCTCGTGGCCCCGGCAGATCGTTGTTTTCACCGCATCGTGGGCAGCCACCTGCGCCGGACTCGCCGTGCTGATGTCGGCGGCGGGGCGGGCGCGTGGTCCCGTGGGCCCGGGGATCGGCCTCGCCGCGGCCGGTGCGGCCGGTGCCGCGCTCATCGCGGGAACGGGGCGAAGCAGCCTCCCCGAAGCGTTTTACGGGTTTCCGCTCTCGACGGTCGACGGGCCGCTACAATGGATCTTGCCGCCGGTCCCGGGCTTCGAAACCGGGCTCAGGCTCGCTGTCGCGGCTCCGGTGCCCAACGGTTTCTTCGCGCTCGCTACGATCGCGGGCCTCGGGGTTTTGACGGCGGCTGCGCTCTGGTCGCGCCGGTCGAGCCGCCTGTCGATCGCCGGCCTGTTCGCCCTCGCCGGGGCCGCGGGGGCGTTCTTGATGAGCATCGGGCCGACGAGCAGCGGGCTCGCAAGGCCCGATGCGACGCCGTACTCCGAGTATGTGAAGCAACTGCTTCTGAACCGCAACGTCGGGGATCGAGTTCAAATTTTGGGCGACTGGTCGAGCGCCGACGAAATCTTCGTGTCGCTCGCCCTGATGGCCCCCGAGATCTTCGCGCTCGGGTTCTGCTCGCTGGTCGGCATCGTCGGTGCGCTGTCGTGCTGGCAGGCGCGAGATCTCGACCACCCGGTGGACGACCGATGGAGCGCCCGCGACGACGCGGCGCGAGGGGTCGCGCTCCTGTGGCTCGGTTGGCTCGTGGCGCTCCTGGTTCACGAGGCGCTCCTCGGCTCACCAGGCCTCGGAGCACCGGGCGAGTGGGCCCACGTGGGAGTCCTCGTCACGGGTACTGGTCTGCTCGGGATCGGGTGGGCTCCGCGCAACCGCCTCACGGAGCTCGTGGGAGAGGTGTCGGCAGGCGTCATCGTCGCCCTCGTCTTCCTGGCTGCTGGCTTCGCGTTCCGTTTCGGAGCATTGTTCGGGTTCAGTGTCGGGATCATGTGATGAAAGTGAACAGTGCAACCTTCGTGAAGAGTGCGCGTTACCCACGTGACTTCCCCGTTTCGGCTCTGCCGGAGATCGCGTTCGCGGGCCGCAGCAACGTCGGGAAATCGTCGCTGATCAACGCGCTCTGTGCCCGAAAGAACCTGGTCAAGACGAGCGGGAAGCCCGGCCACACGAGGTTGATCAACTTCTTTCGCATCAACGACGCGCTATCGTTCGTCGACCTCCCGGGCTACGGCTACGCGAAGGTCTCGAAGTCCGAGCGGTACGGTTGGGGCGAGATGATCGAGGCATACCTCGCCGAGCGGCAGGGGCTCTATGGCGTCGTTTGCATCGTCGACATCCGGCGAGGCTTCGAGGAGGACGACATGATGCTGATCGAGGCCGCACCTCACTTCGACTACCAGCCGATCATCGTGCTGACGAAGGCCGACAAACTGACCCGCAACCAGCGCTACAACGCACGGCACAAGTTCGCGAAGGAGCTGGGCGCCAACGTCGAAGACCTCGTCTTGTTCTCTTCGACGGAGGAGATCGGCCGCGACGAGCTCTGGGACAGGATCTGTCAGCTCACGGGCCTGCAGACGTGAATGCCGCCGCGTTCGATCCCTGCGGGCCGATCGACGACGGCCACCTGATGCGGCTCGCCACCGAGGACGACCTCCCGGAGGTCGTTCGTATCGAAGAACTCTGCCAGCCCGCCCCGTGGCCAATCGGCGTGTTTCGAAAGGAACTCGACCTCGAGTTTTCGCGCACGTGGGTCGTCGAGGAGCGCGATGGGAAGGGGGTCGTGGGATTCCTCACGTTCTGGCTCGTTCACGACGAACTTCACGTGCTCAACATCTGCGTTCACCCGCGCGCGCAGCGGCGGGGGCTCGCCCGCGCGTTGCTCGACGAGCTCGAGCGTATTGGACTGAAGGAGCAGGCGAGCCTAGTGTCTCTCGAGGTGAGGGCAACGAACACGCCCGCGAAGGCGCTCTACGAGTCGATGGGGTTCGTCCCGATCGGGTCACGCCCGAGGTATTACGCCGACAACGGCGAAGACGCCGAACTTCTCGTCCTGCTACTGGAAGGCTGAAGCATGGCCCGCATCGCGATCATCGCGGACATCCACGCAAATCCGCACGCATTTCGAGCGGTGCTCGACGACATCGACACGCTCGAGGTCGACGAGATCATCATCAACGGCGACATGGTAGGGCGGGGGCCGCTGAACAGCGAGGTGCTGTCGATCGCACGCCGCCACGGTCTTTCCAGCACCCGCGGAAACCATGAGGACTTCCTGCTCGACATCCGGCGCGATGCGCTCGACGCGGAGTGGGACTCAAACCCGACCCTCGCCTGCTATCGGTGGATGAGCGACGGTCTTACGGACGAAGACGTAGAGCATCTCGAGAGCTTGCCGTTCTCCCTCGTGTCGTCGGTGGATCCTCGCATTCGGCTGTTCCACGGTAGCCCTGCCTCGCACATGGAAGGGCTCGGAGATTGGACGGAGGAACACGTCTTTCGCGAGCATCTCGACGCGATCGACGAGCCCGTGCTCGTGGTCGCGCATACACATCGTCCGCTCGTTCGGCGACTGGGAGACGAGCTGGTCGTCAACGTCGGCTCGGTCGGGTTGCCGTTCAACGGAGACACCCGCGCCCAGTACGCGCTCTTCGAGACGGACGACGAGAGGGTCGAGGTCACACACCGTCAGGTGGATTGGGATCACGATCTCTTCCTCGCCGACTACGAGTCGACCGGGTTTCTCGAGGCGGGTGGGGCGACGGCGCAGATGCTGGCGCTCGAGGTGAAGAAGGCGCGGCCGCATCTAGTGCCGTTCATCAAATGGGCGGAGATTGTCGGTCGCGAGACCACCCGGGACTCCGTCGAGGACTTCCTCGAGTTCTACGATCCAGAGCGGTCGCTGCGCGACTTTCTCACCGACGCTCGGGCAGCGGCCGAAGGCGTCGATTGACTCGAATGGAATCAGCGCAGGCCGAGCCAGTGGGGTACTTGGCGCGCTGCGGGCGGTTAGGTACAACGTGACTGGACCCAGTCCCCAAACGCGAGGCGCACGTGGAAGCACGGCTGAAGGTTTTCTCGGGTAGTAGTCACCCGAAGTTGGCGAACGAGATCTGCAAAAATCTCGGCATCACCCTCGGCGCGGCTCACACCGTCAGGTTCTCGAACGACAACCTGATGACCCAGGTCGACGAGAACGTCCGGGAGTGCGACGTCTTCGTCGTTCAGACCTCTTGCCCGCCCGTGCACACCAACTTCTTCGAGCTCCTGATGATGATCGACGCCCTCAAGTCTGCGTCGGCGGCGAGGATCACGGCTGTGATGCCGTACATCCCCTACATCCGGAGCGACAAGAAGGACCGACCGCGCATCAGCATCACCGCGAAGCTCGTCGCGCGCCTCCTCGAGACGGCCGGCGCCGACCGCGTCTTGACGATGGACCTGCATACCCCGCAGGCGCAGGGCTTCTTCGACATCCCTGTCGACCAACTGCTGGGCGCTGGTCCGATTTGTGACCGTCTTCGCCGCGAAGACCTCGACAACTGGATCCTCGTCGCCGCCGATGTCGGAGAAGCAAAGGACATCGGCCGCTACGCGAACCGCCTCGACTTGCAGTTCGCGATCATCGACAAACGCCGCGTAGGCGACAATACCAAGCCCGAAGCGGTTCATCTCATCGGAAACGTCGAGGGCAAGACGGCGTTGATCGTCGACGACGAAATCGCCAGCGGTGGCACCCTCGTCGCCGCAGCCGAGTTCCTCAAGAAGCATGGCGCGAAGAACGTGATCGCGGCCGCGACGCACGCCGTCTTCAGCCCCGGCGCGGTGGAACGCATCGACAATGCCTGGATCGACAAGGTCATCGTGACCGACACGATGCCGGTCGAGTCGACGTCCGACAAAATCGAGATCCTCTCCACCGCCGACCTCTTCGCCTCCGCCATCGCCCGCATTCACGACGGCCGCTCCGTCTCCGCTCTCTTTTAGGGTTCGAGACGAGGGGATGGGACACGTCGCGTGGTGGCGGGCCTTCGGCGCTTTTCGCCGCTCCCCGGCGCTTACGCGCCGGGCTACACCGCGCTTCGCGCGGACGCCGGCTGACGCCGGCAGCGCACAGCGCACAGCGCACCGCGCACCGCCACCGCGCACTACGAATCCTCCGCGTTCGAGTTGCATCCAAAGAGTTGAACAATCCCTACTAGACTGGTATGGATTGCCGGAACACCACGGTCGCTCGTCGTGAGGCGGGCGCAGCAAGGAGAACGAAGTGCCGACATTCGACGAACTCATCAGCCGCGTGAAGTCCGAGATTCGTGAGACCGACGTGGACGGCGTCGCCGCTCGTCTCGATGACGAAGACGTCACCATCATCGATTGCCGCGAACGGGAAGAGTTCGTCGACGGACACATCCCCGGCGCGATCTTCATTCCCCGAGGACTGCTGGATCTGCGCATCGAGAGCGCGGTTCCGGACAAGTCGAAGCCCGTCGTGGTCTACTGCGCGGGGGGGACGCGGTCCGCGCTCGCCGCAAGGACGCTGGAGGAGCTCGGTTACGAGAACGTCGAGTCGATGGCGGGCGGATTCGGTGCGTGGAAACGGCGCGGGCTGAAGTTCGACATTCCGCGCGCGCTCACGTCCGAACAGCAGACGCGCTATAGCCGGCACCTCATCATCCCGGAGGTGGGGGAGAAGGGGCAGCAGAAGCTGCTCGACTCGAAAGTGCTGATGCTCGGGGCGGGGGGGCTCGGTAGCCCCGCAGCTCTCTACCTCGCGGCAGCCGGTGTCGGAACGATCGGCATCATCGACGACGACGTGGTGGATCGTTCGAACCTGCAGCGCCAGGTCGTGCACACGGACGACCGCGTCGGCACCCCCAAGGTCGACTCGGCGGAGGCGACGATTCGCGGGCTGAATCCCGACGTCGTCGTGAACAAGTATCCAACGCGGCTGACGAGCGATAACGTGCTCGAGATTTTCGAGGGCTACGACCTCGTCGTCGACGGCGGCGACAACTTCCCGACGCGCTACCTCATCAACGACGCCTGCGTGCACCTCGACATTCCGAACGTTCACGGGTCCGTGTACCGCTTCGAGGGCCAGGTCACGTCGTTCGTGCCCCACGACGGTCCCTGCTACCGCTGCCTCTACCCGGAGCCGCCGCCGCCCGAGTTCGCACCGTCGTGCCAGGAAGCGGGTGTCCTCGGCGTTTTGCCGGGGATCATCGGACTGTTGCAGGCCAACGAAGTCGTGAAGCTTCTCCTCGGGGTCGGCGAGCCGCTCAAGGGACGCCTCCTGGCGTTCGACGGTCTCCGCACCGAGTTCCGGGAGCTGAAGCTGCGCCGCGACCCGGCTTGCCCCGCTTGCGGCGAAGATGCGGAGTTCACGGGCTTCATCGACTACGAGCAGTTCTGCGCCGTCGAACTCTGAGTCCCTTCCCGCAACGCCATCCCCCCGTCGCAGGGGGGGGCAGCGCCAAAAACTTCGGATCTTTCCACGTCGATGTAGGATAGTTCGGCACACGGAGGTCCGCATGAAGTTCAGTAGCGAAGACATCGCCCACCAACGCTTCGAGAGCCGATTCCGCGGCTACGACACCGACCAGGTGCGCGAGTTCCTCGTCGTCGTGGCGCGAGAGCTCGAAGACCTCGTCCAGCTCTGCCGCCAGCACGAACGAGAACTGACGACCGCTCGCACCGAGCTCGCCGACTACCGGCGGCGCGAGAAGTCCCTCCAAGAGACCCTGGAGATGGCTCGGACCACCGCGATCGAGACCAAAGAGAGGGCGGAGCGCGAGGCCGAGGTGCTCGTGGCGGAAGCGGAGCTCGAGGCTCAGCGCATCCGGGCCGAAGCTCAGGCGGATGCCGACCGCATCCGGGAAGTGGCGCAGGCGGAGGCCGAGCGGGCGAGCGCGGCAGCACAGGTCGAGGTGACAGAGGCGCGCGAAGAGGTTCGCGAGTTGCGGGAACGACGGGTCCGAGCGGTCTCCGAGCTTCGCGCGACGCTCGAGATGCACCTGCACCTCATCGACTCGCAGAAGACGCCCGAGTGGGTCGAATCGCGCGAGATCGAGCGCGAGCTTCAGTCGTCCTGACCGAGGGCTCTGCTCCGCTCCGCCGCCGCGCGGACGGCCGCGATGAGTGCTCCCCGAAATCCTTTCGATTCCAGTGCTTCGAGCCCTGCGATCGTAGTCCCGCCCGGGCTAGCGACGCGGTCTTTCAACACACTCGGCGCGTCCCCGGTCTCGCTCGCCAGCGCCGCGGCTCCCTCGACCGTTGCGACCGCGAGTCGCAGCGCGGTCTCGCGGCCCAAACCCATCAAGACGCCGCCGTCTGCCAGGGCCTCGATCGCCAGGAACACGTAGGCCGGGCCGCTTCCGCTCACTGCGGTCACGGCGTCGAACTGCGATTCCTTGTCGAGCACCACCACATCCCCGACGGCCTCGAAGAGCTCTCTCACCACGGAGACCGCCTCGTCGTCCTCGCCGTAAATCCCGGTGATGCCGCGCCCGATGAGGGCGGGAGTGTTGGGCATCGCACGCACCACGGACCGGGGGGACCCCGCTGCGCCGCCGATCGTGGCGAGCGTGGTGCCCGCCGCCACCGAAACGACCACGTCTTCGGGCGCGAGTTCTTGCTCGGCGAGTGCCGTCGCGACGTCCCATGGTTTCACCGCGACGATCCACAGCGTTCGATCCCCCCGCTCGGGGACGACCTCGGGTGAGTCGATCGAGCCGGCGAGGGCGGTGACCTTGTCGGGGTCGGCGTCGACGAGCGTCACGCGTTCTGCGCGCAGTACGCCGCGGGCGACTGCCCCCCGGATCAGCGCGCTCCCCATCTGGCCGCATCCGATCAACACGACGTCGAAATTCGAGAGCTTCATGGGTTCCTCGGGCCGAAGAGAGCGGTGCCGACGCGGACGAGTGTGGCGCCACTACGAACGGCGATTTCCAGGTCGTTGGTCATCCCCATCGACAGCTCGGTGAGGGGGGCGTTCTCGTGGTCGAATTCCGCGAGGAGCTCGTCACGGAGTGTTCGAAGGTCTGCGAACGGGTTGGGGCGTCCTTCCGGCGCTTCGGAGAAGGCGAGGCTCGGGATCGTCATCAGCCCGCGCACGTGGACGTCGGGACATTCCGCCAGGATCTGGCGCAGCAGCGAAGCCGTCTCGGCACGCTCGCAACCCGATTTGGCGTCGTCGTCGTCGATGTTGACCTGCAGCAGCACGTCCGCAGGCTCCGTCCATCTCTTGTCGATCTGTCGGGCGAGGCTCATCCGGTCGACGGAGTGGATCAGGTGTACGGCGTCCGCGAGTTCGCGGGCCTTGCGCGACTGCAGTGCTCCGATGAAGTGCCAGCGAATGTCGTCCGGGAGTTCGGGCCGCTTCGCCTGCCACTCGCCGACGTACGATTCGCCGAAATCGCGAAGGCCGAGCTCGTAGAAAGCTCGAATCGCTGCCACTTCGTGCCCCTTGGACACCGCGACGAGGCGCACGTCGGCCCGGTTCCGTCGCGCGCTTTCGCACGCCGCGGCAATGCGGGCCTCCACCATCGCGAGGTTGGCGGCGAAGTCAGTCATGAACTCGCCTCGGCGAACGGGAAGGTCTCCAGCTCTCCCAGCTCCTCGAACCGCTGCAGAACGGCGCAGACCGGGAGGCCGACGACGCAGGAGTACGAACCCTCGATACGATCGACGAATGCCGCGGCGCGGCCCTGAATACCGTATCCGCCTGCCTTGTCCATCGGCTCGCCGGAGCGGACGTAGGCATGGATCCACGCGTCGGGCAGAGTGCGAAAGGAGACGTCGGTGACCACGGTGTCGACGAGATCGCGGCCGTCGCGGTGTCGCCAGCAGAACGAGGTCACGACCTGATGGCGGGCCCCGCTGAGCTCCTGCAGCGTGCGGACCGCATCCTCGTCGTCGGCCGGCTTCTCCAGGATTCGGTCGTCGAAGACCACCACGGTGTCCGCGGCGAGCACCCAGTCGGGATGCTCTCGGTCGAGGCGGGCGGCGACGGCGCTCGCCTTTTCGTGCGCCAGTCGACGCGTGTAGGCGCTGGGAGACTCGTCGGGGGCGGGGACTTCGGGGACGTCGGCGCGCAAGACCGTGAGGCGAAATCCGAGCCCCTCGAGGAGCTCTTTGCGGCGTGGAGAGCCGCTCGCGAGCACGATGTGGCGGTGTGGGTGTGGCATTTCGGGGGGGTGCGGGCGTAGTATGGTGGCGTTGGTAGCATATTGGCGACGAGTTGCCTTGCAACGTCTACTTCCAAAACGACTCATTCTTTGCGCTGCGTTCGGGGTCGCGTGTGCGCTCACGACGCCCTTCGTACCATCGCCGGCCGTCGCCCAGCCGAGCGACGTCGGCGCAGAAGACGTCGTGCGGTTCACCCGCTCGATCGAGAAGGTCGCGGGCAAAGAGGGCGTCTCGCTCTGGATGCACCGCAGCTCCACGGCGACAGGGTGGAACGTTCGCCTGGTCGACCGCGGGCGAAACAAAACGGTCGGTCTGGCGACGCTCCCGGAGTGGTTCGGCGCCGAATACTACGGCTACGACGTGATCGTGCAGGGGTTCGGTAACGTCGTCGTCGTCATCTTCGAGGCGACGCCTCTACCGGGGGCCGACGCACCGCCGGCGGCCGAGCGCGCGCAGGTTGCATGGGCTTACGGAGTCAAATCGGGGGAGCGAGGCCAGGTCTGGCAGCAGATCGCTTCGACCCGGAACTCGCCGATCGACGGCGGAGACCGACTCGTCATTCGGCGCGAAGACAAGAAGGACGAGCTCATTCGCCTCCGCAGCTCGGAGAACACGCGGTTCTGCGGCACGAACCTCGCCGCGTACCAGACGTTCATCCCGGAGCGGATGGCGTTTCGCAGCCGACTCGACGTCAAGACGCTCGCCAAGGGGGCCACGACGGTAAAGGCGGAGCTTCCAAAAGAGAAGTTCGAGCCGTCGCCGTATCATCGGTTCTACCTCTGGTACTCGGCGACCACCGACCGGCACAACCCCGACGACAGCCGGACCGTGATTCGACCGCTCGAGCTCGGGGACAGGAACAACGCGACACCGTGGGTCGAAGGGGCGGCAGGGCTGGGCGTGGGAGAGTTCGCGACGACCCGAGTGAACGACGCTCTCAAGGTGCACGCCGTGCGCGTCTACCCCGGAAACGGTGCGAACGCCGAAGAGTTCGAAGCCTTCGCGCGGCCCCGCGAGCTGCTCTTCACCTTTTCGGACGGCAGCCGCGTGCTCGCCCAGATTCCCGAGACACCCCATCGGGTGGTGGATGACCACGGCGGGCTCATCGTGCGGCTTCCGCGGCCCGTGCAGACCAACTGCATGACGATGGTGCTGCTCGATGGCCGTCGGGGGAAGGGGCGAGGCGAGGACGCCTGGAAAGCGGAGTCGGTCGCGATCTCCGAGGTGACGCCGGTGTCGGAGCTTCAGGGGCTGCCGCCCGACGTCGCGGCGCTCGTCGTCGTCGAAAAGCTGCTGAAGGCCGAAGACCGGGCCAAGTCGCGCCGGCTCGTTCAGTTGACGACTCCGCTCGCCGAGCAGCTCGTCGCCGTCCTGCGCAACGTCCTGCTCACGGGCACCGAGGAGGACCGCATTCGAGTCATCCCGCTGTTACGAAGCCTTCCTTCGGAGTCCTCGATCGAGATTCTGGTCCAGATGTTCGAGCAGTCCCATCCCAGCGACAAAGCTTACACCCTGGTAAAGCCGGCCCTCTCCGCGCACAACCAGAAGGCTGCTGAAGCGTTACTCGAGGTTTTGGAGGAGCGTCCGCCGGAGAACGAGAGAAAGTACACGGACCTGACGCGGATGATCGGCCGCCTCGGAAACCCGTCCACCGTTGCTGCGCTCATCGATCGCCTCGGCGAGGGCTCGGAGCGCGTCCGGGCCGAACGGGTTCGGTCGGTGGCACGAGGGAAGGGGGAGAACTTAAAGCTTTTGTTCCAGGTCGCGAGGAGCAACGTGGATCAGGCGAAAGGGGTGGATGCGCTGATGGCGATCAACGCGATCGGGCGCAAGCTGCACTACCGGGGGCAGGGGAGACACGAATCGAGCGAAGTGCTGCTCGAGATTCTGGACGACAGCAAGCGGCGTCGACCGCGTCTTCTGGCGATGAAGGCGCTCGGGTTCTTCCGTACCGAGGGGGCCGTTCCGACGCTCTCCGCGCTCGCGACCGAGGCGCGAGACCCCTTGATTCGGCGGCAGGCGCTCGAGTCTCTATCGCGCTACGCCGGGCGCGATGCCCGGATCGTGTTGGAAGCGGGGCTTTTGGACCAGTCACCCGACGTTCGCATCGCAGCGATTTCCGGACTGCAGGAGCGCAAGGATCGCCGCCAGGCGCTCGTGAGTATTCAGAGGTACGCGGAGACGGAGACGTGGAGGCCGGGTCTGGAGCAAGCCTACACGGTGCTCGCGGAGATGGGGGACGACGGGGCGCTCGCCGCCATGGAGGCGGAGCTCGCGAGGGACGTCAATGCGCCGCGTGCCGCGGTGATCGCAGAAGCGTTGATGCGGGCGAAACGCACGATGTCGCCGGCGCTCGTCACGAGGCTCCTCTGGGACGAGTCGACCACGGCGGACATGCGGCGCGATCTCATCGACTTACTGGGGCTCGACGACAGCGAGGCGGGTGAAGAGTCTCTCATCCGACTCGCGGAGCGCGGTCAGCCGTTCGACGATCTTGGCGAGCGTCAGAACGAGCGTCTGCGAACGCGCGCGCTCCTCGCGCTCGGACGTCGAGATTCTCCGGCGGGTGGGCAGGCGCTGTTGCGGATCGTTCGGGAGGGACCGTCGAATCAGGACAAGGCGATCGCGCTTCGGGCGCTGGCGTTTTCTCGAGACGAGAACCTGATCCCGGCGCTGCAACAGCTGCGCGAGTCCGCGCCGGTGGAGATGAAGGACGAGTACGATTCCACGATCGACACGATCGACCGTCGGTCGGGAATCGAGGAGGCGCGAAAGGAGATCGAGGAGCTCGAGGAGAGCGCGGCGATCGAACGTGCCAAGCGCGACGCCGAAGAGCGGGCGAAGCAGAACGAGTCGGGCGAATCGGAAAAGTGACGGGGTAGGGCGGCGCTCAGCGACCTTCGTTCTTCCTACCGCTGATCGAGCTGAGGGCTTCGGTGACCGCACGCTGTGCTTCGGCGATCTCCTCTTCGTAGCCGCCGAGGTAGAGGCGACCGTAGGCGCCGACCGCGCGCATCTCGAGGAGCGTGATCGGGCTCGCCTTCTCGGCTTCGTTCGCCGCGATCATCGCGTATCCCGCCGGATGACACTCCATCACGTAGAGCGTCTCGCCCTCGGCGATGAGGTCGCCATGGCGCATGCGGTTGATGAGCATCGACTGATGACCGGCGATTCCCGTGATGACCTGGTTGGTCTTGATGACGGGAGCGAGTCGGTCCTCCTCTTTGATGCCGTAGTAATCGAGGATCGCCTGTCCCGCCTCGCGGATCTGTCCCTGGTCGAAGTGATGCACTTCGAGGACGCCGAACGCACGTTCGACGATCTGCATCCCGGGCTGGACGTCGGTCCGCTTGAGGCAGACGTCGGTGACCTGGTTGATGGAGATGCCGGGTGCGACCTCGACGTAGAGGACCGCCTGATCCTCCAGCGGCTGGTAGCCCTGGCACACGGTCTGAAGGAAGCCCGCCAGCTTGGGCTGGAGGATGTCGATGTACGTGAACGTTCGCAGGTCGATCATGACGGTGAGACTTAGCATCGCACTGGGGCGCCTGCCAACCAGAGACTACGACGTTCGACGGCGAAAAGGGGAAGATGCGGGCAAAAAAAACGGGCGAGCCCGGAGGCCCGCCCGTCGCATTCCCCCCGTGGGGAGAGAAGCGTCAGTTGCAGACGCCGCCGCCGTCGATTGCGGCGTGCGGGCAGTGGACCGGGGGCGTCGTCGCGTCGGTCCCGGCGACGCTTGCGTGGTAGACGCGGCACTGCACGCCGGTGGTCTCGGCGGAGCAGGTCGACGGATCGGTCGCACAATCGGTGCCGTTGTCGTCGAAGCCTTCGCAAGCGGTGAGGCAGGTGGCCTCGTCGGCGTAGATCTCGTCGGCGCCGGTGCAGTTGGCGAGGACGAGCTCGCAGTACTTCGCGCAGTTGTCGCTCGGACCGGCATTGGTGGTGCCGTTGTTCGTCCCGGCAGTCGTGCCGTTGTTGGTTCCGGCGGTCGTGCCGTTGTTGGTTCCGGCGGTCGTGCCGTTGTTGGAACCGGCGGTCGTGCCGTTGTTGGAACCGGCGGTCCCGTTGTTGGAGCCGGCGGTGCCGTTGTTGGAACCGGCGGTGCCGTTGTTGGAACCGGCGGTGCCGTTGTTCGTTCCGTTGTTGTCACCGTTGTTGTTTCCACATCCGACGGCGCCCACGAGGGCGACGGCAGCAGCAGTCATGATCAGTTTACGCATCTACTTCTCCTAGTCGTGTTGGCGTCTTCGGTGACGCCGAGTTCAAAAGTTCGCGGAGGTCCTTCTCGCGACCTCGGGCCTAATCCGGCACCGAGCAACAAAGCAGGAGACGTGCCAGGTGCTCCGTAGAGTGGAATTTCCTTGATATTCCACGCCTTACCGGAGAGTTGGCCCGTGCCCGTTCGTGGGAGGTATGACACGGATGTCGTGTCGTGGCAAGTTTTCCACAGGAGGTGGTGCAGCGTCACTCCACCCCGTCGCTACGTAGCGGGTGGGGCGAGGCTCATAGCCGGATGTGGTAGGCGAGATTGAGGCCGAAGAAGTTGTAGACGGGGAAACGGTTCAGGTCCGTGAGGAGGAGGTGAAGCTCGGCGTGCGCGCCGACGGACCAGTTGCGATGCCAGCGCCAGTCGACGCCGAGGAACGCCTTTCCGCCGGCGTTCGTCGCGGGAATCGCGTCGGTCACTGCCGGGACGTCGAGGTAAAATGCGCCAGCGATACCGCCGTACGGGACGTAAGTGAAGACGTCGAAGTCGTACCGAAGGCCGAGCGAGGTCGCGAGCACTCGGTCGGCAGGAAGTTCGGACTCGGGCGCGGCGGGGTGGTGGCTGGCGGCGGCATCGACCACGACGGCGAACGACTCCGACAGTTCGACGCCGACCCCGAGTTGCGCGCCCGGTCCGAGCTGTCCTCCCGCCCGCACCGTGGTGAGATTGGCGATGGTCGGGCCTGCCCAGAGCCATACCTCGGCGCGCGCCGGCACTGCCGCGAGGAGCACGGCGAACCCCGCGAAACAAGCGGCCGAAAGGCTTTTCAGGCTTGGTTGACACTGCACCATGGCACCACTATAGTCCGGCCGCACATTCGGATGTTTTGAAATTTCACGCAGGGTAGGGACGCTGCGGATGGCCATCAAGATTAAAAAGAAAGACTCCTCGAGCGGCAACGACCCGAGCGAAGCCCCGGAACTCCTCGACGAGAGCGGTGCTCCGGTCGGGGCGCCGTCGAGGCTGGGCGAGGACGCCGACCCCATCCTCAAGGCATCGTGGGAGACCGCGTCGTGGGTCGAGGAGAACCGCTATCTCGTCCTCGGGATCGTCGGTGTCGTGTTCCTCGCCATCGTCGGTGGCTACTTCGGCCTGCAGGTCCTCGAATCGCAAAACGAAGAGGCGTCGAGCACGCTCACACCAGCGCTCGAAGACTACTCTACGATGATCGAGGGTTCGCCCGAGCTCGAGTCGTTGAAGAGCAACCCGGACATCGAAGCCCCCGAGAAGACGTTCGAGACCAATCAGGCGCGCTGGGAAGCGGTCTACGCGGGAGCGAACGAAACGCTGTCGAAGCACCCACAGGGTGAGATTGCTCAGGCTGCGACGCTGATGAAAGCTTCGGCTGCCGCCCAACTCGGCAAGACCGAAGAGGCGATTCAGCTTTACGAGTCCTACCGCGCCACGAGCAACGACGACTCCATGAAGGTCCCGGTGCTCCAGGGACTCGCCGGTGTCTACGCCAGCGCGGAGAAGTGGGACGAGGCGCTCGAGACGCTCGACGAGCTCTCGAAGCTCGACGACAGCTACGCGTCGGCCGTCGACTACCAGAAGGCTCGCATCCTCGAGCGTGCTGGCCGTGGCGAAGACGCACGAAAGCTCTACCACTCGATCCTCGAGGAGGATCCGAACCACCCGAGCAAGGCCGACATCGAACGACGTCTGGCCACGATGTGACGACGACCGATCTGAAAAACTGGCTCGGTGTCGCGACCGCTTCGGCGGTCCTCTGCGGTTGCACCCCCGGTCCGAAGGCCGTGGGAGGTGCGACCTTCGACACCATCGCCTCCGCGCCGACGCCGCATCTGGCCTTTCTGTGGAACCAGCAGATGTCGAGCTGGCGCTACCTCGACGTCGAGCCCAAGGAGTTCGCCACTCCCTCGCACGTCGGTGCGACCGACGAGGTCGTGGTGGCGACCCAGCAGGGTGAAGTTGCGAAGCTGCAGGCCGCCAACGGTGCAGTCCTCTGGCGAACCCGGCTGCACGAGGCGAGCGTCCACGCCGGCCCGGTCGTCGGCGACACGCAGGCGTATGTCGCGGACCTGGAAGGCAACCTGCGAGCGTTGAACCTGCAGACCGGCGAGGTCGAATGGCAGCAGCGGATGAGCACTTCGGTGGAGACGCGCGGCGCGTACGACCGCGGGCGCCTCTTCTACAGCGACGCCAACGACGTCCTCTGGGCGTTCGATGCCAGCACCGGGGAGCCCATCTGGAGTCATTCGCGCGACGTGCCCGAGTTTTTCACCATCAAGGGTAGCTGCCAGCCGGTCGTCGACGTCGATGTCGTCTACTGCGGTTTTTCCGACGGAAAGCTACTGGCGCTCGACATCGACGCGGGAACGAAGGTCTGGGAAGCGGACCTGAGCGGTGGGCTCGACGCGTTCGTCGACGTCGACGGAGCGGTGGAACTTCGCGGGCGCAGGCTCTTCGCGCTCTCCTACGCGGGCGGACTCTTCGCCCTCGATCGCGCCTCCGGGGAGATCGTCTGGCGGCAGGATGTCGAGAGCGCCGCGGATGTCGCTTACGGAACGGACACGGCCTATGTCGCGTCGGCCGTCGGGTACGTCACCGCCTACGATCTGCAAGAGGGTGAGCCGAAGTGGCGGTTCCGCCTGAAGGGAGCGCTGCCGGGCGGCGTCGTCGCCTTCGGGAACTACGTCCTGATCTTCACGACCGACGGACCGGTCTATGTCCTGGATGGCCAGACGGGCCACGTCTTCACGAAATGGCGCGGTACGACTGGCTTCTTCGCTCCGCCTGAGAAGGGGTCGAGCCGCGTCTACGCGCTCACCAACCATGGTTTGTTGATGGGGCTCGGCCTGGCGTACTGAGAGCGAGCGCTCCCACACAGGTCCACGACAAAAGAAAACGGCGAGCCGAGGCTCGCCGTTCTTTCGTTCTTGCGATGTGCATCGAGTCAGTTGTGGATCTTCTTGATCGCCGACTTGAGCATCACGATGCCGCCGTTGGGGCCGGGGACGGCACCCTTGACGAGGATCGCTCCATCTTCGGGGCGCACGGCGACGACGCGGAGGTTCTGAACCGTCACGCGGGTGTTGCCGTACTGACCGGGCATCTTCTTTCCGGGGAAGACGCGGGCGGGGTACGCCGAGGCGCCGATCGAGCCGCCGTGGCGGAAGTATTCGTGCACACCGTGGCTCGCCTTGCCGCCTGCGAAGTTGTGACGCTTCATGACGCCGGTGTAGCCGCGACCCTTGCTGGTACCGACGACATCGACCCAGTCACCCGCCTTGAAGATGTCCGCACCGACCGTTTGACCGACCTCGTAGCCGTCGAGCTCGCTCTCGGTGACACGCACTTCGCGAACGTGGCGCTTCGGCGTGTCGATGCCCGCCTTCGCGAACACACCGACGCGGGGCTTGCTGAGTCGCCAACGCGGCTCTTCGCCGTCCTTTTCGTGCTTGTGAGCGTCGCCGTAGCCGAGTTTCACGGCGGCGTAACCGTCTTTACCGGTCTCGCTCTTCTTCTGGATGACGACGTTGCCTCCGACCTCGATCACGGTCACCGGGGTCCGGTTGCCGTCTTCGCCGAAGATCTGAGTCATGCCGACTTTCTTTCCGATCAATCCTTTCATCTGTGCCTCCATGTCGCCCCCTCGTCATCGCGAACGCTCGTGCCCTAATGCAGCGGAGCGTGGTTGCCCGGGGGTGAAGCCAATTGGACGCGGAGCAATACACGAAATGGGGGGGAGGCACAACCTCGTTTGACAACTTTGCCCTCGCCTCGCACACTTCAGCGCTGTTTTCAAAGCGGGACGATGTCCGAAAAGCTGCGCAAATATCTGGCGTACTACCAGCGGGTCCTCAAAGACGAGCCCGAGAACCTCGAGGCGCGTCTGCGCCTGGCTGCCATCTTTCGGCAGATGGGGAGAGATTCGCACGCCGTCGCCGAGTACGTGACCGCGTCGAAGCTCCTCGCCGCAGAGGGCTTACCTCTGGAGGCGATCGCTGCATGCAAGGCAGTGCTCGAGCTGGAGCCGAACCACAGCGAGGTTCAGTTCTTCCTCGCACGGCTGTTCGCGCAAGTTCCCGATGCCACCGGGGAGTCGTTGCGCGTAGCGAGACCCCTCGACCCGATGGTCGCGCGCCAGACCCCGGCTCGTGCGATGCCGAGCTCGGCGATCACGTCGAAGGGTGGGGCGCCACTCGACGATCAGACCCCCATCACCCTCGACAAGCTGAAGCCGGGGGAGGCCACGAAGAGACGGGTCGTCCCGGATGGCGACATCGACGAAGTCGAGCCGGAGACGCTCGATTCGCTCGCCGCAGAGGAGACGAGCCCGCTCGACCTCGACGCCGACAACGACGACTCCACGACGTCCCCCCTGCCGCGCGAAGATTTGCACGTCCTCGACGAATACTCCGACGTCGACGAAGGCGAGCTTCTCGACACGACGACCCGCCCGGTGCGCCCGCTCGACCCGAACAAGATCAAAGTCTTGCTGGAAGGTGACGACGTCGAAGAGTTCGAGGTCAACGTCTTCGACATGGAGAGTCTCGAGCTGAGCGATTCCGACGTGGAGTTCGAGTTTCTCGAGAATTTCGAGGGCGAGGTCGGAGAGTTCACGGCGAGCGAGATAAGCGAGTCGATCCCCGCCGTCTTTCGAGTGAACCGAGAGAGTCTGCCGAAGATACCGTTGTTGAGCGAGCTCCCGGCCGAGGCTTTCGCCGGGCTTCTGCCCCTCATGGACCTTCAGAAGGTTCCAGCCGGACAGGTCATCCTGAGCCCGGGACACGATTCCAGAACCCTCTACATCATCGTCCGCGGCGAGATCGTGGTGACCCGCGAGTTCGACGATGCGACGGTCGAGCTCGCCCGTATGCAGGAGGGCGAGTTTTTCGGGGAGTTTCGGCTGCTGACCGGACGGAGCGGCGCTGCGAGCGTGCTCGCGCTGTCGGACTGCGAGCTCCTCGCGATCCACGAGAACGTCGTGACGGAGCTAGGGGATCGGCATCCCGAGGTGTGGGATGCTCTCTGGGACTTCTATTACCAGAGGATGCTCAATAACCTCCTCGCGGGGAGCGCGATCTTCCGCCCGCTGGGCGCCGAGGGGCGCGAGGCGATCGCGCGAAAGTTCGAGCTTCAGGAGGTCGTCGCCGACGAGGCGTTCATCCACGAAGGGGACGCGTGCCGCCACCTCCATCTCATCGTGAACGGAGAGGTCGTGGTCGAGCGACAGATCGGCTCGGAGCGAAAGGAGTTGCTGACGCTGCGGGAAGGCGAGTTCTTCGGTCTGGCATCTTGCCTCAACGACGAGCCGTACCTGGCCGACGTTCGAGCGGTGCGCGACACGACCATTCTGCGACTGCCGTCGGAAGATTTTCGGGAACTGGCCGACTCGAACGAGGAGGTCGACTCCGCGGTGCAGCTCGCGATCATGAGCCGCCGGGAACTGAACTCCGCCTTCGTGAGCGGCGTGACCGCCTACGCCGAGTACGGCGTCGCTAAGGTCGAGTAGGAGACCCTGCTGCGGCCGAGTAAAACAGTACCGCCCCGCGCGTCTCGAAGTGGACGTCGTCGAGCCCCGATGCGCGCATCTCCTTCACCAGGAACTCGCTGGTCCTCAGCATCGGCATGATGCCCCAGCGCTCGTAGCGGTCGAGCAGGGCGTCGGCGAGGTACTCTTGTCCCCGCACGAGGACCGTACCCGACAGGTGGGCTCCCGGACGTCCGACCCGCTGAAACTCCTCGAGGGCCTCGGTGCGGTCGACGGAAGCATGCAGTCCGTTGAAGCTCGCGATGCTGTCGACGGCACCGGTGCGGATCGGGAGGTGCGTCGTGTGGCCCCGCACCAGATGGACGCGGTCGCCGAACCGCTTTCTGGCGCGTCGCAACATCTTCCAGGACGTGTCGACGCCGATGATCGTCACGCCATCGTGATGCCGCCCCAGGACCCGATCGAGGATCGAACCGGTCCCCATCGGGGCGCGAAGATAGACACCGTCGGGGTTGGCCCTTCCGATCGCACGGTTCTCGGCGTCGATCCAGCGGAGCGGACTGCAGCGCCAGACCGCGATGGCGAGGGCGGGGGCGGTGATGTCGTAGACGCCCGCCACGAGCTCGTTGAGGGTCTCGGCGCGGTATTCGCCGGGCCGCGCTTCCTGGTCGGGCGGGATGAGGTCGGGGATTCCGTCGACGACGGGGAAGTTCGCGTCGCAGCTCGAACACACGAGCCACGGACGGCGCCCCGCGCCGATGACGAGATCCTCGCCGCCGCATTTGGTGCAGCGCAGGCGTTCCAGCAGCTCCTTCTTCACGGAGACTCTTTCTTGGAGCAATTGTCGGTTCGCTTCGCTTCCAGTTCTTTCACGGCCTCGTCGCGGTCCTTCTTCTCGTAGAGGCTCATCAACGCCTCGAAGGCCTCGCAATGGTACGGCGCGGTTTCGATGACGCGCTCGAGGTAGCCGATCGCGTCGTCTTCGTCCGGGCGGCGCTTCTCGAGGTGGTATCGACTCCACATCAAATTGATCTCGGGGTCGAGGCGGTCTCCCTTCTCGCGTCCCTCCTTCAGTTTTGCGAGTACGCGCGGGTGGCGCCACTTTCGGTAGCGAGCGCGCTCGGCGAGCGCCCATTCGGCGTAGAGGTACGACCAGTACTTCGAGGGGACCTCGGTCTTCTTGAAGATTCTGCGTGCCTTGCTGAAGTTCTCGCGGGCATCCCGCAGCTTGCGTTGCGCCCGCCGCGCCTCCCCGAGCACAGCCCACGCGTAGCCCCCCCAGGTCGGTTCGCTGAGGTTGGCGAGGAGGATGTCCGAGGCGGGTCCGTGTTGCTCCAGACGCGTCAGCGTATGGGCATAGTAGACGGCCGCCTCGCCATCGTTGGGCCGCATCTCGTAGGCCTCTTTGAGGTAACCGGCGGCGCGGGTGTATTCCTTGCGCGCGAACTCGACGCGGCCCTCGAGCAAGTGGAGCTCGAACTTGTCGACCGGCTTCGAGATCCACCGATTGATCTCCTCCTCGGCGGTCGCGACGTCGCGACGCTCGACCGCGATTCGAGCGAGCAAGAGTCCGACGGTCGAATCGTTGGGGCGGATCTTCTTCGCAGCGTCGGCGAACTCCTGCGCTTTGTCGTAATCACCGGCGAGGACTTCCAGCCGTGCGGACGCGACCAGGGCCGGCACATAGTTCGGTGTGAGCTTTCGGGCTTGATTGCAGGCCTTGCGCGCGTCTTTCATGTCGCGGGTGCGCGCGTCCAGCTTGCACATCCCGATGTGGCCCCTCGTCCACCTCGGCCGAAGCTCGATGGCTCGTTCGAAATCGGAGCGGGCGACCTTCAGAAGGCTCTCCCGCTTCTCGTCGTCGGCGGTCCGGTCCGTCGCGGCGAGGGCAATCGTGCCTGCCGCCCAGTGAATCGTCGCGTCGTCGGCCGTCGTGGTCTTGAGGCGGTCGGCCTGATGCCGCGCGTCTTCCAGCGCGTCGGGCTCTGCGGAGCGCGCGAGGTGAAAGAGCGCCTGGTTCGGCTCGGATTTCGTCTCATCGAGGAGCTCGACCGCCTTCTTGTCGGCGCCGAGATCGATGAGTGCGAGGGCGTGAAGATGGTCCGTCTGGGCGTCACGGAAACCGATCTTTTCGATGATCTCCACGGTCTTCTGTGGAGCCGACTGGTAAATCTTCGTGCGAGCCTCGAAGAGGGCCATTCTAGGGGCGTACGCGTTCTCCGAGCGCGCCTTCTCGATCGTCTCCGAGATCTCTTCGACCCGACCTTCGGCTGCGTAGAGTTGCAGGAGGGGCATGTAGAGTTCGCTGCGGCCCGGCATCTTTCGAATCGAATCGCGGAAACGGTCTTCGGCGCGATCTTCGTCGCCCGAGGCGAGGTAGAGCGAGCCGTACGCGCTCGTGGCCCTGGCGGTCTGGTAGCGTGACGATTCTTGCTTCAGTTTGACGAGGACCGTGTCGAGGACGTTCTGCGCCTTCTTTCTGCTCTCCGCGTCGCCGTGCAACGTGTAGCTGCGGCCAATCCGCGAGTCGACGTGGTTCTCGCTGCGCGCGAAGACCTCCGCGAACGTCTTGGAGGCAGTCTCGTCGCCGCGCGCCGCGTCGACCGACGCGATGGTGTAGAGCTCGAAGTTGTTCGGTTCCGCCTTGCGCAACGGGGCGATGACCTGCGCCGCCGCATCGGCGCGCTGGAGGTCGAGGAGGGCCCAGGCGTGGGCGACCCGAACCTCACGCGATTCGCGAACGCCCTGCGAAGCTCCCCTCAGAAGTTCGACCGCCTCGTGAGGTTTTTCGGCGGTGATCATAGCGTACGCGCGCGCCGCGAAGGTCGAGGGATGGTCTGGCGCGTTCTCCTGAGCCGCGGCGATCCGGGCGGCAGCGTCGTGCTTGCCCGTGCTCTCGAAACGGTACTCGAGGAGGGCGGCGACGAGAGCCAACCGTGCGCTCGCCTCGCGGCGCAACGCGGCGGATTCCACCGGGAGGCTCGACATCGCGAAATCGTCGAACCCATCGCCCAGGAAGCTCTTCACCGCCAACGCGTCCTGGAGCCCTTCCTCGGCCGTGACGAACCCGGGGTATGTGTCGGGGACGAGCGCTTCGTCGACGTTGGCGAGCTCGGCTCGGACCTCCGCTTCGACCGACGATGCGGCGTAGTAGGACACGCCGCCGGCGGCGAGCAGGAGCGTGAGGAGCCCCCCCACACCGGCGAGGAGCCACTTCTTGTTGCTCGTGCCGGGCGGCGGCTTCGGATGGGCGGCCAGCGCCGTGACTTCGCGGCGGGGAGCAGGCGCGTCCTGCCCGCCGAATCGATCGGTCGGAGGGACCGGGTTTCGGCCGAACCCCGGCGGAATCCCCTGCGACGGTGCGTCGAGTCCCGAGGCCTGCGGGCGGGTCTGAGGAGAACCGAAGCTGCCGCTCCCGGTCGGTCGCTGCGGGCCACCGAAGCTTCCACTGCCGTGGGGCGAACGGCTGCCATCGCCGTCAGCGGGGCGCTGCGATCCAAAGCTTCCACTGTCGGGACGCGGTGACGGGTGAGGACTCTGGTGCTGCTGCGAGGGCTGGTACTGCTGCTGCTGACCGAAAGTGACCGGGGGGCTGTCGTGCGTCGGGCGGTTCGGCTGTTGGAACGAGGCGGGGGCGCCGGCTCCGGGGCGATGGTCGTCAGCGGGCTCGTCGTCGAAGAGGACCGACGGGTCCAGGTTGGGGAAGTTCTGCGCGCGAAGGCCGGAGTCGCGCGTGGGAAGGTCGCGCATCACCTCGTCCCGTGAACTCGAGACGTCGGGGTGAGTGGCGTCTTCCTCGATGTAGGGGGTCCGAGACGGGGGGACCTCGTCGTTCCACGAGGGCAGGTCGTCGAGGTCGGCCGGAGGCTGGTGCCCCTGGCGAGGGGAGTATTCGGGATGATTTTCGACCGAAGGGAGCGAGTCCCACGACGTTTCGGCGATGGCCGGAAGCCCGACATCGGATTCGAGCGACCCCGCCGGCAATCGCATGTGTCCGGTCATGTCGTCGGGATCGGCGAGCGGGCTCGCGTCGGCGGGGGCGATGCTGGTGCGGTCGGTCGCCGAAGCGCCGGCGAGGGCCGCCTCGACCAGCTTGTGGTGGACGTCCCGACGCGTGGGCCCGGAGACTTCGTCCACGGTCGGATCGACGACCGGTTCGAGAGGACCGTCGTCGGTGAGTCGGACGCGCTCCGAGCTGTTGAGATGCGACTCGTAGGCGTCCTCGTCGTCGTCGATCTCATACGTGTCGAGCCCGGCGAACGTCCCCGACTGTAGCGGCGGGGGAGGGGCTCTCCGAGGAGTCGGCGGCGGAGCAGGTTCGGTGGGCGGGGAGGGGGTCGAGACCGGGGTGTATCCCGGGGCGCCCGAGGGGCCGACGTTGGGCCGGCCCATCAGGGTCTGGCGGCGCTCGCGTGGATCGGCAGACGTGTCCACCGTGGTCGGCGGGGGCGGAGCCGTTCCCGTCAGCTCGGCGTACCGGCGTTCGAGCTGGTTCACCTCCGCGGCCGGTGCGCCTGCGTCGCGCGCCTTCGCGATCATCTTGCGGCCGCGATCGTGCTCCCCGCACTCGAGCAAGCATTGCGCGAGAACGGTCAACGCCGTGGGGTTGTCCGGCTGGCGTCGCAGCACCGAGACCATCTCGCTCATCGCCTCCTTGTGGCGCCCTTGCAGGATGAGCACCCGCGCCAGGGTCGTGCTGAGCGAGGGCGACTGATGGCGGCCGAGCGCGGTCCGCAGGACCGTCTCCGCCGCCTTGGGGTCGCCCGACTCGGCCATGGCCGCGGCGCGCAACGAGAGGACGTCGGCCGTCTGAGGCAGCCGCGCGATCAGTTGCGCTATTTCGGAATGCGGGTCTGTGGGTGGCATCTCGTGCCGAATTTCGAGGCTTGAAACGAGCGTTTCCGCGGGCTGAGAAAGTACCACACGCGCGAAGAGCGGGTAAAGCTCTGCGCGGTCGCCGCGACGGGGCGTATGGGGGGCGTGCGGCTCCCTCCCCCCGCGAAAATCTTGACCACCGTCCCCCTCCTCGTACGGTGACGGGGCCCATCACACCACGGAGGTCCCGATGGCTCGACGCATTTTTCCCGCCGCCCTTTCGCTCTTTCTCCTGGCCTCGGCTTGCAACGACGCGGCTCCACTCGGTGTCGGAAGCCTCGAGATGTCCTGGGAAATCAGTCCCCGCGGCTGCACCGAGTCGGGGGTTCGAATGGTCGAAGCACATCTGATGGGGCCCGAAGGCCGGATCGAGCGATTCGAGTGCCAGGACCGCGCGGGCGCGCTCCGAACGCTACAGCCGGGCACCTACGAATTTCAGCTCGTGGGGATCGATCCGGCGGGGACCCCGATCTTCGAGTCGTCGGAGCGAACGCTGACGATCGAGAGCGACCGCACCGAAGACGTCGGGACCGTCCGTCTGACAGCGCGTCCTGCCGACGTCCACGTGGAATGGCTCTTCTCCAACGGTCGCGTCTGTGGCTCGAACGACGTCGACCAGATCAGCCTCGCCGCGTTCGACGAGTTCGACTTCGAGGTGCTTCGCGAGTTCTACGAGTGCAACGACGGGGTGGGCACGTTGAGCGATCTCCCGGCGGGTGTCTGGACGGTCGAGGTGACCGGCTACTCAGGCTCGACGGCGAAATACCGGGGGGTGGCGGACCTGAAGACTTCGCGGGGTGCCGACATGACGACCGAGATCGTCATGGAGCCGATACGCTGAACCCCGCCCGCCTCGGTCGTTGCGACACACCGACGTCGTGACTATGCTCCGCCCATTCTCGGGCATCGATTTCTGGTGCCCGGATTCCGACGGAGCGCCCGATGAGCACCTCCCGCACCATTCGTGAAGCCCTCACTTTCGACGATGTCCTGCTCGTCCCCGCGGCGAGCGAAGTTCTCCCCTCGGACGTCGAACTGACGACGCGGCTGACGACCGATCTCAATCTGAAGATTCCGCTCCTGAGCGCGGCGATGGACTCGGTGACGGAGGCCCGAACGGCGATCACGATGGCCAGGGAAGGGGGGATCGGGGTCATCCACAAGAACATGTCGGTCGAGTCGCAGGCGAGCGAAGTCTCGAAGGTGAAGAAGAGTGAGAGCGGTCTCATCGTCGACCCCATCACGGTGGGCCCGAACGTGCCGCTCGCCGACGCGGTGGCGCTGATGAAGCACCACGATATCAGCGGGGTCCCGGTCGTCGAGGGGGACCGCCCGGTCGGTATTTTGACGCACCGAGACATCCGGTTCGCCGAAGACCTGTCGCAGGCGGTCTCGAACCTGATGACGACCGACCTGATCACCGCGCCCGAGGGGACGTCGCACGAAGATGCCAAGCGCCTGATGCACGAGAACCGCATCGAGAAGTTGATCGTCGTCGACGGCGACGGAAAGCTTCGCGGGCTCGTGACGATCAAGGACATCGAGAAACGGGAGCAACATCCCAACGCAGCGAAGGATGCTCACGAGCGCCTGCTGGTAGCGGCAGCGGTCGGCGTCGGCAAGGACTGTGACGAACGCGCCGAGGCTCTGGTCGCGGCGGGCGTCGATGTGCTGGTCATCGACACCGCACACGGGCACTCCGCAGGTGTGATCGCGACGGTGAAGAGCATTCGCGAGCGGTATCCAGACCTGCAGATCGTCGCTGGCAACATCGCGACCGCGGCGGCCTACGACGCTCTCGTAGCGGCGGGCGCCAACGCGGTGAAGGTGGGAATCGGGCCGGGGAGCATCTGTACGACCCGGGTCGTCGCGGGGGTCGGGGTGCCGCAACTGACCGCTGTGCTCGACTGCGCCGCGGCCGCGCAGAAGGCGGGAGTTCCGATCATCGCCGACGGCGGAATCAAGTACTCCGGCGATATCGTCAAAGCGCTCGCTGCCGGGGCGAACACCGTGATGATCGGCAGCCTCTTCGCCGGAACGGACGAAGCGCCTGGACAGCAGGTCCTGTATCAGGGACGGACCTACAAGTTGTACCGCGGGATGGGGAGCATCGGGGCGATGCGCGACGGCTCGTCGGACCGATACTTCCAGGAAGGGGGAGGCTCGGACAAGCTCGTCCCCGAAGGCATCGAGGGGCGAGTTCCGTACCGAGGGTCGCTCAGCGCCAACATCTTCCAGATGGTCGGCGGGATTCGCAGCGGGATGGGGTACCTGGGGTGTCCCGACATCGACGCATTGCGAACGCGGCCCGAGTTCGTACGCATCACGGCATCGGGTCTCCGCGAGAGCCACGTGCACGACGTCATCGTGACGCAGGAAGCCCCCAACTACAAAACGGTCTAGGTCCGTCCGAGGTGCCCATGTCTGAACTGTCGCGCGGTATTCTGATCCTCGATTACGGGAGCCAGTACACGCTGCTCATCGCCCGGCGCATCCGCGAGCTGGGCGTCTACAGTGAGGTCTGGCCCTGTAACGACCCGCGCCTCGGCGACGTCGTCGCCAGCGGGGACGCGATCGCTCGCGGGATCGTGCTCTCGGGCGGCCCGAGCAGCGTCGGTGTGCAGGGAGCTCCCAGGCTCGCGGGGGGGCTGCTGGAGCTGGGCGTGCCGGTGCTGGGGATCTGCTACGGAATGCAGCTCCTCACTCACGAGCTGGGCGGCAAAGTCGCTGCTTCGGGACTTCGTGAGTACGGACGCACGACGATCGTCGTCGACGCGACCGTCGGGCCCTTCGCGCGATTCGACGCGAAGGAGGAGACGACGGTCTGGATGAGCCACGGCGACCACGTCGTCGAGCTGCCGGCAGGTTTCGAACAGATCGCGTCGACCCACAACGACGTCGTCGCGGCGATGGCGAACGAGACCGCCCGAATCTACGGCCTGCAGTTCCACCCCGAGGTTTCCCATACCGACCGCGGTTCCGAAATCCTCGAGAATTTCGTCCGGGGGACGTGCGGCTGCGAGGGTGACTGGTCGATGGCGTCGTTCGTCGACACGGCGATCGCGCAGGTTCGTCGCCACGTCGGCGACGCCGGGCGAGTGATCTGCGGACTCTCCGGTGGAGTGGACTCGTCGGTGGTCGCCGCGCTGCTGGCGCGCGCCATAGGGGACCGCGTGACCTGTGTCTGCGTCGACAACGGGCTGATGCGCCACGAGGAGGTCGATCGCGTTCGTGAAATCTTCGAGGATCACTTCAACGTCGACCTGCGGGTCGTCGACGCGCAGGACCAATTCTTGAGCCGGCTACGTGGCGTCGAAGACCCCGAAGAGAAACGTAAAGTGATTGGTGAAGTTTTTATTCGGGTCTTCGAGGAGGTCGCCCGGGACGTCGACGACGCGAAGTTCCTGGCCCAGGGAACGCTCTATCCCGACGTCATCGAGTCCGTGAGCGTTCGCGGCCCCTCCGCCACGATCAAGTCCCACCACAACGTCGGGGGGCTCCCCGAAGACCTCGAGTTCGAACTGGTCGAGCCGCTGCGAGAGCTCTTCAAGGACGAGGTGCGCGAGCTCGGTCGCGAGCTCGGCCTGCCGGCGGACATGGTGGATCGGCACCCGTTTCCGGGCCCGGGGCTCGCCGTGCGGATCCTCGGCGACGTGACCGAGGAGCGGTTGCGGATCGTGCGGGCTGCCGACCACATCTTCATCCGAATGCTTCGCGACTCCGGGTTCTACCACGCGGTGTGGCAGGCGTTCGCCGTCCTGTTGCCCGTTCGGACGGTGGGGGTGATGGGAGACCAGCGCACCTACGACCAGGTGATCGCGCTGCGCGCCGTGACGAGCCAGGACGGAATGACGGCGGACCGCGCGGCACTTCCGATCGAGTTCCTCGGGCGAGTGAGCGACGCCATCATCAATCAGGTGAGCGGCGTGAATCGGGTCGTCTACGACGTTTCGAGCAAGCCGCCCGCGACGATCGAGTGGGAGTGACCCCGCTGCCGAGAGCTGCGAAAACATTGCAACGAGGTCGCCGCCGGGAGAAACTGGGAAGATGCGATTGATCCTGACATTACTGACGTGCCTGCTCGCCTTCCCGGGGGTCGCCGCGGCCCAGACTGAGGCGCCGCTCTTCCTCGTCACCGAGGTGGTGGGGGAGGGGGAGCCGAGCTTCTGGTGGTCGACGGCCGCGCCGAGCTGGACCGCGACGGACAACACCCTACGCCCGGCGCTCGCCGCAGCGGGCATCGCTGCGCTCAGCACGGCGGAGCTTCAGGTCTCGAAGATCTTGCGCACCCCGAGGCCCACAGACGCGAACGCGCTCGCGATCGCCAGCGTGGCGGGACGCAATCGCGTCGTCGTCGGGACCGTGACCTACGCGCCATCCCCGCTCCAGCCGGCCGGGCTTCGAGGCTGGACAGCGCGCGCGGAGCTGAAGGTTCTGAGCGCGACCACGTCGGGCCCCCGGGTGGACGGGGAGTTCTCGTTCGAGCGCTCCGCCTGGGCATCGCAGTCTGACGACGCGCTTCGGGAGACCCGCGAATCGATCGCCACGACGGTTGCCCGAGCGTTCGCCGCGGAGTCGGTGAAGAGAGCTGGGCCCGTCGGAGTTTCGAGCACCGAGCCGAGCATCGCGATTCGCGGGGCTGGCACGAGAGGACGGCTCGATGCCATCCGCGGCGCGCTGCTCCAGATCGCCGGGGTCGAATCGATCGGCTACGCGTGGGCGACGGAAGGATTGATCGCGCTCGAGCTGAACCCCGGCGTGGCCGACGAGGCCGCGCGGGTGCGTGGAATCGCGACCCGCCTGGCCCAGGCGAGCTTCGACGGGTTCCGGCTGGACCCGGTGGAGGGGACCGTAGAAGGGACCGTGGAATTCACGATCGTGGAGGCGATGCCGTGAGCGATCAGGAGCCGAACCGCGAGATCGCGCCGGGGATGAACCAGGCGGAGTTCTGGCATTACTACCAGCGCTACCCGTATCTGCTCGCGAAGGCGGCTCTGTGGGCGGGCGGAATCTACATCGTCTACTGGTTGGTCAAGAACGTCGAGGCGGTGGTGTTCCCGGTGGCGGTGAGCTTTCTCATCGCGTATCTGCTCGACCCCGCGGTCGATTGGCTCGAAGAAAAGTGCGACCGCGTGCCGTATCTGGGGGAGCGGGGTTTCAGCCGGGAGCTCGCCATCGGAGCGTTCCTCCTGGTCATTCTCGCGGCGCTGGTCGGGTTCACGTTGATCTTGTATCCGGCGCTCGCGAAGCAGATCACCAAGCTGGTGGAGCGTGCGCCCGAGCTGATCGGGCTGATCCAGGAACGACTCATTCCATGGGTGCAGACGCACGGGGTCGAAGTTCCGCCCGACCTGACGACGGCGTTCGCGGCATACGCAGACACCGTCAAGGGGGCGCTCCCCGACATCGCGAGGAAGGTGACGCAGTGGACGGGGGGACTGATCGCGCAGACGGGCGCCGTCGTAGCGAGCCTGCTCAATCTCGTGATGATTCCGATTTTCACGTTCTACTTCCTGCGCGACTTCGACGCGATGACGAGCCGCATGGCGGAGTTCGTCCCTCGGGCGCGCCATGACTGGTATCAGCGCCGCATCGAGCTCGCCGACGACGTCGTCGGCGAATGGTTCCGCGGCCAGGTGACGGTCGCGCTCATCCTCGCCGCGCTCTACGCGCTCGGATTCGGGATCACGTTCTGGGTCGCGGGCATCGGCGGATGGACGGGCGCTGCGATCGGCGTTCTCGCCGGGGTCCTCAACATCATCCCTTACTTCGGTGTGCTCATCGGCTCGATCCTCGCGATCCTGATGGTGCTCCTCGACTGGACGGGATGGGCTCCCGTTCTGGCCATCGGGGCCGTGATCATCGTGATCCAGCTCCTCGAAGGGTACTGGGTGACTCCGAAGGTGGTCGGCGAGAAGGTCGGGCTGTCGCCAGTCACGGTCATCATCGTGCTGCTGCTGGGCGGCGAGCTGTTCGGTCTGCTCGGGGTTCTGCTCGCGCTGCCGGTCGCCGGCATCATCCGAGTGCTGCTGCCGGACATCATCGGTACCTACAAGAAGACGCCGTTCTACTCCGGCAATTACCGTCCAGAGTTCGTCCACATCCCGGATCCGTCGAGCGACGAGCTCGCGCTCGCGGAACACGCCGACGGTACGGTAGACCACGAAGACGAGGCCGAGCCGGACGAAGGGTCTCCGAGCGCCGAGAAGCTCGCAGCGCTGAAGCGACCGGTCAAGCAGTCCGACGCGCGCGCCTCCGACCGCGGGGAGGTCTCCGCTGCGATGGACGGTGGGACCGACGGAAGCCCTGACGACGACGAGGAAGAAGACGGCGATGCGCCCGATTTGGATCGCTCGAGCGCCTCAGACCCCGATGAGGACGAACCCTCCGACGATCAGGCGCGTTGACATCGCCGGGCGTCACTGAAACGATACTCGTAGCTTTTCCCCGACCCTCCATGAGCAATTCTTCGAAGTCCGAGAAAACCCTGCGAGATCGTGTCCTGTCGCTCCTCACTTCGGAGTTCGACGGGCTCGATCCCGGCGACGTGGCGCAGGCGCTCGCCGGCGTCGCCACCGAGCTCCGGCAATTGTCCGAGGCGGGGATCGCGCGAATCTCCGACATCGAGTCGGAGGCGGATGGCTGGCAGGGGGTGGACGACAAGGAAGGTGCCGCGTTTCCGGTCGAGCCGGTTCGGCGTCCCGACGTCTACGAGCTGGAGGCGACCGACGTCGCCAGCGTCGAGCAGCTCCTCGATCAGATCCTCGACCTCGGCTGTGTGGTCTTCGCGATCGACGATCCTCCGCCACTCAACGCGGTGGTCGACCTGCGGATCTCCTTGCCGACGTTCCACATCACGATCGAGTGTCCCGGACGGACGGTGCACTACGCCGCGAAGGGGACTGCGATCGAGCTCCTCGACCTGCCCAAAGACGATCGCATCGCGCTCGAGTCGATCCGGATGGACCTCGCGTTCGGCGAGCCGTCGGAGGCGTCGAGCGCACCCGACGTGCCGCGTCCGGCGCTCGACCTGACGCCGCTACCCAACGATGACAGCCAGGGGCCCTGGGAGTCGGTCCTCCCCGGTGTTACCCGGAGGCATGAGCGCGGTTTTCGCCGACAGATCAGCCTCACTCAGCCCGACCAGCGCGTCCTGACGTCGACGACGGCCAAGCGGGTGGGGAGCAAGACCTCGGAGCTGTTCGGTCCGGGGCCTCCATGGTTCGACGTCGAATCCGAGCCAGACCGACACGAACGGCTCGCGGACGACAGAATCACCGACATTCTCCTCTCCCTGTCTCAGCAGGGCTTCACCGGCGTAGTGGAGGTCGGGGGGGACGACGAGCGGTATCAGATCCTCTTCGACAGCGGGCTCGTCGCCGAGATGGCTCAGCAGCCGCGAGAGCCCGACGAAGAGCTCGGGCTGATGCTCTATCGAGCGGACCGCATCTCGAAGCAGCAGCTCTCGATGGCGGCCGCTCACGCCGACGAGCGCGATGTCAGCGTTGCTCGCTCGCTGCTCGATCTCGGAATCCTGGATCCGGACAAGATCCGGCAATCGATCGCGGGGCGTCTCACATATCTCTTGCAGCGAGTCGTCGAGTTCAAGAAGGGCGAGCTCGCCGTGTACGGCGCGCCGAACCTTCCGGCAGGCTTTCTGCCCAATCCTCCGTTGCGTGTGCACGTCGCCGTCGAGCGAGTCATCTTCAAGATGCTCGGGGACGACTACAAGCACTGGCCGATGAAGCAACGTGAGGAGTACCAGGCGGCACAGCTCGACGCGTATCCCGAGGTCGTCTTCCAGGAGCGTGACAGGGTGCAGCGGACCCTCACGGAGGACTCGCACGTCGACCTCGTCGAGACACTGCTCAAGGGGCGCCGGCGGCTGAGGGAGGTCTTCACCGAGAGCGGACTCTCGCACGCGGAGACGTTCGCCGTGGTTCACGCGCTGCACCGAATGGGCCTCGTGCGTTTCGACCGTTCGCTTCATCACACCATCGTGCGTGAGCGTTATCGCGAGAACGTCACCGTGAAGTACCTGAGCGTCCACAAGGCCAGCTACTTCGAGGTTTTGAACGTTCACTGGTCGTCTTATTCGGAGGTCGTCCAGAAGGCGTACGAGGAACTGATCAAGCAGTTCAATCCCGACCAGGTTCCGGCGAACCTCGAGTCCGAGGTACATGATCGCGTCACGGAGATTCGCGACCGGATCGAGTCGGCCCATCAGGTGCTCGCCGAGCGCGAAACGCGGCATGCATACCGCCGCCGTATCATGCCGGAGTACAAGCTCGCCCACGCCATTCCGTTGTTCCTCAAACAGGCGGAGCTGGCCGAGCGCCGACGTCAGTGGGGGGAGGCGCGCGACGCAATCCAGCGCGTCCTCGAGATCGACCCGGAGCACAAGCAGGCGAGCCACCGGCTCGACCGGATCGATGCGATCATCGACAACCGTCTTTCGCCCGACGCGGCAGATTCGAACTTCTGACCGTGCCGCGGGCGGTACCTCGCACCGCTCCACCGCCGCCGAGATGCGTGCGCCGGCTCACGGCGTTGGGGCTGAATACCACTGTCGTATGAACCGCTCGGAGCTCTTTCCCCAGACGGGGTACGAGATGTCTTCGGGGCCGCCGTGTCCCCATGCGTGCCAGATGAAGAGGCCCGCGAAGAACGGAGCGGCGTCGTCGGTTCGCGACCAAGTCTCGGAGAGAGAACGGAAAGCTGCGAGCTGAGCGTTGGGGTTCGGCGGCAGTTTCTTCGTGTAGTCCCACGGCTTCACGGCGGCGTCGCTGGTCGACGGGTATCCGACCTCGGTCAGAACGAGGGGTTTTCCGACCGAGCGGGCGAAGTCGGTGAGCTGTCGGCGGTGTTCGAGCCACCGGTCCGTCACCTTGAACATCGGTTCGTCGGGGCGCTTCGCGACCTCGAAGTAGGAGCTCACCCCGACGTAGTCGAGTTCGGCCCAGAACTGCGGCGTCTCGAAGTGGTCCCAGTTGGCCGAGTAGAGCACCTTTCCGGAGTAGCGCTTACGGACGTCGGCGATGAGTTCTCGCCACCACGCCGTATCGCCCTCCATGGAGGAGAGCTCGCTGCCGACCGAGAGGATCTCGACGCCCGTCGCTTCGGCGAGGTCTGCGTAGCGCATGATGTAGGCTCGGTAGTCCTGCTTCCAGCGCTCGGGGACGGTCGGGGCGAGCTTCCCACGCCATTCGCCTTCGTTACGGCGCTCGACGTGGATGATCGGGAAGAGGAGGACGCCGAGATCGGCGGCGTGCGCGGCGCGAATGACGGCGGCGAATCGCTCGTCCGAAGGTGTCTCGCTCGGGTCGGGGGCGATGCGGTTGTGATAGATCGTCTGCTGATCCCAGCTCACGACGATGCTGACGTGGGTCGC
Source organism: uncultured Bradymonadales bacterium (assembly GCA_964411125.1). Taxonomy (GTDB): domain Bacteria; phylum Myxococcota_A; class Bradymonadia; order Bradymonadales; family Bradymonadaceae; genus JBFIHF01. The sequence continues at coordinate 34,815 of CAYPJU010000013.1, read as the reverse complement.
GCCGGTCGCCTTTACCCGGCCGACCATCTGTTCGTAGCTCAGGTCGGGGAGTTCCGTGTAGGTGGGAAGAGCCATCCCCCGCATCGTCCCCGCAGGGAGGCCTCGGGTGGGAAGGGAGAGGATGCGGGCGGCCTCGATGTGGTCGTTGGCCGCTGCGAGCGCGGCATCTTCGTCGGGTACCTGCACTGCGCCGGGCGTGGTGTCCGCGCCGCCGCCCCCCGAACGGCGCGCGTGATGGCACGCCATGTAGGCAGCGCCCACGACGAGGAGTAGCGAGATGAGGACGAACCAGCGCTTCACGTCGTCACGCTCCGAACTTCACGAAACGGCCTGCTTCGGCCAAGGCGAGCGGGAGAATGTCGGCGGAGGGGCGAATCCCGTAGAATCCGGCGTTGCATTCGCGCTCGGTGTACGCCTCGGACTTGCCGGGGATGCAGTTCTTCGACCAGAGCGCGGTGGGGATGGGGTGCCACGAATGGTCTCCCAGGACGCACGGCGTGCAGTGGTCCCCCGTGACGACGACGACGTCGAACCCCAGCTTGCGAGCGCGCTCGAAGAGCGGGTCGCACTCCTCGAACACACCGACTTTCTTGTCGAACTCGCCGGTGTGCCCGTACGAGTCGGTTTCCTTGATGTGAAGGTAGAAGAAATCGTAATTCTCGAAGTTCTCCTCGAGGACGCGCACCTCGTCGGCGTGGTCCATGGAGCCGACCTCGAGGATGTCCATCCCGACGAGGCTCGCGATGCCTCGATACATCGGATAGGTCGCGATCGCCGCGCAGCGAATGCCGTAGAGCTCTTCGAGGGTCTGGATGGCGGGTGGGGTGCCGATTCCGCGCAGCAGTACGGTGTTGGCCTGCGGTTCCTTTTCGAGGACCTCGGTCGCCCGTCGAACGAACTCGTTGACGACGTCGGCGGCGCGTTGCGCCTTCTCGTCCAGAGCTTCGACCTTCCGCGGCGGGAGTCCCGACTTCTGGGGGTCGGCGTCGGTGAGCCCGTTGTGCAGACCAGCCCCCCGGATGAGGACGGCGAATCGGTGCTGTTTTCCTGGCGCGATGTAGACTTCACAGCCGTCGATCTCGCGGATGGCCCGGCTCAGCTCCGTCGTGACGCGGTACGAGTCCTCGGTCGGGATCTTGTTGGCGCGGCGATCGGCGATGACCTTCTCTCCGTCGACGGTCTCGAGCGTCGCGTAATTGCCCCGCATGCAGAGGTCGCCAGGCTGGACGCGGACGCCGGCGACGACTTCGCCGCCGCGCATGATTTCTTCGGCGCCGAGGCACTCGAGCACTCCTCGCGGAAGTTCGATCTCCCCGACGTCGTAGCCGAAGATCGACATGTGGCCAGGGCCACTCCCCGGAGCGATCCCGGCGTGAAAGGGCTGCAGACCGGCGCACGAGGCGCTGCGCGCGAAGGCATCCAGGTGCGGGATGTCGGCGGTCTCGAGCTCCGTCTTTCCCGTCTCGGGGTGGGGCATCCCCCCGACACCATCGAACACCCAGAACAGGATCTTCGAGTCATTCTTGAAGGCGAGGTTCTGAAGGATTTCCGTGCGGTTCATTTTTTCCTCCCGGGGAGTCGGGTTGATTCTGTCGAATCCGCGAGGATTCGCAACTGTGCTCTGCCAGGGGCTCGGCTCAGTCGGACGACGCCGCGGGCGCCTCGTCCCGCCGATAGATCAGGTAGAGGATCGGCGGCAGTATCAGAAGGTCCCCCAGGACGGCACCGAAGATCGTGATGGCGGTGAGGCGTCCGAAGAGCTGTGTCGGCACGAAGGAGCTCAGGAGCAGCACCACGAGCCCGACGAGCAGCATCACGCTGGTGATGAGAATGGCCCGCCCGGCGCCGTTGTAGGTCCTCAGTATCGCCGTCCGAATGTCGTCGGGATGGGCTTCCTGTTCCTCGCGGAATCGAGCGAGGAAATGGATCGTGTCGTCGACGGCGAGGCCGAGGCTGATCGCGAAGATGATGATGGTGGTCGTGTTGAGGTTGACCCCGGTGGCGCCCATGTAGCCGAACGTGAGGATTAGCGGGACCAGGTTCGGGATGATCGAGATGAGCCCAATCTTCAGGGACCGAAAGACGAACGTCATCATCCCGAAAATGATCACCATCGCGAAGAGGAGCGACGTGAAGAGGTCGCGGATGAACGAGTCGAGCGCCGCGGACGCGACGTAGGCGTCGCCCGTGATGCGGTATCGTACGCCGGTCCCCTCGAACGTCTCGTCGAGTTTCGCTTCGAGGCGATCCCCCAGCCGCAGTTGCGCCTGGGCGCCGGCGTCCCGGACCCGCAAGAGGATGCGGGCGTACCGGAAGTCGGGCGTGACGTAACGGTTGACTCCGAGGCGCTCGTCGGGGGGACCGGCGATGAGCAGGTGAATCTGTTCGACCTGTTCCCGCGACTGGGGCATCACCCCGCGTTCCGCAGGGTCGCCGAGCAGGGCAGCGCGCGCTGCCTGGTGGAAGTCGACGATGCTCTGGGTTCCGAGGACGACGTCGCTCTCGATCGCGAACTGCTGGACCTCGTGCATCTTCGCGAAGAGCTCGGGGTCCTTGAACGTGTCGTCCTCGTCGCTCTCGAGGCTGATCTCGATCGGCAAGACCCCGGACAGCTCCCGCTCCAGTTGCACGGTCGAGTCGAAGACGGGGTGTCCCTCCTCGAACACTTCGAGAAGGACGGTGTCGATCACGACCCGGCTTCCGAGCCCCGCAGCGATCGCCGTGATCGTGAGCCCAACCGCGATGAAAGTCCGGGGTCGCGCCAGGGCTCGCTCGCCGAGCCATACGAGCCCGCGTTCGAGCATCGCTTGCTGCTGCTCGTCACCGACCATCGATGCGCGTTTGACCGGGCGCATGTGACGCAGGACCGCCGGAAGGAAGAGCAGGGTGACGAAGTAGGCGAACATCACCCCGGCGCCCGCCTGCCATCCGAAGTTCTCGAGAATCTCGGTCTCGGCGGAGAGCAAGCTGAAGAAACCGACGGCGGTGGTGGTGCTCGTCAAGAGACAGGCGCCCCCGGTGCTCGTCACCATCCGGCGGATCGATTCCTCACGTTCCGCTCCGCGCTCGGTCTCTTCGGCGTCGCGGACGAGCATGTGGATGCTGTCGGAGACACCGATGATGAAGATGAGCGAAGGGAGGACGTTGTTGATGATGTTGATGCTGGAGCCGGTCAGCACCATCAGTGAGACGAGCATGAGCGACGCGATGCCGACGACCCCCATCGTCGGTAGGACCCCGGAGAGCCGGCGGAAGAGCAGCAACAGAAGGAAGACGTATGCGAGTCCGGTCAGGGGAACGAACGTCAGCTGCTGATCGCGGAGCTCGTCGACGATCTGCACCCGTAGATAAGGGACGCCTCCCATCTGGTACCGGATGGCCTCCGGCGGCGAAGTGTCGCGCGCGAGGGTCTCCAGGTCGGCGATGACCTCGCCGAGCTCGGCGACGTCCTGGATGTCTTCGTGGATCCAGATGAGTACCGCTGTGAGCTGCCCCGACTCGGCGACGAGCTGTCCACGTACCAGCGGTTCGCTCGCAGTGAGCTCGGCGACGCGCCGGGCTTCGTCTGCCGTCACTTCGCCGTTGGGGGGGACGATCGGGTCGGTGGCGAGGACCCCGGGGCTCTCGCCGGTACGCGGGATCGACATCGTCGCGACGCTCTCCGCGGTCTTCACCCGTTCGTGATCGCGAGCTTTCAGGGTGAAATCGCGCAGGAAGCGCAGGACTTCCGGCTGCAGGACGTCGTCGCCCTGCACCGTCAGGAAGACCAGGTTGTCCTCGCGGCCAAAGCGCTCGGCGAAGACTTCTCGGTACTCCCCGGCGTCGGAAGTTCCGCGGAAGAGCTGTTGGGGTGTGAAATCGAACCCCAGTCGCGGTAGGTTCACAGCACAGACGGCGGCGAAAGCGATCCAGGCGACGATGAGCGCGCGCGAGTGGCGCAGGATGAATGTGGCAATTCGATCGTACATGCTGCGCCAGTCAGTAGCGCAACGGAGTGACGCCTCGCAATGAGCGAACCGGAAAACGACGAAGCCTGGGTAGGCGTGGACGTGGGCGCGCGGCGCTACGGAGTCGCGGTGGCGGAAGACGGCGCGCTCGCCGTGCCGCATCGCACGATGGACTCCGCCGAGGTGGTGAAGGACGTCCTGGCGCTCCTGGAGTCCCTCGGGACATCGAAGGTCGTGGTCGGTTGGCCGCTGGACCTTCGTGGGAACGAAGGGCCGGCGACGCGCGCGGTCGAGAAGTTCGTGGCGCGCCTGGAGCGCGCTGCAGAGCGCGACGGAGTGCCGGTCGAGGTGCATCGGTGGGACGAGCGGCTCACGACGGGGCTCGCCGACAGCCTGCTCGACGAGGCCGGGGTGCGAGGGCGCAAGCGGCGAAAGGTGGTCGACCAGGTCGCCGCGACCGCGATTCTTCAAGGATTTTTGGACGAGCGGCGCCGTGGGGAAGGGTAAGACCGGGCAGAAGCCGTCCATCCTCGCGCGCCTCTTCGTCGCCGCGACGATGCTCGTCATCGTCGTCGTCGGGGTCGGCGCCGCGCTCTTCGGAGCTCGCTACAACTCGTGGACGCTGGAGCCCGTGCTCGACGAAGGACGCGAGGTGCAGGTGGTGATTCCCCACGGAACCAACTGGTCGTCTGTCGTCGATCAGCTCGAGGCGGTCGGGGTCGTGCAGGAACCGCTCCTCTTCGACATCTGGGGGCGCCGGCGGGATCTGCCGCTGCGTGTGAAGGCGGGGAGTTACTCGTTCCGCGGGCCGATGTCGCTCGAAGAGCTCGACGCTGCGCTCTCGGCAGGCGGGTCGTTCGACGAGGTGCAGGTCACGTTCCCCGAGGGCTTCACGATCTTTCACATGGCCGATCGTGTGCAGGAGGTGGGGCTCGCGTCGCGCGACGACTTTCTCGAGGCCGCGCGTGACAGCGTGGCGCTCGCCGAGGCAGGGATCGACGGCGATTCCTTCGAGGGCTACCTCTTTCCCGATACGTACAGATTTCGGAAAGCCGCACCGCCCGACCAGATTGTCGCCCGCCTTCACAAGCGGTGGAGCGAGGAATGGGGGCGGCTCTCGGCCGCGCACCCGGACGCGATGGCGAAGCTCGCCGGCGACTTCGGGTTCGATCGGCACGACCTCGTGACGATGGCGAGCATCGTGGAGCGAGAGTCGTCGGTGGCATCGGAGCGTCCGCTCGTCGCGCGGGTCTTCTACAATCGGCTCGGGAAGGGGATGAAGTTGCAGACCGACCCGACGTGCGTCTACGGGGAGAAGACGTACGCCGACGTGCCTTCACCGGCGGCGTGCAAGAATCGGAAGAGCCGCTACTCCACCTACGTCATCGAGGGCCTTCCCCCGGGACCGATCGCAAACCCGGGGGCCGGAGCACTCCTCGCCGCGCTCCGTCCGTCCGAGGAGGAGGGGGCGGGGGAGAAGCTCTACTTCGTCGCGAAGCGGGACGGGACCGGAGAGCACTATTTTTCGGCGACGTTCGAGGAGCACAAGGCGGCGATACGAAAGTATCTTCAGTAGAAAGTTTTGCCCAATCGCGGCGGCCGGGTGTCTCACCCTCGAGACGAACGAACGCGCGGTGCCGCCATGAAATCGAAACTCCCTCCGATCCCACTCCCCGTCGCCCACTCGAAGAGCGCCACGGCGTCGCGCGATGCCGCGACGACGCTGGAGCTCGAGCTGAACCGCCTCGATGCAGTGTTGGAGGAGGACCGCTCGGAGGAATTGCTGAGGCACGGATGGTTCGGTGACGAGCCGTCGGAGGCGGCCGTGGAGGAGTTCGCGTCGCGTCGCGCCCGGTTGGTCCAGGCGTCGGCGGTCGCGGTCGGCGCGGTCCTCGCCGCGCTGGCGCTCGTCACCGTAGGGTTGGGCTGAGCGACGTCAGGGGGCCGCTTCGGCTGCCGTCATCGAGACAAGCATGACGTCGAATTTCACGACGGACTGCGACTTTCTCTCTCCGGAAAACTGCCACTTTCGGATGTGGTCGAGGATGCAGTTCGTGACCTTCTTCTCGGAGAAGTTCGTGTGCCGCTCGACCGCCGCGGTGACCTTCCCGTTCGACCCCGCGACGGTGAACTGAAGGCTCATGTCACCCTTGAGGGCAGGGTTGGTCTCGAGTGCATCCTGGTAGCACTTCCGTAGCTCGAAACGCTTGGCGAGGACCATCTCCCGGACCTCTTTCTCGGGGAGCGGACCGTCCACCCGCAGCGTCTGTTCGAGTGGGTAGAAGACGGCGTACCGATCGTCGTCGGCCGTCGCTTTCGGCGGTAGCGCTTGTACCTCGATCGCGGTCGGCTCGGGCTTGTCGACGACGCGCTCGAGGTAGAACCAGACCCCGCCGGCACCGATCGCCCCGCCCATCACGAACGCGAAAATCGCGACCACCACCATGGGGCCACATCCGAATCCCTTCGAGTCGCTCATCGTTTCCTCGCTTTTCACAGGTGCCTCAGTGTTACCCACGTCACCGGATCGGCACAACCCGTCCGAGTGAACTTCGGGTGTGACGGAATGGCGCAGCAGCGACGTGCTTTGCTATCATCCTCGTCTCCCCCGGAGTTTTCGGACGATGATCGATTGGCACGCATTCACTCTCGACCCCGCGTTGCGGCGTATTGCGACCGTCTTACGGGAGGAGTTCGGGGTGTGGATCGGGTTCCTCGACGCCGAGGGGAACCAGTACGGGCTGGGTCGCGACCGGACGCGTGAACCGCGCCTGTTCTGTGAGCGGATGATGGCAAACGTCCTCGATCGGTCGTCGGACTCGATGACGTGCCGCGCGTCGACCTGTGACTGGGTGCAATCGGACGCCGGAGGCGAGGACCCGTTCAAGCGATGCCACGCCGGACTGTCTGCGATCACGATCCCCATCACGCGGGAAGGCTCATACCTGGGGAGCGTCTACGCCAGCGGTTTTCTCGCCGGCGAGCGGGCGGAGACACAGTTCGACCGGGTCCGGGAGTTGGCGCTGAATCAGGGGCTGGCCAACACGTCGAGCATCGACGCGCTGATGTCGAGCATTCCGGTGCTGGATCGCGCCGAGCGCGGGGTCTTGTTGTCGCTGGTACGGGCGTTGCGCGAGCAGATCCTGGAGCTGGTCGCGTCGGAGCCCGAGGATTTCACACAGGTTGGCGACCGTTATGGCGACATGATCGGCTCCAGCGTGGAGATGAAACGCCTCTTCGACATGCTGCGAAAAGTCGCGCGAGGCGACTCCACGGTGCTGATCCGAGGCGAAAACGGCACGGGCAAGGAGCTCATCGCGCGAGCCATCCATCGGAACAGTCGCCGAGCATCGCAACCCTTCATCGCGCAGAACTGTGCGGCGATCCCCGCCGATTTGATCGAATCCGAGCTCTTCGGCCACAAAAAAGGGGCGTTCTCGGGAGCGCATCGCGATCGGATGGGCCTCTTCGAGACGGCGAACCACGGGACGTTCTTTCTCGACGAGATCGGCGAGATGGAGGTCTCGTTGCAGGTGAAGCTCCTGCGAGTCTTGCAGGAGGGGACGTTTCTGCCGGTCGGCGACAGCACGTTCCGCAAGGTCGACGTTCGCGTACTGTGCGCGACGAACCGCGACCTGAAGAAGCTCGTCGAGGCGGGGAAATTCCGCGAAGACCTCTACTATCGAATCAACGTGATCTCGGTGGACGCTCCCCCCCTACGGCATCGACGCGGCGACATCGGTTTGCTCGCCACCTATTTTTTGAACAAGGCCTGCCACCGCCACGGCAGACCCAAGAAGCTCTTGACGAGCGAAGCGGTCGACGCCCTGTGCGGCCATCATTGGCCGGGCAACGTGCGCGAGCTCGAGAACGAGATCGAGCGCGCGGTGATCATGACGGGGGACGCTGCGGTCGTCGACAGGTCGGACCTGAGCATCGTCGAGTCATCGGGGTCGCGCGAGCGCTCGCCGTTCGACGATCTCGCGCCCCTCAACCTCGACATGCCCGAGGCAGTGGAGGCGCTGGAGCGTCGCATGATTCTGGAGGGCCTTCGTCGCACCGGATGGAACAAGACGCAGACGGCTAAGGAGCTCGGCGTCAGTCGACGCAATCTCATCCGCAAGGTCGCCGCGCTCGGGCTCGAGAAACCGACGAGCTGAGGAGACCGATTGGTCGCGGATCGTCGGTCGCGACCCGTGCGGAACGCGCCAGGTTGTCAGGCCGCAGTGGCGGAACTATGGTTCCGGTCCGATGTATGATGCCGTAACCGGGTGATTTCGCATGGCTGAGAACCAAACCGAGCCGCGTCTCGGGCTCTCTTCGATCTTCGTGCTGCTTGCGCTTGCCGCAGTCCCGGGCGTCCTCGCCACGGGGTTCACCGAATTCGAAACGGTGAAGTCGGTGACGTTGATGGCCCTCGCGGGCCTCGCCTTGATCACCTGGGGCGGTGGCGTTCTGCGGGGCAAGACGATCTCGATGACCGGCGGACGTCTCGTCGCGCTGCTGTCGGCGTTCGCCGTATTCTGCCTTCTGGCGTTGGGATGGGCGGTTTCGGTGCAGGGGGGGCTCGCCCCGGCTCTGCACTGGGTGGCGGTCGCGTCCCTCTTCGTCGTGGTGACGTCCCCGGTCGGGAGGCCGCTGGAGTTCTCGGACGTTGCCCTGGCAACGGCGGTCGGGACGGCGTTCGCGGCTTCGCTTGGGCTCCTGGACCTGATGGGGCTCGGCGGCTTCATGACCGAGGTGTGGGATCCGCCCGGCGCCGCCGGCTCGTTCGATGCTCGAGAATACGGTGTCGGCTACTACGCGGTCGCGCTCCCGTTGCTGGCGGGGGCGTCGGTGTCGGCGCTCTCGGGCGCCCGGCGCGCGTTCGTCCTCGTCGCGACGGTGCTCGGGGCCGCGCACTTCGGCCTGGTGGCCGAGATGGACTTCCTGTCGATCTGGGCCGGCGCGGTCGGAGCCGCGACGTTGTTGGTGCTGCTGCTGCAGGGGTTCGGCCGCGTTCCGTTGCTCTACCGGCCGCTCCTTGCGGTCGCCGTCGTGACCGGGCTGGCGTTCGCGATCGCGGCCCTCAAGCCGCCGGTCGAGACGACGTCCGACGCCACGTCGCTCCCCTGGGTGAACGTCGGAGGCAAGCCTTCGAACCCGACGTCGACGGAGATCCGAGATCCGCGGTTCTCGATTCGACGCGACGAGGAGGCCTCGAACTGGGAGGCGCGCAGCTACGTCCTGGGGGTGGCCTTCGACCTGCTACGCGCGCAGCCGGTCATCGGCCACGGCCCCGGTGGTTGGTGGGCGAATCAGACGCAATTCTTCCGCCAGAACGAGCCGTTCGTGCAGGGGATTTTCGACCGGTGGCCGGCGTTCCGTAACCCCCACAACTCGCTGGCGCTCGTGATGTCGGAGTACGGGGCGGTGGGCCTGCTGTTGCTGCTCGCATGGTTCTCGGCCCTCATCGGCATGGTGGCCTCCTCGCTCTCTCGGACGGAGGAACCCGAAGGGTGGCTACTCGAACACTGGGCGCTGACGGCCGCCGTGTTCGGCGGATTCGCGCTGGCGGTCGTGACCCCTTCGCTGGCGCGCCCCCCCGCCGCGGTGACCTTCTTCGTGCTCGCCGGGCTGCTGGTCCGAGAGTCCGCCGTGCTGAATGAATTCAAAGGGCTTGCGGCGGTGTGGACGATCAACCGAGACGGCAAGAAGCGCTTCGATACGACGGTCTTCTGCGGGGCTCTCCCCACTCTCCTCGGGGTCGGTATGGTCGTGTTCGCCGGATGGTTCGGCGCCGCCGAGTTTTTCCGTAGCTGGGGAGACCTCGCGCTTCTGCGGACGCAGCATCAGCGAGCCGACGAGGTCTACGTCCGCGCCGACGGGATTTTGGACGGCGACGGCGACGTGCTCCTCAACCGCGCCATCGCCAACAAGCGGCTGGGGCGCCTCGAAGAGGCGATCGACGTGGTGGAGCGCGCGGGGGAACTTCGCCCCTACGACGTGCGTGTGATGAACATGCTCGCGGCGATCTACCTGCAGAAGCGTGAGTTCGGCGATGCGGCCAAGGCCGCGCGAAAGGCGGTCGCGCTCTTCCCCAACTACGTCGAAGGGCGCCGCAACCTCGCTGCGGCCCTCGACCTGCAGGGGAGGGTCTCCGACGCCGCGAAAGAGCTGTTGGCGATCCTGGAGCTCGACCCGCCCGACGACCTCCGTGGTCAGATCCACCGGGAGGTCGGTGGCTACTACGAAGGCCCGCTAGACAACCCGACGAAGGCGCTCGAGCATTACAAGAAGGCGGCGCCGCTGTTGACGGACCGGTTTCTCGTGGAAGAGCTTCTCCCGAAGATCAAAGAGCTCGAAAAGGAAGTCGAACGCCGCCGACTGATGCGTGAAGGGAAGCCGATTCCGCCGTCGCTGATGCCTGGTGAATCCCCCAACATGCCGGCGGGCCACGGTCCGCACGACGGTCACGACCACTGACCTCATCCGCCGCTCCACGCCCGCTCCGGGTGACGAGGCGGGGTGAGTGAGTCAGACCTATTCCTTCCAGACGATCTTCCAGGGGCGCTGCTTGATGACGCGCAGCAGCTCCTTCATGTCGTCGTAGATCTCTCGATCGGAGATGAGCGCGCCGACCGTCCCCTTTCCCTGCGATACGTTGGCGAGGACGACCTGCGCGTCGGCGGAGAGTCGGTTGAGGTTCTCGGTGCTCTCGTGGAGGTTGTCGATGCTCGCGTTGAGCTTCGTCTCGTTGTCGGTGATGACGCGGTTTGCGCTCTCGGAGACCTGACGGGCGTTGCCTGCCGTCACGGTTACGTCGTCCATCACCGGGTCGATGTCGCGCTCGACGCGCGCCGAGATCTGGCGCGCGTTCTGCGCGGTGGCCTCCACATCGCCGAGGGTGCGGCGAAGTCCCTGTCCATCGACCGCTTCGTTGAGTGAGGCGAGCAACTGCGCGCCATCATGCGAGCCGGCGCGCACGTTCTTGACGGTCGCGTCGAGGTCCTCCCGGTTGTCGACGACGAACTCGTCGAGATGTTTCGCCAGCGACGCAGTGTTCTTCAACAGGTCCTTGGCGTGAATGTCGGGATCGTTCAGGAGCTCCGTCAGCGACGAGAGAAGGTCCGAGCCCTTGGCGATGATCAGATCCATACGGGGCGGATCGACCCCGCGGACGACAGCCCCGTCTTCGATCGGCGGGGAGTCGAAGTCCTGTGTGACGATCTCGATGTACGGTTCGCCGAGCACACCGCGGGTCGTGATGAAAAAGTCGCTGTCGGCCCGGATCGAGTCGGCGTACTGCTCGTCGACGCGAATCTTCGCCCTCACCGCCACGGCGTTGTCGCCCGGGCCTGCGTCGTCGTTCTTCAGAAAGCGCAGCTCCTGGACGTTGCCGACGTTGATGCCCGCGATCGCGACGTCAGCACCCGGTTTGAGACCGCCGGCATTGTCGAACTCGACGTCGAATCGGAAACCGGAACCGAACGAAAAGTCGCCCAGCAGCAGGACGAAACCGACCAGGAGGATGATCGAGAAGAGAAAGAGGGCTCCCACCTTCACTTCGATCGCGGTCTCTTTTTTTTGCATCTTTCCCATCGCGCTACGGTCGCCCGATTGTGACGCTGCAACGACGGGGATGCAACTGCCCGGCTGGCGCAGAGTCGTCGGGCGTCAGCGGTCGACCAACCGAGCGAGGCGCAGGATAGCGGTCGGCCGTTTGCGGGCGACCCCCAACTGCTGGTGCAGGTACTCCGAGGGGGGGAGGGCGAGTTCGCGCAAGTACGGCCACCACTCGTCGACGGGGAGGACGAGCAGGTCGTCGAGGAAGGCGAGCGCCGGCTCGCCCACGAAGGCTGCCGACGCGTCGGGCGGGGCGCTGGACAGCGCGTCGAGTCGCGCGGGCACGGCCCCCGGCGCCCACCAACGGACGGCATCGAGGGCGTCGACGAACGCGGTCCGGAGCTGGTGACGCTCGGCGAGCTCGGCGAGCATCGTCCAGTCCTCGTCGTCGAGGGAGGTGGCGAGGCGGGCGAGATCTTCGACCCAGACGAGCGGCGCGATCTGGCCGCCGTGGTGTGCAGCGACATGGACGGCGCCCAGAAAGAACGCGTGGCGAGGGGAGAGGACCAGGGCGTCCCCCGCGCCCGGGAAAGATGCGGGCTCGGCCTCGGCCCGAAGGTTCTCCCAGGGGAGGGCTCCGGCGACGCGATGGCGTTGGCTCGCGCGTGCGTGGAGGTCAATGGAGGGGCGTCCTGTCCGAGTCACGACGTCGGCGTGGGCGACCAGCCGGCCCGGAAGCCGGCGGACCCGCGACCAACCCCGCTCCGTCATTCGGGCGACGACGCGGTGGACCGCATTCCAGCCGGAGAAGACGAGGTCGATGTCCTCGCGCGGGCGCAGGTCGGGGCTCTCGTAGACCGTCGCCCCGACCGCCGTTCCCTTTAGGACGATGAAGTCGACGTTCTCGGCTCGTGCGCAGTCGAAGACCTCCCGTAGGGCAGCGTAGGAGGAGAGGTCGACGGCGGCGGCTTCCCGGGCGGTCGCGACGAGGTCGGGAGGGGCGGCCGAGCCGTGCCGACGAACGACCAGGGGCGCAAGACGGTGGTACGCGACGAGGGCGCTCAGCTCGGGGTCGATCGACGACGGCGAGGCCTCGCCGCGAACCAGCGCCCGGAGCTCGTCGTCACGCGACCTCACCCGTGGGCCTCCACTTTTCGGAGCGGGGTCCGAAAAGCCCCGTCGCGCAGGCTCACGACCCGGTCTGCGACGGCCAGGGCCGCCGTCCCGTGGGTGATCCAGATGACGGTTCGCGAGGCGAAGTGGTCGCGGTTCTTCTCGATGAATCGCTGCTCGGAGGCTGGATCGAACATCGATGTCGCTTCGTCGAGGACGAGGACCGGCGCGTCGACCAGGAAAGCGCGGGCCAGCGCAACCCGCTGGCGCTGACCACCGGAGAGCTGCGCGCCGCCGTCTCCGATGCGGGTCTCCAGGCCTCGAGGAAGACCCTCCAGCACCTCGTCGAGCAGCGCCATCTCGCATGCTCGCGCGACATCGGCGTCCGAGGCCCGGGGGTTGGCGAGCAGGAGGTTCTCCCGGATCGAGCCATCGAAGAGAGCCGGATCCTGATGGACCGCCGCGAACTGGCGTCGGTACCACGGAAGGTCGAAGTCGCGGGCGTTCGTGCCGTCGAGCCGAATCGCGCCGCCGGTGGGCTCTCGAAGCCGCAGCAGAAGCGATACGAACGTCGATTTTCCGGCGCCGTTCTCGCCCAGAATGACTGCCGTGTCCGCAGCTCGAATGACGAGCGACGAATTGCCGTCGAAGACCTGGGTGCGGTCGGGGTACGCGAACGAAACCGCGTCGAACTCGAGCTCTCCGGCGATCGACTCGCGGCGAATACCGCCGGTGCGCTCCACTTCCGGGGGCGCCGCGTCGTGGTATCGAGCCGCCGACACGCGTCCTTCGCGCCAGCTCCCGATCGCCGAACCGAGCGAACGCATCGTCCCGCTGGCGAGGAGCCCGTACATCACGAACAGGCTCAGGGTTCCAAGGGGAAGGCGTTCGACCCACACCGTTCCGGCGAGCACCACGGCGATGACGGCGCCAAAGGAGATGAACTGGGAGAGGGGGCCGAGGAGCGCCGTCGCGCCTTCGTACCGCACCCCGTTACGGGCCACGCCGAAGGCGCGTGCTTCGTAGCCACGCAGCCGGTCGTCCTCGGCCGCGAACGCCTTGACCGCAGGGAGAACGGAGAAGGTCTGGTCGGCGTGTCGGAAGAGGTCGATCTCGCTCTCGAAGTATTCGCGCGAGTAGCGCGAGACCAGGCGACTCAGTGCCCAGACGGCCGCCAGGGCGACGGGGGCACCCGCGGCGACCAGCGCGGTGAGAGGGACCGAGATCATCGCCATCGCGGCGATCGCTCCGAAGAAGACGGTGACGGCGAAGAAGAGCTGAGTCGGCACGAGCGCGACGATACCGGCGATGCGCGGCGCGTCCTGCGCGAGCAGCATCCCCCAGTTCTGCCGGCTCGAGCCGTCGACGTGCTCGAGCGGCGCCCGCTGCAGGCGGTCGAACCAGCGGGTCCGGACGTCGCGAGCGAGGGTTTGATGAGTCCGGGCGCCGATCAGCGTGGCGAGGAAGTCGAGCGCCAGATACGCGAGCAGGGCACCGGCGAGCAGGGCGACCCAGCGGAACACGACGGCGTCGGAGCGCGCCGGGACCACGAGCTGCTCGAGCATGTTCGCGGCGGCCACCGGCAGCGCCAGCGCCGAAAGCCCCGCCCCCATCCGAAGAATCGCGGCGACCACGATCGCCCCCCACGGCACGCGCGCACCGTCGAGTACATCGCGGACGCGATGATTCGGTCTGGGGATGTCGAGGCTGGCGAGTTCCATCGGTTGCCTTCGCAGGACGCCCTCTGCCGCTGTCGCCGGCCGCAAGCCGGAGCGGCAGAGACCGAGGGTCCGATCAATGTACACGCTGCAGAGCGCTACTCAACGTCGACGGCGAGAAACGAGAGATTCGGCGCGCTGCGTGCCTCAGCCGTCGCCGCGAAGCCACCGCAGCGCAGAGTCGGCCCGGCTCGAAATCGTGTCGAGCGACTCCGCCGGTGGGAGGCCCCGGACGGGCAGGGTCTCCACGAGACGCCCGAAGAGCTCCAGGTCGTGCTGTCGCTCGTGCGGCTGCAGCGCGTAGCGGACGTAGACATTCTGCATCATGGAGCTGAGGGCATGCGCGGGGCTCACCGGTCCTTCGGGCTCGCCGAGCAGGAAGATCGCGCCGAGCGGGACCGGCTGCCGGGCGAGCGCTTCCCGCCCGAGCGCGAGGTATTTCTTGGGCCAGTTCGGGGAGAGGGGCGCTTCGGCGCCGAAGATTGCCGCCGAGTCCGACCAGAGCTTCACGAACGGGGGCGAGGGGAGAACGTGCGGCACGCCGTCCTCGAGGCGAATCGGTGCGACGTCGTCGCCGCACAATTCGAACCCGCGGCGCGCAAACTCTGCGGAAATCGTCGACTTGCCCGCAGTGATCCCGCCGACGAAGCAGACCGCACGACCGTCGACGACCGCGGTGGACGCGTGCAGACAGGGGATGCCGCGCATCCGCAAAAGGAACCCCATCACGGGCCCGACGAAGTACGTGAGGGTGTCGCGGAATTCGTGGGCGTCGGGCCAGCGGGTTCGCACCTCGGCGCCATCACCGCGGATCCAGAACTCCGTGCCGTCCGGGTACTGCCACCACCAGTCGTCCCCGACGCGCCACCCTTCGAGCACCATCGTTTCGTCCCCCCACAGCTCGAAGGCCTTCTGCCGCGGGCCGAGCGACTCCCAGAAGGGGCCGGTCGGTTCGGCGATGAGCTCCACGTCGGGTGTCGTCGCCTCAGTCGACAGGGCGAGGTCGCCGAAGGGCAGCTGCGATGCGACGACGTGGTCCCAGAGAGTGTAGTGGTGCATGGTCACACGAGGTCCGTCCGAAGGAGCATCTCGGCGACCGCGAGCGGGCGCGCGAGCTCTTCCTGTTGCGATACCATGCAGCGGCCGCGGCGTGCGACGTCGATCCAGCGGGCGAGGTCGATCCACTCGTCCATCGAAGCCCGGCGCAGCACGTCTTCGGCGCGTTCGATCGACGTCGCCGGGATCGAAGGAAGCTCCCAGTCCTGGCCCAGCGGAACCTTCGGGCGGTTGCGGATCCGCTCGGGGACGCGGTCGCGCAGTGACGCCCGAAGGAGCTCCTTGCGCAGAAACCACGGGGCGTTTGGGACCGTCGTGGTCCACTCCAGCAGAGCTCGGTCGAAGAAGGGGAGCGCGGGCGTGTAGAGCGCGTGACACGTGTGCAACGTTCCGTCCCAGGCCGGGGTGGTGAGGGAGTCGACCCCGGTGAAGTGGGGGGGCGGCATCGCCGCGTCGATCCGGCTCGCGACCTCCCGCGCCTGCGCGCCACGCAGATAGAAGGGGGGCGGGGCATCTTCTGTGGGAGGCCGGAACAGGCGTCCGAGGCCGAAGCCCGGCCGGCTGCCGTGCACCACCGTCGTGCGGACGAAGTCACGAACCGCGGCGGCGAGCTCGAGCCGTCGGAGCCGGTCGCGCCAGTGCGACGGATTTCCACGCATCAGGTCGTCGCCGCCGAACCCGAAAAAGACGACGGCACCGCGGACCGTCTCCTCCCAGCGGCGACGCGAATCCGACATCCCAGGGGTGGGCCACCACTTCGGTGCCGGCGAGGTCGGCGCGAGCGGGTCGTCGTTCCCTGCGTCGATGCGCAGCCAGGACAATCCGAGGTGCGCAGCGACGTGCTCCGCGACGGTGGACTCCTCGTCCCACCGACCGCCGGAGAGGACGCCCGCCGTGATCGCGAGGATCTCGTTCGGAGGCATCTGGCGGGCGAGCGATGCGGCGATCGCTGCGCTGTCGAGCCCGCCGCTCAGCGAGATGACGACCGGGCGTCCGGCTGCCGCGTCGAGTCCACGACGCACCGCCGCGTCGAACAGTGTCGTGAATTCGTTCACGATGCGCCCGCCACGAGCGGGTCGAGTGGTCGGTCGGTAGGTGGGCGGATCCCATCTGCGTTCGACGCGGCCCGAGGGCGTGAGTTCGTGCCCCGGAGGAAGTCGCCTCACCTCGCGCACGAGCGTCCGTTCCGCGTCGAGGGGGCAGCCGCAGCCGAGGACGTCGAGCAGCGCGACCTCATCAATCGATGTCGGCCCTGCTTCGCAGCAGGCATCGAGCGTTTCGTATCTGTCGGGATTGGTCTGCCCGGGACGCCAGTAGAGGGGGGCGGCCCAGGGGGCACCCCGGAATCGGCGGTGGGCGATGCTGTCGGAAGGTGTGGAGTCGTGCCGGTCGGTGCTCGACGGCGTCATGACGTCCGATAAGTCTGTCGCCCCAGACGAAGTCCATCGGGACGGCTGCGGCTCAGGCCGATCGCCGCGGTGAGCGTCGTCAGGTCGCCGTACTCGGTGAGCTGCGGCTTGCTGTACGCTCGTTTCTCCGGGGTCCTCGGCGTCTCTTTTTCTGTCTCGGAAGGCTTCTTCATCGATGCACCTCGCTGGAAGCGAAACATTACTAGCGCAAAAGTAGTCGCGAAACCACACATCCACAGCGCGATCGACCGACGCGCGGCCGACTGCGCTCAGGGCGCCCGATCAGCCGTCGATTCGCACGAGCCCACGCTCCTGCAGACTCTCGAGCAGCTCGACGACGTCCGAGCGGAGTCGCTCCGCCTCCACGTCCCACTCCGCGAGGAGAACCTCGATCGCCTCGTCGATGGTCGAGCCAGGGCGCAGCTCCCGGAAGATCGCGGTGCCTACCTCGTCCAGCCCGAAGTACTTCTCGGTCTCGAGGTTCAGCAACACCGTCTCTCCGCCGACCTCCCGGAGCAGGACGTGGTTCGGCACGTAGATCTTGCGAGCGTCCGCCATCGATTCTCTCAGAGCAGGGTCTGAAGGGCATGGGTCATGGCGATCGCAGAAACGAACACCGATCCGAATAGCCAGGGTTTCATCATCAAGGTCTGCATCATTCTCTCCTTTTCCACATCTAAACAAAATTGAATGTTCACGGGGGCGGCGTATGTAATGTGGTCGACGCGCCGCGTCAACCTTCGCGGGCCACAAGAACGAGACTCGAAGCCGCCGTCGCCAATGGGAAAGCTGATACCGTATCTCTTCGTCTTCGCCGGCATCGTCATCGGCTTGCTCGCCGTGCCCTTCGTCGTCGACACCTTGAGCCTGCGAAACGACGTCGGGGAGTTTCACGAGGTCGAAGCGCGGGTGCTCTCCCATGGGGAGAAGAGCCATGGCAAGGGACCGAAGACGCAGCAAGTGAAGTTCGAGTTCGTCACTACAGCGGGGGTGGAGATCCGGGGCGACAATCGCTTCACGAGCCTCTCGGACGACGCCGAGTCCATCGATCGTCTCGTACGCCGGGAGAACGGGCGGGACGTCGTGACCGTGTACTACGACCCCGACCAGCCGAAGCGTCACGTCATCCGTCGTGACATCGACATCTGGCGCCCCGTGGGAATCCTCGTGTTCGTCTTCATCGCCGTGTTCGGCGGTGGCCACGCGGTGATGATCGATTCGCGGCGGCGCAAACTGCAGGCGAGGGCGGACGCGGATCGGGCCGCCAAAGAGGCGGCCCGGCGTGCGGCGAAGGAGCGAGCGAGCGAGGACGGAGAAGCGTGAGGTTCTCCCCTTCGCCTCAGATGTCGCAGACGCGGATCGGGAAGTTGGGGTCGGAGACGTCGCGGTCGACGCAGCCGCCCGCCGCGCAATCGGGGGTGTCGATGCATTCGGCCGTGCAGCGGTCCGCCGAGAAGTCACAGACCGAGCTGGCGCAGACGAACTCGTTGGTCGGCACCGTGGAGTCGCACCCTGCCGCCACGTTGACCCCCATCCTCACACACACGTTGAAGTCTTCGGTGTAGCGGCCGAGGAGAGACGCTTTGAGCGCCCCCGAACGGGCGATCGTCACGCGGGGGAGGCACGCGAAACCGTTCGCCGTAGCTTCGCATCGCACCGGCGAGCACGCGTGACCGACGGCGCAGTCGGACGCGGTCTCGCATTGGAACGAGCAGAAGTGCTTGGGCGAGTGGTTGGGCCCCGCCTGAAGGCAGATGTCGTGGACGCATTTCGACGGGTCCGCCGCGGTGTTGGTGGTGCACGCGGTGCCGGTGTCGTCGGGGAAGCAGTAGTCGAGGCCACTGTCGGGGTCCTGGAGGCAGGCGCCCGCGCCCGCGCCGCAGTCCTGTCGCGTCGCGCACGGGAGGGAACACCGCCCGGGAGTCGTGGCCGTCTCACCGACGCAGACACCCACGCCGCACTGCTGGTCGCAGAGGCACGGGTCACCTGCGGCTCCGTTCTGCGCGGGGCAATTGCCCATGTCGGGGCTCGCCATGTCCATCCCCATGTCCATCCCCACGTCGGGAACGTCGGTCGACATGTCGG
>CAYPJU010000013.1:0-15842 GCA_964411125.1 uncultured Bradymonadales bacterium | reverse complement strand
CATGTCGGGGTTCGCCATGTCCATCCCCATGTCGACCGGCGTCGTCTGGTTGTTGGAGGTGGTAGCGTTGTTGGAAGTCGTGGCGTTGTTGGTGGTGCCGTTGTTCGAACCACCGTTGTTCGAGGCGCCGTTGTTCGACGTCCCATTGTTCGAGCTTACGCCGTTGTTTGAGGAGGCGGTCGTCCCGTTGTTGTCCCCGTTGTTGTCGCCATTGTTGCCCCCGACGGTGGGGCCGGTCTTGTTCCCACCGCACGCGGTGAGGGTGACAGCGAGAAAACTCACGAAAATCCAACGCATCTCGACCTCCATCTTGCGAGGCGTCCATTCTTTCCGCGCTCGGGTTCGGAGTCAACGCGCCACGTGTGCGTCGCACGGAGGGCGGGTTCGCGGTCGTGCGAGCGCAAAGACGCCCAAGATGCTGTCGACACGGCCCTTTTCGATGTAACCTGAGTCGACCGGATCAGCAGACAAGATGGCCCAGACTCCGAAGTTTCCCAGCATCGGGGATACGCTCCTCGGCAGGTACCGACTCACCGGCGTGCTCGCCCGCGGCGGCATGGGGATGGTGTTCGTCGGCACGCAGTTGTCGATGGACCGCGAGGTGGCAATCAAGATGGTCCTTCCTCACATGACGGACCGTCAGGAAGTGATGCGAAGGTTCGAGCGTGAGGTCCACCTCGCCAAGCAGATGCGGCATCCCAACGTCGTGGAGCTGTACGACTTCGGTCGCACCGAAGACGGTCTGCTCTACCTCGTGATGGAGTACATGCGCGGCGAGGACCTCAAGAGCGCGATGAAGAAACGAGGCCCGATGCCGGTCTCCGAGGCGGGACACATCGCGCTGCAGGTCTTGGACGCGCTCAGTGTCGCCCACGCCGCGGGGATCGTGCATCGCGACCTCAAGCCGTCGAACGTGTTTCTCACGAGCATCGGGCGCCACACCGATTTCGCGAAGCTGCTCGACTTCGGCGTCGCCAAGTCCCTGGTGCAGGACGACACCGACCTGACGCAGCAGGGGCGAATGTTCGGCACGTCGTCGTACATGGCACCGGAGATGTTCGTGACGCAGGCCGTCGATCTGTCGATCGACGTCTACGCGATGGGGGTCATCTTTCTCGAGATGCTGATCGGACAGAAGGTCTTTCGGGGGACGACCGCGGCGGAGAACATGGTCTTGCATCTGCGCAAGGGGGTGACGGTCCCGCCGGTCTTCGAGGGGACGCCCCTTGGTCGTTTCCTCGCCCGAGCCACCGCCCGCCGAGCGGCCAATCGTTATCAGGACGCGTCCGCGATGTTGGAGGCGCTCGAGGAAGCGCTGCAGGACGTACCCGACGATCTCGTCGTCCCCCCCGAGCAGATCGCCGCGTGCATCGTCGAGATCTCGAACCGCAAGGAAGTCCTCGACCGCCTGCTGCTCGACGACAGCGGGGAGCTCGAGCCGCCGGACAGCTCCGCCGAGGTTCGGTACGAAGTCGATGAGCCGTCCGGCGACGTATTGTCCGCCGCCGGGCCCCCGAAGCAGCTCCCTGAACGAACGCTCGTACAGACACCGACGTTCGGCGTGGCGCACGAGATGCGAGCGTCACCGTACGCCGACTTCGGCGACGCGATCGAGACGGGAGAGGAAGCCGACGCCAGCGGTGCCGTCGTTCAGTTTCCGCGAGCCGAGACCCCCGGGCTCGGTATCGAGATCACGTCGCCACGCCTCGACGACGCGGAACAACCGACGGTACGGCGCACCCGGGCCGAGATCGAGGCGGCCCTGCGAAGGGAACCCGTTGGGGCACTGTCTCCGCCGTCGCCGCCCCGCGCCAGCGACGACGTCGATGCCGAAGACGAGGACGCAGGTACGACGGCGAGGATGCGCGCGCATGTCGAGGCGGCGATTGCGAAACCCGGCGAGGGTACGGTCGACGACGCCGACACCACCCGCATGGAGTCGGGCGAATCGGGCCGAGCGCGTCCCGCGACGATCGGCCCCGAGAAGGTCGACAGCCAGTCCGTCACCACGCAGATGCGCGAGGCGCACGCAGTTCCGTCAGAAGACAGGACCTCTCGAAGGCGGCTCGCGGTCGGCGGAGTAGCTGTCGTCGTGCTCGTCGTTTCGTTCCTCGTCGTCTGGGGGGCGTTGGTGTCGAACGGGGGGCCCGAGGAGGCCGCGGAGCAGGGAGGGGAGGCAGAAGGTCTCGCGCCCCACGCTTCCGGACCGCCTGTCGATCCGCTCTCCGAACCCGCCGCCGAAGAAGGACGAGGGGTGGGCCCAGGGGAGCCGCAGACGCTGGTTCTCGTGGTCGAATCGACGCCCGAGGGCGCGGCGATTTTTCACGAAGGCTCCGAGTGGGGAGCGACGCCCTACGAGGGTGAGCACTCGGTCGACGAGTTCCCCCTGGAGCTCGAACTCCGCAAGGAAGGCTTTGTCACCGCGACGGTCAAACCGGAGCAGGGAGAGGACCCGACGGTGCGCGTGAGCGCCACGCTAGAGCCGCAACCCCGCCAGAGACGACCGGCACCCAGGCGCGAGCGAGATGCTTCGACGGAGAAGGCGAAGCGGACCGAGATCCCCGCGAAGGTGCTTCCTCCGAAGCGAGAGCCCCCGCAGAGTCCGAAGCTGAAGATCGAGAAGTGGGATTGAAATGAAGTTCCATTCCATCCTCGCCATCACCCTGCTTCTCGCGACCCTCGCCGCCCGAGTTGCCCAGGCTCAGGAACTGACCGAGCAGCAAATCGAAGAGTTCCAGGCTCTGGTGACGCGCGCCGCGGAGCAATACGAGGCGGGGGAGTTTGTCGCGACGCTGGCGACGCTGCATGAAGCGCGGGCGATCTACGACCATCCCGAACTGGTGTACAACGAGGGGAGGGCGCTGATGCAGCTCGATCGCTGCGAGGACGCGCGCCTTGCCTTCGAACGCTACATCGGTCGCAGTGACGTCGACGAAGACGACGTCGCCGCGGCCCGCGGGCAGCTCGAGGAGCTCGGGACGTGCGAGTCCTCGTGGACCGCGACGTTCTACTGTTCGGAGCCGGCGAAGCTGGAAGTGGCCGGACGGCAACTCGCGTGCGACTCCTCGATCGAACTCGAAGAGGGGAGTTGGACGGTCACGGCGCGCACGCAGGACGGGCGAAACAGGTCCGTCGATTTCGAGCTCGATGCGGACCAGACCATCAGCATCGAGCTGCCGCGGCTCGTGAGAGCCCCGCGGGTCGAACGCGGCCCGACCGGACACGCGGCGTTCGGCTGGGGAGCGATCGGGGCTGGCGCCGTGCTTCTCGGCACCGGACTCGCGCTCGACGCCACGTCGCTTCGCCGGGCCGAGCGCCTCCGGGAAGCAGCAGCCGCGGGCGACGGGGCCGAGGTCGATGCGCTCGCCCGGCGCGCCAGGACGAACCGCGCGCTCTCCATCACGGCGTACGCGCTCTCCGCGGTCAGCGTCGGCGCCGGGGTCTATCTCGTCCTGCTGGAACGGAGGATCCGGTTCGCGATCGGTGGCTCGCCTCCGGGCGCCCTGAATGTCAGAATCACGTGGTGACCGACCACGGGGCTCCCATGCAGCAGATTCTCCCGCCGCTGGCGCTCGAACCGGGCGACACAATAGGTGTCTTCACCCCGTCGAGCCCCGCTCATCTCGTGAATCCCGGGCTCTTCGACAACGGGGTCCGCAACCTCGAGGCGCTCGGGTTTCGCGTGCGACTGGGTCGCGTGACCGCCGAGGGCGGCTCGCAGGGGTACCGATCGGCCGGACCGCGCGAGCGCGCCGCCGAACTGATGGAGCTCGTCGAGGCTCCCGACGTCCGTGCGGTCATCTCCACGATCGGTGGGACGAACTCCAACAGCATCACCCCATACCTCGATTTCGATCGAATTCGCGAAGAGCGAGTCGTCGTCTGCGGGTTCAGCGACGTCACGTCGCTTCATCTCGCGATCCTGAAACACGCGGGCCTTCGAACCTTCTACGGACCGAGCGTGATGTGCTGGTTCGGCGAGTGGCCCGACGGCGTTCCCGAGAGCACCGAATCGTTCCTCGACGCCGTGATGCGTCATCGCACGGGCTCTCGCGAACCCAAGATTCCGGCGCGATGGAGCAACCACCGGCGGAGTTGGGAGAACGACGACTGGCGCGAGTTACCCCGGCAGTGGAAACCGCAGGACGGATGGCGAGTCCTGTCGCGGGGCTTCTGCGAAGGCCCGATCCTCGCGTGCAACCTCAACACCCTGGTATCGTCGGCCGGGACTCCTGAATGGCCCGACCTCCGGGGGCGAATTCTCCTGGTCGAGGAGATGGATTGCCCGATGTCGCGTTTCGAACGAAGCCTTCGCCAGCTCGAGCGGATCGGAGTCTTCGACGAGGTCGCAGGGCTCCTGGTCGGCAAGCCCGAGGTCCCGGATGCGCAGGGCGCGCCGTTCGATCGGGACCAGCTGCTCGCCGAGGTTCTGGGAGACCGACTGGGCGCGTTTCCGATCGTCACCGACGTGGATTGCGGCCACACCGTCCCGATGCTGACGGTGCCGCAAGAACTCGCCACTCGACTCACGGCGGACGAAGAGGGGGCTGGTCTGGAGTTTCTAGAGCCCGCGGTGCAACCCCGATGAAGTCGCCGACGGTTGGCGTGTCGTGCATCGTCTTGTATGCCAGAACGCATGAGTGAAACGATTCAGACCCCCACGGGCATCATCGGAGTCATCCACGTTCCCGCCATCGCCGGTGACCCGGGTGGCGCCGGGTTCCGGGATGCGACCGACCACGCCGTGGCCGATTGCGAAGCGCTCCTCGAAGGGGGAGTGGAGACGATGATCGTCGAAAACTTCGGGTCGACCCCGTTTCGCAAGGGTTGGCCGCAGGAACCGACGGAACCGCACGCCATCGCCGCGCTCGCTCGGATCGTCGACCGATGCGTGGAGCGAGGGGCGAAAGTGGGGGTGAACTGCCTCAGGAACGACGCCCGCGCCGCCATCGGGATTGCCGCCGCCTGCGGAGCCGCCTTCATCAGGGTCAACGTGCACGTGGGAGCCTATGTCACCGACCAGGGGCTGATCGAAGGGACAGCGTGGCAGACGCTTCGCTATCGCACGGCACTGGCAGCGGAGGTGGCGATTCTGGCGGACGTGCGGGTCAAGCACGCGAGGCCCATCGCCGAAGTTCCGCTGCTGGAGGAGGCTCGCGATGCGGTCCTGCGGGGGATGGCAGACGGCATCGTCGTGACGGGAACCGCGACCGGTGGCGTCACCGATCCCGCTTCGCTCGAGGCGTTGGCGGCGCTCGGCGTTCCGAGGTTCGTCGGTTCGGGGGTGACGCTCGAGAACGTCGCAGACTACCGCCTCGCCGATGGAATCATCGTCGGGACGTCCACGAAGGTCGACGGCGAGGTCTCGAACCCGATCGACCCCGAGCGGGTGCGCCGCCTGGTCGACGCATGGGCGGAGGCCCGATGAGCAGGTCCCTCACGGAGCTCGGCTGGAACGACGAGCTGCAAGCGAACGCGGAGATCCTCGCCGACTCGCTCCCCGCCGACTTCGAGATCGCGCGGGTCATGGCCGACTTCGGGAAAGACCTGCGCGTCGTCGGGGCGTTCGGCGACGAGCGGGCCGCGCTCGCAGGGAAACTCAGGTTCGAGCCGGGCGCACGGCCCGCCGTCGGTGACTTCGTTGCCCTCGTCGGGGCACCCGGCTCATGGATCATCGTCGAAACGGTCCCACGGCGGACGCATCTGGCTCGCCAGGCTGCGGGCGAAAAGACCGCCCGCCAGATGATCGGCGCAAACCTCGATCTGGTCTTCGTCGTCACGTCTTTCAACGAAGACTTGAACATCAACCGCATCGAGCGCTACCTCGTGGCGATTCGTGAGGGAGGAGCCACGCCGATCGTCGTCGTGAACAAGTCCGACCTCGTAGACCCCTCCGAACGCGACCGCCTCGTCGACGAGCTGCGCGAGCGGCTGGGCACGGACGTCTTCGCCGTTTCGGCCCACGACCCCGCGACGTTGGGGCCGATCGACGAACAGATCGGGCCCGGAATCACGGCGTCTTTCGTCGGCTCGTCGGGGGTTGGCAAGTCGTCGATCCTCAACGCCGTGTGCGGCGAAGAGGCGCAGCGCGTGCAGGAGACTCGCAACGACGACAAAGGGCGGCACACGACCACTCACCGCGAGCTGTTCGTCCTCGAAGGGGGAGGGTTGCTGCTCGACACCCCGGGGATGCGCGAGTTCCAGTTGTGGGACGAGGCTGTCGACGAAGCGTTCGAGGACATCGACGAGCTGTCTGACGAGTGCCGCTTTCGGGACTGTGCGCACGAATCCGAGCCCGGGTGCGCGGTCCTCGAGGCGGTGGAGGTCGGGGCGCTCTCGCCCGAGCGGCTCGAGAGTTGGCGAAAGCTACGCCGGGAGGCCGAGCATCAGCAGCGTCGTCAAGACGCCGCGGCGGGCCGGGACCATGGCAGGCAGTTCGAAAAAGTCGTCCGAGAGGCCAAGCGAATCAAGGGCCGCGACGACTGAACGCAGCAATCACTCGGACTTCGGCGCCGGCTCGGTGGGAGCGTTTTCGGCGGGAGCCACGACGGGATCGTCGTCGGGGTTGACGAGGTTCGCTGCTTCGAAGTTGCGCTCGTAGAGCCGCACCACGCCTTTCTCCATCGCCTGGTCCAGCATCTGCTCGAGGTACGGTCCAAAGTCGTCGAGCGGCACTGCGAAGACGGCGTGGAATGGCCCGAGCAGCGACTGAATCTTCTGCGAGCGGATCTCCCCCGTCGCCGCGAGCGGGTCGGCCTCGGCGTCTTCGTCTCCCGGTTCCTGTCGGTCGGCGAGACGGACGAAGAAGTACTTTCCTTCGGTCTGGTACGGCTTCTCGGCGAGCGGCTTCTCCTCGCTGAGCACCGCGAAGGCGTCGCGCGCGAGGTCGGGATTCTTGCCGATCTTGGGGATGCGGTCCCAGGGGGAGCGCGTCGAAATTCCAGGGATCTGTCGACCGAACAGCGCGGCGAGGTCTTGACCCTCCTGGGTGAACTCTCCGGTGGTGTCGACAGTGACCGCGCTCCATCGCGAGTCGGCTTCGCCTTCTTCGCCGTCGGGCTGCTGGAGCTTGTCGACCGCTGCCTTCAAGCTCTCGGAGTCCGCAGCGACGGGCTTCAGCTCCACGATCATCTCGTCGATGAGGTCGCGAACCTTCTTCTCCTGCAACAGCTTTCGAGCGATCTCGTCCTGGACTTCGGAGAGCTCCGTTTTCGTCGCCTCCTTCTTCTCTTCCAGCTTCACGAGCATGAAGGAGTACTCGGTGGTGACTTCCTCGACATCGCCGACCTTCGCGTCGCGGACCGCGTCGGCGATGTTCTGGTCGACGTTCTCGAGCGTCGTCCACTCCATCAAGCCCTGCGTCTCCTTCTCGGACTCGGAGAGTTCGCCGGCGACGTCGGCGAAGTTCTCACCGTCTTCGAGCACGCGTTTCTTCGCGGCCTCGAACTTCTCGATGGCAGCCTTCGCGGCTTCCTGGTCGCTCTCCTCGGGCTTCACCACGTAGATGCGTCGAATCAGGACCTGCGCGGGGTCTTCGTAATCGGCCTTGTTCGCCTCGTAGTAGTCCTTGATCGCCTGCGCGTCGGACGTCGCGAATGCGGCGACGTCTTCGTCGGTGACCGGGACGAACTCGTCGAGGGCATCCGGGTCGAACTTGACGAATTCGAGGTCCACCTTCGTGTTACGGAGCTTCTGGAGCTCGTCGACCTCCCAGCCGGCAGCTTGAAACTGCATCTCGACCAGGTTCAGGTACTTCTGCGCCAGAATCTCGCGCTTCTTCCAGTCCTCGTACTTCGGAACGCTCATTCGGAGCTGATTCTGGATGTAGGCTTTGTAGAGGGGACCGTCGAAGGTGCCGTCACGACCGTAGACCGCGCGGTACTCCGGGTTTCGCAGCGGATCCTTGACCCACTTGACATACTCTTCGTCGGTAACGCGCAGGCCGTGTTCGCGGGCCTTCTCGGCGAGCAGCTCGATGAGGATGACGGTCCGCAGAGCCTTGGCCTGCTGGATACGCAGTTCGGCGTCGTCGATGCTGCGCTGTCCGCCCCACACGCGATTGTACACCGGGTTGATGTCGTCGTTGTAGATGTCGGTGCCGGCGGCAGTAGCTACGATCGAGCGACGCGCGCCGCTGCCGCAGGCGTCCCCGGGAACCCCGAAGAAGACGGCGAAGACGACGATCAGCACGGCGACGAGAATGTAAGTCCAGCCGCTCTT
This sequence comes from uncultured Bradymonadales bacterium, assembly GCA_964411125.1. Taxonomy (GTDB): domain Bacteria; phylum Myxococcota_A; class Bradymonadia; order Bradymonadales; family Bradymonadaceae; genus JBFIHF01. Next base: position 7,622 of record CAYPJU010000013.1, on the reverse strand, counting down.
CGTCGAACGGCGCATTTCAGAGAGCATCAGGCTACCCAAGCGAGAATGTGGCCAATGCGAGCATATGGCATGCGGGTCCGTCGGAATTTCTTCGGACGCGCAAAGGGAGGGAATGTAACGGCTAGAATGGGAAACATCAAGCCACCAAACGGCCGTGAAACCAGCGTCGTGCTTGGGTGTGAGGGTGCGCTGCTCGCCGCTGGCCCGCGGGGATGCAGCTACGAGCCGGCGGCGTCTTCGAAGAGGTTCTCGATCTCCTGGCGCGGAACCACCCCGCTGATGCGCCGCACCACCTCACCCTGACGAAACAAGAGCAACGTCGGCAGCGTCTTCACGTCGTAGGTACCGGGAGTCTTGGGGTCGTCGTCGACGTTGACGTAGACGCACTGGACGTCGGCCGCGAAGCGGTCGGCGAGCTCGCGCATCGTCGACGAGATCAACTGCGCCGTGCCGCTCCACGGAGCCCAGAATCCGACGATGGTCGGTCGTCCCGAACGGAGGACTTCGGTCTCGAAATTGGCGTCGCTGACCTGATTCAGGCTCATGGCTGCGTGGTCCCTGCTTCGGCTTGGACGCAGCATATCGCGGCCTGTACTCTTCGCGCCATGAAAGAAACCGCCCCCCAGCACCGAAACCTCCTCAGCGATGCCGAGCGCTGGACCCGCGAGGACGGGCCCGTGATCCGAATCGAGGGGTTGAAGAAGTCGTTCGGAGACGACGTGGTGCTCGACGGTGTGGACCTCGAGATCTGGCCCGGCGAGATCACGGTCATCGTCGGCGCATCGGGGTCGGGCAAGACTGTCCTCATGAAGCTCGTCAACGGGTTACTTCGGCCCGACGAAGGCAAGATCTGGGTCTTCGGACAGGACGTCACCCGGATGTCGGACCGCGAGCTCGACGACAACGTGCGAAAGCGGGTCGCGACGATGTTTCAGAACTACGCGCTCTTCGACTCGATGACCGTCGCCGAGAACGTCTCTTTCCCGCTCGTCCAGAACAACGCCGCCGGGGTGACGAAGTCCAGAATGCTCGCCGCGAAGCTGCTCGACGACCTCGGGCTCGGAGACGTGCTCGACGAGTATCCCTCGGCACTGTCGGGGGGGATGAAGAAGCGTGTCGCGCTCGCCAGGACCATCGTGACGAACCCCGAGGTCGTCCTCTTCGACGACCCCACGACCGGCCTCGATCCGATCATGACCGAGTTCGTCGACAACATGGTGCTCGACATCTCTCGCGACTTCGAGCTCACGTCGGTCGTCGTGAGCCACAACATGGCGTCCATTTTCCGCGTCGCCGACCGCATCGCGTTTCTCCACGAAGGAAAGATCGTCGCCGTCGGAACCCCCGACGAGATCCGCGCCGTCGAAGACCCTCGCGTCACGCGATTCACCAGCCGGGTCGAGAGGCAGGAGATCGCCGCTCTCGAGGTCGACCCCGACCACGACGACGAGGCGATCGACGCCGTCGTCAAGATTCGCGGCCTGCACAAATCGTTCGGCGAGCGACACATCCTGCGCGGAGCGAACCTCACCGTCCCGCGCCAGGAAATCACCGTCCTCATCGGCGGGTCCGGCGCCGGCAAATCGGTGATGCTCAAGCACATTCTCGGCCTCATGGTCCCGGACGGCGGGACGGTTCACCTCTTCGGAAAGAGCGTCAAAGACCTCAGCGAGCGCGAGCTCGCAGCCGTCCGTTCGCAGATCGGCATGCTGTTTCAACACTCGGCGCTCTTCGACTCGATGAACGTTGCCGAGAACGTGATGTTCCCTCTCGTCGAGCGCCGCGAAGCGTCGCGCAAAGACGCCCGGGCGCGCATGGAGAAGGTGTTGGAGGACCTCAAGATCGCCGACATCGCCGACCGGCTCCCCTCCGATATCTCCAACGGCCAGCAGAAGCGCGTCTCGCTCGCGCGCGCCATCATCTCCGAGCCGAAGCTCATGGTGTACGACGAGCCGACCACCGGCCAGGACCCCATCATGTCCGACTACGTGGAGAACATGATCGTCGAGGCCCACGAGTCCTTCGGCTTCACCAGCATCATCATCAGCCACGACATGGCGTCGACGTTCCGAATCGCCGACCGCGTCGCGATGCTCCACAAGGGCGAGATCATCGCCGAGGGCTCCCCGCACGACATTCTCTACTCGGAGGACGAACGAGTCCGTGAGTTCGTCTTCGCGTCGCAGCCCGAGCAGGTCGACGCTGGCTGAGCACCCGCCGTCAGGATCGATTGCGCGACGGGCGGCCGGCGTGCTAGTAGGACCGGGTCAGAAAGCAAAAAAGGAGAAATACGAATGTCCGAACTCACCGCTCAAGAAATCTTCGGCGAAATCCTCCCGGCCAAGCTGGAAGGCAACGAAAAGGCGAAGTCCGTCAACGCCGTCTACGTCTTCAACATCGACGGGCCGACCGGCGGAACGTGGACCGTCGACCTGAAATCCGACGGCGACGACATCGTCTCCGAAGGCGCCTCCGACGACGTGCAGTGCACCGTCAACATGAAAGAGGCGGACTTCGTGAAGCTCTGGGAAGGCAAACTCCCGGGGGCTCAGGCGTTCATGATGGGCAAGCTCAAGATCCAGGGCGACATGGGCCTGGCGATGAAGCTCCAGAACTTCCTCGGCTGATCCCGACGAAGCGTCGAATCGGAGCGCACGCACGTGCGCTCCTTTTTTTTGAGGTGCGATGATGGCTCAATACCTCGACGGACTCCGCGTTCTCGATCTCACCCGGCTCCTCCCCGGCCCGATGTGCACCATGTTCTTTGCCGACATGGGAGCGGACGTCGTCAAGATCGAGGACACGAACGGCGGTGATTACGCTCGCTACTACCCTCCGATGGCGGGCGAGCACTCCGCCTTCTTCGCGTCGCTCAATCGGAACAAGCGTTCCTTGAAGCTGAACTTGAAGGCTGAGGGGGGCCCCGAGGTCTTGAAGCGGCTCGTCGCGGATGCCGACGTCTTGATCGAGTCGTTTCGTCCCGGAGTCATGGATCGCCTCGGTGTCGGGTGGGACGTCCTGCGCGAGGTGAACCCGCGCCTGGTCTACTGCGCGATATCGGGATACGGGCAGACCGGGCCGATGCGCGACACCGCCGGGCACGATCTCGGGTACATGGCGCGTACCGGACTTCTCGACCTCATGGGGCGAAAGGACGGACGCCTGATCGTCCCGCCGCTTCAGGTCGCCGACATCGCCGGCGGTTCGCTCTGGGCGGCGGTCGGCGTTCTCGCGGCGTTGTTCGGACGCGAGCGCACGGGGGAGGGCGCCTTCGTCGACATCAGCATGACCGAAGGCGTGATGCCGTTCGCGATCCCGTCGGTCGCAGCGCTCGCCGCCGGCGAGCCCCCGGCCAGGGGCGACGAGATGCTGACAGGCGGGCTCCCCTGTTACGACGTCTACGAGACGCGAGACGGTCGTCACCTCGCGGTTGCACCGCTCGAGCCGAAGTTCTGGACGGCGTTCACTCAGACGATCGGGAAGCCCGAGCTCGCGACTGACCTCCTCGACACGAGCGGAGAGACGAAGCGTGTCATCGCCGAAGTCCTCGCTGAGAAGACGCTCGCCGAATGGACCTCCATCTTCGAGGGCGTCGACGCGTGCTGCGAACCGGTGCTCACGCTCGCCGAAGCCCTCGAGGACCAGCAGCACCGGGCGCGGGAGATGTTTTTTCAGTTGTCGGGTCTGACCCACGTTCGGACGCCGGTCACCCCCAGCAGCCGGGAGCACCGGCCCGCGCCGGGGTACGGTGAGCACACGGCCGAGATCCTTGCCGAGGCGGGGTTCGACGAGGACGAGATCGCTCGCTGGACCTGACCGTCAATCGCGATATTTGTCGTCGAGCCCGTAGATTCGCAGCGGTTCCACATCGGGATCGAGCGTGAGAACGTCCCCGACCGAGAAGTCGTACCCTTCGTGCGGCCCGTCCAGATAGATGCGACCTTCGGGCATCCGAGACACGATCGTCAGCGGATCGTTAGGGTCCCGAATCCCCTTCAAATGTCGGTAGACGCCGACGGTGGGAGGGCAGGGCTCGCGCACCAGATACTGGATTTTGCTGCTCTCGAGCGGCAGAACGTATCCTCCCGCCGAACGAATCGCGGCGGTCGAGCCGGCCGCGGTCGAGATCCAGACGCCCGACGATTTCTGCGGTTCGGGCTCCGATTCACCGACGGTGAGCACGTACGACGAGACAGCAGCGGGATTGCCGTGGCAGACGAGGATGTCGTTGAGCACCCGCACGCCGACGCGCTCGCCGTTGAGACAGACCCCGAACCGACGCAGGCACTTGGGCTCCCACTGTCGGGCGAGGGTTCGCGTCAGCAGATCGGGGAATTCGTCCGCCGTCCCAGCGCAGAAGTAGCCGATGGAACGGCCGGGATCGGAGTTCACGGCGAGGATGGGGGTATCGTCGACTTTGTGAGAGAGGTCGAGAACGGTCCCGTCGCCCCCGACCGACACGACCAGATCGTAAGAGGAGGCGCCGCTCGCGTCTGCACGGTGGACGGCCTCGAAGTCGACGTCGTCGCGCCCTTCGAGGTGGTCCTTCACAGCGTCGAGGCTGCGGTAATGGACCTCGTGCGCGTGCACCAGGCGATCGACACTGACGTGGCCCCCGTCGACCAGGGCCTGGAGCGATACGTCGGTGCGCGCCTGGTAGCGCTCGTAGGTCGAGTGTTTGTACGCGACCAGGATTCGTCGAAGCTCGGCGGACATGCACTGTTCATATGCGCGGCACCCCTCGCCGGGCAAGCCCATTTGGCAAGACCCCGAGGCGCGTGGCACCATCCGGCGATGCGGCGACTCCTCACCATCTTCACTTTCGTTCTCGGGTTCGCGTTCGCGACCTCGGCGACAGCGCAACCGCGTTTCGCCGTCGAGCTCGCCGCCGGTCAGAACGTCGGGTTCGTGCCGTATGTCGACAACGTCGTCGTACTCCAAGGGGGGCGACCGGTGCTGGTGGACGAGCTCCCGGGGAACGGTGCGACGTTCGACCTCCGCTTCGTCTTTTCTAACTGGGTCGTCGGCGGGAACGTGCGCCTCTTCGACCGCGACACCATCGTGATTCATCACCGCGGCACCGAAGACCTCCCGCCGAACCGCGTGCGCCCCGACGGAAGCATCGACGACACCGGCGTAGAGTACGAGCCGGTCGAACGCGTGCGCAGCGCATCGCCCATGGCGCGACCGGGCGATCTGCTGGCCGTCGACCTCGGCACCGGCTACCGGCTCTACGCCATCGACGGTCCGTTCACGCTCTACTTTCCCTTCTCGCTCGGCGTCGTCGGTGTGAAAGTGCTCGAGGTGAATCAGCCGACGATTCTCGGACTGCTCGCCGCGGTCGGGACCGCCGCCTCCTACTCGGTCGCGCCGCCGTTCGGCGTGTTCCTGAGCGCGCAGGTCCACGGAATGGTCACCCCCGCGTATCGCACCGCGGCAGACACCGCGCGGACTTCCTATACCGCCGGGGAGTCGACGCTGGAGGCGGTGCTCGGCGCGACCGCTTTCGGGTCGGTCATGCTCGGGATCGAGTTCCGCGTGCGATGAGTGAACTAAAAGAGATACTCGAAGAACTGGAAGCATTCGGGGACCGGGTCTACTGGCTGGTCCAGCAGATCCCTCGTGGCCGCGTCGCAACGTACGGTCAGATCGCCACGTACGCGGGCAGTCCCGGGGCGGCGCGCGCGGTTGGAAACCTGATGCGACAATCCGCGGCGAACCGCGTCGAGTGTCCCTGGCAGCGCGTCATCAATGCATCGGGTGGCGTCTCCTACAAAGGGGACGTCCATCGAGCCCAGCTCCAGCAGAGCCTCCTCGTCGCCGAAGGGGTCTCCTTCGACCACCGCGGAAAATGTGCGCTCGAAGCGTTTCGCTGGACGCCCGAGACGACCTTCTGGAACGAGGCCGTCTGAACGTCACCGACTCTGGCAATTTTGTTGTGGAACGGGGTACCCATGTTACCGTCGATGTAGGACAGAGACGGTGGAAGAAGGATGTCACGCAAGAAGTCGGAATCGAAAGAGCAGGGCGGGTTCGGGAAGATGTTCGTGACGATCGTGGCGGCCTCGGTGGTCTTCAGCGCCGGGCTCATCACGGGACAGCGAATCTTGCACCGCAAGGCGCTCCCCCCGATGGTCTCCCTGTCGGCCACGGGGGCTGCGACCGCGACGGCTAGTCCAACGGCTGCGAAGGCCGAGGAGCCTCTGGCCACCTCCTTTTCGTTCTACGAGCACCTGACCGCCAGAGCCGACGCGGCCGAAGTTCCCGCCGCCGAACAGAAGACGGAAGGTCAGAAGAAGGCGACCGAAGCCCCGAAGGCCGATCCGGCCAAGACCGAGCCTGCGAAGGCCGAAGAGACGCCGGTCCCCACCGAGAAGGCTGAGAAGGTCGAGCCGCCGAAGCCCGCGCCGAAAGCAGAGCCGAAGGCAGAGCCTGAAGCAGAGCCGACGGGAGGGGTAGGGCAGACGGTCGCCGACGCGGCCGCCACCCTTCAAGAAGCGGTCGAAGTCATCAAATCGCCTTCGAGCGACGACGAAGCCCTCCCCGCGCGCTACACGTTGCAGGTGAGCTCGCATCCCTCGCGGGAGTCGGCCGAACAAGAAATCGACCGCCTCCGTCGTGTCGGCGTCGAGCCGAATGTTCTCAGCGTGAACGTCCCCGGAAAAGGGACCCTCTTCCGCGTGCGGGTGGGAAAATTCCACTCGATGGACGAAGCCCGACACTTCCAGGCATCGCTCAAGGAGAAGCGCGGAGTCGCCGGTTTCGTCACGCCGCTCTAATCTACCCTTCGCGCCGCTCGTAGCGGTCCGCGTCCCTCACCCCGTACTTCTTCAGTGTTGCTTCCAGCGCCTCCCCGAGATCGACCTCGGTCTGGTTCGCCAGTGCGATCAGCACGAACAAGACGTCTCCCATCTCGTCGGCGAGCTCGCCGCGGGCCTCGTCGCGTTTGGGTGGCTTGTCTCCGAAGTGATGGTTCACGACCCGCGCAAGCTCACCGACCTCTTCGGTGAGCCGGGCGAGGTTGGAGAGCGGCGAGAAGTATCCTTCCTCCCACTGCGATATCCACTGGTGCACCGCGGACTGCATCTCGGCTAGACTGTTCGTCGACATCTCACCTCCGTAGGAACGGGAGACATCGTGGAGAGCGCCGACAAGTTTTACAAGGTCGCCGAGGTCGAAGCACTCGCCCCCGGCGAGGGGAAGGTCGTCCAGGCCGGCCTCAAGAAGATCGCGCTCTTCAACCTCGAGGGGACGTTTCACGCCATTCAGAACTTCTGCCCGCACGCCGGGGGATACCTCGGCCTCGGCCAGGTGAGGGGAGACTGCGTTCGTTGCCCGCGCCACGCGTGGAAGTTCGACATCCGCAGCGGAAAGTGCGTGACGAACCCGCGCTACGACGTGCGTCGCTACCAGGTGAAGGTCGAAGATGGCTGGGTGTTCGTGGGCGTCCCCGACGACGGGGGACTGATTTAGCGGGGAGCGGGGAGCGGTTAGCGGGGAGCGGTCAGCGGTCTCTCGGTTGTAGGGTCGGGTATGGACGGCGAGGGGGCGGCTACTCCCCAACGCGGACGAGTATCGAGCGACCGGACGTCCCCGCCGCCAACCGCTCCCCGCTAACCGCT
>CAYPJU010000012.1:89603-99995 GCA_964411125.1 uncultured Bradymonadales bacterium | reverse complement strand
GGGTGCCGGGTGTTGGGGTGCGGGGGTGCCGGGTGTTGGGGGGCGGGGGTGCCGGGTGTTGGGGTGCCGGGTGTTGGGGGGCCGGGTGTTGGGGGGCCGGGCGTTGGGGTGTCGGGTGTTGGGTGAAAAGATCTAAATTTCAGAGGTTTGGCGACTTCGGGTCTCCTTTGAGTAACCCAACGGGAGGGTTAGGGTGTGGGAAGGGTGGCCCGGTGGGGTAGTTGGGGTCGCCGTAATCCCGCACCCCGCAAACAACCCTCAGCTCAAAAAAAGAAAGCGACCGCTCGCTTTTTCGAAACCAGCTGCTTATCCTTACGGGGCAAACACGGAGGACGACGATGGACTTGTTGATCAGAGGCGGGCGAGTTTTCGACGGCACGGGCGAAAGGGGCGTCGACGCGGATGTGGCGATCCGGGCGGGTGAGATCGTGGAGATCGGATGCGACCTGCAACCGGTGCCCGGGGCGCGCGTGGTCGAGGCAGAGGGAAAATGGGTGATGCCCGGTTTCCTGGACACGCACACCCACTACGACGCCGAGATTCTGGCGGCCCCGGGCCTCGAAGAGTCGGTCCGCCACGGTGTGACGACCATCTGCATGGGGTCCTGCTCGCTCAGCACCATCCTGTCGGAACCCGAGGATGCAGCCGACTTGTTCTCCCGAGTCGAGGCGCTCCCGCGTGAGCACGTGCTCGATACGCTGCGAGAGTTTCGCACGTGGGAGGGGCCTCGGGGCTATGTGGAAGCGCTCGAGGGGCGGCCGCTCGGTCCGAACGTCGCCTGCTATCTCGGCCATTCGGATCTTCGGACTTCGGTGATGGGGCTTGGGAGGTCCGTGACGCCCGGTGAGCGACCGACGGCCGAGGAGATGGGTCGGATGAAGCGGTGCCTGGAGGAGGCCCTCGACGCGGGATATCTCGGGATGTCCACCATGACGAACCCATGGGACAAGGTGGGTGGTGAGCGCTACCGGTCCAGCCGGCTCCCGTCGACGTATGCAACCTGGGGGGAGTATCGGGAGTTTCATGACATCCTGCGTCGGCGCGGACGAATCCTACAGAGCGCACCCAACATCACCACCAAGTACAACGTGTTCGCGTTCCTCGCCGAGACCGCGGGGTTCGGGGTTCGGGACCCGTTGAAGGTGACGCTGATTTCGGCCGCGGATACCAAGGCGGATCCCTGGCTGAGTGCGGTGGTGACCACGGTCACCGAAGCATGGAACAGGCTGACGAAAGGGAATCTTCGATGGCAGACCGTCCCGATGCCGTTCGAGGTGTACGCAGACGGCATGGACCTGGTGGTGTTCGAGGAGTTCGGGGCCGGGGAGTCGGCCCTTCATCTGGCCGACGAGCTGGAGAGAAACGCGCTGCTGAAAGACGAGGACTACCGCCGCCAGTTTCGGAGAGACTACGAGAAGCGGTGGTCACCTCGCGTCTGGCACCGCGACTTCTACGATGCGACGATCGTCGAAGCCCCCGACGACTCGATCGTCGGGAAGAGCTTCGGGGAGGTGGGTGACGAGCGTGGGCTCCATCCCGTCGACGCCTTCCTCGACCTGGTGGTGGAGCACGGAAAGCGGCTCCGGTGGAAGACGACGATCGCGAACCATCGGCGCGCGCAGCTCGAGGCCCTCACGACCCATCCGTCCGTACACGTCAGCTTTGCCGACTCCGGCGCGCACGTCCGCAACATGGCCTTCTACAACTTCGGGATCGCCTACCTGAAGATGGTGCGAGACTCGCACCTGCGCGGTGAGCCGATCCTTTCGATCGAAGGAGCGGTGCACAAGCTGACCGGTGAACTCGCCGACTGGCACGGGTTGGACGCCGGACACCTCCGCGTGGGCGATCGGGCGGACGTCGTCGTGATCGACCCCGAAGGGCTCGACGAAAGCGTCCTCGCCTACCATGAAGCCCCGATGGAAGCGATGGGGGGACTATCGCGAATGGTCCGCCGAAACGATCGAGCTGTGCTGGCGACGATCATCGGCGGCGAGCTGGTCTACGATGGGGAGACGTTCGTCGACGGATTCGGAGTGGACCGCCGGTACGGTTCGTTTCTCCCGGTTGGACGACGGGTCGGTGCGCCGTCCCGGTTCACAGTTGGAGAAGCTGCAGCATGACGAGCCGTACCAACGAGGAACGACGCCGCGAGACGATCGGCAAGCTGCTCGACTCCACGATCGATTCGCTCGCCACGCGGGGCTACGCCCGAACGTCCACATCGAAGATTTGTTCGGGAGCGGGCGTCTCCCAGGGGGCCCTGTTCAACCACTTCGATACGCGCACGGCGCTGGTAGTGGAGGCTACCGACGAGATCTGCAGGAGGCACGTCGCGCGGCTCGAACAGTTGTACTTCGATCCGGCGCAGGACATTTCGATGACCTCGGTCATCGAATTCGTTCGAGCCTCCGCGAGGTCGACCGAGCATGCCGCGTGGCAAGAGGTGATGATGGCGGCCCGGACCGACGAAGAGCTGCGCGAGGCCGTGGCGCCCTCGGTCGCCGCTTTCGAGGGAGCGCTGGCCGACGTCGCCGAGCGGCTTCTGCCAGACGTCTCTGCCGAGCGGGCGGCGCTCGTGGTACTTTCCCTGCTGCACATGTTCGACAGCGAGGCGATCACGAGCCGCGTCTTTCCCAACGACGATCTCGAGAGAGCCCGGACGACATGGGCTGCGATGCTTTTGGAACGAGAGGCGAACGGATGAAGAGTGCGTGGATCGACAGCGAGACCGGTATCGAGGAGCTTCTCGACGGGTTGAAGGACGGCGACGTGTTCGCGGTCGACACGGAGAGCGACCACTTCTTCCGCTACCATCCGGTCGTCGCCCTGATCCAGGCGGCGCAGCGCGATCGGGTGGGGTTGATCGACCCGCACGCAGTGACGGTCGAAGAGCTGGAGCCGTTCTTCGAGGTGCTGGAGGACCCCTCGATCCAGAAGATCATGCACTCCTGCCGCAATGACATCGGCGAGCTCGATCGCGACTTTCGAGTCGACACGGTGAACGTGTTCGACACGCAGGTCGCGGCGCGGTTCGCCGGCCACGAACGGTTCGGGCTCGACGCGCTGCTGAGCGAACTGGTCGGAGTGAAGGTTCAGAAGAAGTTCCAGCGCTACGATTGGATGCAGCGTCCCATCTCGGACGAAGCGCGTGAGTATGCCGCGGGAGACGCCGTCCACCTCTTCGCCTTGCGGGATGTGTTGCACGCCGAGCTGGTGGAATCGGGGTGGATCGACGCGTTTGGCGAACAGATGGAGTACGTGGTCTCTGTGAGCGGCTACGAAGAGACGCCGTTCGATCCGGAACGATGGCGGCGACTGAAGGGGGCGAAGGAGCTCGGTGGTCCGGAGCGCGCTGCGCTCGCTCAGCTCTATGCGTTTCGTCACGAACTGTGTGACGAGCTCGATCGCGCCGCGCTTCACGTCATCGACAACCGCACCCTGATCTACCTCGCACGCCGCCGGCCGAGCACCCTCGACGAGCTCGAGGACGTCCGCGGGCTCGGGGACATCGTGGACCGAGATGCACGACTTCGGCTTCTCGACGCCCTGGAGCGTGGGCGTTCCGGAGAAGAGCCTCCGGCAAAGCTCCGGCGCGAGCGAAGCCGCCGTGATCCCCAGACGCACGAGCGTTCCAAGGCGATCGGGCAGTTTCGCGGAAAGCTGGCGGACGAGCTCGGTATTCCAGTCGAGTTCGTGCTGAGTCCGGCGGCGGTGTCGGAGATCGCCGAGGATCCGCCGACATCACTGGCCGAACTGCGCGCGAAGCGACACGTCCTGCCGTGGCAGGTCGACGAGTTCGGCGAGGAGCTGCTCGCGGTGCTCGACTGAGCGGCTCGGCTTGACGGTCGGGGTCAAACGCAGTGGAGTGATGCCTTCTACTACGACCAGGTGGAGCCATGATTCCGATAGCCCTGCGGCGGTGGTTCGTCGTCCACTTCGTGGCGGACATCGTCTTTGCGGTACCGCTGGTCGTGGCTCCCGACTGGTTCCTCACGATGTTGGGCTGGGAGGCCGTCGATCCGATCAGCGCGAGGCTGGTCGGCGCCGCGCTCGTCGGAATTGGTGTGGAGTCATGGCTCGGCAGGAACAACCGAGAGCCCGAGTCGTTCGCCACGATGTTGCGGCTCAAGATCTTGTGGTCCGGAGTCGCGACCTTCGGAATCGCTATGTCGATATGGGAGGGTGCGCCGCTGATGGCGTGGGCCTTTCTCGCCATCTTCGGTTCGTTTCATTTGCTCTGGTGGTACTGGTTCGTACGCGTTCGGGACCTCCAGAACGAGGCATGACTTGAGAGATTTGTTCAAATGGCTTCGTGGCCGAGGTGTGCGGGAGGCAGAGCCCGTCCCGGCGCCCGACCCGGATGCGACGATCGCGCAGCTTCGCGGCATCATCAGTGACGCGGCCGTGGAGGAGGTCCTGGACGACCTCGAGCTGTGTCGTGAAGAGGTGATCGACGAGATCGCCGACGCTGTCCGCGAGCGCACCCTGGGAGCGTTCCCCCTGCACACGGCAACGCTCTGGCTGACGTCGACGGCCGCCGATCTGCACGGCACCGTTCCCGAATGGCTGGAGGAGCGGGTCGCCGACTCGGTGGTGTGGGCGATCGGTTTCGAGTCGAACCCGGTCCTCATCGGGGTGGCGCTGGCCTCTCTCGACGGACTTCCTGCGTGGCGGCGCGCGCAGGTGGCTCGCGAAGCTTTCGACCGGCTCGGACCGGACTCGGCGCGACGTTTCTGGTTGTTGATGAAGGAGCGGGGGAGCGACTTCGTGGGGCACGTCTTCGAAGCGCTCGACGACTTCGCGGCCCGCCACCCGTGGGTGCCGCCCGCCGATCCGGACGCAGACGACGGCGTGGTCCCGACGGCGGGTCCTCGCGGCAAGATGGCGGGGGCCTTCCGGCAGTTCGAGGCGACCGACATCGACGTCCTCCTCGAGCACGCGTCCCTCGACAACGCGGGCGCCGATTTTCTGGTGGACGCGATCGCGTCGACGGGGAGTTCCCGCGGCAAACGCTTCCTGGAACGCGCCGCCAGGGACGAGCGCCCGCACGTCTCGTCCGTCGCACGACGACACCTCGACCGGGGAGCGGTCGGATGAGCAAGGTCTTTCGGCACGACGTGCAGATCTACTACGAGGACACCGACCTCTCCGGGGTCGTCTACCACGCCAACTACCTGCGGTACTTCGAGCGTGCGCGCGAGCACATCATCGGCGCGCGCCGGCTCGTCCAACTGCTCGAGGAAGGGGTCGGCTTCGTCGTCTACAAGGTGCAGATGACGTTCAAGGAGGGAGCACGACTCGGGGACGTGATCGAAATCCGCTCGGAATACGACCGGCAGAGCGACTATCGTGTCGTGTTCCGCCAGTCGGTCTGGCGCGGGGAGAAGCGGCTCGTCGACGGGGAGATCGAGATGGTCTGCGTCGATCCGGCGGGCAAGTTGGTCCCGCTGCCGACGTGGTCCGAGGGAGAGGAGGGAGAAGCGTCATGAAGAGATACCTGGTCGCCGTCACGGCTTCGCTGTCGCTGGGCTGCGCGTTCTTCCTGCTGGGCAAGCCGTACGAGCGCACTCACGTGCCGCAAGGGATGTCGGTGATCTACTTCTACGCGAGCGACGACATCCGGACGTTGCAGGACGTCTATATCGACGAAGAGTCACACAACAACGCCGTGGACTATTCGGTCCGGATGATGAAAGGGGGCTACTTCCCCTCGATGCATCCGGCGGGGACCCTGCGCCTCATCACCCATGCGGAGGGTGACGACTACGAGTGCGTGACGGTCGAGGTGGAGTCGGGGTTCCAGTACTGGGTGCGGGTCGCCGAGCCCTCCGAAGACCGGCGGGGGCTGGAGGTCGTGGCGCCCGAGGACGGCGAGAGCGAGATCGCCGCGCATCGAAAGCTCGGCGCGGAGAGCCGCTCGAAAGTCGCGATGCGGTACGCGGGTGACTGTCCGATGAACGGTGCGTTCGGCACGCCCTGAGCGTCAGAGAAAGAAGCTCCCCGTCGAATCGTCGGGGAGCGGGGGAGGGAGCCGTCGCCGCCTGACTTCGCGTGAAGGGTCGGGGAGCCGGACGCGGTGGATGATCGTGGGGTCCGACGGGGTCTCTTCGATCAAGAGCAGATCGAGGTCGTGACGCGGTTCGAGGTTGGGGGAGCGGACGACCAGCGTCCAGGGACCGATGTCGATCGCGTCCCCGTCGAGCACTTCGGCGGCCCCGTAGACGGGGGCTCGATTCAGGAACGTGGGGGCGTCGGGGTCGAGCTTCTCGATGTAGAGAGCCCCGCGGATCGCGATGAGTTGAGCGTGTTGTCGTTTCACGGAGAGGTCGGGGAGTACGAACCCGGACTGGCGCCGGTCGCGCCCGATGACGAGACGGTGCGACGAAACTTCGAACACGCCTTCCGACGTGTGAAGCCAGTAGTTGAACATACTACGTCCTCCTACACCGCCACCGGTTTCAGACTATCAACCGGGAACAGAGAGCGCGAACGATTTGTTCGCACCTTTGCGCTGCGGTCGGGTGGCAACGTGCCCGATTGTTGTTTATACTCGTTTCAGACAGACGAACCGACACAAGAGGATCATCCCGATGGCCGTTACTCCACGAACTTTTCTTCGAAATCCCCTCCTACTCTGCCTGCTCTGTGCGCTCGCCCTTCCGGTCTTCGGACTGGCGATGTTTTCGACATGTCCGTCGGCACCACCGGCAAAGAAAGTCGTGGTGATCGAGAAGGTCGTGGAGCGTCCCGCGCCTCCGGTGATCAAAGAAGCGCCTCCGGTCGTGGAAGGGAAGGGCTGGCTCGGGGTTCACATTCAGACGATGAACTCGAAGCTGGCCGTGGCGAAAGGACATCACCCGAACACCCGTGGCGTCATGGTCCTCGACGTGCAGGACGGGATGCCTTCGGAACGCGCCGGGTTCAAGGCTGGCGACATCATCCTCAACTACGAAGGGCAGTTGGTCACCTCGGCGTGCCAGTTCAGCAAGATGGTTCAGTCGACCGCCCCGACCACCCGTGTTCGGGTCTTGGTGCAGCGTGACGATCGTCGGATGCTCCTGACGCCGACGCTGACGAAGAAGGCGGAGAACTGCGCTTGTCCGAGCAAACGCGGCAAGACGCAGAAGCGTCATCCCCACCGCTGAGGTCGGGACCGACCGACGCTGACTGCTCGTGATTTCTGGGCGCCCGCCGGGCGCCCTTTTTTTTGGTCCGTGAGAGTCCGATGCAAGGAAACGCCTCTCGAATCTTTCTGGGAACGTTCGCCTTTCTCTTCGCGTGGTCGGCGTCGCTGCAGCTCAACGACGCCGATCCTCTCCTCTGGGTGGGCGTCTACGGTTGGGCCGCGCTCCTCTGCACGCTGATGGCAGCCGGGCGACGCATACCGTTCGGGGTGCTCACGGTCACGGTGGGGCTCGTCGGTGTCTGGGCGGTGTTTCTGGCCCACGCGGTCTTCACGGGGGACACCTCGGCGATGTTCCCCGAGGGGGAGCAGACGGGTGTGGTTTTCGTCGATGCCGAAGAGGGACGGGAGTTGGGGGGACTGGTCTTCATCGCGGTGGTTCTGGGTTGGGCGGCATGGCACCAGAGACGCCACGCGACTGACGCATCAGTCAGTGAAAACCCGCATGAGGACTAATTGACACGGGGTTCGGGGGTCGCTACCACGGTAGGGTCCAGGCGGTCGCCTGAACGCCGCGGCGCCATGAAGGTGCTGGCGGGGGAACCCGAGCGGGTAACGAGATGTCCCAGTCCCAGCAGTCCCTCAGCGTAACCACCGAAGAAGAACGCCAGTCGACGTCGCTCAGCATGAGGCTGTACGCGACGGTGTGGTGGGTCGGTTTCGCGAGCTTCACGGCACTGATGTTCGTGTGGACTCTGGCCCTGTTGCCGACGATCGTCTTCGATCGTCGCAGGCGATGGTTCCACGTCTTGACGGTTTCATTCTGGGGGTGGGCCGTCTACGCGCTCAATCCGTTCTGGAAGCTCGAGGTCTACGGACGCGAGAAACTTCCGTGGGACGGCCGCGCGCTCTACGTGGCCAATCACGATTCTCTGGCGGACATCCTCGTCGTTGCGGCGACGTTCAGACCGTTCAAGTTCGTCTCGAAAGCGAGCGTGTTCAGCGTCCCGATCCTCGGTTGGGGGATGCGGATCAACGGCTTCATACCGTTGCGTCGAGGCGATCGAGAGAGCGTGAAGCGGATGTTCGAGCTGTGCGAAGGGTGGCTTCGCCGGGAAGTGCCCGTGGTCATGTTCCCCGAAGGGACGCGCTCTCCCGACGGTACGGTCCAGAAGTTCAAGAACGGCGCGTTCGACCTCGCCGTGAAGACGTCTAGCCCGGTCTACCCGATCGTGCTCGAGGGGACGCGGGACGCGCTGCCGAAACACGGGCTCATCGCGCCGCTGCGTTCCCACGTGGTGGTCAAAGTCCTCGACCCCGTGCATCCCGATGAATTCGGCGGTGACATGGAAGCGCTCCGCGACCACGTTCGCTCGCTCATCGTGGCGGAAAAGCGCCGCTGAAACTCAGGCAGGGTCGTCGCCCGCCGCACGTCGCGCAAACACGACGAGGGGGGTATCGGACTCGAACGGTTCCCCCTCGAGCGAGCCGTAGAGTTCCACCGAAGAAAAGCCGGTGCTCAGGAGCTCGTTTCGGATCCATTCGGCGTCGTAGCCTCGATGGCCGAGATGGAATTCGTACCGTCGACCGTCACTCCCCACGACCAGCCATCGGTAGCTGACCCATCCGATACTCCAGTCGTATTCGAGTTCCTCGAGGAGGAGGGCTCCCGCCTTCGTCTCACTCCAGTCGCGGCTCTTCACCCTGCGCTGCGTCGAGTCGAGGCTGACCATTCGGAGGATCACCCAACCATCCTCTCCGACGAGGTCGAAGATGCGAGGGGCGACGCCTTCGTCTTCGGTTCGGACGAAGTCGAAGGAGGAGGAGAGGTTGAGCACGAGATCGAAGCTGGCGTCGGAGGCGTAGTGCGCAGGGTTGTCGGAGACGACGAAGTCGATGTCGAGTTCGAGGCTCTCTGCGCGTGCTGCCGCGAGGGCGAGCCCGTCGTCGTCGGGGCCGACGGCGGTCACCTTCAGCCCGAGTTCGGCGAGGGCGATGGCGTGTTGCCCCACCCCGCGGGGGATCACGAGCACCGAATCGCCCGAGGCGAGCCCGGTCCGCGCCGCGATCGCGTGCGCTTCGGCGCGTCCACCCTCCCAGAAATCTTCCCCAACGGTTAGCGGGCTGAACAGCCCGAGATCGAGCTCGTCGGCAGACATCGTGAACCCTCTGACTGATGCATGGACGGCCGAAAGGGCCATCTCGATCGAAGGTAACGTCAATCGGCTGAATTCGGAAGGGAGCAAGCGGGAGACGTAGGGTGCGGGGCAGGACCGGGCCGTACCGCGAGCGGGGGCCGGATCCCCGCCCGCCGGGGGCCCGACGTTGCGGGTGGACCGGGGCGAGTGCTCACAAATTGGTGGCAGCGTTGGACTTCCGGCGCTCAAAGCGCTTTGATATGGCTGCTTTCCCAGACTACGAGCATCGATTTTGCGCAGATACATCGTCTTGATCTTGCTACTCGGCGGCTGCAAGGGCGCCGCTACGCCGACCGAACCTTCGACCGAGGAGCCCCCCGTGTCAGCCGACGCAGGGGTCGTCGACGTCGGTGAGGACGACGCGGGGGTTGGGGAGGTGCTGCCTCCCTTCGCCCCGCCAGCGACGAAGTTCCGACGGCTCACCGCCGTGGAGTACACGAACTCCGTGCGGGATGTCTTCGGGCCGAACATCGACGTTCCCGACGACCTCGAACCCGACACGCTCATCAACGGGTTCACGGCGATCGGAAACGCGCAGACGGCCACGTCTCGGCTCGGCGTGGAGCGGTACGAGACCGCCGCGCTCGATATTTCGAGGCAGGTCGCTCAGGGGCCCGTGCGAAACGGATTCGTCGACTGCGCGCCTCGCTCGACGGGCGACACCGCTTGCATGCAAGAGTTCATCGAGAACGCCGGTCGGCGTCTGTACCGAAGAACGCTGACGCAGGAAGAGGTCCAACGTCTGCTGGTGATCGCCGCTACGGCGGCCGCGACGACGGAGGACTTCTGGGAAGGCCCGCGCTACGCACTCGCCGCCATGCTCCAGTCTCCGAAGTTTCTCTACCGCACCGAATTCGGAGGTGGCGAGGGTGAAGGGCAGCGCAAGCTGACGGGGGTCGAACTCGCCTCGCGCCTGTCGTATTTTCTGACCGCGAGCACCCCCGACGAGGTCTTGCTCGACGCGGCGGAGAACGGCGAACTCGAGACCCCCGAGCAGGTTCGCGGGCAGGCGCTGCGGCTGATGGACGGGCCCCGAGCGACGCGAGGGCTCCGCACTCTGTGGACCGA
>CAYPJU010000012.1:0-89503 GCA_964411125.1 uncultured Bradymonadales bacterium | reverse complement strand
GAGTTCGTGGAGGTCGAGCTTCCCGCAGACGGTCGTCGGCGCGGTGTTCTCGGGCACGCGAGCCTCCTGAGCGTCAACGCCCACGCGGTCGCCACGTCGCCGACCCACCGCGGGCTCTTCGTGCGCCAGTCGTTGCTCTGCGCGCCGATTCCGCCGCCCCCTCCCAACGTGGATACGACGATCGACGAGTACGGCGGCGAAGGCCAGACACTGCGAGAGCGGCTGTCGGTGCACATGGAGAACCCGGGTTGTTCTTCGTGTCACCTTCAGATGGACCCGATCGGGTTCGGCTTCGAGCACTTCGACGCGATCGGTCGCGAGCGCGAGAAGGACAACGGTGTGACGATCGACGCGACGGGGGATCTCGACGGAGAGACCTTCCAGGACGCGGCAGGGCTCGCCGAGCTCGTGAGCAGCCACCCCGATGCGGCGACATGCCTCGTTCGGAAGGTTTATCGGCACGCGATGGGCCACGTGGAAGGACCCGAAGAAGAAGTGCTGGTCCGCGAACTCGCGGCGGGCTGGGAAGCGGATGGCTTTCGATTCCGGGAGCTGATCCTGGATCTGGTGACGAGCGACGGATTTCTCATGGTGGAGGGCGAGTAATGGGCAGGTTTCGACTCGACCGACGAACTTTTCTGCGCGGGTCGCTCGGAGCGGCCGCGGCGACGATCGCGCTCCCCCCGTTGGAGATCATGTTCAACGGGAATGGAAACGCATTCGCCGACGGTAGCCCGATCCCTACGCGTTTCGGGGTGTTCTTCTGGGGCAACGGGGTGATCCCGGAGCGCTGGACCCCGGCGGGGACGGGGCAGGGTGGCGCGTGGACGCTCTCCGAGCAGTTGGCACCGCTCGCGAGTGTGAAGTCGCACCTCACCGTGCTGTCGGGGCTCGGCGTGAAGACCGCGAACCTGCGTGGGCATCACGCCGGTACGGCGGGTATCCTGTCGGGAGCCAACATCATCCCTCAGGACCCCGGGGACGCCGGCTATGCGTCGACGTTCAGCCTACCGTCGATCGATCAGGTCGTCGCCGATCACGTCGGAGCGCAGACGCGCTTTCGCTCGGTCGAGGTCGGGGTGGACGAGCGCGTCTCGAAGGTCGAAGGGACGACGTTGCGCTATCTGTCCCACAACGGCCCCGACAACGTGAACCCACAGGAGTACAACCCGGTCGCGGTGTTCGAGCGGCTCTTCGGCGAGGGCTTCGTCGAGGCGGGTGGAACTCCGGTGGTTGATCCGACGCTCGCGCTACGGCGGAACATCCTCGACGCCGTGAAGGCGGACGCGGATGCGCTTCGGCCGCGCCTCGGCATGTCGGACCGAGCGCGACTCGACCAGCACCTGGAGGGAGTGTCTGCTCTTCAGACGCGAATTCAGGCGCTGGAGGACAACGTGATCGTCTCGGGCCTGTCGTGCGAGAAACCGGCGGCTCCCGAGTTCACACCGACCACTTCGGCCGCCGAGCAACGGCTGCGCAGCCGCGTGATGGCCGACCTGCTGGCGATGGCGTGTGCCTGCGACCTGACGAGGGTCTGGTCGAATCTCTTCAACGGCAGCGTCTCGGGGACCTACTACTGGGACGTCGATTCGCAGACGACTTTCCATTCCCTGACCCACGACGAGCCCGGCGATCAGCCGAAAGTCCACCAGTGCGTGGTCTTCATCATGGAGGAGCTCGCGTATCTTCTGGAGCGCCTCCAGGCGACGCCGGAAGGAGAGGGGACGCTGCTGGACCACTCGCTGATCCTCTGTAGCTCCGACGTCTCGCTAGGTAGGTCGCACTCCCTGCACGACTATCCGATCCTCCTCGCCGGCAAGGCGGGGGGACGCCTGAAGGGCGACTATCACTATCGCCAGTTCGGACAGAACGCGAGCGCGGCACTCTTCTCCGCGCTTCAGGCGATGGACCTTCCGATCACCGAGTTCGGAGCGGACAACGGGCGCGTCGACTCGGGAATCCCGGAAATCTTTGCGTGACGAACGCCGCCGGGAGCACAGGTTTGCGGTGTTCGGCCGAGACGACTTGTGGCATCACGACGTCGGGCAGCCATCCGGCCTGGATGTCGCCTCGGCACTTTGCTGTTGGAAGGAGAAACGATGAGAGGAAACGCAGCCTTTTGGATTGGAGTCGCGGCGATTTCGTGTTCGGCCTGCGCCACGAAGCAGGAGGTCCCCGACGAGGAGAAGGTCGAGACGCTCATGACTCTGACGGAGGAGGGCTTCGACGGGATCGACCGGACCCAGCGAGTCAACGCGCTGGCGATCTCCAAGGCCTATCCCGACCTGGAGGTCGACTCCGACGGCTTCGGGCGGCGGTATGCCGTGCGCCGGGACGGGAACACGATCGCGCTCATCGAGCCCAAGGGTGAGATCGGCTACCGCGCCAAGGTACTGGCGAACTCCGTCGTCGGTCCGCGCGGCGTCCGTGTCGGGCAAGATTTCTCCACCATCGCCCGGTTGGACGACTTGCAATGCCGACGGGGTGACGGCGAATGGGCCAGCCAGATCTATTGCACGACGTCGGACATGCAAGGAATCGTTTTCGGCTTCGACGGTTCCGTCGTGGACACAGGCAGTTGCGAACGGGCATGTGTTCTCGCGGAGAACGCCGCGTTGACCGGCCATTCGATCGAGATGATCGACTGGGATTTGTGACCCGTAGTTCGGAACGCGCGTTGCACACCGGCGGAAACGGGGTAGGCTCTCCGTCATGAGATCTCAACTCCTGACCGGATTCGTCGTATTCGCGGCCCTCTCGGCCATGGCAGCGGATGCTTTTGCGTGCAAGTGCGTCGGGGATGTCGACCCCAAAGACATGGTGATCGGATTCTGGGGGACGGTCCGCTCGCTCGAGCACAAGGGAGCCCTCGACCGCGCTACGTTCAGCGTCGACCAGCAGTTTCGTGGGGAAGAGGAGACGACGGTGGTGGTCAACGCCAGCCGTTATCACCACGACTGCGGGATTCGCTTCGAGGAAGGGAAGAGCTACGTCGTCTACGCGTACGACTTCCACCCGCGTGGTGTCGCCACCAACCAGTGTTGGTACACCCACCAGCGTGACGAACCGCCGACCGAAGAAGAGTTTTCAAAGCCGAAACTCGACGTCACTGCACCGACGGAGCTCGAGAAGAAGATCCGAAAGATCGCGGATACACCCGTGCAGGTTTGCGGGAAGGGCGTTCGGGTGAACAACTCGGGGTTCTCGATCATCCTCTCCCCGACCGGCGACCCGGTCCCGGGTGAGCTGACCGGCAAGATCGACAACCGCGATCAGATGTTTCAGAAGTGCGTGATGGAGTCGCTGATCGGCGACCTTCCCCCGGTCGAGAAGCCCGTTCGGATCGACGGCTGGTACCAGTCCGGCGACGTCTCGATCCCGGTGATGGTCGACGAACTCCCGTGCGACGAGGGTTGCCCCGACTGGGGTACGCAAGTCGAGGAGAGTCTATTCGACGTCCGGGCTCCGATGGAAGAACCGCTGGCCCGCGCGAAGATGGAGGAGCTCGACGGGTTCGGGACGCGGGACGCACAGATGAAGGCGGCCGCGGCGATCTGTCCGTTCGACGGGCTCGAGATCGCCAAAGAGGTCGCCGAGCGCACGAAAGCCCCGCCTGCGAAGCCGGCGGAGAAGTCGCGCCTGCTCGCGCGCTGTGCGATCACCCGCGGCGAGTTCGCAGAGGCCTTGACTCACGCCGCGGGGCTCGAGAACGACATCCTCGCGTCTGTGGTCGAGTGGGCTTCCGAGGTCGGGAGTACCGAGAAACCGTATCCGCTGCGCACCGGCGCTCCCGGCTTTCCGGCGTGGTGGTTCGAGAACAACTCGGACACGTACAAGGACAACCATCGAGTGCTCCGGAGTACTATCCTGCACGCCAACGAGTGGGCGAACGATCCGCTCTTTCTCGAAGCGTTCGCGGAAGCGATCGTCGACGACGAGGAGGCGGGGCCGCTGATGCGTGATTACGCCGCGCTCGCCTACCACAAGGCCGCCTTGCTGCGCCCGGCCTCCAAAGAAGGGTACGACCGTCTCGCGACACAGATCGAAAAATCTCCGCGCTACTCGGAGCTGCAGGGCAAGCTCGACGAGGCCTTCAAGCAGGCGCAGGCGCTGCGGGCGAACGAACTCGCGGAAGTCGAAGCGCTCGCCGAAGACGACGGGGAGTTCGAGGAAGAGGTCGTCCAGAAGAAGAAAAACAAGATCGACCCCATGTGGCTCGTCCTCGGGGCGATGGTGCTGATCGTGATCGCGGCTGGAGCCTTCCAGCGCCTCAAGCGCGGCTGACACACCGCCGACCCTGCTTCGAAGGAGAGCCGCCGATGTGCGGCTCTTTTCGATCGTGGGAAATCCGCTCGAGACATGGGGTTTCGGCCGGTTTCCGACAAACTTCGCAACGGAACTGACTCGCTGCCGATAACGGGTACGACGGACGCAACGGTGCGTCCGCGAATATCTGGAGGCAACAATGTCAGTGGATGAAGATCAGAAGACGCAGTCAGTGCTCACCGAGGTGTTCGGTTTCGACGGGTTCCGCCCGGGACAACGAGAGGCGGTCGAGCTCGTCCAGAGTGGCCGCGACGGTCTGGTGGTCATGCCGACCGGGGCAGGGAAGAGCCTTTGCTACCAACTTCCCGCGCTGCTCCGGCCGGGTATGACCATCGTGGTCTCGCCGCTCCTCGCGCTGATGAAAGATCAATGCGACGCGTTGCGGGCGAAGGGCGTGGCGGTCGCGGCGGTCAACTCGACGATGACGATCGAGGAGCGGCGGGAATGCGAGGAAGCGATGGCCGAGGGTATGTTCGACCTCGTCTACGTCGCACCCGAACGGTTTCGCAACCGCTCCTTCGTCGCGGCGGCACGGCGGGCGGGAGTTTCGCTGCTGGTGGTGGACGAGGCGCACTGCGTCAGCCAGTGGGGCCACGACTTTCGGCCTGACTACCAGCGCATTGCGACGTTTCGGGCGACGGTAGGAGACCCGCAGACGATCGGGTTCACGGCCACGGCGACCAAGTCCGTTCGTGCCGACGTTGGGCGCGTTCTGGGGCTGCGCGATCCCGAGGTTCTGGTGCACGGGTTCGAACGTCCAAACCTCTCGTTCGAGATCGTGGGATGCCAGGATGGGGCGGATCGAAAGGCGAAGCTTCGAGCCCTCCTCGAAGCCCGCCCGGGCGCCGCGACGATCGTGTATTGCGCGACACGAAAGCAGGTCGAAGCGGTCGCCGGGCACCTCGCCGAATCGGGGATTGGGGCGGGTTTTTACCACGGCGGACTCGCGACCGGAGCGCGTGACCGGATCCAGCAATCCTGGATGGAGGGAGAGTTCGGAGTTCTCGTGGCGACGAACGCATTCGGCATGGGGGTCGACAGGCCGGACGTGCGGGCGGTCATCCACTGGAACGCGCCGGGCAGCCTCGAGGCGTATTACCAGGAGGCGGGGCGGGCTGGACGCGATGGGGCTCCGGCGGCTTGTTCGCTGTTGCTCGGGGACGGCGACTTCGGGATCCACGAGTTTTTCATCGAGAATACGTTGCCGTTGCGGCATCGCGTCGAAGCCCTGTGGGTCTGGCTCTGCGACCGACGCCAGGATCGGTTCTCGATCGACGTGGAGCGCTCCGCTTCGAAGGTCGGGCGGATTGGTGATCGGCTGCACCCGATGGGGTTTCGGGCGGCGCTTCGGATTCTACGGGACGCGGGACACATTCGGGTGGGACGGACGCGCTCGAAGCAGACGCCGATCACCCTCGAAGAACGCGTCCCCGCAGCCCAGCTCCGCGTCGACTGGCGCGCCCTCGCTCTGCGTCGCAAGCGTCGCGAGGACCAGCTCGCCGACATGATCGGGTACTCCGAGCGAAGCGATTGCCTGCAGCGGCACGTCGTTCTCCATTTCGGTGCCGAGCCAGCGTTCGGCAATCGGTGCGGCGCCTGCTCGAACTGCCGCGGGCACCTCGCGCACGAGGTCGACGACGCGAGCACGATAGAGGACTCGACCCGTGAAACCTGTCGCACGGTCCTTCGAGCGGTGGCGGCTTTGGAAGGGCGCTCGGGTGCGCAGGTGGTAGCCCTCGTGCTGGTCGGGAGCCGCCGGCAGATGCTCCTCGACGAGGGGCTCGACCACTCGCAGTGCTACGGCGCACTGCGCGGCTCACTCACGTATCGTCAGATCATGGGGCTCGTCGCGTCGCTGGAGAGTGGGCGCCTCATCGAGCGGCGGCGGCGCGACCGCGTACTCCTCACGCAGCTCGGCGTCGATGCGATGATGGGGCGCCGCCCGTTTCCGCTGTCGGCCCTGCGAGGAGCGCAGGCCATTCTGCGAGGTGATTCGGAGGAGGAGGTTCCGGATGTAGCGCGTGCGGGGGATGCGCGCGACGCCTCATGAGGCGGCCCCGGCACGGCGGCAGTACGCAACCACGATCTGGCGGACGGGCGGGATGCTGCGGTAGAAGGGAGACATGCGTGTTGCTTTTGCCCTTTCGAGGACACCATGACGGAATCCCCGCACATCCCGCCCTATCTCGAGTTTCTCGGCTCCCCAATGCTGGCTGCGCTGGAGGAGCGGGCGGTTCCGGTCGGCGGCGTCCCCGGTTTGCGGGTCGATCCGGTTCTGCTGGAGCGGTTCCCAAACATCGAGACGCCCGAGGCGCTCGCGTTCGTTTGCAATGTCTATCGTCAGACGTACCGAACACTTCGTGACCTGCTCGAGCAGCGGACCCGAGATCGGGCTCTCATCGATTCGTGCACCGCGGGGTTCGTGGCGCAGAACGCCGACCTTCCGTTCGACAGTCCCGACTACGGCACGCCGATCGGGCTCGTCGACGACGAGGGGCGGCGCGTGATCGGGCCCTACCCGGACCGCCGCACCGAGTGGAGCAAGGTGTCCGTGCCGAAGTTCTTGCAGGGCGAGCAGGTGACCCTCTTCGGCCCCCCCGACAGCGCGAAGCTCTCAATCAACGCGATGAATGCGCTGCATCGAAAGCCGGACGGAGAGCCGGCGATCGTCACCCGGCTCGTCGAGGAGTCCGGCGAGGTCCCGCGGTGGGGGGCGGACAACGAGGACTCGAAGACGCCGATCATGGCGAACTTCCTGCACGCCTGCGAGAACCTGATCGGCTGTTTCGATCGCACCCTTCGGTTCGAAGACGACCGAAAGGTCTACGAGCTCGCCGATTCGGGGCTAGCCCGGCCGATCAAACGCTTTCCGGGGCTGGCGCTCCCCGACGGAAATCACCTCCTCGATGGGAACCCGCTCCCGCTGCATCTGTACGATTTGGCGATGCACATGTTCTGGAACTGGGACAAGCCGGAGGCGCTCGTCTTCTACGTTCCGAAGCTCGAGAACGAAGAAGAAGCCGCGTACGTGCGGGAGCTCGTCTCGGTGACGGAGCGAGCCATAGCGTCGCTGCACCCCGAGTACGAGGTCGGACAGGTGCGGCTCTTCGTCGTCTTCGAGAACCCGCGCGCCATCTTCCGGATCCGCGAGATGGCCGAAGCGCTGCATCCGTACTTTGTCGGTGGAAGTCTCGGCTGGCACGACTTCCTCGCCTCGACGGCGCGGATCTTCCGGCACGACCCGCGCTATCGCATCCCGGTGAAGGCGGATCCCAACATCGTGATCAACCACATCCGCGAATCCCACGAGATCCTCGTGCGCGAGCTCGATCCGATCGGGGGCGTCAAAATCGGGGGGATGTACGGCGTCCTCTACGAGGCGGGCAATCCCGCGTCGTACGAGGTGAGCATGGTCGGCTACATCAAGGACGTCGTGACACAGCTCGACCGCGGGCTCGACGGGTTCTGGGTCGCGCACCCCGACTTCGTGCGCCCCGGACTTGCGCTGGTCGCCGCCTACCGGCAGGGGCGCGAGACGCTGCGAGAGCTGGTGCGCGCGCTGGTACCGTCGGAGTCCGAGCTCGGCCCGCTGCTCGAGTTCTTGGACGCGCCCGACGTTCCGGGGCTCGAGGAGGACGACCCGCGCTACCAGCGGGGTGTGCTCGCCGCCGACGTCGAGATGTCGGACGTCATCGCGAACGACGACCCCGAGGAGGTCCGCTACAACGTCTTTCAGGCCCTTCAGTATCTGGCGGACTGGCTTGCGGGCAACGGATGCGTCGCTCTGCCGGCGACCATGACGAACGCGTCAGGCGACGTGGTGACGGTCCGCGTCATGGACGACCTCGCCACCACGGAACGCTCGCGTTGGGAGCTGTGGGCCGAAGTGGCGCATGGGCGGGTATCGGAGGAGACGTTCGAAGCGATCCTGCAGGAGGAGATCGCCTTTCTGAAGGAGGGCGTCGACACGGCCACGAAGCGGATCGCGGTTCCCTGGGAGTCCGCGGAGCGCTGGTACCCGATTGCCGAACGGCTGCTTCGGCAGCTCGTCACGACCGATTCCCCCCCGGAGTTCGCGACGGAGTTGTTAATGCCGTTCACGTTCGACCTGGTGCGCGAATCGGCGGATCCGTGGAAAACTGCAGTAGCACTGAATCCCGGACGATTTTCGCCTGCTTAGGAGCGGTCGGGTTTGCCAACTCCACACCCGTCTGATAAATCTTCGAACGCTCGCAACTTCTTAAGCTCAGTAGTTTGATTCCCGAAGAATCGAGGGTTTCGAGGCCACGAGCAGTACAGGGACTGCGCTCTGGTTGCGCGGTCAATCACATCAGTCCGGCTCACGCCGGAAGCATCACGAGTGGAACATGTCGGAAAGAATTCAAGGTAGAGTCAAGTGGTTCAACGAAGAGAAAGGCTACGGTTTCATCGCCCGTAACGACGGCGGCGAGGACGTTTTCCTGCACTTCAGCGAGCTTCGTCAGAACGGCTTCAAAACGGTCCGCGAAGACGCGGCCGTCGAGTTCAGCATCACCCAGGGACCGAAGGGACCCAAGGCTACGGACGTCATCGAAGTCTGAACCCTCGACTCGCCAGAGCATCATAGACGCCCCGGTCCTCGGACCGGGGCTTTTTTGTGGGATCGATGGGGCGGGAATCTCCCGTCGCAGGGCGGCTCGAGGTCGAGCGCTTTTGCCTCGGGGCTGCTTCGACGTGGCGCTGCCACGCCTGCATCGCTCCGAGGCAAAATCGCTCGCCCTCGCGCTCGCCCTGCTCGGTCCGATTCCCGCCCCATCGATCCTGCTGGGCGGCTCGAGGTCGGCGCTTTTGCCTCGGGGCTGCTTCGACGTGGCGCTGCCACGCCTGCATCGCTCCGAGGCAAAATCGCTCGCCCTCGCGCTCGCCCTGCTCGGTCCGATTCCCGCCCCATCGATCCTGCTGGGCCTGGCCTCACGCCTTGGCGGGAATTTTGCTCATGGCTCGCTCGGCGAGGGCGGTGATGGTGAGGGAGGGGTTCACGCCGGGGTTTGCGGAGACGGCCGAGCCGTCGATGACGTAGAGGCCGTCGTAGCCGAAGACTCGGTGGTCTCGATCGATTACACCCTCGCTCGCGTCGGCACCCATGCATGCTCCGCCGAGGATGTGGGCCGTGGTGGGGGTACCGAAGAGGGTTTCGTTCACGAGTCCGACAGCGACGGCTCCCATCTTCTCCGTCCAGCGCTTCACCAGATCGGTGGCTTCGGGCATGAACCCGGTTGGCGCGTTCTGGTCCGGTTCCAACCTGGAGACGAGGCCCCGTTTGAAGCCGGTGTACACGGAACGTCCGAGCTCGAACGTGAGCGTACTCTCGAAAGTCCGCATGTAGAGGAGGTAGAGGGTTCGCTGCGCGAAGTTCGGGACGGTGAGCGCCTTGGCCCACTTCATCGGCTGGGAAAGAAACCCGGCGGTGGCCTTTCCGAGCCGAGCGGGGATGGAAGATCCCGGGGCGTACGGCAACGCGAGGAGACGGAAGAACCCCGACCCGCTGCCGTAGCGGACGGGCTCGATGTGGCTGTGGTCGTCGGTGTGAAGGATCGAGGAGATCGCGATGCCGCGGGAGTGGTCTTCGCCGCCGTCGGGCTGGATGACGCCGACCAGCGCTTCGTTGTTGGTGCGAACGCTCTGCCCGAGGCAGTCGCTCAGTCGAGGGAGGTCGGACTCCTTGAGCTGCAGGAGGAGCGGGATCGTCCCCATCACGCCTCCGGCGAAGACGACGTTGTCCGCGGTGAAGGTACGTTCCGTGTTTTCTGTCGGGGCCGTACTCCTGGTGCCGATTGCGAATCCCCCGCCTTCGCGAGGTCGGACGGAGACGACCTCGGTCTCGGCTTCGAGCTGCAGCCCTCGGCGTTCCGCGAGCCAGAGGTAGTTGAGATCGAGCGTGTTCTTGGCACCGTATCGGCAGCCGGTCATGCACGCGCCGCATTGGATGCAGCCGGCGCGCGACGGTCCTTCGCCGTCGAAGAACGGGTCGTCGACCTCGACCCCGGGCTCACCGAAGTAGACGGCGACGTCGGTCTTGTGGAAATGCTCCTCGCGACCGAGGTCTTCGGCGATCGACTGCAACACGTCCTCGGCAGGCGTGTGGTAGGGGAAGCGCGCGGAGCCGAGCATCGCGCGCGCAGTCTCGTAATGCGCGACGAGCTCCTCCTCCCAGTCGTCGGCGAGGTGGGCCCACGACGTCGATTCGAAGAACGACCGAGAAGGGTGGGGCAGCGTGTTTGCGTAGACCAGCGATCCGCCTCCCACGCCGACGCCATGCAGGATGGTGACGTGCGGCAAGAACGACATCTGGAAGATCCCCCTCGCGCCGATTGCGGGTTTCCACATCCAGCGTTTCACGTCCCAGTTCGACTCGGGGAAATCAGCCCGTTTCCACCGGCGCCCCTTCTCGATCGTCAGAACGCGGTAACCTTTCTCGACGAGCCGCAGGGACGACACGCTGCCGCCGAACCCGGAACCGATGACGATCCAGTCGAAGTGATTTTCGTTTGCTGCCATCTCGGAAGAACTCCCGTTCGAGATTTGCTACACAGGATAAACCGCCACGGTGACATTGTATGCCCCAATCCGATGACCCCCTCGAGACCCTCGCCGACCATCCCGGTGTCAAACTCGGCGCTGCCGGCTGCGTGGGTTTCGTGCTCGCCATCCTCTGGACGGTGCTCGTGCCGAGCCCGGACGCGCCGTTCGGGGTCGGTGAGGTCCTCGCGCTGGTGAGTGGTCTGATGTTCCTCGGGGGCGCGGCACGCGCCGGGATGGCCTTTCTCGGGTCCGAGACCGGCGAATAATAGGTTTCCCCTGGTTGTTTTCGGTATCATGGAGCGACCGAGGAGGCCCGCCGATGCGAAAAAACGTCTATCATCCGAGTTGGATTCTGCTGACATCTCTTGGGGCCGTTTGCTTCTGGTCGGCGCTCTCCCACGTGCTGCGCCCGCCGGAGCCGCACCCGGGGTTGCGCGACGAAGCGCTGAAGTCCGCGCTCCGATCCGACCACGATCATCATCCGCTGTCTTACTACGAGGCGCGAAAGCACCTCTTCGGGTCGGTCGACGGCGACGGTCGCACTGCGCATTGCGTCTACACCGACGCGAAGCTCGAGTACTTCAAGCAGCCGCTGCCGAACGACGCCCTCATCGAGCACGCCTGGCCGGTGCATCGTCTTCCCTCGGATGCGCGTTCCGACCTGCACCACATGTTCGCGGTCGACGCGGAAGCTCGGGTCGCAAGATCCATTCTGCGCTACGGGAAGGTGGTGTTCCCCGTCTGGTCGGAGGGTGGGTCACGCTCGGGACCGTCGGCGAGGTTGAAACCCGTGTTCGAGGTTCGTCCGGAGCGTCGTGGCGACGTCGCGCGGGCGATGTTCTACGTGTCGACGATGTACGACGTCGAGATCGGTTCCGAGGAGGAATCGGTTCTTCGACGATGGCATGCCGAAGACAGGGTCGACGAACAGGAGCGAAAGCGAAACGATCGGGTGGCCAAGCGCCAGCGTTCCCGCAACCCGTTCGTCGATCACCCCGCGCTCACGGCGAGGATCGCCAACTTCTGAAGTGAGCCTCGGGGCCTCAGGTCTCCAGATTCCAATCCTTCACGACATCTTTGCTCGGTCCTACGTGTGACACGTTCGCGGGGGGGATCTTCGATTCGCGCTGGATCGCGGCGATCTCGTCGATCAGTTCCTCGGCGTCGCCAGGTCTGGCGTGGCGGTCCTTGTCGAGGCACCGCTGGACGAGCCCGGCGAGCGCGGGGGGCGTGGCTGGAGCAAATCGAGTGACGGGCGGAGCCACTTGTGTGAGAACAGCCATCGCCGTCTCGACCTGGTTTCCCCCCTTGAACGGCGGCCGCCCGGCCAGCATTTCGTAGAGGATGACGCCGAGGCCGTAGATGTCCGCGCGCGCGTCGACCTGCTCTCCCTGGAGCTGTTCGGGGCACATGTAGCTGACGGTGCCGGGGGTGGTGCCGGTCTTGGTGAGTTTCGTGTCTGCGTGCATCCATGCGAGCCCGAAGTCGAGCACTTTGACCGTCACGGCGCCGTCGTCACGCGGGACCAACATCAGGTTCGCCGGTTTCAGGTCGCGGTGGATGATCCCTCGCCGGTGCGCCCCGGCGAGTCCTTCGGCCGCCTGACGAGCGACGGTGATGGCGAGTGACGGGGTTGCGCGCCCGGCGGTCGTGAGTTTGGAGACGGGGTCGCCCGGGACGAGCTCCATCACCAGGTAGGAGAGCTGCCGCGACGGATCCTGCCCGAAATCGATCAGTTCGACGATGTTTGGGTGCACGAGCTGGTTGAGGGTCGAAACTTCACGCAAGAACCGGCCGTGCGCTTTGAGGCTCTCGTCGACGTCACGCACGATCTTGAGCGCGACGACTTCACCCTCGGGGCTCCTGGCACGGAAGACGAATCCCATCGCCCCCTCCCCGATCCGCGAGAGAATCTCGTACCGTCCGTCGATTGTGGCGCCGATGAATCCTGACATGCCCGCCCCATTATCACGGTGACTGCCGGTTGCGAACCCCGTAGGTCGCGTTCGCATTGTGCGGAAAAAGACCGCACTACACCAGCGACCTTCGCCGTCCGTGGCGAAACGAGCCCCAGCCCACCGAGTCGCGTGGCCGTTCGGGGCACACTCGCTGGTGAAACGAACCGCGACGTGGCAACTTGGGCGCACGCCATCACCGGAGCCCGGCGAGTCCGTCCGCGGGCGCCGCCGGACGTTCCAATCGGAAGAGGTCGAGATGCCGGAGACGAACTGGGGCTGTGTGTGGGTTTGGGGCGAGGGAAACACGGTCGCGAAGGTCACGAAGGCGGTCGACTCCGCTTACAAGAAGGCTGGCCTCTCGATCGGTTCGGTGGAGGACGCCGATCCCATGGTCCCCCCACTCTTCGTGAATCGATCCACCGCGTTGGGGCCCGACGACGTCTTCGTCGTAGAGGACGAGTGCGGCTGGGTCGCCGTGATGAGCGTGAACCACGAATGGGCACCGGTGGGCGCGCACCCGCTGGCGCTCGTGCTGTCGAAAAAGTGGGAGGTCTTGTCCGTCACCAGCAACGCCCGTGACGGCTACGTCGAATACGCCATCTATCGCAACGGCAAGCTCGCCGAGCAGACGGTCCGCCGTGAAACCGGCGAGGAGACCGCGTCGATCCCGGTGGCGCTCGAGCCCCTCGCCGAGCGCGGAGGGTTCACGGTGGACGAACTCGAAAAGGTGCTCGACGAGCCCATCGAGTTCGCCACCTACGTAGGGTGCGAGTGGCTCGGCTACCGGACGCTGTTCGAGACCACGAGCCTCGAATCGGTCGGACGAGACCGCCTCAGGGTGTACCGCTGATCGGGGTTGGTCTCCTCTCGAGACGGCCGCGAACTTGACCTCGGGCGCCGATACCGGTACGCCCAAGCGTCTGAATGACGCACAACACCACTCGATAGGAATCGATTCATGAATCGTAAAATCATTGGCGCAGCACTCTTGTCGCTGTTCGTGGGTACGGCGACGGTCGGCTGCGACCAGTCCTCGAAGACGGCCGAGACCGAAAAGGCCAAGACCGAGGAACCCAAAACAGACGACAAGAAGGAAGAGGCCAAGACGGACACCGCCGAAGCGGCGAAGATGCCGTTCGAGGCGACTGGCCCCGTCGCGAAAGTCGACGGCGCAGAGATTTCGGCCGCCGCCTTCAACGAGGAAGTGGCCCGGATGGCGAAGATGGTCCCGGCTCTCCCCGCGGCGCAGATCGAGCAGTACAAAGGAAAGGTGCTCGACAACGTCATCAGCAAGCACATCATCGAAAAGGAAGTGGCCAAGAACAACATTACGGTCCCCGACGAAGAAGTGCAGAAGGAGCTGAACCAGTTCAAGGAGCGCCTCGAAGCCGCAGGCCCCGGCGGAATGGCGATGTTCCTGCAGCGGACCGGGACGACCGAGAAGGAGCTCGAAGAAGGCCTTCGTGAGGCGCTAGAGCTGAAGCAGCTCCTCGCCAAGAACCACGACGTCGAGGTCACCGAGGCCGACGCCCGCAAGAACTACGAGGAGAATCAGGCGCGGTTCCAGCGCCCGGCGCAGACCAAGGCGTCGCACATTCTCCTCAAGGTCGACGCGAATGCGGACGAAGCGAAGGTCGAAGAAGTTCGCAAGAAAGCCGAGGAGATTGCGAAGAAGGCGAAGGCGAAAGACGCCGATTTCGCGGCGCTCGCGCGAGAGCACTCCGAAGGGCCGTCGGCTCCGAACGGCGGCGATCTCGGGGCGTTCCCCAAGGGCAAGATGGTCCCCGAGTTCGACAAGGTCGCGTGGGAGCTCGAGCCCGGCAAAGTCTCCGATCCGGTCAAGACCCAGTTCGGCTGGCACATCATCAAGGTCTCGGAACGCAACGAAGCGGGCGCCGTTCCCTTCGAAGAAGTGAAGGAGCCGTTGATGACGCAGCTCGAGCGGCAGAAGACCGAGGCCGCCATGACCGAGTATCTGGCGAAAATGAAAGAGAGCGCCAAGATCGAGAAGATGGAGACCAACATCAAGAACAACCCCGACTACGCGGCCAAACCCGCGATGCCGCACCACATGATGATGGGCGGAGGTGGGCACGGTGGCCCCGGCGGCGCGCCGGGACAGAAGCTGCAGCTCAAGATGCCGAACTCGGCACCAGCAGGTAAATGAACCGGTCCGGCCGTCGGTCGAGCTCGTCGCTCGGCCCCTGAAAGAAAAGAGGCCCGCTTCGGCGGGCCTTTCTATTGGGAGGCGCGGTTAGATCAGATCGCCCAGTCTAGCTCTCGAAGC
Organism: uncultured Bradymonadales bacterium; assembly: GCA_964411125.1. GTDB lineage: Bacteria > Myxococcota_A > Bradymonadia > Bradymonadales > Bradymonadaceae > JBFIHF01. The sequence continues at coordinate 74,371 of CAYPJU010000012.1, read as the reverse complement.
CGGTCGCGGCTTCGGTCGTAGACTCGCTCCAACGTCGCGACGCTCGACGTGGCGGTTCCCTGGGCAATCGAATGAACCGCTCTCTGCAGCGCCTCGTTGATCGGGGTAGGGATTCCATGCTTCTCACCACGGGTCACGACCTCTCCGTTGAGGAAGTCGACCGCGGGCATTCGCCCACGCTCCAGCGCCGCGAGCATCGACGAGCGCATCTTTCGATACTTCGTACCCACGGCGAGCAGCACCGTGTGCTTGGCGAGAAGGGACGTGGCGCCCCGCTTCAGTCGCTCGTCTTCGTCGAGTGACATCCATTCGAGGTCCAGGGTCCCCGAGACCTTCTCCAACTGGACCCCTTCGGCTTCTGCTACTGCGACGACCTCCGTCATCACCTCGAGGGCGAGGCGTCGGACGAACCGATGTCGCATGAGGACGCCGAGACGGTCGCCGCCGACCGTTCCGAGCGAGGAGATCGCACAGTTGATCGCGAGTTTGGACCAACGCGCGCCCCGAAGATTGCTGGCGGGGTGAACGGGACCGATGAGCTTCAGAAGTTCGCATGTCCGGACGAAGTGCTCGTCTTCGGGGACGCCCGGAAGACGACCGACGGTGAAGCCACCGGGGGCGGTTTGGGCGACCCTGCCCGGGCCGAGCATGCGCGCGCCGAACTCCACGATTCCGCCGACGATTCGGTCTGGGCCGAGGGTCCCAGCGAGGCGTTCCTCGATGAGGCCGTTGGGAAGGCAGACGACCTGAGAGTGGTCATGAAGGTGAGGCAAGAGATTCGCGACGGCCTCCTCGGCCTTGTCCGGAGGGACGGCGAGGATGCAGACGTCGAATGGCGCGCCCGGAGGACCGAGCTCGGCCACCACGTCGAGCTCGACGTGGTGGATCCCCTCGTCGTAACTGGCGGTCAGGCCCGAGGTCTCGATTGCGTCACGGATCTTCTCGTTGCCCGTCACCGCGGTGACGCGCACCCCGTGCTGGGCCAGACGGGCGGCGCTGATGCCCCCGAGTCCCCCGCAACCGACGATCACTACTCGTTGCTCTTCCATGCTTGTCTCGCTCGAAAACCACGCTCTGGTGGTCGTTTCGGCGGCAGACTAACAAACGGAAAGCGGATCCGCCACGATTGGCGGATCCGCTTTTGGAGTGCGGGAGAGCGCCATTTTGCTCAGAGGTACATCCGGATGCCGAAGCCGAGCGAGATGACGTCACTCAGCCCCACAGCGTCGCCGTTGTCGTCTCTGAAATCGGCGTTCAGGTTGTTCATCGACGCTCTCCAGTAGAAGTCCATTCCGTCGACCAAACCGCCCTCGGCGGTGTCGAGGAAGAGGACGCTCCCGAGGCTCGGCCCGTAGAAAATGCGGGTGTTGAGCCCTTCGTAGCTCTCCCCGAATCGATCGGGCGGCGTGCGCCAGAAGTCCGACCCCGCGAGTAGCGAGACGGAGAATCCGGCCCGCACGGGGTGGAACTCGAGGCGGTTCGACAGATTGAGGTGAATTGGGTCACCCATCAGTTCGAAGTTCCCCTGGTGAATCACTCCGCCGCCCTGCAGCGGGGTGAAACCGTAGGTGAGGTCGAACGACAGGTGCCGGTCGAAGAAGGCGAAGCCGGGGCCGACGGACAACATCCCGAGGTCACCGGCGAACTGTGTCCGCACGTAGTCGGGGATGTAGATCTTGTCGGTGCCCGCCTCGACGTCGAGCGCTGCTGCAGTCGCCGAGAACCCGAGGAGTGACACGAGGGCGATGGTCGCCGCGATTGTTCGTTTGAAAGTATCCATCAGTAAAACACTCGCTCAGTCGTGTAGCCGTCGGCGGTGACCGTCAGATACAGGAAGTTTCGGTCATCGGGGTTGTCGACCAGGATCGTGTGCAGGTCGTCGGAGAGATCGCTCTCCTCGAACTTGTGCCAGTGGCCGTGGATCGAAAGCGATACGGTGCCCGAGTCGACCATCGTTTCGATGAATCGGCGGGAGGTCTCTTCGACGATCCGATCGTCTTCCTTTTCGACCGCGATCCAGCCCGACTCGACGGGGACGTGAGTGATCACGATCGCCTGGTCGAACGTCTCGGAGGGCGCGACGGCTCGTTCGAGCCAGTTCAAATCGAGGCCGGGATCCTCGGTGTGAACCCCCACCGAGTTGAGGAACACGAGGCGCGATCCGGCGATGTCGAGTGTGTAGTTGAGTTCACCGAACATCGTGTCATACGCGAACTCCCCCTTGCCGAGGAAATCGTGGTTTCCGATGACCGTGAGGTAGGGAACGTCGAGCTCGTCGTAGACCTCGGCGAATGCGACGTACTCGCGCCGCAGCCCGTACTCGGTCAAGTCGCCGGCGACGACGACGAGGTCGACGTCGTCCCGGCTGTTGATCTGGGCGACAAAATCAGCCGAGGAGTCCAACTGACGTTGGGGGTCGCCGATCACGGCGATCCGCAGTTCGTCCCGATCGCCGGACTCGGCCATCAGTCGCTCGATGTTTCGTTGGGTGAGGTTGGTGTATTCCGACGGTACGGAGGTATCGTAGGGCGTGTACGAGACGAACTCGCAGCTCGCCGCGACGGCTGCCGTCAGGCAGACCGGTAACGCCAGTCTCAGCAGATTCTTCATAGCCAGTATCCATCCATATCAGTTCTCATTCCGAGCGCCGCACCAATGTGTGCGTTTGTATACGCTCAGTGAAAACGTCCGCACCGTGTCCTTTCGGGCAAGCGATGCGGAGGCTGAAGATCGGATGGAGTGCTCGAGCCCGGGGGCGAGCGGCGGTGTTATTGCTGGTCGAACGTACCGGGGGGGACGCAGACGGTGCCGGTGCGTGCGGGCGCTTCACTCGTGCCGACGTAACGGTCGGCGAGGGTGGGCGTGGTGCCGGGAATGTCGGCACAATCGTTGTTCTCGGGGGCGGCCTTCGAGACGCAGCTCCCCGTCGACCCGTCGAGGGAGACGCAGAAGGTCGGAGCGCGGCCCGGGAAGTCGTCGCAGAAGCCTTCGCAGCGGACGGTGCAGAATCCGGCGGTGCCGCCGTCGAGGGGATACTGGAAGCAGCCGCCGTCCGCGGAGAAGTCGCACTGTTCGGCCCCTTCGCAGGAGTCACCGATCCAGGAGAAGTCGTCGAGGTCCGCCGAGTTCAGGTTCGGGAAGGCGTCGACGTCGTCGATGTTCACGAACGTGAACTCCGCTTCGACCATCGCTTCGATGATCCCCTCGATGTTGTCGGCCGTGTTCTGGTGCACGTCGTGGAAGAGGACGATCCCGCCGTTCTTTCGCTGCACCTGCTCCATGACGAGGCCTTTCATGTCGTCGCGCAGGGAGTCGGGGACGTGCCGGAACGTGCGCGGGCTGCAGTAGCCGACGCCGTCTCGGTCGCTGGCGAAGCACCAGTCCGCAGAGTCCGTGTGCCAGCCGGTCACCCGGTAGCCGAACGAACGGACGAGATCCGCGGTGTCGCAGTTGGAGCTACCGAACGGGAAGCGGAAGTAGGTCGGGGCGACGCCGGTGTCCTCGATGATCTGATGCGTGCGGTCGACCTCGGACTCGACCTCCGCGAGGTCGAGATTCTTGAGCTCGCGGTGGTTGTGAGAGTGGTTCGCGAGGATGTGTCCTTCGGCGACGATACGATTGAGGGTCTCGACGGCTGCGTCCGAATTCACGCGCTTGCCGTTGATGAAGAAGGTCGCCTTCACGTCGTGCTTCTTCAGTACGTCGAGGACCTTGTTCGTCGTCTCCGGCTTCGGTCCGTCGTCGAAGGTCAGCGCGACGCGGCCACCGAAACCGGACTGGTCGGGTACGACGACACCGGAGCAGCTCGCCGTGTCCGCCTTGCCTGCCTCGCGGTCCTGTGCTGCCTGCTCCCAGGCCGAGATTCCCTCCGGGGAGTAGAAGTCGCCTTCGTCGCTGCTCTCGACCGGCCCGTCGTCAGCGGGGACGCACGCCGCGGTGAGGCTGATCAAGAGACATGGGATGATACTGGTTCGCAAAAATGTCAGGCGCATCGTCAATTTCCCGTTGGCGGACGTTCGGTCGACTACGATGGAGAGCTTCTCCCGGGCGACGTCGGTGTCGCACTGTGCAGTCGCCCCTGGACTAAGCAATCGCGATGCCAGGATCCTGGAGCGACTGAAGATCTAGCGGAAGTCGGTGCTTTACGCGAGGATCTTCGTATCGCGAAGTCCGCGAAGCGCGCCCGGGGGGCGGCGAGTGGAGCTTCGGGTGGCAAACGGAGTTGCCTCCTCTCGACTGGAAGCTCGGGTTTCCGATCGGGGACAGTTGTCCCCAATGACGACAATCCGATCGTCGAGGTCGGGCTGGGATCCCCGCGCGCTGCGGGAGATGTGTGATTGGCGCAGAAGTTGTATATAAGGCGGGCGAATCGACTGTGGTGGTCAAAGTGGTGATGGAGAAGCTCATGAAGAAATCGTTCAGCAACCTGATGGTGGTCCTCACTCTCGCCGGCGGGCTCGCCGCCTGCACGGCGGATCCGACGCCGACGCCCGATGGAGAAGAGACCGTCGACCGGCCCGTCGACGAGAACGGCAAGCCGACGTTCTCCGCGACCGGAGACGAAGAGATCGTTCCCAGCAAGGACGACGCCGTGCAAGGCGAGCGAGGGCTTCCCGTCGCAGTCGACGGCGAACCGACGCAGGTCTGGGCGGTCTTCAACCAGTGGGAAGACACCGACACCCCGGTGGCCCGGAAGGCGGGTATCGCGTGGGGCGAGAACAGCGGGCTGAACTGGGACGAGAAGTACCAGGCGTGGGTCGATTCGATGGAGAAGACCGAGACGGGGGGCACCTACTCGCGTACGACCTTCGTTCTCACCACGCCCTTCGGGAAGTCCCTCCCGGCGCCGGCGCTCGAGTGCGCCGAGACCGCCATCTTCCTGCGGATCGCGTTCGCGAGCTGGTACAACCTCCCCTTCTTCCTCGAAGCTCGCGACGGGGAAGGCCGCGTCTACTTCGGCCACTTCGGCATGCGTCGAGACGACGGCAAATACGGCAGCATGCCGAACTTCAAGACCCGCTACTCCGACTACTCGAACGATGCAGAGCTCGTCCGCAACGGTCAGATGCAGTGGCCGAGCGACTCGGAGCTTCGCGCGAAGAAGATCCCGGGTTCGTTCGACGATCAGCAGCCGATGGTCGGGCCCGATGCTCATGCTGGCGCCTACTTCGACGAGGTGTTCCTCAACAAGCGAGCCGGACACTTCCTCGTGCTGACGCTCGCATGGTTCGGCTCGATCAACCTCGCGGACCCGGCGAACACCTTCAACCTTCGCCCCGACGCCCTGAAAGCCGGGGACGTCCTCGTGGAGCGCTGGCAGGAGCGAGGGATTGGGCACACTCTCGTCGTCATGCGCAGCGACCAGGTCGGGGAGACGACCATCAATGGGACCGTGATGAACACCCTCGAAGCAGAGGTCGCATCCGGCTCGATGCCCCGGCGCCAGCCTGTCTGGGAGAGCAGCGGCGCATCCAAACGCTACTTCACGCTCGCGGAGACCGGCGGGGAGGGATACGAGACGCTCGGCGGCGGAATCAAGCGGTGGCGCACCACCAAGAACATCAACGGGCGATGGACCAACGTCGTCATGCCCGCCTACACCAACGCCTGGGTCAACTCGCGTGACACCGAGGCGATCGCCAGCCGCCCCGACGTGTTCGAGCAAGTCCTCGTCGAGCTCAGCCCCGACCAGAAGCGCGACGTGCTCTTGGAAGTCATCGAGTCCAAACGCCAGCATCTGCGCCAGTTCCCGGCGAGCTGCTCGGCACGTATCAACCGCGAGAAAGCTTTCGACAGCCTCTACGAGCTCATGGAAGACGAGTTCGGGATGACGACCGCGCAGGTCGACGACCAGTTCCGCATCCTCGAAGACTACGTGTTCACGGAGCTCACCTACGAGCAATCCAAGACCTGTTGCTGGAACCGCAGCACGGCGGCGATGCACGAGATCGTAATGGACATGAACCTGAAGCTGCAGGAGGACGCGACGCAGTGCGTCGCGCCCGTCGTCTTCATGAATCGGGACGACGCTGGTGACGGCTACGAGATGTTCCGTCAGCACGCCGAGCAGCTCGGGCGAAGTGGAGAATGGGTCGCATGGAGTGCGGATGAGAGCTGCCCGCAGGCCGGTGTCCCCGAAGACACGATCGCACCCTCCGACGTCACGGGGTTCTGTGACCTCGAGAGCGGTGGCAACATCGGCGGTGAGGTGGACCCGCCCGTCTCCGGCGGGGCAGACGTCGAGGTCGTCTTCACGGGCGGCGTCGCGATCCCCGACAACGACCCGGCGGGTGCCGTCGTCCGCGGATCCACCGACGCGGCGGGCACCATCGCCTCGGCGTCGATCGATCTCCAGATCACCCACACCTGGAGGGGTGACCTCGAGATCTCGCTCGTCCATCCCGACGGAACCTCCGTCATCATCCGCCGCCCCGATTCCGACGACGGCGACGACGTCAGCGGGCGCTTCGAGGTTCCCGGGCTCGCTGGCAAGTCCGCCGCGGGCGAGTACACCCTGATCGTCAAAGACACGCAGGCGCAGGACACGGGGCGGATCAATTCCGCCGCGCTCGTTCTGAACGTCGCCGAGTAATCGCCGACGGTTCGCTAGGCCGAGCCGAACGCTGCGACCAGTTTCTCCACCACCAGCTCCGCCGGACCGACGGGTCCGAGCGGAGTTCTTCGTGTCACCCATGCCTCCGGCGAGTGCGGAACTCCGCGCAGTCTCCAGAGCCCCGACTCCTCACGCGCCACGTAGTCGGGCAGCACGGCGAGGAGCTCACCGTCCCGACACGCGCGGAAGCCGACCGACATCGCGGCGAACTCCATCACGACTTTGCGCGGCCGATCGCTGGGCCAACCGTCCGAGTAGAGCCCGCTCGTATCGGGCACTGCCGACGCGAACTCCCGCCCCTCGAGCTCGTTCCAAGACAGATCCTCTCGTCCGAATAGCTCGTGCGAAGCCCCGCAGTAGACGCTGTGGGGGTTGGTGCCCACCCGCGTTGCCACGAGCCCGTCCAGGTCCATCGGAGAGTGGGTGAGCGCGAGATCCAGTTCCCCCCGCAAGAGCATCGTTCCCAAATCGTCCGACACCGGCAACATCCGCGGCTTGAGCATCGGTTGCTCCGCGACGACGTCGCGCAAGGCGCGAAGGGCGACCCCGCTCAGGGCCCAGTTGCTCGTCCAACGGATGACCCCCGAATAGGTCGTCCCACGCAGGGATGCGAGGGCGTCGTCGACCCGCCGCATCGCGTCGCGGACCGCCTCCAGTAGCTCCGCCCCCTGCTCGTTGAGGCGAATCGCGCGCCCCTCGCGGTTGAACAGCTCCTGTTCGAGAGCGTCCTCCAACTGGCGCACCGTGCGCGAAAGGGCGGGGGCCGTCACGTGCATGAACTGCGTTGCGGTCGGCAGGTGCTCGGTCTCCGCCACGGCTCGAAACGCGGGGAGCCAGTTCCAAATGTCGGCCACCTCTCGAAAACGATCGGACATCGTACCTCCAAGGTTTGTTAAGTTTTTGTAAACGGTTTCTGAAAAACATACAAATGGAGTCATTGCACGTCCGGCACTATCACTCTCTACGTCGATACCGACAGCAGGTCGGCAACCTTCGAATGGAGAAAAGGATATGTGGAACAAGACGATGACGATGGCTCTTTCTGGTGCGCTGATGCTCGCCGCGTGCGCCGAGACGGGCGAGACCCAGGGGGACGAGAGGCACGACGACGTGCTGGACTTCGCGACGAGCTCGGCGCGCGCCGACGCGTCCGCCGAGCAGATCCGAAAGCTCGACGATGGGCGAGTCGTCTTCTATGGCGACGTCGCGGACGAGTTGATCGCGCTCGGTGAGGCGCACCCCTACACCGCGTATCGGCGGGAGGCGGCCTACACCTACTCGCAGTCGCCGTTCGCGTACTGTGTCGAGGGAGGTGAGGAGTCGGCGTGCGTCAGTCTGTTGCCGACGAGCGGAATCGACGAGGGGGTTTTCACCTTCGGCGGCCATTTTCGCGGGCTGGAGGGTGGTAAGGCGGTCGGAATGATCGAGGCGATGTACCGACTCGGCTACGACGTGAGCAGGACCGGCAACCGGACCGAGTTCTCGGCGGATGCGGGGCCCTTCCGTTGCGCGTACCAGTCGGCACGCGCGCACTGTTCGATCGATCTACAGCCAGCCCGCGCGCGGCTTCGGGTTTCGTTCGACGCGCTCCCCGCGCTGGGCGAAGGGTTCGTGTACGAGGGTTGGCTCATCGTCGACGGGGCGCCGGTCTCCGCGGGTCGTTTCGATGCTGTCGACCAGGTGGCGTTCGATTTTCCCGAAGAATACGCCGATGCGCAGATGTACGTGCTCACGATCGAGCCGCGGGACGGTGACGACCCCGCGCCCTCGAAGACTCACCTCGTCGCCGGGACGTTCGCCGGCGGGGCTGCGGAGCTCACGGTCGATCACGGCGCCGCGCTCGCCACCGAGTTCGGCGATGCGATGGGCACTTTCATCCTCGCCGCGCCGAGCGCCGCGGGCCTCGACGGAGATTTTGGTGACAAGGGCATCTGGTACCTCGTCCCGGGTGGGGGCGGACCGAGTCTCGATCTTCCGATGCTGCCCGAGGGATGGGAGTACGAAGGATGGATCGTCGGAGACGACGGACCGATCTCCACGGGACGCTTCACCGACGTGTGGTCCGCGGATTCGGACGGAGGCGGTCCGGCCGCGGGTCCAGCGGGCACCCCGCCGTTCCCGGGTCAGGACTTCGTGAATCCGCCCATGTCGCTCGTCGGAACGCTCGCCGTGATCTCGGTGGAGCCTAGCCCCGACGATTCACCGGCCCCCTTCGCGCTGAAGCCTCTCGTCGGGATGGTGGAAGACGCTGGCACGGGAACGCCGCAGATGCTCGACCGGAACGGTGAAGCGCTCCCGACCGGGGCCGCTACCCTCGAACTCCGCTGAGAGCAGCGACGAGAGCGCGGTGCGGGCCGCGCTCTCGTTCGTTTCGCCTCAACCACGCGCCGCGTCCCAGCGGCCAAAGAGCCACATGCCCGCGATCATTGCGATAGAGAAGACCAGGACCTCGGGGACGAGCGTCCCGAGGGAGGTGAAGGCCGGACCGGGGCACAGACCCCCGATCCCCCAGCCGAGGCCGAACAGCGTCGCACCGGTCAGCAGCCGGGCGTCGATGTCGCGCCTCGAGGGGAGCTGGAACTCCTCGGCGAGGTGGGGTGTCGGACGCGACGTGATCCATCGAAATCCAGCGGCGTAGACGAGGACCGCCGGGACGAGGACGAAAGCGAGCGTGGGGTCCCACGAGCCTCCGCCGAAGTCGAGGAAGCCGATGACCTTTCGGGGCTGCGTCATCCCCGCGAGGGCCAGCCCGAAAGAGAAGACGAAGCCGACGCCCAGCGCCACGAGACCTTCTCGGAGTCGACGGTCCATCACGCGCCTCCCAGCACGTAGCGAAGGGCGCCGGCACCGATCGCGCCGGCGAGGACGAAAGTTGCCGTGGCTGCGAACGAACGGGGGGAGAGTCGGCTCATGCCGCAGACGCCGTGCCCGCTGGTGCAACCCGACGCCATTCGACTGCCGACGCCGACGAGCACTCCCGCCGCAGCGATCGCACCCATGCCGAGCCCGAAGTCGGTGGATTGCGGGAGCGCCGGCGGGTGCAGGAGCAGGAAGACACCCCCCGCGGCGATCATCCCGAGGACGAATAGCCCGCGCCACAGTCGGTCGCCCCCCGAACGACCGAGGAGACCTGCAGCGATTCCGCTGACGCCAGTGATACGTCCGTTGAAAAAGAGCAGCGCGAGAGAGGCGAGGCCGATGATGACGCCTCCCGCGACCGCGAGGAGCCATGAGATGGGATCGATGATCATTTCGTTCTCCGTTGTCGGGTAGTTTCGATAACGTTCTTCGGAGGGAAGACCGCCGCCGCCGGACTCACTTCGTCGGCAGCGCACGGTCAGGCATCGCAACCGCCATGCCAGCTCGTCTCCGGCCGTGGGAGTTATCCAACCTGATGATATGCATGGGTAAAATGGGCCGGGGCCGAGCGGGTGCATTGTTGGTGTTTCAATCTGTTTCGACGTGATGTTTCAACGTGTGAGGGCATCGGCGCCGAAGGGAGGGGGAGGGGATGGAACTGCACGCTTCGTCGGCTGCGGCGGGCATCGCTCGCTTGACGTCGAGACGACTCCGTAGTTGATCGTGGGGGTGTGAAAGTTTCCATCCACGTCGCGACGCGCGAGTATCCCGAGTCCGATAGCCACCAGGCGGTGGTCATCGCGGAGACGCTGCATCCCCCGTTCGCCGCTACGGTAGCCCAGACCCGCGACGAGGCCGTCGCGCAGCTCCGCGAAGCGCTGGTTCGATACCTCGAGCGGAGCCACCCGAAACTCGTCAAGCAGCTCGGAACCGAATCGACGCCACGGATGTCGCGGACTTCAATGCCCCTCTTCGAGAGCGCTCATTACCACTGGGCGGAGTCGGGGGAGAGCTGGGAGGTAGCGCCTCTGGTCGTCGAGGCGGAGGTCGATGTCGTCACGACGCGGATCTCCGACGAGCTCGTGCGAGTCTACCTGCCGTTGTGGAGATGGCAGGGCGCCTGGACCGTCGTGCGCCCGGGGGCCGAGGAGCGGGCGCTCTCCGATCTGGCTGATCTTATCAGGCCGCGGAGCGAACAGCTCTCCATGCATCGACCGCCTCCGTCGAACTACGCCGTCGAGACGATCGACCTGGATTTCGAGCCGCTGGATCTGAAGCGCGTCGATGTCGGGGCTGTGTGGCAATCGGAGTTCGCCGACGAAGATCTGGAGGACTTCTCGGTCGACGCGGTGCCAGCCACGCCGTTTCTGGACGGTGTGGCTCAAGACTGGTCGGGGCTCGCCCCCGCCGAAGCGGACGAGCGCGGAATCGTCGAGACGTTCGGTCGTTCCACCAAAGTGACCGAGCTGCGAGATCTTCTGGAGAGTCACCGTCCGGCGGCGGTCGTCCTGGTCGGGCCTCCGCGGGTCGGAAAGACCGCCCTCGTAAAACACGTGGCGCACCTGCACGTCGGGCAGGAGGGACGCGCCCCCCATCCAATCTGGTTCGCAGATCCTCCGCGGATGGTTTCGACGGACGGGATGACGATGGACTGGCGGCAGCAGTGTCAGGAGATCGTGGCCGAGCTTCAGGAGATTGACGGGATCCTCTACATGGGGCGGCTGATCGAAGCGCTGGATGCCGGGAAGTACGTGGGCAGCGACTACAACCTCGCACAATTCTTGAAGCCGGTTCTGGCCGACCACGGGCTTCGCACGGTCGCTGAAGCGACCGCACAGGAGTGGAACGAGATCGAGCGACGCGACATCGGGTTCGCGCGTGCCTTCACTGTGATTCGGTTGGAGGATCCGCCGGAGAACGAGGGGCTCGCGATCGTCCGTCGTGCGATCGAGCGGCTCGGTCGTCGCGAGGGTGTCGTGGTGACGTCTTCGGGTGTCGAGCGGGCGTGGACGCTCCAGCAGCGGTTCGCGCAGGACGGGAGCACCGTCGGTCGAACGATCGACTTCGTACGACGCGCGATGCGGACGGCGGCGAACGCGTTGCGGGACATGGTCGACGAAGCGTCGTTGGTCGACGAGTTTTGTCGCGCTTCGGGGCTGCCGCCGATCTTGCTGCACGACGATCGGCAGCTCGACGTGGAGCGCGTCGTCGCGACGCTCTCCGCTCGCGTCATGGGACAGGCCGAAGCGGTTCGGCGCGTCGCGGACGTCGTCGGCATCACGAAGGCGGGCCTGTCGTCCCCGGACAAGCCGCTCGGGTCATTCCTTTTCGTCGGCCCGACGGGGGTGGGGAAGACGGAGCTGGCGAAGGCACTCGCGGCCTATCTGTTCGGCGACGAGTCGCGGCTCGTCCGCATCGACATGAGCGAATACGGTCACGCGGACGCGTACGCCCGGCTGATCGGCGAGGGCCGGGACGAAGGGGATCTGACCGGTCCGGTCCGACGACAACCGTTCTCCGTCGTGCTCCTCGACGAGATCGAGAAGGCGCACCCGGGCGTCTTCGACCTCCTGCTGCAGGTTCTCGGGGAAGCTCGGCTGACCGACGTGAACGGTCGAACGACCGGTTTTCGGAACACGATCGTCATCATGACGAGCAACCTCGGGGTCGACAGTCTGCGCCCGGCGATCGGTTTCGGTGACGCGGCCGGCAACGGCGAGTACGCAGCTCACTTTCGGCGCGAAGCGGAACGATTCTTCCGGCCGGAGTTCCTCGCCCGGATCGACCAGTTCATCCCGTTCAATGCCTTGAGCGAAGACGTCGTCGAGCAGATCGCGGTCCGCGAACTGGCGAAGTTGAGCGAGCGCGTCGGCCTGCGAGCGCAGGACGTCGAACTCTCCCTCGACGAGCGAGTCGCTGCCTGGGTTGCGGCGCGCGGCTGGGACCCTCGGTACGGGGCCCGCCCGCTCAAGCGCGTTGTCGAGCGCGAAGTGGTCGGGGAGCTGTCTCGAAGGCTCGCGACGACGCGGGAGCTGGTGAAGGGGGGCGCGAGCCGCCGCGTGGAGGTGACTGTTCCGCGAGGCTCCGTGCGCAAGGTCGGGCTCGCGTGGGACGTGCGGATCGTCTCTGGGCAGGGGAGCAACGTGTCGGCGCGGAACGAGCTACTCGATCAGATCGAGCAGATCACGAGCCTGCGGCGCCGGCTCCAGCGTTATCTTCGCACGGCGGTGTTCGGCGATCTGGAGTGGCGGGTGGAAAACTTCGATCTGTCGAGCCAGGCCCAGCAGTTCTGGGAGGACCCTAGCGCTTCGACCCTCGCCACCGACGCGGAGCGGGCGCGCCGGGTGGTCGTGCCGGCCCGAGAGATCACCCAGGAACTCGCAGCGCTGGAAGACCTCGCGGCCGAGGCGTACCACGGCCGTACGTTCGCTCTCTCCGACGATCTGATGGACCGCCTGGAAGAGCTGACAGCGAGGACGGGCGCGGTGATCATGGAGATGTTGCGTGGTGCGTACCACGATCCGGATCGAAGCGTGCTCGCGCTGACGGCTCAGGGGGCGGCCGCGCAGGAGTTTCGCGCGAAGCTCGTCCAGTGGTACCGAAAGCGCGCGAAAGCGCATGGCTGGGACTTTCAGATCTGGCGATCTCTGCCCCAGCGGGAGCTCGCCGCGAAGTTCCCGGACCCGGGCGACGGACCGCAATACGATGAGAATCGCGTCGCATGGGAGCGTACCGACGAGCCGCAAGGGGAGATCCTGGCGCTCGAGATCCGAGGCTACGCGGCGCGTCCGCTCGGTCGCGCCGAACACGGGCTTCATCGGTTGATCTCTGCGGAGGGGAACGCCGTGGTGAACGTCATCGAGGGGGAAGAGTACGCGGCGTGGCCCTGGCCGTGGTCGGTCACGGCGCTCCCGACACAGCACTACGTCGCGCGCACCTACAATGCGCGGACCCGCGAAATCTCGATGGAGAGCTTCGATGGGCTGAAGTTCGATCCCGACGATCCGTTCGCCGCGATCGAGTCGGAGATCGAGGACGTCGTGTGGGACATCACAGAGGACGAGTGGGCGTGAAGACGGTCCTCCACATGTACGTCGCAAAGCCGCAGCGGGGCCACTACGAGGCGTCGATCCCGTGGATCGGGCCGCTCGCGGAGGTCGTTCGCGGACCGAGTGCCGCGCAACTGAAAGAAGAGCTCATGTTTCGGACGCTCGAGCTCGTCCATGGCGGGCTGCCGGCGAGCGAGCTCGACCGATTGCTGCCCCCGATTCGTCCCTACCTCACCTCGACGTATCTCAACGTTTCACGTCGCGTGGACCCGGATCGGCCGCCGGTCGAGATGACCGCCGCGACCCATGTCGTGGTGAGTGGGTGGTCCGAGGACGGGCTGACGCGGCTGTGGATCCCGAAGGTGCCCGGGGTCTGCCTCGCGCTCGACAAGGTCGACGACATGTACGCGGCGATGCACATGTGGGCGCAGAAGTGGGCGGAGGCCAACATGGTCAGTAACCTCGAAGCCCTCGCGTGTCCCTACGCGGCCCAGGTCGATTCCATCGAGATCGACCTCGGCTTCCCGCGCGCCTTTCCGGGAGCGGACATCGAGCAGGTAGCTGGTCGACTCAAACGGCCCGAGACGCTGCAGGAGGTCGCGACGAACCTGTCGCACCGGGTCGACGACGGCACCCTCGGCACTGCGTACGGGCGCGACCGGCTGATCGACGACCTCGTGGAAGCACTGATGAGCCCGCGCCCGCAAAACATCTGCCTCGTAGGACGGCCGGGCGTCGGGAAGACCGCGATCGTGCACGAGGCGGCGCGGCGTTGCGTCGAGCTCGCGCGCGCCTACCAGGAACGCCGCGACATCTGGCAGACCAACGGGGACCGCGTCATCGCGGGGATGTCGATCATCGGGCAGTGGGAGCAACGAACCGAGGCGATGTGCCGGGAACTCGCCGAGCGTGGCGACATCCTCTTCGTCGAAGACCTGCTCGGTCTCGTGCGCGCTGGTCGCACGTTTCAGGGCAATTCCAACGTCGCGCGCTTCATCGAGCCCTACCTGGAGCAAGACCGCTTCTCGGTCGTCGCGGAGGCGACCGAAGAGACCTGGATCCTCGCGCGATCGGCCGCGCCGGGGTTCGTCGACAAGTTCCGGCGCATCCAGGTCCCCGAGCTCTCCTACCGCGAGACCCTCGCCGTCATCTCATCGCTCATCCGTCACGTCGAAGCCGTCCACGAGTCCCTGCGGTTCACCGCCGACGGCGTCGAGACGCTCCTCCATCTCGCCGAGCGATTCTTTCGGAACGAAGCGTTCCCCGGCAAGGCGGTGCGGCTCATCAAGCGAGCCGAGCACGAAGCCTTGCGCGCCCTCAACGAGCAGCAGGATGCGAAGCTGCTGGCGATCGACAGCGAGCGGATGGCCCTGGTGGTCCAGCGTCAGACCGGGCTTCCGAACACGATCCTTCGGCCTGGGACGGGCCGACATCCCGACGAGGTGCGGGCCGTCTACGAGAACCGGATCTTCGGGCAGGAGCGCGCGGTCGACGTCGTCACGAGCCTCGTCCTGACGATCGAACAGGGGCTGAGCGACCCGGGACGCCCCCTCGCTGCACTCTTGTTCATCGGGCCGAGCGGCGTAGGCAAGACCGAGACGGCGAAGGCGCTCGCCCACGACCTCTTCGGATCGTCGGAGCGAATGGTCCGCTTCGACATGAGCGAGTTCAGCGAGCCGACCGCGGTGTCGCGCCTCATCGGCACGCCGCGCTCGCCCGATGGAGAGCTGACGAGCAAGGTGAGGCTGCAACCGTTCTGCGTTCTGCTGTTCGACGAGATCGAGAAGGCTCACCCGATGGTGCTCGATCTGCTGTTGCAGGTCCTCGGGGATGGTCGCCTCACGGACGCGGCGGGGCGGACCGTCGACTTTCGAAACGCGATCGTGGTCATGACCAGCAACCTCGGGGCAAATTCGGAGGAGCGTTGGCTCGGTTTCTCCGACCAGTCGCGGGCCGACCGCGAGCTTCACTACCGTCGCGCTGCCGAACAGTTTTTCCGCCCCGAACTCTTCAACCGGATCGACCACGTCGTCCCGTACGGGCCGCTCGGTCCCGAGTCGTTGCGACGCATCGCGCGGCGCACCCTGCAGGGTCTGCTCGAGCGGCGAGGTTTGCGTCAGGCACAGGTGATGGTCGACGTCGACGAGGGGCTCATCGACTACCTCGCACGAGAGTCGATCGATCCGCGCTATGGCGCACGCACTCTGGCTCAGCGGATCGAGCGCACGTTGGTCAGCCCGCTCGCGCACCGTTTGACCCAATGGGACTCTGGCGGCGAACTCACCCGCGTGTCGATTCGGCCGGCGCCCGATGGCATCGAGCTGGATCTCGACACCATCGAACGTGCTCCGCTTCAGGAGCTAGCGACGCGGACCGGGGCCCTCGTCGATCCGAACGACGTCCGATCGGACCTCGAGGCGATCGCCTCGCGGGTCGCCGATCTCGCCGCCGATCCCCGACGGGAGTCGATCGCCGCGCGCTACGACGAGCTGCTCGCCGAGATCAACGCGTCGAGGTCTCAATCGGAGTCGCGAGCCCTCGCCGACGAACTTCGGCGCCGGGAGACGGTCCTGTCGCACATCGAGAATCTCGAGCGGCGAGTCGCCGGCCTTCAAGACCCCCGCGGGACCGGTGAGTTTCTCTTCGCGGGCAACGCCGGGGACCGAAAGGGGGCTCATCGATGGGGGACGATCGCGGCCGACATTCGAAAGGAGCTCCTGTGGCTGCAGTGCCAGCTCGAGGCGCTGACGCGAGGACACGCCGTGGGAGGAACCCTCGTGGTGAGCGGCCTCAGTGGTCCGTACCAGGTCGTGCTCGATGCCTGGCGGCAGTGGCTCGCCGCGGTCGACGGGAGCCTCGAACTCGAAGCGATTCATGCGTTCCGAACCCGGGAGGGCTGGCGGGTGGAGCCAGGCAGTGCGGGGGTCACCGACATCGCTTTCAGCTCCGTCACACCGGGTGTGGGGCGTGTCTTCGACTTCCTTCAGGGGTACACGTGGCGCCCTCTACCCCCATCGCACGGGCAACACGCGCTGGTGTTGGCAAAGAGTTTCCCCCACGGGTTTTCCGATCCGGAAGCGTTCCGACAGCATCTCTCCGAGGCGACCGTCGAAGGCTCCGAGCGACCGGTGATCGAGTTCGTGCTTCGCCCCGGCATGCTCGAGGACGTTCGCTTCGGTCGCAGGCACCCGATCCCGGAGGACCGCGCGTCGAACCTGCGCGGCTTCGCCGACCGGCTGCTCTTCACTCGACTCGCGGCGAGCATGGGAGAGGAGAGCGACCTTGGCTAAACGAACCCAGAGCGTGAAGGTGGTGCTCGAGGATCGGGGCGCCTACTGGTTCGCCGCCGTGCTCGGCGACGACAGTGCAGCAGCGCTGGGCGACGATCCCCAGCAGGCGCTCGACAACCTGCGCGGCGTCGTCGCCCACGTTCTGCGCCATTTTCCGGGCGGGGTAGAGGACCAGGGCGAGCATGTGGCGCGGCACCTGCGGCTCACTGTTCCCGCGACTCGCCTCGGTAGAATGTTGCAGCTCGATCTGCAGCTCTTCGCGGTTTGTGTGGAGGCCGAAGACGGGTACGTGGTGCATCTTCCCCAGCTCGGGATCGAGTTTCCGCTCAAGGACCTCGAGGAGCTCGAGCTGATGGCGGCGGAGTTCGTCCGCGACAACTTCCCGCTGCCGCAGAGGATCGAGTCGCTCGTGCATTGCGTCGCGCCCCTCGTCAATGCGCGGGACGACGGTACCGACAGTCCGGTCTTCCGAGTCGAGACACTCGCCGTTCGCTACACCCCCGAGCCGAGCGAAGTCGACATCCTCGACGACGACGTCTCGCCGACGCTCGCGGCGGTCGGGGAACCGCTGCACCGTCGCGCCCGGCAGCGGGACGGAACTCGCGCGTTCGAAAGGCGGGCGGAGGTGGACACCCTCCTCGATTATCTCTCCGACACGGCAGAGCGGTCGGTCGTCCTCGTCGGCCCTCCCGGGGTCGGCAAGACCGCCATCGTTCACGAGGCGGTGCGGCGCATCGTGGAAGGGGAGGGCGGCGACGTGTTGAAGGGGGCCGGGGTCTGGCAGATCAGCGGCGGGCGGCTGATGGCGGGGATGCGATACCTGGGCCAGTGGCAGGAGCGGGTGCTCGACGTCATCAACGAGGCGCGAGAGTCTGGTGCGCTCCTCTTCGTCGAAAACCTCCTGGAGCTTCTCGAAACCTCGGGCACAGAACGTCACGCTTCGGGCATTCCGGGCCTCCTCCTGCCGCACGTGCTCGCGGGCGACATCACGCTCGTCACCGAAGTTCAGCCCGATCAACTGGCACGGATCGAACAGTCCCACCCGAGCTTTCTGCGTGCATTTCGTCGGCTCATCGTGGAGCCGATGTCTGCCGCCCGAGCCGACGCGGTGCTCGAGCGTGTCAGCTTCAGGCTCGGTCGGCAGTACGGTGTGCGGCTCGACGGCGAGACCCGCCAGCGGATTCTCGAACTCGTCGGGCGTTTCAAGGGGCCTACTTCACTCCCCGGGCCGGCGGTGGAGCTAGCTGAGCGAATGGCGCGCACGCACGCACGCCACGGCGAGGAAGTCGAGGGTGAGGACCGCCCCGTGCTCACGCCACGCCATGCGCTGGAGGCCTATACTTCGCTCACGGGTCTGCCCGAAGCCCTCCTCGACCCGAACATCCAGTTCGACGTCGCTCGAGTCCGCGCGTACTTCGAGGCACGGATCTTCGCGCAACCCGAGGCGGTCGAGGCGATGGTCGATCTCGTCACCACCATCCGGGCGGGGCTGAACTCGCCGCAACGCCCGCTCGGGAGCTTTCTTTTCCTCGGCCCGACCGGGGTCGGAAAGACTCAGACCGCGCTGACGCTCGCGAACTACCTCTTTGGTAGCGCCGACCGGCTCGCTCGATTCGACATGTCGGAGTTTCAGGACAGTTGGGCCGCCGGTCGCCTCGTCGGCCGATACCGCGGGGAGCAGGGGGAGCTCGTCCGTCGAGTGCGGGAACAACCCTTCCAGGTGATCCTGCTCGACGAGATCGAAAAGGCCCACTCGAACGTGTTCGACTTTCTGCTTCAGGTCCTCGGAGAGGGGCGACTCACCGACGGAGTCGGTCACACCGTGAGCCTGACGAGCAGCGTAGTGATCATGACGTCGAACCTTGGGGCCGGGGGACCGCCCTCGGTCGGCTTCAGCGCCAGAACCCCCGACGGAGCCCGTGAAGCCGAGGTGTCGCACTTCCTCGGCGCGGTGGAGAAGTTCTTCCGTCCCGAATTCGTCGGGCGCATCGACCGGGTGATCCCGTTTCGTTCGCTCGGACACGACACTGCCCACCAACTGGTCCGCGCCGCCCTGCGACAGGCTTTCGAACGCGAAGGGCTGAAGCGCAGGCGCATCCGCGTGCGCGCGACCGACGACGTCGTCGAGTTCCTCATCCGCGTAGGGCTCGACGAGCGCTACGGTGCGAGGCCGCTGCGCCGTGCGGTCGAGAATCACATCACGGCACCGCTCGGACAGTTCCTCTCGCGGGAGAGCGGGATCGTGGATATCGACCTCGTCTTTCGAATGGAAGAAGGGCTCCCCACCATCGATCTCGACGCTGGGTGACCGCAGTCACTGAAGCGTCGAATGGACCGGCGACACGCGATGTCGACCTGCGCCCTGCAATGTGCGTTCCGGTAACGTCGTCAAGCGGTTGATTTGTCAGGCGTTTTTCTCTCCGTCTTTCCGTTTGGTCCGAGCCGGGACGTTCCTAGTGTGTCACCACGCCAATTCGAACGCTCCGGTTAGACCGGCGGCGCAACCTCAAAGTGAGAGACACATGAACGAAAACGAACGCTACGACCGTCGAAATCATCGCAGTCAAAACGCGCAGCAGCCGCCGTATGATCAATCGAACGGAAACTATTACGAGAACCAGTACCGCGGGGGACAGCCTATCTACGACGCGACGGGAGGCCGTCACCAGCAGTCGAGCCCCGGCTTCGCCGGCCCGCAGCAACCGTACCAGGGGCAGATGTCGCCACGAGAATCGGGGCCGTACCAGGGGGGATACGACGAGAGCCGATTTCAGATGAGCGGGGGGAACAATCAGCAGTACCGGCCGAATCCACAGTACCAACAGGGGTACGGAAACCCGCAGAGTTTCCAGGGCCAGCAGCAGGGTCAAAAGTGGAACTCTGGCAATCGGCCGTACCAGCCGCAGGGAGACTACTACGGGGCCGCAGAGTACCGCACCGCCACTGGACAATACTCCGACATGAATCGGAGCGAGTACCGAAACCAACAGGGACCGTCGCAGTGGGCACAGACCGGCGGCTCACGCGGTGGAACGTTCGATGAGCGGGGGTACGGCGGATCCTATGGCTCTCGCAACTTCTCCGGGAAGGGACCGAAAGGGTACCGGCGGTCGTCGGATCGCATCCGAGAGGAGGTCTGTGATCTGCTGACCGATCACTCCCAGCTCGATGCCTCCCAGATCGAAGTTTCCGTCGACGACGGCGTCGTGAAGCTCAGCGGGGACATCGATTCGCGGCATTCGAAGCGACTCGCCGAGAACTGCTGCGACCAGGTACGCGGCGTGCGCGACGTGCGCAACGAGCTCTCGATCAAGGACGATTTCTGGGGCTCGAGCTCGTCCTCCGGCTCGACGTCGAAGTCGAAGTCGAAGTCCAAGTCGAAGTCGAACGACGTCAACTGACTGTCGGCTCGATCGTCCGAGCGACACAGAACGCGCCCCACCCGGCTCGCCGAGGTGGGGCGCGCTGCGTCCACGCTCCGCGAGGGGTCACGGGTCCTCGGGCCAATCGTGTTTCGGGTATCGGGCGCGCAACTCCTTTCGAACCTCGCGGTAGGTCGTCTCCCAGAACGAGCGCAGGTCCATCGTCACCTGGGCCGGGCGACGGTTGGGGGCGAGCAGGTGCAGCAGAAGGGTGACCTTCCCGTCCGCGACCGTGGGAGTGTCGTACAATCCGAAAAAGTCCTGGAGCTTGGCGGCGAGGACCGGCCTTTCGGGGTCCGAATAGTCGATGCGAAATCGACGACCCGAGGGCAAGCGGTATTGATCGGGGGCGAAGCTCTCGAAGCGTTGCCAGACGTCGTGCCGGATCCCGGTCCGCGCGAGCCCGGTGAAGTCGAGACGTCGCAAATCTGCAAACGACGTGGCGCCCCAGATCAACGGCTTCAGAGTCTGCGGATCGGTGAGATCTGGAAACTCGCGGTCGGACCAGCGACGCGCGAAGGCGAGTCGCTCCACGAGCCGAGCCTCGTCCTTTTGCAGCCCGAAAGCGGAAACGAGGTCTCGGGCGGCTGCGCGCGACAGTGCTTCGGCGATCTCTTCCTGAGCCTCCGTGGAGGTTCCCAGAGACGTCGGCTCGTACGACAGGACGAGCTCGTCGAGCCGACGCTCCCGCCGGGCGACGACCCGCTGCAGCGCCGGGTCGAAACGCACGTGGGTTTCGACCGTGATTCGGTCCCCGAGCTCGTCCTCGATCCAGCTCGGATCGATCGCGGTCACCGACCGGGCGAGCCCGCACGACACACCGTCGACCCATCGGGTACCGAACACGCTGCAGACGAGGATCATCTCGGCGTCCCTCACGGCGCTCTCTCGAGCGAGGACGACCGAACCGCCAGTCGTGAGCGCGTAGCGATCGCCGTCACGCCGGACTCCGAGCCGGTCGCTGTAGGCTGCGAGCAACGCCCGCCGAAGCGCTTCCTCCGGCTTTCGTGCCGAGGCACTCGACGCGAACCGCTGTAGCTCGCGAGCGACGCGGAGGGCGTTGCGAGCTCCTCCGACCGACACTCGCGCTCCTTCGGCCGACGCCACGCGGGTATCTCCCGAAGCGACCTCTTCGAGCATCATTGCGCGCCAGATCAGGTCGGAGCCCAATCTCAGGGACTCGGTGACCGAGGTCACCCAATCGGGCTCCGAGAGACACGCCGCCGCAAGGGAGGCGATCCGACCCGCCCCCAGCGCTTCGGCTCGCAGGAGGAACGCTGCGATTCTCGGATGTAGCGGTAGCTGACCGATCCGCGTGCCGAGGTCGGTGACGCTCCAGGCGTCTGGGTCGATGGCGCCGATGCCGTGCAGAGTGTCCGCCGCCGCCTCGAGGCTCGCCGCTGGTGGCTGCTCGAACCAAGGGAACGTGGCGGGGTCCGAGTCCGACCACGCGACGACGTCGAGCACCGCGGCGCTGAGGTCGATGCGGTGGATGTCGGCGACGTCGTACTCGGTCATCCGAAACTCGGATGAGGCGGGCCACAACTTCCAGGCGCGCCCCGGGGCGGTCCTCCCGGCTCTCCCGGCACGCTGTTTCGCCGACGCGAGGCTGACGCGTCTGGTCTCGAGCCTGTCGAACCCGGTCGCCGTATCGACGACCGGAATTCGGACCAGGCCGCTGTCGATGACCGCGGTCACTCCTTCGATCGTCAGCGATGTCTCCGCGATGTTGGTCGAGACGATGACCTTCCTGCGGGGGCCCCTTCGAAGCGCGCGGTCCTGCTCGGACTGCGTCAGACGAGAATGCAGCGGGAGCACGTCGAGGTCGGAGCGGTGACGCATCGAACCGATCGTCTGCTCGATCTCCCGCACTCCGGGCATGAAGACCAGGATGTCGCCGCCGTCGTCGTCGGAGTCGCGAAGGAGCGCACCGACCGCGCTGTCGGCAGCGCTCGCGATGTCCTCAGGGTCTCGGTCGACCCACTCCTGCGCCACCGGATGCACCCGACCGCGCGAGACGACCGACTCGCACCCGAGATAATGGGCGATCCGTTCGGCGTCTAGGGTCGCCGACATCACTACGACGGCGAAATCGTCGCGCAGCTCGAAGATCTGCTTGCAGTAGCCGAGAGCGAGGTCGGTGTGGATGCTACGCTCGTGAAACTCGTCCAGGACGACGATGTCGAAGGCCTCGAGGAACGGGTCCGACTGAATGCGAGCGGTCAGAATTCCTTCGGTGACCACGGTCAGTCGTGTGTCGCTCGAGGTTTTCCGGTCATGCCGGATCTGCCACCCGACCTCTCGACCCACCACCCCACCGCGTTCCTCCGCGATCCGTGAGGCGATCGCGCGAGCCGCGACGCGCCGCGGTTCCAGCATCACGATCCGTCGGGTCGGGAAGGCGTCGAGCAAAGCCTGGGGTACACGGGTCGATTTGCCCGCCCCCGGTGGAGCTTCGACGACGACCGAGCGGTCCGTCCGTACGCGCTCGACGACCTCTTCGAGGACGTCTTCGATGGGGAGTCGATCAGCCGACCTCGTCCTCCTCGAGATGAAGCGTCTCCATCGTCGTGAGGTAGAGGCCGAAGCTCTCGATCTTGTAGCCACTGGAATGAATCCGGCGCCGAACCTCCGCTTGCTGCTCGGGGGAGAGCACGTTCGCCAGGACGTCCTGCTGATCGTGGATCGCCCACCAGAGATAGTCGGGTAGAAACTCGAGCACCTCGTCGAGATGTTCACGCACGAAACGAACGTTGAGGCGCCGTGTCGACCGGTACGGGTTGTAGCCGGGATACTCCATCTTGACCTTCGCCGACGCGATCTCGCGGCCCAGGTGATAGAACGCACGGTCGAAGCTGTATGGCGTCTGACGCTGTTCGTAGGGCCCGAAATCGGAGCCGGTCAGGTTCAGATCGAGGCGATGAACGCGTTGCGCAAAGCCGGAGAGCGCGGAGAGGCGCCCGCCCGCGACGCCGTCGGCACACGAGGGTTCGTAGCGAGGCAGGAGTTCTTCGAGGACGGCGTTTGGGGTGTAGGCAGGAAAGTCGTCGCTGTCGAATCGCGAACGAAGGTCCTTGTGGTACTCGCGAAGGAACAGGCGGTAGTCGAAGTCGTCGAACTGAATCCCGAGGGTGAGAGTCGTCCGGATCACCTGCGTCGCTCCCGCTGGCGTCATGGCTCTTCTTCTCCCGTCACGACCGCACGAAGGCCCTCGACGCTCGGAACCCATAGTCCGTTACGCCCCACCTCCACGAATTGTCGCCGTTGCATGCTATCGAAGATATCGGAAGCAGCCCGGTGCGCAAGCCCACTCATCCGTGCCAGCACCCGACTGTGGACTGCCACGTCGAGCGACGCGCGATCGCCTTCGACCCGACCGTAGCGTTCGACGAGGTGGAGGATCACCCTCGCCAGCCTGGGCTCGGGGGCGGTGTAGACGAGCATCGATGCGGGGACCATCAGGGTCCGCCCCCGCATCAGTTTCGTTCGCGCCGTCATCGAGCCCAGGGCGTCTCTGGCGGTGTCGTCGAACAGGGAACGATGGACGGCGACGAGGCGCGTGTCGTCGTAGGCGATGATGCCAGAATCTCCCCGGACCGACTCGTGGCCGGTCTCGCCGAAGACATCCCCGGGTCGAAGGCGAATACCGACGTCGTGGGCGCCATCCCTCAGGTCGAGCGCTCCAGAAAGGACGATGTGAACCTCGCCGGGATCCTCACGATGGGAGACGCGCGCGCGGTGCCCCCAACGTTCGACGCGCCCGTCCTCGGCCAGGGTCGCGACGACCTTCGAATGTTTGTCGAGTCCGAGCCCGCGTACGTACCAGAGTTTCGGTGAATGCATGCCGCAATTTACCACGATGGGCGGCGCCGCTCGATCCGAGTTTGAATGCGAAGCGTCCTCAGGGTTTGCGGGCTCGGGTCGCCAGCTCGTCACAGAGCGTGAGGTGCTGCTCCACGATTTCGAACGCACGCCTCGCTCGGGGACTGGCCGCGTTCGCCAGGTCGGGGAGGGAAGTTCGTAGCCCGGCGTGATACTCGAGCGTCCCCCACGCGGGATCGGGCGGTGGAGGGACCAGTCGTGAGGGCATGGGGGCGAGCCACTCTTCGAGGCGGCGAAGGGCCTCGCCCTGCACTTCGGCCACCGCCGCGTCGACCTCGGCCTCGAGAGGATGCAGAGAAACCGCGTCCACCTGCATGATCCGTTCGAACTCGAAGCCACCGGCTCCGTCGATCCGTCGCATCTCGCTCTCCTATCCTTCGGTCCACTTTCGGATGGCCAGCTCGTCGAGTGCTGCGTCCTCCTTACGACGTTCAGCACGGCGTCGCTCCGATTCCCAGGCCTCACGCCGGCTGCGAATCGCGCCCGTGGCCGCGGCGGCATCGGCCGCGGACTTGCGTGCGGCGGTGACCGCTTCGGCCCGTCGGTCACGCTCGGCCTCGAGTTGCTCGAGCTCGCGTCGCGCCGACGCGAGCTCCTCCTCGAGAGCCCGTACGTATCGGTCGGCGCGCTGCATCGCGGCGAGGTCCGAGGAGTATTCGGGGCGTGCGTCGGCAATCTGGCCAGCGAGCCGATCGAGCCTCGTTTCGAGCCTCCCGATCGCTTCGGCGACCGTGCGTTCGGCAGCCGATGCGGAGGCGAGCGCAGCCATCGCTTCCTCCTCTCGCTTCTCCCGGAGCTCCAGGAGTGCGTTGGACGGGAACTCGTCGTTCACAGCCGCAGGCTCCGGAGGAAGTCCACGGTGGAGTGGAGGTCTTCGTCGTCGTCGGGCCCCTGTCGGAGGAACTCCTCCATCTCCTGCATCGCATAGATCGCACGATCCACTCGTTCGTCGCTCCCCTCTTCGTACGCCCCGAGGGTGATCATGTCGCGTTGGCTCTCGTAGGCGGCGAGTAGCTCTCGGAACTCGCTCGCGAGCTCGCGGTGTTCGGGACTCACGACGTGCCCCATGATGCGAGAGAGCGACGGCAAGATGTCGATCGCGGGCCAGTGACCACGGTCAGCGAGCCGGCGATCGAGCAAGATGTGGCCGTCGAGGAGGCCTCGAACCTCGTCGGCGATCGGCTCGTCCATGTCGTTCCCCTCGACGAGCACGGTGTAGATCGCGGTGATCGATCCCGCCGGGGATCGACCCGCTCGTTCGACGAGCCTGGGGAGCATGCTGAACGTGCTGGGCGGAAAGCCTCGCCGGGTGGGCGGCTCGCCGGCTGCGAGTCCGATCTCGCGCTGCGCGCGTGCGAACCGGGTCACGGAATCCATGAGCAGGAGGACATTCGCTCCCTGGTCGCGAAACCATTCGGCGATCGCCGTGGCTGTCCAGGCCGACTTCAGCCGCACGAGGGCGGGGGCGTCACTCGTCGCACAGACGACGACCGACTGCGCGAGGCCTTCCTCGCCCAGCGCGTCCTCTACGAACTCCCGAAGTTCGCGCCCTCGTTCTCCCACGAGGCAGACGATGTTCACGTCGGCCGAGCTTCGCCGGGCGATCTGGGCGAGCAGCGTGGATTTGCCGACGCCGGGCCCCGCGAAGAGGCCGACGCGTTGGCCGACACCGAGGGTTAGGAGCCCGTCGATCGCGCGAATTCCGGTGCTCATCGCCGTGTCGATCCGCGGCCGCCCGAAGGGGGAGGGGGCGCTGCGCTCGATCGGCCAGGGGGCCCCTTCGATGGGAGGGCCTCCGTCTATCGGGGCTCCGAGCCCGTCGACCACTCTTCCGAGCATGCCCGCCGAACAGGCGATCGTGAGCGCTTCCGAGTCCGAAGAACGTACCTCGGAGTCGGGCCCGATGCCGTCCACCGGACCGAACGGCATCAACACCGCGCGCTCTTCCTGAAACCCCACGATTTCGGCGCGGAGATCGCCTCCTCGGCCGCGAATCGTCACCACGTCCCCAACCCTGCCTCGGGGGATCGCAGCCTTCACCACCGTTCCGATCACCTCCCTGACCTGGCCGCGCAGCGGCGTGGTGTCGGTGGTTGCCAGTTTCTGGCGCAACACGTCGAAGTCCGCCCCCGTCATCGCGTCTCTCCCAGAGCCTCACGAAGCACTGCAATCTGGGTCTCGATCGTCGCGTCGATCATGCCTCGCTCCGTCACGATCACGCAGTCGCCGGGGGTCAGCTCCGGGTCCTCCTCGACGGAGAGCCGTCGCTCCGAGCGCGAGCGGAGGAGCTGCCGAACGCCGGAGAGATCGGATCGTGCGACACGAACGACGACGCGACCTGCGGGGAGATCGTCGAGCCGGGCATCGAGGACGCCGACTACGAAAGATGGATCGCGCTCCACTTCGCGCCGGACGATTCGCTCGGCGACGTCGAAGGCGAGGGCGAGGGCCTCGTCCCGGGTTCGGGCCCGCAGAGCCCCGACCTCCTCGTCGAGCGCCTCGAGGCGGTCCAGCCACTCGGCCAGGCCGGCGGCCCGTCCGGCTCGGGCGGCGTCCGCCTCGATCTGTCCCGCTCGCCGCCGAGCCGCTTCCAAGATGCGGTGACCTTCCTCCAGTACTTCGACACTCTCGCGTCGCAGCACGTTTCCGTCGAAGAGCGGACGAACGTTCAGGCCTTCGGCTTCCAGGGTGCTGATCACGCGAACGCCCCGCTTCATTACACGTCCTCCGTCAGGGCCGCACGGATGATCGCCCCGACCTCTTCGGCATGTTCACGTCGGCTCGATGCCCGTGTCATCCGTACGAACCTCGCCACGGCCCGTCCCCGCGCGCCTCCTACGAGCCGCGTCAGCTCGGCGAGAGAGGTGGGGCGGCGGTGGAGGTGAAACGCCAGCACGAAGAGGGCTAGCGAGTGGGATGCCGTCACGCCGTCGTCGGGTTCGGACCGAAGGTGTGCCCATGCGTCGCGGACGATCGTCACGACGGGAGCACCGACCTCCGCGCCACGTCCCTCGACGGCGAGTGGACGAAGGTCGGGGTGAAGCGCGGCCATTCCGCGCCGGAACGCGCGCTCGTTGGCGCGCTGCAGGCCGACCCCGATCGCGAAAGCGCCGATTCGATCGAGCACCGCTTCGGCGTCGTGCGAGAGACCGCTCCACAGCGGACCCTCGGTTTCGGCGTCGTTCCCCAGCCGTTCCGACACGAACCGTGCGACGAACTGCAATGCCGGGGTGGAATCCGGCGCTCGCGCCAGCCTCTCGGCCTGCGCCCTCCAGCGCCGGGGAGCCTCGTGAGCGACCCGGGCACGGACCCAGGCATCCGTGAAGTCGAGCGTCGTTCGAGGCGGCGCGTCGCCTCCCATTTCGGCGCATCGCACGCCGGCGCGGAAGGTGCGTTCCGTCACGGGCGCCTCCTGGTCACGACGAAGGCGAGGGCGCCGGCGAGGCCGAGGATGAGCCCGAGCATCAGCAGGAAGACCGTCTGCATCGCAACCTTGCTCGCCTGAGGCACCGACAGCGGACCGAGACTCACGATCGAGGGTGTGGTTAGCTGCGCGCTCGGTTGTCGGGTCCGAAGGACCGTCACCGCCTCGGGGAGGAGGCCTTGCACCCCGCCCGCGACGTAGCGCGCGATCTCCTCGTTCGGTATCCCGGGGTGATCCTCTCGAAAACGAACGACGACGCTAGCGCGAGGACCGGGCGCTTCCGCGGCCCCTCGAATGCGGCGCGAAGGGGGTGGGAGGACGAGATTGACGTGCGCGTCGACCACTCCGTGCAGGGTCAGAAGCCCGCGACGGAGCTCCTGCGCCGTCGCGTATTGCAGCAGAACGTGCTCCTCCGACGACGTGGGGACGAGCCCCTCGCTCGGGTAGTAGCTCGCGAACCCCTCGGCGACGGGGCGCGGGTATCCGCGCTGATGAAGGGCACGGGTCGCTTCCACCTCGACGGCCCCGGGGACCCGGACCACCCACGCGCCGGGCTCGGCGTCGTCGCGAACCTTCTCGGCGTCGAAGCCCTCCTCGCGCAGGGCCACGACCATTTCGTTCGATTGGCGTTCGGTCAGACCGTGGTAGAGCTCGGCGGTATCGCAGCCGAAGAGGGAGGCGAGGATCAGACAGACGAGTAGATTAGACGGGCGTATCGAGCAGGCGCTTGAGCGCCGAGGTCGTCGACTGGACGACCTTCGTGGCGAGTTCCACGCGTTGCGAATGGCGGTAGAGGAGGTCCTGCACGCGGAGCAGCTCGGCGGCGTCGAGATCTCGCCCGCGGGTGACGCTGGCGATCGTACGGTCGATGCGTTGCTGGTCGCGGCCGACCGAGTCGAAGAAGGCGCCGACCTGTTCGGCCGGACCCGTAGTTGGGGTCGATGTTCCACGCTGCTCCCTCAAGCGCGAAGCGAAGTCCGTGTTCGTTCGTCGAACTGCCGGTTCGGACGAGGGGAGGGGGCGTGCGATCGATGCGACGGGTTCCATGATACCTCCAGGGGATGAACGTGCCTGTCAGTATCGTTTTCGGCCGCGAGGCCGTTCCGTTGCGAAAATTGTCGAAAAAAGTGCCGACGCGTTGGATCCCCTCGTGCCGAACGTCTTCAACTCAGCACAAACCAACGGCATTCGCAAGAGGTTGTTTGCGAAGTCGGCCCGGCGACCGTGGTCATCGAGTTCGGTACTTGTAGACCTCGATCCCTCGCAGTGAAGCGACGAGCTCGCCGGCCTGGTTGACGACGTCGACGTCCGAGACGGCACTGGAGCGCGATTTCTTGCGGCCCCGAAGTCTCAGGCTGAGGTCCCCGTCGAACGGGCCGTACTTTCGGAATCGCTCCACCTTCAGCGGGAGGGAGAGCCCCTCCACCCAGTTCGCGGTCCAGAGGACGGCGAGCTGCATGGCACCGTCCATCGTCGCGGGGTCGAGCTTGTACTCACCGGTCCCGACGCCGACCTGAGATCCGCGTTTGACGGCCGCCTTCATCCCACGTTCGTCGGGCTTGCGAACGTCGTGGAGGACCTGGAGCGTGCGTCCGTGGAACAACAACTTTCCGTCGTAGACCACGTCTTCGAAGACCTCTTCGGGGGAGTCGACGTCGAGCCCGTCATGCGCTTCGTCCACGACGCGTCGAGCACGCGCGGTGTACGCGAGCTCGCCGGAGCTGTCGAAGAGTTCCATCCTGGCGCCGTCGATCCCGTTCGAGATGCGGTGTGCCGTCACCTTGATGGTTTCCCCGGACTCCAGGTCGTGGAGCCGGACGCCGTGCCGGACGTGAATGTCCTCGACCGCGACCTCTTCGGGGGCAAACCAGGGCTCCAGCGCGGCGATGAAGAAGTCGATCGCGACGACGAGCGGCAGAACCGGCGTGCCGTCGATCGAATGGTCGAGCAGGAACCCGTGCGACTTCGCGTCGAGTGAGAAGGTCTTCTCCGTCGTCCCGTTCGCGACCTCGCTCGGCTCCTCGTCTTTCGACGCGGTCTCCTCGTCTGGAACCTCGATCACCGAGCCGACCACGATCTCGACGTCGCTCGAGTCTCCGAGGAGCTCGTCGGCGAACATCCGGGCACCGACGTCGACGGGAATCAAGACGATCCCCCGCTCCTCGAAGACCTTGCGGAGGCTCGGGCCGACCATTCCCCCGTCCCACGGTCCCCACGCGATCGACTTCACGACGGCGTCGGGGCGTCGTCGAGCCTCGATCTGCGTCATCTTCGAGATGACCTCGTTCGCCATCGAGTAGTCGACCTGACCGACGTTTCCGGCTCGGCCGGCGACGGAGGAGAAGACGCAGACGACGGAGAGGGGGTCTCCCGCGGTCGCTGCGAGCAGTGCCCACAGCCCGTGGACCTTCGTGTCGAAGACGGTCTCGAACTGATCTTCGGTCTTGTCGACGATGTTCCGGTCCCGGATCACGCCGGCGCCATGGACGAGCCCACGGATCGGCCCCCAGGCGTCACGCACCTCGTCGAGAACGCCGTAGAGCGCCGCCGCATCTCGGACGTCGACCGACACGTAGCGCGCCTCGAGCCCAAGCGCAGCGAAATCGGAGAGGGTGCCCCGAATCTCGGCGGCGCTTCGAATTCGTCCCGCGCGCTTTCCGAGGTCGGCAGGGCTGATCTTCTCGCCGGCCGACTTCGCTCGAGCGAGGAGGGCTCGCTTGAGCTCGGCGTCGTCTTCGATGCTCTCCAGCTCGTCCAACTCGGGGAGAGGGCTTCGGCCGAGTAGAAGGAATCGCGCACCCGTGCGTCGCCCGAGTTCGAGGACGCAGGCAGCGGTCACGCCGCGGGCGCCGCCGGAGACTACCACGACGTCTCCCTCACCGAGGGGGGATTCCAGACGTGGGCCCGGGCTCGGTTCGAGGACCAGATCGAGTGCGATTCGCTTCCCTTCGGGGAGCCCAATCTCGACGTCGTCGCCGCCCCCCATGATTTCGCGGACGAGCTCCTCGGCTACTTCGGTACTGTCGCGGTGTCCGGCGTCGATGTCGATGGAGCGAACCGTCGCGTTCGGCCATTCGAGGGCCGCGGTCTTCGCGAGGCCCGAGAGTCCTCCCGTCGGGGACTTGTTCGGATCGCCCCATTCGTCGGTGGCGAACGCTCCGCCGGTGTCCTGCACGGCGACGAAAAGCCCTCCGCGGGTGGAAAATCGCGGGGCGACCCGTTTTGCGGCGCGGAAAGCGTCGAGGGGGATACCCATCGCAGCGTCGATGTCGGCGAAGTCGCGGACCCCGCTCAAGTAGACGACTCCGTCGGCATCTTCGGCGACGCGTTCGCCTTTCGTCGCGATTTCGGTGACGAAACCTTCGGCGTCGAGGCGCGACGCGACCGCGAAAGAGAGTCCGTTTCCATCGTCGGTGACGATGATCTTGGCGCCCTTCTTCAGTCCGCGCGGGCGTTTGTTGGGGAGGGGAGTTTCGCGAGCCCGAAGCACGTAGCGGTCGATCTCGACGTCGCTCGTGGTCGTGGGCTCGGGAGGCGTCAGGCGCTCAGGCTGTTTTTTTTTTCGCCGAGGCCCGCGTTCATGAACTCGAGGATCTCGCGGAGCGTTCCGAGCGCGGCCATCTCGGCACCATCGACCTCGGGAAGCTGTGGGAGAGCGTCCGTCACGGCCGAGAGAATCTCGACGCGCTTGATCGAGTCGATCCCGAGGTCTGCTTCGAGCTGCATGTCGAGCTCGAGCATCTCCTGCGGGTACCCGGTCTTTTCGGCAACCGCGGCGAGGAGCACGTCCTGCACTTCTTCGCCGCCGGCTGCCGCGCCGTTGGTCGCCGGCCTGTTCGGGACCGGGACGACGTCGGCGACGGGTGCGGGGCTCGGCGCCGGCGCGGGAGCCTCCACTCCACCGAGATTTTCGAGGAAAGAGACGATCTCACCGAGCGTATTGAGCTGCGCCATCTGCGTGCCGTCGACTTCCGGCAGGTGAGGTGCAGCCTCGGAGACGGCTGAGAGAATCTCGACCCGCTTGATCGAATCGATCCCGAGGTCGGCCTCCAACTGCATGCCGAGGTCGAGCATCTCGGAGGGATATCCAGTCTTGTCCGCGACGACGTCGAGGAGAAGACCGGTCAGATCCTGATCGCCTCCGTTCGTGGCGACGGGCGGTTTCGGGGCGGGCGCCGGAGCAGCCGCACGTGCAGGGGCCGGAGCCGGCGCGGGTCGCGCAGGCGCAGGCGCGGGTGCCGGTGCGGGGCGCACAGGCGCGGGCGGTGCAGCCGCCGCGACGGGGGCTGGCGGCGGCGGAACCGGAGACGGGGTATAGCTTGCCGGGGCGCTGAAGCTCGGAGCTTCGAATCGCGGCGCGGCGGCGGCAGGGGCGGGCATCTCCGGGGCCTGGCCACCGAGCATCGCGGCGAGGTTCGACTGCGAAGCTGCGAGCGCCGTGAGGAACGCGGTGTGAGTCTGAGCCATCGCGTTCTGGTATGCCGCGTGGGCCTCCGCCATCTGGCGCTGGCTCTCCGCGAAAGCCTGGACCCACATCGGGTCGAGCTGAGCGGGGGCCGGGGCCGGTGCCTGGCGCTGAGCGGGCTGATTGTTCGCCTTGTCGTCGTCGCGTTTCATAGTTGCCACTTCGTCTGCGCCCGAAACTCGAGCGTTGGTTGTGCGTGTCGGATTCGGAGGTGGAAGCTCCGTTCCTGCAGGAGGAGGGTAGGGGCGGTTGTGGTTGCCGCCCCAGATGTCGACCGTCATCTTGGGTGCGTCTGCCGGCTCTTCCGGCAGCGCGCGATCGGCCCACAGCGGGGCAAAATCGACGGCGATGCCACGAGCGGTCAGGCGCGCCAGCGCGTGCCAGAACGCCCCGACCGAGTCTCGGCCCTTGGCGTCCGTCGGAATCACCATGACGTCGTCGGGGACGATCCGCCTCGCGAGCCGTGTCAGCACCGTGCCCGGTCCGACCTCGACCAGGGTCTTCACGCCGGCGTCGGTCATGTTGCGAATCATCGCTTCGAACCGAACGGAGTTCGCGATCTGGTTGGCGAGGAGGTCACGGCGTTCATCGGCGCCCGTCGGGTA
The DNA here is from genome assembly GCA_964411125.1 of uncultured Bradymonadales bacterium. Taxonomy (GTDB): domain Bacteria; phylum Myxococcota_A; class Bradymonadia; order Bradymonadales; family Bradymonadaceae; genus JBFIHF01. The sequence continues at coordinate 41,762 of CAYPJU010000012.1, read as the reverse complement.
TCGGTCGGCGGACGTGTTCGCGAACACGGACCCGGCATCACCGATCTCGACGTCGTCGAGGAACTGTCGGAACGGCCCGACAGAGTCGGCGACCACGGGCGAGTGAAAGGCGGTCGCGACCTTGAGGCGAGTGAACCCCAGCTCGGCGGCCTTCAGTGCTTTCTCGGCGGCCTCGATCGATTCGAGAGTGCCGGAGATGACCACCTGTTTGGGCGAATTGTAGTTGGCGACCGTCACGTCGAGGGAATGCTCGGCGATGAACTGGTCGAGCTTCTCGCCGTCGGTCTGAACTGCCGTCATCGCGCCGGTCGTCGACTCTGCGGCGGCGGCCATCAGCTCGCCCCGCTGACGGGCGACACGAAGCATCGTCGTTTCGTCGAGCGCGCCGGCCGCGCAGAGGGCGGTGATTTCACCGAAACTGTGTCCGGCGAAGGCATCGGCGTCGACGCCCACTTTTCTGAGCAACGCGAGCGTCGCGAGGCTCGTGGCGCCGAGAGCGGGTTGGGCCCATTCGGTGGCGCGAAGTTTGGTCTCCTGCGCTTCTCGGGTCGCGTCGTCGAATGCGGGAATCGGGAAGACGACCCGATGCAGCGGTTCGTCGCCGAGCTCCACGTCCGCCGTGCGGTCCCAGACTTCTCGCGCCTCGGTGAACGCCATCGCGAGGTCGGAGCCCATTCCGACGAACTGGCTCCCCTGTCCGGGGAAGAGGAATCCGAGCTCCCCGTCGTGTTCCCCGAATCCGAGGTAGATGCCGTTCGGGAGCTCGAACGCCGTATCGGGCGGATTGTTCTGGATCGAGTCGCGGGCGTTCGCCAGCTTGCGCCTCAAATCTTCGAGGCTGTCCGCCACGATGGAGAGGCGCGCCTGCCCGCCGGGGAAGTCGGTCTGCGTGGCGTGAGCGAGTCGATCGAGTCGGTCGGCCTCAGCCGCGCGCGCCGAGAGTACGTCGAGTCGCTCCAGGAGCTGAGCCGTCGAATCCGCTCCCAGCACGACGAGCTCCGACATCGACGAGAAGAACCGCGGCTTACGCTGCGAGCCGGTGTACTCTTCGATCGTCGTGTGGAAATTCGATCCACCGAACCCGAACGCGCTCACCCCGCCCCGTCGGGGATGTTCGCTTCCTCGAATCCACGGGCGGGCTTCGGTGTTGATGTAGAAGGGACTCTGCTCGATCTCGAGGTTCGGGTTGGGCCGGTCGACTTTGATCGTCGGCGGGAGCACACCGTGGTGCAGCGCCATCACGACCTTGAAGAGGCCGGCACCCCCGGCGGCGGCTTTCGTGTGGCCGACCTGGGATTTCACCGAACCGAGAGCGCACCACTGGCGAGTGTCGGAGGCTTCGCCGAAGACGGCGTCGAGCCCACCGAACTCCGCGGCGTCACCGGCTTTAGTACCCGTCCCGTGCGCCTCGACGAGCTCGACCGTTTCCGGTCCGTAGCCGGCGCGCTCGTAGGCACGACGAAGCGCCTTGGCCTGACCTTCGGAGAGCGGGGCGTAGATGCTCTTCGAGCGCCCGTCCGACGAGCTACCGATGCCGCGGATGACCGCGTAGATCTCGTCGCCATCGCGCTCGGCGTCTTCGAGCCGCTTGAGGGCGAACATCGACAGGCCCTCGCCGAGCATCGTGCCGTCCGCGGCGTCGGAGAAGGGCCGGCAGTCGCCGCTCTTCGACAGCGCGGGGGTCTTCGAGAAGCACATGTACATGAAGATGTCGTTGAAGGTGTCGACACCCCCCGCGATCACGACGTCGGAGTCGCCACTCCAGAGCTCGTGAAGCCCCATCGACAGCGCCGACAGGGTCGACGCGCAAGCTGCATCGGTCACGCAGTTGGTGCCGCCGAGGTCGAACCGGTTCGCGATTCGGCCCGCCACGACGTTCCCCAGCAGGCCAGGGAAGGTCCCCTCCTGCCAGTCGACGTAGTGATCGGCGATCCGGTCGCACGCCTGTTGGACTTCGTCTTCCGGCATCCCCATCTCGCGGAGCGTCTTCACCCAGACGGGGCGCTGAAGCCGGCTCGCCATCTCGATCATGAGCTCCTGCCCGGACGTCACGCCGAGGATCACGCTCATCTTCTCGCGATCCATGTCGGTGAACTGCCCACGAGCGGCGTCGTCGAGAACCTGCTGCGCGACGATCAGGGCCAGCAGTTGCGACGTGTCCGTCGCTTCGATGAGGTTCGGGGGGACCCCGTAGCGCATCACGTCGAACGGGGTCTTCGACAGGAACCCGCCTCGGCGGGCGTACGTCTTGTCGGGCCGCGATGCGTCCGAATCGAAGTAGTCGTCGACCCGCCAGCGCTCCGCAGGGATATCGCCGATCAGGTCCGTCCCTGCGAGAATGTTCTTCCAGAACCCTTCCGCATCCACGGATCCAGGGAAGAGGGCTCCGACACCCACGACCGCGACGGGAATGTTGTTCTGCCTGCTCATAGACTCCTCGGCCCGCGAAGGTCGAGTGCTATAACACTTTCGCGGCCCATGATCGAGGGGTCAAATTGAAGAATGACTGCGCAGTCAGACGCCGCGAGCCCGAAGCAGGGGGCGGACGGCGGACCGATGCAAACCTCCGCGAAGGTTCTTCCACCCGGGGGAGCGGAAACGTTGGCTCGACGGTGGAGCGGAGCGCGCGTATCCTCGTCGTGCCACGAATCGGAGAATCGCTTGGGCCCATCGCTTCGTATACTCGTCGTCGACGACGAGGAGAGCATTCGTCACATGGTGAAGCTCTTCCTCGAAAAGGAGGGCTACGAGGTCACCGCGGCGGACAACGGCGAGGAAGCGCTGAAGCAGTTGCTGACCGGGACTTTCGACATCGTCCTTTCCGACGTCAGGATGCCGAAAATGGGGGGGATGGAGCTTCTGGAAGAGCTGCGGCGTCGCGAAATCGATACGACCGTCATCGTAATGAGCGCCTTCGGCAATCGGGAGGTCGCCCTCGACGCCATCAAGCGTGGCGCCTACGACTACATCGACAAGCCGTTCAAGCGAGACGAGATCGTCCTCACGATTCTCAAGGCGGCGGAGCGGTTGCAGTTACAGCGCGACAATCGCCGGTTGAAACAGGTGATAGAGCCCCAAGGGCGCTTCCCCTCCATCGTGGGGGCGTCCGACCCGATCGAGAAAGTCTTCGGACTGATCGAGAAGGTCGCGGAGACGAAGTCGACCGTCCTCATCACGGGGGAATCGGGCACGGGAAAAGAGCTCGTCGCGCGTGCCATCCACGACCGATCTACACGCGCGAAGGGTCCCTGGGTCCCGATCAACTGCGGCGCAATCCCCGAGACGCTGTTGGAGAGCGAGCTCTTCGGACACGCCAAAGGGGCCTTCACCGACGCCAGCCGCGACAAGGTCGGGCTGTTCCAGGAGGCGAGCGGGGGGACGATCTTCCTCGACGAGATCGGGGAGCTGCCGCTCCAACTGCAGGTGAAGCTGCTCCGAGTGTTGCAGGAGAGCGAGGTCCGGCGAGTGGGGGACACGCAGAACACCAAGATCGACGTGCGGGTGATCGCCGCCAGTCTGCGGGACCTGCGCGAGGAGGTCGAAGCGGGGCGATTCCGCGAGGACCTCTTCTACCGCCTCAACGTCATCAACATCGAGATGCCCGCGCTGCGACAGCGCCCTGACGACATCCCCTTGCTCATCGACCACTTCATCGGGGTGCAGAACGCCCGGCAGGGGACCCACGTCAAGAGCGTGACCCCGGAGGCCCTCGACCTGATGACGAGGTACGGGTGGCCGGGCAACGTCCGAGAGCTTCAGAACTGCATCGAGCGCGGCGTCGTCCTCACGACCGACGACCGGATCGGGGTAGAGCTACTGCCGGATCGAATCCGAGAGGCGAACGACGAGCTGAAGCAACTCTTCGAGTCCGACGAACTCTCGATCAAGAAGATGTCGGCCGCGCTCGAACGGATTCTGATCCGACGCGCGCTGGAAGAGACGAAAGGCAACCGCACGAACGCGGCGAAGTTGCTGGAGATCAGCCACCGCGCCCTCCTGTACAAGATCAAGGACTACGACCTTGCGACCGTCGGGCTGGAGTGACGGCGTCGAGGCGCCCGACGGCGGGCGCGGCGACTCGGAGACCTTCTCAGCCGCCACAGTCAGCGCGATCGCTTCGGGCGTGACCATTCCAACCGGAAGGTGAATCGCGCCCAGACCTCGACGGCGCCGAGAGAGGGGAGGTTCACGGTGGTGACCGAGGCCGAGGGCGCAACCTCCGCCCACAGATAGGGGGAGATGACGACGAGCGATCCCACCGGAGCCTCCAGCCCCACCGAAAACTGCGACCCGGTCTCCGGCGCGGGGAGTCCTTCGTTCGACGGAATCTTCGGGGGGGTGATGCTGACGACCCCCGCGTCGACGAAGAGGCCGAGACCGCCGAAGAGATAGTTCGGCGTGATTCCCCGAAACCCGAACGCGGCGGCGATTCCGAGGCGGTGAGACGTGCCGAAGATTCCCCCGTCGAGCGCACCTCCGTTCTCGTAGATCGCGGATCCGCGAAGACCGAGTCGTCCGTGTCCTTCGAAGTAATGGCGCCAGCCGAGACCGACCGAAAAGGCTGAGCCCGGCGTGGCTGGTTGCGACGAAAGCCCTCCCCCCAGCGACGCTTCGAGCACCCATCCACCGGACAACTCCGGGACGAACCAGATCGATTCGGATTGATCGGGTTGGGCGTCGAACTCGATCGAGTCGCGAGTCTGGGCCGAGGGCGTGTGCGGAAGGGCGAGCGCGAGCGCGGCGACAAGCCCGAAGCAGGCCTGGCGGAGCTCGGGGCGCTTCACGTGAGGCGATGAATCTTGAAGGAGAATTCGGGCGACGGATACCGAACGTCGAAGAGCCGGTCGAAGACGAACGCTCCGAAGTCGTAGTATCCGGGAGCGATCTCGCCGAGATCGCACTCACCGAGTTCGTTGAGCGCAAGGTAGATTGCGCTCTCGATCTCTTCGTCGCCCCAGCGATCGATGATCTCGGGGGTCCGTTCGCCGAAGAACTCGTCGTAGATGTCGTCGAGGATGACCGCCATCGGCTCGGGGTCCATCATGGACCGTTTGTAGAGTTCCGGCATGATGCGGGTGGCATCGACGCCGTATTTGACGTCCGCCCAGTCGAAGAAGGTGTCGAGATATCCCTCGAGCCCGGTGTCCCCGACGGCCCGCAGGACGAAGTAGCACGTCTTGAGCAGCGAGATGACGTACTCGCGCGCCGTCTCGATCGTGACGTGCCGCTGAACCTGTTCGACCGCGTCGAGCGACGGGTAATGTCCGAGGGCTCGCCAGCGCCTCGGGGGGAGGTAGCGCAAGAACGTCTCACGCGCATCTGCGCGGGTGCTCGCGCCGGCGATCTTTCCCCACACGGCGACGTGTTCGGGATCGCGGTTGAAGGTCTGGAACCGGATGAGGCACGAGTCGCCCAGCCAGTCGATCATCTCCTGAGCACCCTCGGGATTGTCGCAGCCCGAAATCAGCGTCTCGAATCGGCGAAGCTCTTCGGCCGACATCCGATGCCGTCGACGGATGCCGAGACGAAGGATCATGTCTTCGTAGAAGAGGTTGCGATCGTTGTTGATGCGCGTCTGATCGTCGGTCTGGAAGAGTTCGAGCAGGATCGAGGCCTGGCTGAAGTGTTCTTCGGCGAACTTCTGCTCGACCAGGGTGAGGAGTCGCCTCGCCTTGTCTTCGAAATCGGTGTTGGCGACGAAGTAGCCGAGGAGCAGATCGCGGGCGAGGGTGGTCTCGGCGACGGTGAGCTGGAGCTCGAGGGGGAGGCGATCGTTCTCGATCAAGAGCCCCAGGAACATCCTCCCCGCCTGGAGCACCTCTTCGGTGTCGATGCGTGGGCGGTCGTCGTTCTTCTGCGCTTCGAAGAGCGTGTCCTGTTCGATCTCGATCGTGGGGTCGGCTTGCTCGACCTGGACGACTTCGCGCTCGAAAGTCGTATCGGCGGGGGCCTCCCTGCTGGCGCGACGGCTCGCCTCACGGATCTCGGAGACGTCGATCTCCTCGGTCTTGCGAAGCGCACTCTGCGGAGCGGGGGCCGGGCTCTGTGGGATGTCGTCCTCGTCGTCGGACGGTTCGGCCTCGAGCTCGTCGTCCTGAGCGTCAGGGGCGCCGGTCTCCGCGTCTGCCTCGTCGATGCTCTCTTCGGCCAGCACGTCGTCGGGCCTGATCTCCTCGGTCTCGTCGGGGTTGATGGCGGCAGCGGTCTCGAATTCGTCGGTGCTGTCGCTGCTCGGGCCGGCCTCGACCCCTCCGGGGGGGGCGTCACGACCCGGCGAATTGGAGTCCGCGAGCGGCGCCCGGAGTTTGGGGCTCCACGCGTTGATCATCGTGTAACGGAGGATCCCGACGACCACGAGGAGGAGCGGGTCGTGCTCGGGGCACTCCTCGAGCTGCGCCACGACGTTGGGTCTCACCTGCTGCAGGAGATGGTCGAGGTAGCTTCCGTCGAAAGCCTCTTGAGGTGACCCCTCGTCACCGCGGAAGAATTTGAGGAAGCGTTTGAACATCGTGTGTTCGATGGGGACCGGTGAGGTTGCAGGTCGCGTAGCACCCATGTGTAACCCGCGTGCCGACGGCTTCTCAACCCTAATGTGGGGGGGGAGGCGCGAAACCTACATACAGGCGACGCCCGAGGGGATTCCATCGCTGTTTTCAGTGATGCCGCAGGTCGTCTCGCAGCTTCCGTCCAGGCACGACGGATCTACCGTCGTGCGCGTCGCACAGCGGCGGCTGTAGCAAACTTCGTCGGCACCGCATTCGTCGTCGTCGTCGCAGTCGTCACAAAACCCTGCGACACAGGCACGGTGCACCTCGTCGCCGGGGGCCTCTGCGCAGTCTGCGCCGGTCGAACATGGGGGGAGCTCGACGCAGTTCGTCGAGTCCTCGCACGCCTCGCCGCTCTCGCACTGCGAATCGTTGATGCACTCCGAGCAGTAGTTCCCACGGACCGAGCTCATCGTGCAGACGACGTTCTCGGGCCGTCGGAACTCGGCCGACGACGATCCGGGGCAGTCGTCGTCCGTCGCGCATTCACCGCCGCCCGTTCCGCTCGTCCCGCCGTTGTTGGTGGCGGTACCGTTGTTGGTGCCGTTGTTGGAGCCCCCGCCGCCTCCGCAGGCGGAGCCGGCGACGAAGAGGGCCGCGACGAGGCTGATGCGGCGAACAGACATACCATTCCCAGACGAGACGTTCGAAGTGGGAAGGGTTTAGCGACTGCCGTCGCCGTCTTCAAGTCGCAAAGGACTCAATCGCCGCGGGCGTGACCTTCGCCAGTGATCTGCTCGACATAGACGTCGTACACGAACCGCGGAGAGTGCTCCGGCACGTGGCACTGGCTGCACTGTTCGGGGCCCGGATCGCGGATGATGTTGGCGGGGGCGCCGTCTGCCCCCACGGGCTGGAACCAGTGGTTCGAGCCGGGGCCGTGGCACGACTCGCAGCCGACGTGTCGGAGGTCTTTGGAGACGTCGAATGCCTGACCGTGCGGATTCTCGAGCGATGCGTCGTACTGCAGCTTGCCGATCACGCTGCCTCCGGGCTGCTCGTACCCGACGACGTGGCACCCGATGCACTTCTGGTCGAAGTCCTTGTCGCGTTCCTCCAGGGTGACGAGCGCTTTCGCGTGCGCCGTCGACTCCCAGAACTTCGTGGCGGGCGCGTGGCACGTCGTGCACGTGTTGGAGCCGACGAAGACCGCCTCCCCCTTCGCCGCGGCAGGCACCTCGAATTCGACGCTGGAGTTCAGCTCCTTGAGCTGCTTGTTGTACTGCTCACGCACCTTCTTCATCTCGTCGTCTTTGCCGTAGCCGGGCTCCATCGGGACGCTACGCCACAAGAAGGATGGCTCGTCCTCGGGGATTTCGAGGTCGGCGTTCTGGATCTCCTGCTTTCGAGCTTCCAGGTCCTCGAGACGTTTTCTGAGCGTGAGGATGATCTGGGGTTCTTCGCCCGGGCTCGCCGGGGGGAGCTTGTTGATCGACGCGTTCACGTGCTCGATCTGGCCGTCGATCTTCTCGAGCTCCGCCTTGCTCCCCGTCCGGGTGTTCTGGAAGCTCTTCCCTTTCGCCTCTGCGGCGTTGATGAGCTTCAGGATGCCGAAGTAGCGCCCCTGGTCGTAGGGTTCGAGCGTATAGGCTCCATCGATGGAGTCGACCTGGTCGGTCTCTCGCGGATGACCGACGACGGCGAAGTCGGCTCCGTCGGCGGCCTGGAGCGCTCGCTTGGCGAACGGGAGATCTCCGTGAGCGAGGACGATGGTCGCGTCGGCCGCGGTGATCTCGTCGGCGAGCGCAGCCAGCGCGGCGTCGGGTTCCGATGCCGAAACCCCCTCGATCCCTTCGTAGAGCGTCGGATCGACCACGCCGATGAACAGCGTCTCCACCCCGTCGAGGTTCGCCTTGTGGGTCGGGGAGAGGGAGACCCCCTCGATCGTCAGGTTCGCCGCGATGGGGCGGATGTTCCCGCCGCGGACCTGTTCCATGTAGTAGTCGGCGCCGAGCGCGAAGTCCTTCTCACCCGGGACGGTCACGGCGAGTCGCATCTTCGCCAGGCCCTGCCGGACGACGTCGATCTTCGCTTTCTCCTGCGGGATCTCGTGTTCGGCGAGGTCCGTCGTCTCGAACCAGAGGTCGCCGGCGTCGACGAACTCGACGGCGGGGTAGAGCTTGCGCGCGTCCTCGACATACTGCGTGATGCGATCGATCCCGCCGAGCATCACGTCGAGCGTACATCCACACGGCTCCGTGTAGCCCTGAAGGCCGGTAATGGCGAACACGGCCGGTGCCTTGGGTCCCACGTCCTGCGGGGTCTTTTCGTCGTAGACTTCGTCTTTGCCCGCCTCGGGGAGGGAGTCTTTCTGGGAGGTGACGGGCTCGACCGTCACCTCCGGCGTCGGCTTCTTCGATTCGCACGAGGCAGCGGCGAACAGAAACGCGCAGCCGACGAGGGCCGCGGTCGTGAACAATGCGTTCGGGTTTCGTTTCATCGTTTCAGAAGCCTTCCGAGGTTGGCGGTTTCCCACTCCATCGCGTCTTCGTATCGAGAGAAGCGCTTCTCGAGCCTGCGAAATTCCGGTGGATGAAGGACGCGGCGTCCGCTTGCGGTCCGCGTCGGCGGGAAGAGGGCGTGCAGGAGCTCGTGGTACATCACGAAGTCGACGAAGTAGGCGGGCACCCACTCCTCGTCGAGCGCGGGGTGAATCCGGATGGTGCGCGCGTCGAAGTCGAAGGTGCCGAATCGGATCGATCGCCGCCCCCGGCCGTTGCGCCCCCAGCCGACGACGATGTCGTCGAGCTCGGCGTCTCGCAGCGCCTCTTCGCGCAGGGCGCGTTGCAGCGACGCGTCCAGATCGTGGACCGCGCCCTTCGATTCGCTCGGCTCGGCTCGCCCCTTGATGGCATCCCGGTTGTCGGCGATGAAGTCGCGAAGGGGGGCGCCGGACCCGTCGCCGCGGGCGAGGTCGACGATCGAGTCCACGACTTCGGGTGGGGCACCGACGAACATGTGGTGCAACCGCAGGTGGTGCCGCCCGCGCCTGGCGCGCGCGGTCACCATCCGCCGCGTGTTGTCCGTGACGACCAGGTCGACGGTGCCGAGCCCGCGTTCGAGCCCGCGGTGGAGTTCGCGCAGCTCGTCGGAGTCGACCTGAATGCGCTGAGACGCGAGGCTGATCGCGCCGCGGGGCGCTTTGGCGCGGCTGAACCAATCGAACAGCGAGTGCTGCGGACGTGTCGGAGACTTCGGCATGGCGCGGCCGAGACTACTCGACGAGAGTGGAGTTGTCACCGAATCGGCGCGCGCGCTGCGCGGGGGAGGCCGTCAGCGAAGTTTCTCGAGATCGACGAGGCTCTGCTCGAGCGTGCGCTGCTCTTCCTCGAACGCAGCGAGCTTGTCGCGCTCCTTCTGCACGATCTCGGCGGGCGCTTTGGCGACGAACTTTTCGTTGCCGAGCTTCTTGGAAACGAACGCGATGTCTTTGGTCACGCGCTCGAGCTCCTTGTTGAGGCGGCCGAGTTCTTCGTCGAGATCGATGAGGCCCTTGAGCGGGATACGGATCTCGATGCCGCGGCACACGGCGGTGGCGGCCCCATCGAGGGTCTCGGCGCGCGCGGCGTCGATGAACTCGACGTTCTCGACGCGTGCGAGCCGGCGCAGGTAGGGGAGGGCGGTCTCGATCGAAGCCTTGTGGCCCTCGTTCTGCGTCGTCAGGTAGAGTGTCGGGATCGAGGTGCTCGGTTTGACGTTGGTGTTCCCTCGAACGCCGCGGATCTCCGAGATGAGGTCGACGACCAACTCGGCTGCGGCCTTCGACGTTTCGTCACGCAGGGCGGGGTTCGCGGTCGGCCAGTCGGCGATCATGATGCTCTCGGCGACGTCGTCACCGAGCGGCAGCGCCTGCCAGATGTCTTCGGTGATGAATGGCGCAAGCGGGTGCATGAGTCGCAGGACGCGATCGAGCGCGTAGAGGAGCGTCGCCTGCGCCGCGAGCCGCGCGTCGCCGCCCGTCCCATCGTCGTCGTAGAGCGCCGGCTTGATGAACTCGATGTACCAGTCGCACAGCTCGTGCCACGTGAAGTGGTAGACGGCCTGAGCGTAGTCGTTGAACCGGTACTCCTCGAGCGCCGCCGTCGACTCTTCGACGACCTCGTCGAGGCGATGCAGGATCCACCTGTCGACGGTCGACAGCTCGTAGTTCGTCGGGTCGGTCGGCAGTCCATCGGTGTAGTCTTCGAGGTTCATCAGCCCGAAGCGCGCGGCGTTCCAGAGCTTGTTGAGGAACGCGCGGTAGCCCTCGATGCGGCTGACGTCGAGTTTGATGTCGCGTCCCTGCGCGGCGTAGACGCCGAGGGTGAAGCGCAGCGCGTCGGCCCCTTGCGGGTCGACCCCCTCGGGGTACTGGTCGAGGAGCTCGGCGTGCAGCTCGGGATCGAGGTCTTCGGGCTTCGCGCCGAAGATCATGTGGAGGGGATCGATGATGTTCCCCTTCGTCTTCGACATCTTCTGCCCCTGCCGGTCGCGGACCATCGCGTGCAGGAAGACGTCGTCGAACGGCACCTCGTCCATGAACCAGCAGCCCATCATCATCATGCGGGCGACCCAGAAGAACAGAATGTCGAAGCCCGTCTCGAGGACGTCGGTCGGGTAGAACTTCTCGAGCGACGGCGTCTCGTCGGGCCACCCCAGCGTCGAGAAGGGCCAGAGCCCCGACGAGAACCAGGTGTCGAGAACGTCGGCTTCCTGCTCGAGCTCGGTGCTGCCGCACTCGGCGCACTTCGTGGCGTCCTCCCGCGAGACGGTGATGTGTCCCTCGGGGCAGTACCACGCCGGGATCTGGTGCCCCCACCAGAGCTGACGCGAGATACACCATGGGCGGATGTTGTACATGAAGTGGTCCCACGTCTTCTTCCAGAAGCCGGGGAGGATGCGGGTGCGGCCGCTTTCGACCGCCTCGATCGCCTTGTCCGCCATCGGCTTGGTGTCGACGAACCACTGCAGCATCGGGAGCGGCTCGACGACCTGCCCCGAGCGCTGGGAGCGGCCGGGGGTGTAGGTGATGTCGTCGATCCCCTTCAGCAGGCCGAGCGCCTCGAAATCGGCGACGACCTTCTTTCGCGCTTCGTAGCGGTCGAGCCCGACGAAGTCGTCCGGGCAGTTCTCGTTCATCTTCGCGTCGAGGCCGATGACTTGAATCCGCGGCAGGTCGTGACGCTCCCCGCACTCGAAGTCGTTCGGGTCGTGCGAGGGCGTGACCTTGACGGCACCGGAGCCCTTCTCGGGATCGGGGAGGACGGTATCGGCGATGACCGGAATCTCGCGGCCGGTGAGCGGCAGCGCGATCATCTTGCCGATGATGTCCTTGTAGCGGTCGTCGTCGGGGTGGACCGCGACCGCGGTGTCGCCGAGCATCGTCTCGGGCCGGGTCGTGCCGACCGTGATCGATCCGCTACCGTCGGCGAGCGGATACTCCAGGTACCAGAACTTCCCGGGCTCCTCGTCGCGATCGACCTCGAGGTCCGACAGGACGGTCTGTGAGCCCGGGTCCCAGTCGACCATGCGCTCGGCCCGGTAGATGAGCCCTTCCTCGAAGAGCTGGACGAACGCTTCGCGGACGGCGCGCGAGAGCCCCTCGTCCATGGTGAAGCGCTCTCGGTCCCAATCGCAGGAGGCCCCCATCTTTTTCATCTGGTTGACGATCGTGCCGCCTTTCTCGTCCTTCCATTGCCAGACGCGGTCCAGGAACTTCGAGCGTCCGAGGTCGTACCGATTCAGCCCTTCTTTGGCGATCTCGCGCTCGACCATGACCTGCGTGGCGATGCCGGCGTGGTCGGTGCCCGGGAGCCAGAGGGCCTCGAAGCCCTGCATTCTCTTCCAGCGGACGAGGAGGTCCTGGAGAGTGACGAAGATCGCGTGCCCCATGTGGAGCGAGCCGGTGACGTTCGGCGGGGGTATCACGATCGTATAGGGCTCCTTGTCGGAGTGTTCGTCCGCAGCAAAGAGGCCCTTTTCGACCCAGAAATCGTACCAGCGTGATTCGACTGCGCGCGGGTCGTATGTCTCGTCGATCTTCATGTTCACTCTCCAGCTCGTGTGCGGTTGGCGTGGTATTCGACACGCCGGGTTTTCGTCAATCGTGCTGTGCGGTCGGTGCCGTTTCGGACAACAAAAAAGGCGCCCCGAACGAGGGCGCCTGTTACGAGGACCGCGATTTCGTCAGTCTTCGTTGAGCAGGCGCTCGATCTCTACGCGTACGTGGTGCTGGATCTGTCCGGCGAGATTCTCGGAGACGGCACTGCGAACGCGCTGCTCTGCGTGCTCGAGGAGCTTGGGGAGGACCTTCTGCTGGAAGATCTCGCCCATGACGGTGCGCAGCAGTCCCGGGAGTTCCTGGCGGACAGTCGAGCGGACCTCTTCGCGGATGAAGTTCTCGATCTCGTCCTTCGACATCGCGGGCGCTGCCGGCGTCGCCGGGGCGCTCTGACGCGAGGGGATCTCGGGGGACGAGCCGTGACGTGCCTGCGGAGGGTCCGCGGGGATGCGCGGCTGGCTCGTGGGGGTGGTCGCGGGCTTCGGGGTCGGCAGTGGCGTGGAGTCGCCGTAGGCCGCCGGAACTTCCTCTTCGGGCTCCGACTCGACCTCGTAGACGGGCGTGGGTGCGAGATCCGGTTCGGAGTCTCCGTAACCGGGCTCGGAGTCTCCATAGCCGATCTCGATGTCGTCCTCGCTGTCGTCGGCTGCGTAACCGATCTCCAGTTCTTCGGACGAGGAGTCTGCGGCGCCGTATCCTGGCTCGGAGTCACCGTAGCCGACCTCCGACTCTTCGTCGTAGACGGGCTGAGGAACTGGAAGACCGTGACCGGCCGCCGGCTGCGGGGCCGCGGTCGCACCATTGGCTTCCGCTTCCTCGATGGCGGTGAGGAGCGCGTCCGTGTTGAACGGCTTCATGAGGACGCTGTCGGCGCCCGACTGGCGGGCGACGTTCTCGTCGAACGCCTTGTAGGTTCCGCCGAGCATGACGACCGGGATTCCGCTCGTCGCGGCGTCGGCTTTCAGCTGACGGCACACGTCGTAGCCGTCGTCGTCGGCTCCCATAAAGTAATCGAGCAGAATGACGGACGGGCCGTTCTGAGCCGCTTGCACGGCTTCGCTGGCATTACCGACACTCACGACTTCCCATGCGGACGCTTTGAGCGCCATTTCGACGATTTGTCGAATCGTCTTGCTGTCATCCGCAACGAGCACTGTCTGCGACATGCTCAACACTCCATGTTGGAACCGAGAATTTGTAGCTTTGTGCCTAAGACAGGTAGCACGGGCAAAGACGAGCGGTCAAGCATTGGAACCGGCCTTTCGGGCGCCCCGTCCCCGCCGCGCGGATGCCGGCTCGAGGATCACCGTCGCAGGTCCACGCCGCGGGTCTTGAGAAAGTCGGCGGCTACGTCGAGGACCGGCATCCGAGTCGGCTCGGGCCCCGCGCAGCGCGGATTCCCCGGGATCTCGTCCTCCCCGACGAGCCGCCGGTCGCCATCGGTGATGCAGACCTTGAAGGGCACGTCGCACTCCCACTCCTCGCAGTGCCCGCCTGGAAGCTCGGTCCTCTTGAAGCTGCTGTTACAGCCGTGCGTCTCGCGGAATGGCTCCATCTCCTCGTTCAGCGAACGGACGATGTGGATCTTCTTGCTGTTGACGCACTTCAACCCGCCTCCCGTCGGAGTCACGCGGTCCAGCTTGCCGTGGAAATGGAGGTAGGGAATCGGCGGTATCGGGCGCGGGACATCCTCGATCAAGCCCGTGCGGTGGCCGAATCCCACAGCACCCGACAGCGGCACGGAGTTCGGCAGCTCGCGAACGATCTCCTCGCTGAAGCCGATCCCGACAGCGTAGTGTCGAAGAGCACTTATGCAGTACCGCTGCGCCGCCCACTCGCCGAGATTGTCTTCGAGAACGTTGGCGATGGCGACCTCGTGCCCCCACGTCCGATAGGTCACGAGGACGAAGCCGTGTTTGTCCGCCCACCGGTCGACGAACATTTTTTCCTCGAGGTAGTCCGGTTCCACCCGCTGTCGCCCGAAAAAGTAGACGAGAGGCGCCGGCTCGTTCGGGTCGTAACCGGTGGGGAGTCGGACCCATCCCTTCCCTGCCTTTCGGAACGTACCGACGTCGTCGGGGTCGACCTTTTTTCCGCACCCCGAGGAGCCGGGATCGGGAGGCGAGGTGTCCTCCACCGCCGCGGCGTCCGGTGCCGCGACGACCCCGACGTGAGGCGACTCCACCACGACGACCGTCGGTTCCTCGGGGGCAGGTGCGGCCACCTGCTCCCGCTCTGCCAATCCTGCTGGCGGGGAGTCGGTCGGGAGGGCAGGGGGTGGCGTATCGCCGCGAAAGAAAAGCAACCACGTCAGACCGGCGAGCCCCAGCAGGAGAAGCCCGATCATGACGCCGACCGCCCAGACGGAGATCGTGATCGAGCCGCTCGACGGGGTCGCTTGCGGCCGGGTGCCGGAGCCGGTGGTCGGCTCCAGGCCGCCCGGCGACGCTGGCTGAAGGATCCAGTAGTTCATCCCCGCGTGGGAGCCGGCTTCGATGCAGTGCGGAGCGTCCCCGACGACCGAGCGCACGGCGTCGGTGGAGAGTTCCGCCTCGGGCGTCCAGCCCGAAGCGTCCCCCGCGACGAGCTTTACCACCACACGGCGACCGTCCTCCGTGGCTGCCGAGAAGAGCCCGCTGCGATCGTCGGCGGCGAGCACGCGTTCGAGGACGTACCGGGAGGCGATGGTTCGGCCGACGAGCTGGGCGGGGTCAGGGATCATCGAGATTGGGAGCTCTCGTCGCGGTGAATCACACGAGGCTCTCCGCGCAGCGGATGATGGCCGTGGCGACATCGACCCGCGTGACGTCCTCGATCCCCTGCAGGCCGGGCGACGGGTTGACCTCCATCACGAGCGGCCCGCGGTTCGATTCGAGAACGTCGACGCCCGCGACGAGAAGATCCATCGAGTCGGCGGCGCGAATCGCGATGTCGCTCAATTCCTTTCCGGGGTCGACCGACTCGGCGGTGCCGCCTCGGTGCAGGTTAGAGCGAAACTCTTCGGACTTCGCCGTCCGACGCATCGTCGCGACCACCTCGCCGTTGACGACGAACATGCGGATGTCGCTCCCGGCGGCCTCCGCGATGAACTCCTGTAGGAGGACCTCGCGTCCCACACTCCAGAACGCCTCGACCGTGGACCGTATCGACCGCACGGTCTCGCAAATGGCGACCCCGACTCCCTGGGTGCCGGGGTGAATCTTCACGACGAGGGGAGGGCCTCCCAGGCGCTCGACGGCGAGGTCGATCTCTTCGGGGGCCCGCACGGAGAGCGTCGCCGGAACGGGCAGGTCCATCGCGGCGAGCATCTGGCCCGCCATCAGCTTGTCGCGGGAGAGAAGAAACGCGTCACTCGAGTTGACGACCGGAGTCCCGAGCAGCTCGAACTGGTGGAGGAGGGGGACGGCGTAGGACATCGTCGATGCGCCGATCCGAGGGATGACCACGTCGACGGTCGATACGTCCACCGTATGGTGATGGATGTGCAGGCCGTCGTTCCGGTTCCCGAACGTCATGTTGTACGGGTCCACGATGCGGACGTCGTGTTGTCGGCGTCGACCGGCATGGGCCAGGCGCGACGTACTATACAGCGTGGGGCCACGCGACATGACACAGATTTTCATGGGGCGGATGAGGGGTCAGAGGACGTCGAACATCGCCAGGGTAAGGACGATGAGGAACAGGATCAGGAACAACAGCAGGTAGAGGAAGAGTCGCGTGTCACGCTCGGCGACGGACTCGCTCTTCGGAGGCAGAGCAGGGGTCATCGGTTGCGGAATCGTCGGCTCCGCAGGGCGCGACGAGGGCGGGGGTTCCGGATGACGCATCTGGCGAACCCGGTCGAAGTCGACCTCGATCGGCACGTTGGATTGGACGAACCCGCCTGGGGCTTGCGCCGGCGGAGGAAACCCCTGCATCGCCTCGCGGTCGACGAAATCGGCGGGCTCGTGGCGGTCGATGACGAGAGGACCCAGGGCGTCGAGCGCCTCGGCGGCGCTCTGGAAGCGTTCGAGGGGATTCTTGTAGAGCATGCGCTGCAGCCACGGGCGCCAGCGTTCCGGCACGTCGGAGACGTCGATGGGATCGGGGCTGAGCAACTGCGTCATGACGTCGGAGTGCCGCTCGCCGTCGATGCGCATGCGTCCGGTGAGCCACTCGGCGAGCACCAGACCGAGGGCGAACAGATCGATGTTGTCCCCACACGGGTCGCCCACTGCTTGCTCCGGAGCGGCATAGCGCGGCGTCCCCATGAACCCGCCCGCTCGCGTCTGCACGAGGGTCGCGCCCTGGTCGTGGTCGTTCAGCAGTTGCTGCGCCTTCGCGATTCCGAAGTCGACGAGGACGGCGCGGTAGTTGGTCCGCTGGGTCGCGTCCTTGAGGAGGATGATGTTTTCGGGCTTCAGGTCGCGGTGCAGGATCCGCTTGGCATGCGCTTGCCCGAGAGCAGCGAGTAGCTGCTGCGCGTACGGGACAAGCTCGTCCGGGGAGATCGGGCCTTTGCGCGTCAACCACTGATCGATCGCGAGGCCGTCCAGGAACTCCATGGCGATGAAGTGTCCGTAGGGACTCTCGCCGAAATCGAAGACGCGGACGATGTTCGGGTGGTTCATCGCCATCAGGATCTCGGCTTCCTGCCTCATCCGCGCAATGGCGCTCGGGTCGTTGTTGCCGGCGTCCGTACGCAGCACTTTGACCGCGATGGGGGTCCCCGTCTCGACGTCGACCCCACGCCAGACGTCTCCGTAACCCCCCGACGCGAGGCAGTTGTCGGTCCGCCAGCGGCCCCCGATCACGGTTCCCGCCGACACGGCATGGGAGCCGGTCACGAAGGTCTGATCTGTCGGGGTGATGTCGGTTTCCATCGACCGGCCGGTAGCAGCACGTGGGATTGCGCGAGGCCCGCTCATGATGAACGCCTTTCGACGGGCTTTCAAGGGGGCGCCGCGACGTCGCCGGTTCGATCGGCGTGGCCCTCTCGGTTCGCCATCCGCGGGGCGCACCACCGCCCGGTGTCGCTGAACCTCCCGCGCCAACTCGGTCTTCGAGGGACGAGACGAACGGGATTGGTCGGGCTCCCGGACACATCCGTTCGCGCAGCCGATGCGTTTCGCAGAACGAGCTGCCCCCTTTCGGTTCCGAAAGCTCGCGTCTAACCAGTTAAGAAATCATTTCTTGCGCCGATTGATCATCTTTATCAACGACTTGTGCGCTTCTCGGAACTTTTTCCGCAACGGAAGTCGCTACCTGCCGATAAAGAGTACGTAGTCGGCGCCGGAGCGTCACTCCGCGGGCGGGCCTTCGTTCGCGCACGGAGGTCCTGCGCACCCGCCGAGAGCCGCACGTCGCAGACTACCAAAGCCTGTTGGTGGCCGTCGGTCGCCGGGGGTGTGGGGCGACCGATGGCCGCCGATAGGCAGGCTTTCGGGGCGCATGACCTGCGGGTCGTGCGCCCTGAAAGCCTCGAAGAACGACGAGTATCGAGGACTGAAAACGCTGGTCTTCCAGCTATGAACCCAGGAGATGCCTATGACGAAAACCAGTGACGCGCCATGGCGAAGCCCGCAAACAAACGGGCTCGGCGCGCCGCGAGGGCAGCGGTTCCGATCGGCTTGACGGCCTTGAAGAACCCGCCCGAACTCCGGTTCCGACACCGGCCGAGGCCGTGGCGCTGCGCGAAGGCGCCGCTCCCGACGGCACAGGACGGAACCAACGACCGACGCCACCCGGCGGATCCCGGCGCAGACGCACGGAACCCTCGGCCCCCGGCCGAGCCCCGAGCGACCTCCCGGGAGACCGGAGGACCCGGCGAGGCTGGTCTGCGATCGGCGGAAAGCCGTCTCCAGACCGCCAGAACCCGGTCGAAAACTCCGCGCGGCGAAAAATCGCCTCGCCGCGCAGAAAAGGTGCTGCTCGGCCGCGGCGAGGGCGGAGATGGACGTCTCTGTTCCGGAGCGGGCGACGAGGACGGCACCGCTCTGTCTTGCGGACGGGACGCCGCCGATTGCGGCCGGTCGTCGCGCGGAAGTTGGTCAGCGTTCGCCGGCGAGTGGCCGGCGAGTGGAGGGATTGGCGAGTCGCGGCGGCGCGTCAGTCGAACGCTTCGATCTGATAGCGGTAGCCCTGTTCGGTGAGGAAGAGTTGGCGCTTCGCGGCGAACTCTTGCTCGTTCGAATCGCGGGTCACGACGCTGTAGAACGACGCCGTGTTGGCGTCTTTCTTGGGCCGCAAGACGCGACCGAGCCGCTGCGCTTCTTCCTGCCGACTGCCGAACGTGCCGGAGACCTGGATCGCGACATTGGCGTCGGGGAGGTCGACAGCGAAGTTCGCGACCTTCGAGACCACGAGGACTTTGATCTCCCGCTTCCGGAAAGCTTCGTAGAGCTCGTCGCGCTTCCCCTGCGGGGTCTGCCCCGTGATGATCTCGGAGTCGAGTCGCGCGGAGAGTTCGCCGAGCTGATCGAGGTACTGGCCGATCACGAGGACCTGATCGTCGGAGTGCTTCTCGAGCAGGTGGTCGACCACCTCGAGTTTCTTGGGGTTGGTCGCAGCGATCCGGTACTTGTCCCGCGGCTCCGCGACGGCGTAGTCGAGCCGAAGCTCTTCGTCGGCGAAGGGGACTCGAATCTCGGTGCACTCGGCGGTCGCGATCCAGCCCTTCTTTTCGAGGACGCGCCAGGGGACGTCGTATTTTTTGGGGCCGATGAGGCTGAAGACCTCCTCTTCCTTCCCGTCTTCGCGCACGAGCGTCGCCGTGAGCCCGAGGCGTCGACGACTCTGTAGGTTCGCGACCGCTCGGAAGACCGGAGCCGGCAGCAGGTGGACCTCGTCGTAGATGATCAGGCCCCAGTTCGCGTCGTTGAAGAGATGGAAGTGTTCGAACTCGGCGTCCTTCGACTTTCGGTAGGTCAAGATCTGGTACGTCGTGATCGTGACGGGTTTGATCTCCTTCTTCACGCCCGAGTACTCGCCGATGTCCTCTTCGGTGAGGGTGGTCTTGTCGAGGATCTCGTCGCGCCACTGGCGAAGCGCGGTCGTGTTGGTGGTCAAGATGAGGGTGTGGGCGCCGACGGTGTCCATCGCGCCGAGCCCGACGACGGTCTTGCCTGCACCGCACGGCAGGACCACGGTGCCGCTCCCCCCGTTGGTCTGGCCGCCAGCCCAGAATGCTCCGATGGCCTCCGTCTGATAGTCGCGCAGCCCGAACGCTTCCCCTTCGAGGGTCTCGGGGCGGAGGTCGACGTCGAGCGGTTCGCCCTGGACGTACCCGGCGAGGTCTTCGACGGGGTAACCGAGCCGAATGAGGGCGCTCTTGATGAAGCCGCGCTCCTCCTTTTTGACGCGTACGCGCTCGCCGACCTCGATCTCGCCGAGGAGGAACGGCTGCACGAGCTTCTGTTTGGTGACCTCCAGCAGCAGCGTGAAGTCGTCGGATTGGAGCCAGAGGTCGTCGCCGTCTTTGACGAGCTTGAGGCGACCATACCGGCGCATGAAGTCGTCGATCTCGGAGACGAGGTTGCCGGGGACGGGGAACTTCCCGAGGCGCTCAAGGTCGTTCTTCACGCGCTCTGCGTCGAGGCCGAGCGCCGCTGCGTTCCAGAGGGAGAGCGGGCTGATGCGGTAGGTGTGGATGTGTTCGGGCGACTTGACCAGCTCGGCGAAGACCGACAGGGCATCGCGCGCTTCCTCGAACAGCGGGTTGGCCGTCTCGAGGAGGACCGTGCGGTCGGACTGTACGATGAGCGGGTTCGTGGGATCGGACGACATGAGACTCCCAGTCGAAAAGGGGCACTGCTTGTAGGTGGATTTCGGGCCAGACGCAAGGACCACGAGGTGGCGAGCGCCCGGGGAGTGGCTGTTCCGGAACGAGTCGCGAATTGGTGCCGCGGTCGTCACGGCGGCATCCCAACAGCCGGGGCCGGTCGGGAATTCCTTGGTCGGTCGCGGCATGGGCTAGAGGCTTCTCGTTCCAGCCCGGTAGTCGGCGTTCGCACGGGGGCCCTCAAAGGAATGCCTTGCCGAATCCCCTCAAATGACGTTCTTTGGGGCTCATGATCAATCCGCTCAAGAAAGTCGAAGTGAATCGGTTCGTGATGCGGCACCCCAAGGTGTCCGAGTCGTTGCGAGGGTTTCGCATCGGGCAGATCACCGACATTCACTTCGGCCCCTGGGTGAAGACGCGCCACCTCGACGAGATCGTCGAGTTCGTCAACTCGCTCGACTGCGCGGTCGTGGCGTTGACGGGCGACTACGTCGGCTACAACAAGCGAACTCTCGGACCGTGCGCGCAATCCCTCTCGAAATTGAAAGGGGACGTGTTCGCAGTGTTGGGGAATCACGATCACTGGGCGTCGACGGAGTTCTCGGAGCAGTGCTTCCGAGAGGCGCAGATCCCGCTTCTGCGCAACGAGGGGCTGCACATCACGCACAACGACCAGCGCGTGCAGATCGTCGGCGTCGACGACGCGGTGACGAACAACGCCGATGTCGAAGCTGCGTTCGCCGAGATCGATCCCGATCTCTTTTGCCTGACGCTGAACCACGTCCCGTCGATCGCGTGGGACTGCTCGGATGCGGGGGCGAACCTCATCTTGAGCGGCCACACTCACGGCTTTCAGTTCAACATCCCGCGCGTCACGAACGCGCTCGCGGAGCGGTTCGGTACCCAGCTCTTCGCGGGGCCGTATCGGCTGGAGGACGCGATCCTCTACATCTCGCGGGGGATCGGTTCGGCGTCGTGGCCGCGCCGGATTCGCGCGACCCCGGAGCTCACCTTCTTCGACCTTCAGCCCGGCGACCGTCCGGAGCTCGAGCTCGTACGCAGCGACGAGGTCACGATGGGGCGTCGCTCGCGTCGCTAGCGTCTGCGTCGGGGGCATCCGGAGTGGCCGTTTGAAATTGCGGAGACATTGGGGATCGTCCATCCTCGTGTTTTGGGGAGGCGTAGATGGCCGGCGATCGTGCGAGAATCGAAGATATCGTTTCGCTATTTCGGAAGATGTGGCTCTTTTTCGTCATGAGCCACATCACGTATCTCGGGATCGGCTGGTATCTAGCCCGCACGGCGCGCGACGTCGCTCCCGTCGACGACACGTTGGTGATCGGTCTCGGCCTCGCTTCGCTGGCGCTGGTCGTCGCGGTCTTCGCGCTGCGACGAGTCATGTTCTACGGACGCCTCGGATCGATTCCTGCCCCCGACCTCACCAAAGAGTTTCTCAAGCTGGAGCTCGTGACCCTGTCGATGGCGGAGGCGATCGGAATCTTCGGGCTGATCGTCGTTCACATCGGGGGGACGTTCGCCGTGCAGGGGCTCTTCGCGACCCTGGCGATCGCCCTGACGGTGGCCTGTTTTCCCAACGTCTCGAAGGCGATCCACGCATGGGAAGACGAGCATCAGACGACGTGGACGCCCCCGCTGCAATCCGACCTCTGAGAGAGCCTCGAGTTCGAAGGCGCGTCGGAAGCGGCGCCGGGCTTCGGGAATGGGGTGGAATTCCACGACCCGTCGCGGGCTTTTCTTGATGGTTCGTCCCTCTGCTTGCTACACCCCACGCATGCGCATTTCGTACGTCGTATCCCTGCTGTTCGTCTTCCTCGCCGCCTGCGACTCCAACTCGGAGCCGGACGGCTCGTTCGTCGTGCTCCTCGACTCGGAGCCGAAGGGGGTCGATCCGCGGTTCGCGACCAGTGACGCGAGCGCGAAGCTGGTCGGCTTGCTGCACGCCGGGCTGACCTCGACGGACACCGAGACGGGGGAGTCCGAGCTCGAGCTCGCGGAGTCGATCGAGCTGCCGACTCCGACTCGGTACGAGGTGACGCTGCGCGACGACGTCTTCTTCCACAACGGAGAGCGGGTGACTTCCCGAGACGTCGAGTACACGTACATGCAGCTCGGCTCGGACCTCGTGAAGAGTCCCTACGCGGGGACGGCCCGGCGAATCTCGAAGTTCGAGATCGTCGACGACCGTCGTTTCAACATCGAGCTCGAGCAGCCCCACGCCCCGTTCATCACCGACCTGAGCCTCGGGATCGTCCCGCGTTCGGTGTGCGAGGGGCACAAGGAGTGCCCGGGGGATCCGATCGGTGCGGGACCGTTCGCCTGGGACTCGGCGGAGGGGTCCAAGAAGATCGTCTTCAAGGCGTTCGACAAGTACTTCGGCGGAAAGCCGGCGATCGAACGGCTGGTGTTCAAGGTGGTGAAGGACGACAACACGCGCCTGATCGCGCTTCTGGGGAACACCGCCGACCTGGTGCAGAACGCCGTCGCCCCGCTGATGTTGCCGGTGGTCGCGGACAACGACCGACTCACGGTCGAGTCGGCGCCGTCGTTCAAGTACACGTACATCGCGTTCAACATGGAGGACGAGATCCTCGACGACGTTCGGGTGCGCAAGGCGCTCGCGCACGGCATCGACCGCGAGGCGATCATCGAGCACAAGTTTCGTGGGCTCGCGCGCCTCTCGTCGGGGCTTCTCGCGCCGAATCACTGGGCCTACAACCCGGACAACGCGACGTACGGGTACGACCCCGAAGAGGCGATGCGCCTGTTGGACGCGGCGGGATTTCCCGATCCGGACGGCCCCGACGGTCCGAAGCCGCGCTTCGAGATCGAGTTCAAGGTGTCGGCGAACAAGTTCCGACAGTCCCTCGCGGAGCTCATCGCGTTCCAGCTCGCGAAGATCGGCGTCGCGGTGACGGTCCGAGCCTACGAGTGGGGGACGTTCTTCGCGGACGTGAAGAGCCGTAACTTCCAGATGACGACCCTGCAGTGGCCTTCTGCGCTGGAGCCGAGCCTCTACCGGTGGATCTTCCACAGCGAGAACATCCCTTCGCCAGACAATCGCTCGGCAGGCGCGAACCGCGGGGCGTACAGTAACCCGCGTGTCGACGAGCTGCTCGACGCAGGGAACGTGGAGACGGACCGCGAGAAGCGCAAGGCGATCTACCAGGAGGTGCAGGCGATCCTGGCGGACGAACTCCCGTACGTGAGCCTCTGGCACGAGGACAACATCGCCATCCTTCGGAAGGGGACCGCGGGGTACTGGGTGACCCCCAACGCGCGGTTCGAGGCGCTGAAGGAGACCTCTCCAGCACCGGTGACGAAGTGAGCGGTACGGTCGGCGGCAAGAGGAAGGCGAAGCTCGCAGACTGGGCGGTGGGGTTGATCGTCGTGGGGCTCTTCGCGCTCTCTTTCTTCGCGGCGGGGGGCAACCCCCTCGACGAGTTCGAAGGGGACGAGGCTCCGGCATTCACGCTCCCCGCCCTCGGTGGGGGGGAGACCTCGCTCGGCGACCTGCGCGGAAAGGTGGTCGTGCTCGATTTCTGGGCCACTTGGTGTACCCCCTGTTTCCAACAAATGCCGAAGCTAAGGGAGGCGCGCGACATCGTAGGGGAAGAGCACGTCGTGATCGTGTCGATCAACGTCGACAGCCAACCCGCCAACCGCGAGCAGAAGATGGAAAACTTCCTGAAACGTGCGAGAGCCGACTGGGGGACGCTGGTCGACGACGGGACGGTTCAGCGGATGTACAACGCGAACTCCTTGCCGACCCTCGTCATCATCGATCCTCGAGGGGTCGTGAAGTTCACGGGCGTCGGGGTGCACTCGAGCGAGTCGTTGGTGCGCGAGATCGAAGCGGCACGTGGGGGCGCGGATGGTTGAGCGGATCGGATTGTTGCTCATCGTCGCCGTCGCTCTCGCCGCCTGCGAAGACCGCGAAGACGAGAAGAAAGAAGAGGCGGTCGTTCGCAACGTTCCCGTCGAGACGGCGCTCGCGAGGAAGACGGACCTTCGCGAATCGATCGTGTCGACGAGTACGGTGGACAGTCGGAACGCGGTCGACGTGATGGCGGAGATTCCGGGAACGGTGGTCTCGCTGCAGGTCGACCAGGGAGACGCCGTTCGCGAAGGAGAGCTGCTCGGCCGACTCAGCCGGGAGGAACTCGGGCTAGGTGTGGAGTCCGCTCGTGCGGCGGTCTCGCGGCTGGAGGCGGAGGTGAACCGTATCAAGCCGCTCTACGACAAGGGGATCGTGCCACGTCAGCAGTACGACGAGGCGCAGTATCGCTTGCAGGAAGCGAAAGCGGAGCAGCGGCGCGCGAGTCTTTCGGCCAACGACCGGCGGGTCGTCGCACCGATCGACGGGGTCGTCGCGATTCGCTACGTCAGTCCGGGACAGCAAGTCGCGACCGGGACGCCGTTGCTGCGGATCGTTCAGCCGTCCGACCTCCTCGTCTACGTGAACCTTCCCGAAGCGGCGCTCGGGCGCGCCTACGAAGGGCAGGAGGTGATCGTGAAGAGCGACGCCTTGCCGGACGAGACCTTCGAAGCGGTGGTCGAGAAGGTGAGCCCGGTGGTGGATTCGCGCACTGGTACGGTGCGCGTGACGATCGACCTGGCCGAATCGGAGGGCGAGAAGAAGCTTCGGCCGGGGATGTTCGTGAAGACGAACATCGTCACGTCCAAGCGCGACGCGGCCCTCGCGATTCCGCGGCGCGCGGTGACTCAGTCGGAGCGCGGCACGTACGTCTTCGTCGTGACCGACGGGATCGCTCGTCGCCGCGACGTGGAGCTCGGGGTCGCGGAAGGGACGATGGTCGAGGTGTTGTCGGGCGTCTCCGCGCAGGAGCAGGTCGTCGTCCTGGGGAAAGACGGTCTGAAAGACGGCACCGCGGTCGATGCTCAGCTCCGTGACGGTTCCTCCACGCAGGACGGTTCGTGACGGAGCCGTCGGACCGCCCGGGACCGCCGGCCGGCATCGCGGCGTGGACCGTATACCGGCCGATCGCGACGCTCATGATCGTCGTGGCGATCGCCGTCTTCGGCTACATCTCCTATCGCCAGATTCCCGTCAGCCTGATGCCGGAGCTGTCGTACCCGACGTTGACGGTGCGGACCGAGCTCGCCGGCGCCGCCCCGCAGGAGGTCGAGGAGACCGTCACCCGCCCCATCGAAGAGATCGTGCGCACGGTGGAGGGGGTCGTAGGGCTCGAGAGCACGAGCCGTGCGGGGCAGTCCGACGTCGTCCTGCGTTTCGCGTGGGAGACGGACATGGACTACGCGATGCAGAAGGTGCGGGAGCGGGTGGAGTTGATCCCGCTCCCCGACGAGGCGGGCTCTCCGATGTTGTTGCGGTACGACCCGGCCCTCGATCCGTTCATGCGGGTCGGCGTCTCGGGCGACGCGGACCTCGCCGAGCTACGCCAGATCGCCGAAGAGGAAGTCCAACTCGCGGTCGAAAAGGTCGAGGGGGTCGCGATGGTTCGGGTGCGCGGCGGCGAGGAGGAAGTGATCCGCGTCGATCTCGACCCGGGCCGGATGGCGTTTCTCGGCGTCTCGACGGCCGACGTCGCCATGCGTCTGACGACCGAGAACGTCAACGTGGCGGGCGGAGCGCTCGCCGAGGGGGATATCACCTACCTCGTCCGAACGCTCAACGCGTTCGAGACGTTGGAAGAGATCGAGGATCTGATCGTCGCGTACCCGGAGGGGCGGGCGGTTCGGCTCCATCAGATCGCCGACGTCTACCGCGACGTACGAGAGCCGGAGGTCGTCACGCGAATCGGGGGCCCCGACGGGGTTCACGATTCCGTGATGATCGAAATCTTCAAGGAAGCGGACGCAAACCTCGTCGAGGTGTCGCAGCGCGTTCGCGAAGCGATGTACGGCTCCGAAGACTCCCTCGAAGAGCGTGCGCGGCGCCGCGCCGAGAGCGTCGCGGCGCGAGTTCAGGCCAAGGCGAGTCGCATCGCGAGCGGCGAGCGAGGGATCGCGTTCGGTCGCCCCGAAGCTCGGTCGAATCTCATCGTGGATCGCATGCCGAGCGGAGTCGAACTCGCGCTCCTCAACGATCAGGCGGTGTTCATCCGCAACAGTATCGACGAGGTCGTCGGGACCGCACTCTGGGGCGGCGTCTTCGCCGTCCTCGTCCTCTTGCTCTTTCTGCGGAACGTCTGGACGACCGTGATCATCGCGGTGGCGATTCCACTGTCGGTGGTCGCGGCGTTCGGAGTCTTGCGGCTGTCGGGTGTGACCCTGAACGTCATGAGTCTGGGTGGGATCGCGCTCGGTATCGGGATGCTCGTGGACAACTCGATCGTCGTGCTGGAGAGCATCTTCCGTTGCCGCGAGGAGGGGGACGAGCCCGTAGAGGCCGCGCTGCGGGGTACCCGCGAGGTGGCGGGGGCAGTGGTCGCTTCGACGCTGACGACGATCGCCGTCTTCTTCCCGATCGTCTTCGTGGACGGGGTCGCAGGCCAGATCTTCGGAGACCTCGCGCTGTCGGTGGTCTACGCCCTGCTCGCGAGCCTCCTGGTGGCGATCTTCTTCGTCCCGATGCTGGCGAGCCGGCCACCGGTTCGGACTCGCGTGCGGCTCAGCCGCGAGTACCTCGACGAGCTTCGGCTCTTCGCGCCCCTGCAGGCGCCGCGCGCGTTTGTCGACGATCTGCGCGCGTGGCACGGGGCGGGGTCCTGGTGGCGTATGGTGCTCGCGCCGGTCGTGTGGGTCGTGCTGGTGACGCGGGTCGTGATCCACGTGGCCCTGGAGTTCGTCTTCGCCCGCCTCCTCGTCGGCTTTCTGGCGATCGCTGCCGGACTCGTGTTGCTCACGGTCCGCGGAGCGAGCGTCGTCGTGGGCAGCGTGGCGAAGGTGGCTCTGGGCGCGTTCGACGTCGGCTGGGACGCGGTCGGTCGTGGTTATCCGAAGCTCCTGCGAGGCGCGCTCCGCGTGCCCTCGATCGTCGTGATCATCGCGGTCGTCGCGTTCGGCTGGAGCGTGTGGCAGTTCAATCGTCTCGGCTCGGAGCTGTTGCCGCAGATGAACCAGGGCGTCTTCACCGTCCGGGTGGCGATGCCGGTCGGGACGCGTCTGGAGGAGACGAGTTCTTCGGTACGGCGTCTGGAAGAGGCGCTGATAACGGTCGACGGGATCGAGCGATTCTCGACGACGATCGGGGTGGAGCAGTCGGAGCTGCAGGCGTCGGACGAAGGAGAACACACTGCCCGGATCACGATTCGGCTCGTGCAGACCGAGACCCCTGAAGCGACCGAAGCGGCAGTGATTCGCGGGGTCCGAGATGCCGCGGCTCGGATCCCCGGGGCGACCTACGAGATCACTCGCCCGACCCTCTTCACACTACAGATGCCGCTGGAGGTGCGAGTCTTCGCCGACGATCTTCGCTTGCTTCGGCTGGGAGCCGACGCGGTGACCGAGGAGCTGGAGTCGATGGGGGACCTCGCCGACGTGCGGAGCAACCTCGGTCGTGGATTTCCGGAAGTTCGTGTGCGGTTCGATCGCGATCGTCTGGCAGCGTACGGAATGACCGCACGGCAGGTGGGGGAAGCGATTCGGGACCAGGTCCGGGGACTGGAGCCGACCGAGATTCGCGAAGACGAACACTCTCTCGGCATCGTCGTGCGTACCGATCCGAGCGAAATTCCGGACGTGAAGGCGCTGTCCGAGCTGATCGTGCGGGCGCGGGTCGACGATGCGCCGGAGATTCGGCTCGGAGGTGTGGCGGAGCTTGAGTCGGCGACCGGGCCGAGCGAAATCCGTCGAGTGGAGGGGCGGCGGGCGGCCGTGGTCGAGGCGGACGTGCCTCTGGTCTCGCTCAGCGCCGCGGCGGACGCGGTCGACATGCGCCTTCGGGGGCTCGCCCTACCCGGTAACGTCGTCGCGACGGTCGCCGGGCAGAACGTCGAGATGGAGAAGGCGATCGAGAGCCTGACGTTCGCGCTGTGGCTGGCGATCTTCCTCGTCTACATCGTCCTGGCTTCGAAATTCGAGAGTTTCCGTGGCCCGCTCGTGATCCTGCTGTCGATCCCCCTGGCGCTCATCGGGGTCGTCGCGGCGCTGGCGCTCTTCGATGTGGAGGTGAGCGTCCTCGTCTTCATCGGCCTGATCATGCTCGCCGGGATCGTGGTGAACAACGCGATCGTGCTGGTCGACTACGTCAATCAGTTGCGTGATCGCGGGCTGCCGCTGATGGAAGCGATTGTCGATGCGTGCAACGTTCGCTTGCGGCCGGTCCTCATCACGACCCTCACCACGGTGCTCGGCCTGATGCCGATGGCACTGGGGATCGGAGAGGGAGCGGAGCTTCGTAAACCGATGGGGATCACGGTGATCGCAGGGCTGGTGAGCGCGACGGTGTTGACCTTGGTCGTCGTGCCGGTGTTGTACCGGCTGCTCTTGCCCGAGCGCCCGGAACCCCGCCCGGCCGAGTGACGGTCGGCGTTCCTTTCTCGTGGGCCGGGAAAGTCGCTACAATCGTGTCATGGCCATCGCATCCGTAGAACTCGTCGTCGCAATCCGTGAAACGGCAGACCGCCTCGAGGGGGGCGTGCGCTACCAGTGGGCCCACATGGGACACTGCAACTGCGGGCATCTCGCCCAGACCCTCACCCGACTGCCGGGGCGGAAGATTCACGAGGTCGCCCTGGAGGCGATCGGGGACTGGACGGAACAGGTGGAGGGATACTGCGCCGAGACGGGGGCGTCGCTGGAATCGATCGTGAAGACGATGGTGGCCGCCGGTCTCACGACGATCGACATCGCGAACCTCGAGCGCTTGCTCGACGACGAAGTGCTCGGGGCGATCCCGGCAGATCGTTTGCCGCTCGACCATCGTGTGAGGGAGGACGCGGTCCTCTATCTTCGTACCTGGGCGGACGTTCTGGAACGGCGTTGGATTCGGGCTACGGGGCGACGGCTCGAACAGACTCGCGAGAAATCACGGCCTCGATCCGAAAAAGTTTAGATCCGTTCGCGCCGCTCTCCGTTCACAACTCCATCGCAACCCAACCTCGATGGAGACAGAGATGAAACGGATCGCAACCACCCTCGCCGCCCTGGCGCTCGCCGCAGTCGCGGCGCCGGCTTTCGCCCAGACCCCTCAGGCTCGTGCTACGGCCGGCGGAACGCTGCGCCTCGACACGCGGATCTCGCACGAGTTCGTGCCGGTCGGATCGCCGACGACGGTGCACGCGACGGTTCGTGTGAGCGGCGCCGACGTCGAGGTGAGCGGAGAGCGTGCGCCGCTCAATGTCGCGCTGGTCGTGGACCGCTCGACCTCGATGTCCGGCGGGAAGTTCGAGCAGGCGATCCGTGCGAGCCACCTGCTGGTCGACATGCTCGGACCGAACGACCGCCTCGCGATCGTTTCGTACGGATCGGACGTCAGCACGATGTCGAGCTCGCTGTTGGCGACGTCGGCGAACAAGGAGCTGCTCCACAACGCGGTCGCGCAGATCCGGTTGAGCGGGAGCACGAACCTCTCGGGAGGACTGCAACGCGGCATGGAGCTGATCGTCCCGCACAACCGCGACGAGACGATCAATCGCGTGCTGCTCCTGTCCGACGGCCACGCGAACGCAGGGGTCACGACGGTGGAGGGGCTCTCGCAGCTCGCCGCGCGTGGGCTCGAACGCGGGGTGTCGCTCACGACGATGGGGATCGGGCTCGACTACAACGAGAACATCATGACGGCGATGGCGAAGAACGGCGCTGGAAACTACTACTTCATCGAGAACGAGGAGGCGATCGCCGGGATGTTCCGCCAGGAGTGGAACGGGCTCGCGTCCACGGTCGCCCGGAACACGGTGCTGAAGCTGAAGACTGCGCCAGGGGTGGAGCTCCTGTCGGTGCACGGTTTCGCGAGCAGCACGAAGGGAGACACGACGACCATCAAGCTGTCGGAGTTCTACGCGCGTCAGGAGAAAGACGTGCTGGTGGAGCTGGCGGTCTCTCCGCAAGGGACGGGAAGTCGACCGATCATGACGAGCCGCCTGACCTTCGACGACGTCACCCAGGACGACAAGCGGGTCTCTTCCTCGGTGACCGTCGCGGCGGTCGCGACCGATGATCCGAAGCAGTTGGCGAAGGTCGACCGCGACGTGGTGCGCCGCGCGCAGCAGGTGGAGACGGCGCGTTCGATGGAGAAGGCGATGGCGGAGTACGAGAAGGGGAACGAGGCGAAGGCCGCGAAGATCGTGGCCGAACAGCGCGTCGCGAACCGGCAGTTCCAGAAGCAGTACGATTTCGAGGATGACGAGGCGTTCGGACGGGTCGACGGAGAGCTCGAGTCGATGGAGAAGGATGTTCGTTCGACCCGGTCGGGTTCGACCGAAGGTAAGCGGATGCGTAAGGCGAAGAAGGCGCGCGCCTACGAGATCGGGCAGACGCAGTCGCTCTTCTGAGCGGGACGCTCCCCGCATGACGCTCCGCCGTGAGGCGGGGCGTTTTTTTTTAGCGGCGGCGTCGCCGGGCGGGGCCGATGCCGAGCAGGAAGACGACGGGGAGGAGAAGCCCGCCGCCGAGGGGAGGTCCCGTCGAGCAATTGCAGCCGCGGGACGGCTCGTCCTTCGGGTCGGCGACGACGATCGTGACGTCGGGGCGCGGCGAGGCGGTGCCCGCGTCGGGCCGAGGCCCTCCGGCGTCCGTTCGCGACGCCCCCATGTCGGTGGTCATCGCAGCGTCTCCGCCCGCCGACGGGGTGACGTCCACGCGATAGAGAGGGGGCGCGACGGCAGGAGCGGATCGGTCGCGCTCGCTGGTGGTGAAGAAAGAGTTGCCGTCCACCGAGTACGCGAGCGTCTCGGATTGCACGAACGCGAAGCCGGTGAGGACCGAGGGCGCCGCGGCGAAGGCCGTGACGACGTCGGGTCCACAAAACGTGTAGATGCGGTCGTAGGTGCGGAGCGTGATCTCCATCCCTTCGGGGCTGATGTCACCGCCAGTGATGCGACCGCTGAAAGGTTCCGCCTCTCCGAGATCGAAGGTTGCAATGCGGGTGATGACGTCCCCTTCGCCGAGCGGAACGCGATAGAGGTGATTGGGGTCGAAGTTCGTCTTGTCGACGATGAAGACCTCGGCCGTCTGCGGGTGCACGAGGAGAGTCTCTGCGTTTCTGGGGCCTCCGTCGTAGGTGAACTCGAAGGACTCGACGCCTTCGGCGACGGTCGTCAGCGGGACGTCGGCGCCGAAGGTGGGCTCGGGGAACCTGTGGATCACGACGGACTGGTAGAGCGCGTCGTTGTCCCCGATGTCCCCTACGTAGACGCAGGTCTCGTCATCGCCCGGTGCGCAGGGACCAGTCGCGATGTCTTCCCAGTCGCGCGCGACGACGTCGAGCGTGACGACCCCTGCGGTCGTCCCATCGGCTTCGAGCAGGAAGATGCGGGCAGAGTCGCCCGAGTCGTTGTGGGTCCAGAAGCGGCCGGGCATCGTCCACGACCTGGCCAGTCCGCTCGATTCGTCGACGCGCTCGTCGGTGAGGGAGCCGACCAGCGATTCTCGCATGAAGGTGCGACACTGCTGGGCGGCCGCCGGTGGGGCGAGGAGCGAGAGAGTGGCGGTGGCGAGCAGAGTGATCCGGAACATGCAGAGATCGATAGCTCTCCTCTTGCTCGCCGGCAAACCCAAATTGGTAGCCTGGTCCCCGATTTCGTCCTACGATGCGAGCGGCGTCCTATGCGGCGCGGGCTCGAGCAGAGTTGCGTGGACTTTTCGTACCGTCCACCACGGCGATGGACGCCAGATCTGCTCGGGGATGCGAACCGATTCTCGATCTGGGCAGGGAAATGTTAAAATTGCGTTTGTCTTCGGTGCTCCTGGCCGCCGGGGTCGTGGCGACCACGGTGGGATGCGAGCCGCAGTTCACCGACCGTGAGTGTCAGGTCGACGAAGATTGCTTCCCCAACGAACAGTGTCTGTCCGCCGGCTTTTGCGCATTCAAAGTGGCAGAGGACCCCGACACCGGTGCGGACATGGGGACGGATTCCGCCGTCGAAGATACGGGCGTGGACATGCCGGATCTTCCGCCTCCGCCCGACGCCGACGAAGACGGCGTGGCCGACGATGACGACAATTGTCCCGAAGAGCCCAACGAGGACCAGGCCGACCTCGACGAAGACGGGGAGGGTGACGCGTGCGACGCGGACCTCGACGGCGACGGTGTCCCGAACGCCGGCGATACGTGCATCGACGTCGCCGACCCGGACCAGATCGACTCCGACGACGACGGGCTGGGAGACGAGTGCGACCCCGACGACGACGGCGACGAGGTCCTCGACGTCGACGACAATTGCCCGCTGGCGGAGAACTCCGACCAGTCCGACCTCGACAACGACGACATCGGGGACGCTTGCGATCCGGACATCGATGGGGACGGCATCGACAACGACGATGACAACTGCCCCGAGCTCAGCAATTCCCAGCAGGCAGACCTCGACGGCGATGACGTCGGTGACCTGTGCGACGAGGACGTGGACGGGGATGGGATCGACGACGATGGAGACGGGAGCGGGACCGTGGGCGACGCGCCCTGCACGGGCGGGAACACCGGCGCCTGTGACGACAACTGCGTCCTGATCGCCAACCCGTCGCAGTCCGATCTCGATGGGAATGGTGTTGGAGACGCCTGCGAGAGCGACATCGACGGGGATGGCGTCGACAACGACGACGACAACTGCCCCATGGCCGCGAATCCCAACCAGACAAACAGTGACGGCGACACTTTCGGCGATGCGTGCGACAACTGCCGGCTCGTCGACAACGAGTCGCAGGCCGACGGGGACGGCGACGGAAAGGGCGACGTCTGCGACAACTGCCCGGCGATCTCCAACGGGTCGCAGGTCGACACCGACGCCGACGGTGTCGGGAACAGTTGTGACAACTGTCTGGCCGTGGCGAACCCCGACCAGTCCGACATCGACTTCGACACGATCGGCGACCTCTGCGACCCCGACCTCGACGGAGACGGGACTCCGAACGGGCAGGACAATTGTCCGAGCGTCATCAACGGCTCGCAGACGAATTCGGACGGGGACGCCTTCGGCGACGCCTGCGACGTGTGTCCGCTCGACCCCGACAATGACGTCGACGGCGACACCGTGTGCGGGGACGTCGACAACTGTCCTACGATCGACAACATGAGCCAGGACAACCAGGACAGTGATGCCTTCGGAGACGCTTGCGACAACTGTCCGAACGACGACAATCCGGCACAGGACGATACGGATGGCGACCTGATCGGCGACGTCTGCGATCCCGACGACGACGGCGACGGCGTGCCCGACGACGGCGACAGCTCCGGGGTCGAGGGGGACAATCCCTGCGCCACGGGGGTGACGACCGGTTGCGACGACAACTGCCCGCTGGTATCGAACGTCGACCAGACCGATACCGACCTCGATGGAGCTGGCGACGCCTGCGATCCCTGACCCTTGTTTGCCCCCGGACAATTCTTACGAGACGTGAACCGCGACGAAGAGCGCTTTCGAATTCGAGAGCTGCTCTGGAGCGACGGCGACCATCAGATCGCGCTCGCCGAGGACGTCTTCCTCGACGACAAGCTCGTCTGCGTGAAGACGGTCGCCTACGACGCAGATTCGGCAGACGACAAGCGCTACGTCGGCCTACGTCGCAAGGCGCTCCACGACGAGCTGGGGTTCCTGGCGCTCCCAGTCCATCTGTTGCCCGAGCCGCTCGACTGGATCCAGACCGAGTTCAGCGACGTGGCGCTCCCTCGCGAGCCGCTGCTCGTCTACGAGTACGTCCACGGTCGAACGCTCCACGAGATGGTGACGAGCGATTATCCCGACGGGATCGCCGCGACGCGCGCGCTGCGGATCATCCGCGAGCTCGCGCGTTTTCTGCAGCAGCTTCACGAACAGGGGTGGGTCTTCCGTAACCTGGATCCGCGCCACGTCATCATCAGCCACGACGACATCATTCACGTGGTCGGGTGTGGAAACGCGACGCCGAAGGGCGAGGCGCCGAACGTCACACGGGCCGAGATGCAGTCGGCCTATGCGGCTCCTGAGATCCGCGGCGAGCGTTCCGGAAAGTTTCTCCGCCCGGCGGCCGACGCCTATGCGCTGGGGGCGCTGCTGAGCTTTCTCCTCACGGGGGAGGAGCCGACGCTGAGCGTCGAGAATCCGCTGACGAAGGCCGCCTATGATCGGCTCAGCAACTACGATCCTCCGGGCGTCTCGCTGCTCGTGGCGCGCTGCATGCAGCCGCTCGCGAAGAAACGCTTCGGGCGCCTGTCGAAGCTCGTGCCGTTCACGACCGTGGAACGCCTCCCGAAGGCGACAGACGATGGCTTCGGATTGCTGCAGCTGCCTGCGCCGTGGATCGGCGCGGAGCCTCCCGAGGCGAGTAGATCGGCGCGCAGCAAGATCTCGGCGGGGCCTCTGATTTCGGTGGACGAGAAGGAGCTCGGTCGCCCGGCGAAGGCGGACTCGAGCGAGGAGCAGACCGCTCTCGAGCCGGCGGGGGACAAACGCCTCGCCCCGCGCGTCGAGCGAAGTTCGTTGATGGTCATCGCGTTTTTCGTGTTTGCTCTGATCCTCGGGGCGATCGCGTTTTTCACCGGTCAGATCTGACCGCCGTTCCCCGGCCAAGAAACAAGAGCGGGGTCCGAGGACCCCGCATTTAGTTGCGAATTGCGAAAAGTTTTCGCACTCAGTCGCGTCGTCGTCGGCGACGGAAGCCGGCGAATCCGAGCAGCATCAGGAGCGATGCCGGGACTGTTTCGGCGAATCCGACGGAGCAGGCTGCCTGCGGCTCGCTGAAGTCGCTCTTCGGCTCGGGCTGCGGTGCGGACGATTCGGGGGCGAGGTTCTCCCCACAGGTGCAGACGCCGCTCCACGAGTCGAGGTAGGCGTCGAAGCTGTCTCCGTTGCGGGTGTCGGTCTTGCCGGCCGGGCAGACGCAAACGTCGATGAGGTTGCAATCGAGCCCGGCATGGTCATCGGGGAGGGAGTAGCTGGAGAAGGCGTCCTGCTCCCAGGAGGTCGACATGTTGTCGACGTCGCCATCGCAGTCGTCGTCGAGCCCGTTGCAGATCTCGGGGAAGGCGTCGAAGATCGGCTCGCACGTCTGCACCCCGGAGGAGCAGACGGTCTTGCCGGGACCGCAGCGCCCGTCGAGCCCGGTGTCGCACGCTTCGTCGGGAATGCACTCGGTGATGTAGGTGCCCCCCGCTTCGCAATTCCGCTTGTTCTTGAAGACGAAGAGAGTCTCCCCTTCGTCGATGTACTCGATGTCTGCGGGGTCAATCGGTGCGCACACGAGTCCGTCCCCGTCGGGGTCGTCGTCGTCGGCTTCGGCGTCACGGCAGACGAGGATCAGCGCGTCCTCGGCTGCCACGCCACGCGGCAACTGTCGGACGCAGGAGAGCGTCGGCCAGAGGTCGGCCGAGTTCGCTGCGCACGTGCCGGGCGCGTCTGCATCGAGTCCGCAGCGGATGCTGGCGGTCGCGGTCGCGGCGATCGCCCCCACCTGGTACGAGTCGGGTCCGGGACCACAGCGGTACTTGCCTGCCTGAATGTCCGTCCGGACGTTGTTCTCGGTGCGGGTCGTCTCGGCCATGTGGGCACAGACATCGATCTCGGACCAGGTCCCCATCTCTCGGTATTCGCAGATCCCGGTGCCGCCAGCGGCGGAGACGAGGCCACCGTAGATGGCTTCGTCAGAGGCGGCGTTCTTTTCCATCATCACCCAGGTCGGGATCGAGGGGAGGCCGTCGTTTCCGGCGTACATCTCGCAGACGGTCGCGACGGTGTCGATGATGCGAGTCCCGTCTCCGCCGTCTGCATCGGCGGGAAATCCGTTGGTCACGACGAAATTGAGCCGGGGGCGTTCCCAGTATTGGTCGAGCTGTGCTTCCGTCACCGTCGCGCCGCGGACGGGGCAATATGCGTCGAAGACGGCGAGAGAGGCGGTGTCGTGGTTTCGGAAGTAAGGCTCCGAGGTGAGGCCGAGAATGGTGTTCTGGGCGCCGAGTCCGCAGTAGATGCCCGACGGCCCGCCGGCGCCCGGGAGTCCAGTGAAGTAAGCATTCACGTCGATCCCGGAGTCCTCGGCCGGTTCGACGAGATAAGTCACGGGGTTGGTCGCTTCGTCGCAACCCGCTCCGGCATGCACGATGAGCCCGAATCGAAGAGCGTCGCACTCCGCGTACGGGTCGCGGCCCTCAGCCTCCGCGTCGGGGTCGGGGCACGGTCCACTGTCGTAGTGGTCGCCGATCATCTGCTGCATCCCCTGCTTGATGTTGGTCGACGAGTTGGAAATCTGCGTCCCATCGAGGGAGATCATGACGTCGGGGGCAGGGGCGAGCGCCGAGGGATCCTGCGCCGAAGCGGTCTGGCCCACCCCGAGGATGAGGAGTGCTGAAACTAGGGAGAGGCGGAAGGGTTTCATGATCGTTCCGTTTTCGCGATGCGGGTGGTTCGTCCAATTCGTGCATGTGCTCGGCCCCAGAACGTGCAAGGTTCATGCCTCGAACAGCCTCGGGAAGGTTCGCTGCCGAAGAAGTCCGGTTTCGGCTTGATGTCGTTGCGCTTGCCGCCGAGCTGCCATCGGATCCTCCCTGCGGCTCGCGACGCGGGCCACCACTGGATCGTCAACCGGTTGACGATCGAGTGCAATGATGTGGATCCAGGGATCATGGTCGAGTCGAGCCTGTTCATTCGGTCAGGTAGATTTCCATCGCGAAGTCCCTGTCTTCGTCGGCGTCCGTTCCTTCGATCACGACGAGGACGTCGCCGTCTTCGGTGATCGGATGCCGACCGACATTCGCGTCGATCTCGTCGAAATCGTAAGCGGCGATGCAGCCTGCCGCCTCACAGGAGTCGATGACGAAGAACGCCCAGCGCCCGTCGGTGTCGGCCGCGTCCATCACGAGAGTCTGTCCGGCCGAGACCCCTTCGACGAGGACGAAGAACTCCGGGTACGGTGTGGGGATCGGAAAATCGGTGGCGCACCCGGGGCGATCCACGGCGTTCCAGGTGTTGGTGAAGGTCAGCCTCTCGCCCGAGAGCACTTCCGCCGGGCCGTTCGGAACCAGCGACAGGGTGACGGGGGCGTCGCACGTCTCGCCGGCGCAACCGTCGCCCGCGCAATCCCCGGGGCATGGCAGCTTCGGGTTCACCCCGGTCGCGCGACACACCTCGACGGTTCCGTCGGTGCACGTCGTCTCTCCCGGCGTGCAGTCTTTGGCGATGTCCGCGTCGACGGAGAGCTCGAGTCCGGCGGAGTCGGCGAGGCCGTTCGCGACGATGAAGTACGGGACGCCCGCCTCGGCCTCGAAGCTCGGGGACGGGTTGCTCTCGCAGAGGATGACCTCGGTTTCATCGGCATCGCAGATGCCTTTACGGACTTCGATGACGGGTCGCGGGGGAATTCCTCCCTGGTCGTCGGGCAAGGCGAGCACTCCGATGTCGACGGTGGTGGCCGCCTCGAACGTGACCCTGGCGATGTACGTACCACTCGTCGCAATCTCACCCACGTCCCCGGCACACGAGACGACCTCTCCTGATTCGGTCGCCCGGAACTCCCGTTCCACCACGAACGACTCGTTCGAGAACTCTTCCACCGTGGCGCATCCGAGGTTCGGATCGACCCCGTTGTTGGTCGAGGTCGTGAGGTTGTTGGTTCCCCCGGTCCCGTTGTTGGGAGAGATCGTGCCGTTGTTGGTGCCCGCGGTGGAGCCATTGTTGGTGGTGACGCCGTTGTTCGGAAGGACCACGCCGTTGTTGCGCTCCGGTCCGCACGAGGCGGCACTCACGAACAGTGCGGTAGCGGTGGCCGCCAGGTGAAATTTTCTCATTTTCAATCTCGGAATTGAGTTATGAGCCAAGGATAGCCCTAGCGGGAATCTGACTCAAACGAATCCACCCGGGAGGCGATCCATGTCTGAAGCCCGGCGCTCGGGGCGACGGGACTGCGGTCCTTGCTCCAGTGCCGACGTTTCAGTCGCTGGTCGAGGCCCTACGACGCCGGGTAGAGGGTTCACGGGGCGCCGTTACTTGCCTCGCCCCGAGTGTATGCAATATCGTGAGGTCCCTCGAATGGTGGCCCCATGAAATCCACACGGTTCCTGTTTCTCATGTTCAGTGCCCTGATTTTCACGGGGTGCCCGAAGTTTCAGGATGAAGTCTGTAGCACGGACGAGGACTGCTTCCCCGACGAACGATGCGCGTCGAACGGCCGTTGCATGTTCCAGATTCCGGAACCTTCCGACGCCGGCAACGATGCGTCGGACGCGCCGGACGCGTCGGACGATGTCCCCGATCTCGACATGGGAGTCGACAGCGCCGATGGGATCGTCGATCCCCCCGACGCCGACATGGCCTCGCCCGACGAGGGAATGACGAACGATCGCGACGGCGACGGCGTGCCCGACGACGAAGACAACTGTCCCGATCGGCCCAACGGATCGCAGCTCGACATCGACGGAGACGGGCTCGGCGACCCTTGCGACGACGACCGAGACAACGACGGCATCGCCGACGAGGACGACAACTGCTTCCTCAGCCCGAACCCCGAGCAGGAAGACCTCGATGGAGACGGGCTGGGTGATCTGTGTGACCAGGACATCGACGGCGACGGTGTCGCCAACGCCGTCGACAATTGCCCGAACACGCCCAATTCGGACCAGCTCGACAGCAACAACAACGGAGTGGGGGACGTCTGTGACGACGACCTCGACGCCGACGGGATCGCCGATGGCGACGACAACTGTCCCGAGACTGCCAATCCGCTGCAGGAAGATGGCGATGCCGATGGTGTCGGTGACGCGTGCGACGTGTGCGTGGCGGACCAGGATCCTGCCCAGGACGACACCGACGCGGACACGGTCGGAGACGTTTGCGACAACTGCGTCGACGTCGCGAACACGGACCAGCTCAACTCCGACGGCGACACCTTCGGTGACGCCTGTGACAATTGCTCGCTCGACACCAATCAGGACCAGAGCGATCAGGACTCCGACGGCGTCGGAGACGTTTGCGACAACTGCCTCTTCACGGACAACGCCGACCAGGCGGACGGCGACTTCGACAACGTCGGAGACGCCTGCGACAACTGCCCGATCGACGCAAACGGAACCCAGAGTGACCAGGACTCCGACGGAGTCGGTGACGTCTGCGACAACTGCTTCAATGTCAGCAATCCCGACCAGACGGACACTGACGGTGACGGGCAGGGCGACCTGTGCGACAGCGACCTCGATGGGGACGGCGTCGACAACGCGACGGACAACTG
Source organism: uncultured Bradymonadales bacterium (assembly GCA_964411125.1). Taxonomy (GTDB): domain Bacteria; phylum Myxococcota_A; class Bradymonadia; order Bradymonadales; family Bradymonadaceae; genus JBFIHF01. Next base: position 2,128 of record CAYPJU010000012.1, on the reverse strand, counting down.
CCCGAACGTTCCAAACCCTCTCCAGGAAGATGCCGACAACAACAACGTCGGTGATGCCTGCGAGCCTTGAGTTGAGAGTTCATCCGGGGCGTGCTCCCTCCGGCCGCCCGGCTCGGTCCGCACGCCCCGGATGTACTCTCGAATAGTGTTTGAAAACGGGGCGCTTCTTACGCCCGCGGTCGACGGCCTCGCTGTCGCCTGCCGCCTTCGGGACGGGCGAGACGCCCGCTCACCGATGTCTGCTGCCCGCCGCCTGTCGCCTGCCGCCTGTCGCCTGCCGCCTGTTGCCTCAGCCCTTCTTGAACTCCAGCCGATCCTGGCTGTCGGCGACGTCGACGAGGATGTGGTCGCCGGGGTGGAACTTGCCCTCCAGAATCTCGACCGAGAGCGGATCCTGGATGTGGGTCTGGATGGCGCGTTTGAGGGGGCGAGCTCCGTACTCGGGCTCGAAGCCTTCCTGGGCGAGGAACTCGCGCGCGGTTTCGCTGAGTTCGATCGTCATCTTCTGATCGGCCAGCAGTTTCTTGAGCTTGCGCTCCTGGATGTCGACGATCAGCTTGATCGCTTCCATGTCGAGTGCCTGGAAGACGACGGGTGCGTCGAGGCGGTTGAGGAACTCCGGGCGAAAGTGGTCCTTGAGGATGTCTTTGACCTCGTCGGTGAGCTCGTCCCCTTCGACGTTGCCAGTGAGGTCGAGGATCTTTCGGCTACCGACGTTCGAGGTCAGGATCACGAGCGTGTTGGTGAAGTCGACCTTGCGCCCCTGGCTGTCGGTCAGGCGCCCTTCGTCCATCATCTGCAGCAGGATGTTGAAGACGTCGGGGTGGGCCTTCTCCGCCTCGTCGAAGAGGACGACGCTGTACGGCTTGAGTCGTACCGCCTCGGTGAGAATACCGCCCTGTTCGCTGCCGACGTAGCCTCGGGCCGAACCGATGAGCGTGTTCACCTTCGACTGCTCCATGTACTCGGACATGTCGATGCGGACGAGCGCGTCTTCGCTGTCGAAGAGGAACTCCGAGAGCGCCTTGGCGAGCTCGGTCTTTCCCACCCCGGTCGGTCCGACGAACATGAAGTTGCCCATCGGGCGGTTGCGGTCCTGAAGGCCCGCCCGCGAGCGCCAGATGGCGCTGCAGATCAGCTCGATCGCGTGGTCCTGCCCGACGACGCGCTGTCGCAGTCGGTCAGGCATCTGCAGCAGCTTTTCACGCTCGGACTCGAGCATCTTGTCGATCGGAATGCCGGTCCAGCTCGCCACGACGGCCCCGACGTCGTCTTCGTCGACGACGTCCTTGAGGAGGCGCTTTCCGGGGTGAATCCCTTCGAGCGAACTCTGCGCCTTCTCGATCTCCTTCTCGATGTTCGGGATCGCGCTGTACTTGAGCTCGGCGGCGCGGCCGAGCTCTCCTTTGCGCTGGTACTCCTCGACCTGCTTCTGTGCAGCTTCGAGCTCCTCCTTCTTCACGGTGAGGGCGTCGAGCGCCTCTTTCTCGGTCTCCCAGTGCTCACGCAGCTCCGCCGCCTGCTTCGTGAGGCTCTCGATCTCCTTCTCGAGCTTCTCTCGCGCTTCGATGCTGTCCGCGTGGGTCTCGTCGACCAGAGCTTGCCGTTCGATCTCGATGTTCTGAATTCGTCGCTCGATCTCGTCGAGCTCCGTCGGCTTGGAGTCGATCTCGAGGCGAAGTCGCGACGCCGCCTCGTCGATTGCGTCGAGCGCTTTGTCGGGCAGCGCGCGATCCGTAATGTAGCGGTCGGTCATGCGAGCCGCCGCGACCAGAGCGGAGTCCGCGATCTGCACGGCGTGGTGGATCTCGTAGCGCTGCTTCACGCCCCGGAGGATCGAGACGCACTGGTCGACAGTCGGCTCCTCGACCAGGATCGTCTGGAATCGGCGCTCGAGGCCCGCGTCCGCCTCGATGTACTCGCGGTACTCGTCGACGGTGGTGGTGCCGATGATGCTGATCTGCCCGCGCGCGAGCGCCGGCTTCAGCAAGTTCGACGCGTTCATCGGCCCGTCCCCTCCGCCGGCGCCGACGAGTTGATGCAGCTCGTCGATGAAGAGGACGTAGCGGCCTTCGCTCTCGATGATTGCGTTGACGATCGCCTTCACCCGCTCTTCGAACTGCCCGCG
>CAYPJU010000011.1:67124-105272 GCA_964411125.1 uncultured Bradymonadales bacterium | reverse complement strand
CGTCCGCATCGCCTGCCCGCGTCAGCGGGCCCCCGGCGCGAAGCGCCGGTGTAGCCCCGCGCGTAAGCGCGGGGACCAGCGCGTCCGCCCCCCCCCGCATTGCCTGCCCGCGTCAGCGGGCCCCCGGCGCGAAGCGCCGGTGTAGCCCCGCGCGTAAGCGCGGGGACCAGCGCGTCCGCATCGCCTGCCCGCGTCAGTAAGCGCGGGGTCGGGTCGTGCGCCCAACCTGACCCTCAAACAAGACCCCATCCCTCGACTAGGTCCACGCCATGTTGTAGACAGGCGACAGGTCGTAACTCGAGGAACTTCTCATGAGCCTGTCTGCTGGAATCGTCGGTCTTCCCAACGTCGGAAAATCCACCATTTACAACGCGCTGACGCGCGCGGGTGCGGACTCCGCCAACTACCCCTTCTGCACGATCGACCCGAACGTCGGCGTCGTCCCCGTGCCGGACCCGCGGCTCGACATCATCCAGTCGCACATCACGACCGACACCGTGATCCCGGCGGTCGTCGAGATCGTCGACATCGCCGGCCTGGTGAAAGGGGCGAGCAACAACGAGGGGCTCGGCAACAAGTTCCTGGGCAACATTCGCGAGGTCGACGCTATCATCCACGTCGTCCGCTGCTTCGAGGACCCCGACGTCGTCCACGTCGAAGGCTCCGTCGACCCCGAACGTGACGTCGAGATCATCGAGACCGAGCTCGCGCTCGCCGACCTCGCCACCGTCGAGAAGCGTCTCGACAAGGCGCGCCGCGCGGCGAAGAGCCAGGACAAGATCGAGATCGCGCGGCGCGACGTCCTCGAGAAAGTCTACGCGGTGCTCGCCGAAGGCGACCCCGTTCGCTCGCTTCAGTTCACCGACCTCGAGCAGCCGTACGTCCATGAGAGCCATCTTTTGACGGCCAAGCCGGTCCTCTACGTCGCGAACGTCGACGATTCGGACCTCGGCGGCAATTCGCCGTACGTGCAGAAGCTTCGCGAAGTCGCGGCGGCGCGCGGTAGCGAGGTGATCGAGGTATGCGGCTCGATCGAGGCGGAGCTCGTCGAGCTCGAAGACGAGGAGCGCGACGAGATGCTCGAAGGGCTCGGCATCGAGGAACCGGCGCTGAACGTCCTGGTTCGCGCGGTCTACGAGATGCTCGGGCTGCAGAGCTTCTTCACCGCCGGCGAAAAAGAGATCCGCGCGTGGACGATCCGGGTCGGGGCGAAAGCGCCGCAGGCCGCGGGCGCCATCCACTCCGACTTCGAGAAGCACTTCATCCGCGCCGAGGTCTTCACTGTGAACGACCTGCAGGAGCACAAGAACGAGGCGGGGATCAAGTCGGCGGGCCGCATGCGCCTCGAGGGCAAAGAATATGTCGTGCAGGACGGCGACATCATGCACTTCAGGCACTCGGCATGAACCGCATCCCCGCCGCGCTCGTCACGCTCGTTTTGCTCGCCGGTTGCGGCGACTGCGGCGGAGAAGATCCTGCCGTGGACGTCAACAACCGCGCCGACATCGGATTTCGACCCGAACAGGACGCAGGCGGCGGGCCTTGCACCGGATGCCTCGACCGCGATGGCAACTGTCTCAGCGGCGACGACGACGAAGCGTGCGGCGAAGGCGGGTCCGCGTGCCGCTCGTGCGACGACCCCGGGACCGCTTGCCTCGACGACGGCGTCTGCGCTGCACCCCCCACCTGTACCTCCGAGACGTGCGACGGCTGCTGCGACGCCAACGACGAGTGCGTCGACGGCGGCACGGTCGACCAGTGCGGCGCGAGCGGCAGCGGCTGCGCCGAATGCCCCGAAGGCGCGTCGTGCAGCGACGGCGCCTGCATCCTCGGCTGTGGCTCGGACAACTGCGACGGCTGCTGCAACGCGGCGGGCGAGTGCGTCACGACCACCTCGGACACCGAATGCGGTGCCGGCGGGGGCGCCTGCGCGGACTGCACGGCAGCCGGCGGCACCTGTGGCGGCGAGGCTTGCGTCTCGACTTCGTGCGCCGAGTCGTGCGCAGGCTGTTGCGAGAACGAGTTCTGCGTCGACCCGCCGACCGCGGCACAGTGCGGAATGGGCGGCGCCGCATGTACGACCTGCGTCGGATCACAGACCTGCACCGCCGGCGTGTGCGAAACTCCGGCGTCGGCCAACTGGAACGTCGTGATGCTGTCGGCCGACATCGCACCGACCAAGCCGAACGGGTCGGGGTGGGACTTCTTCACGTCGCTCCCCGAAGTCTTCGTCCGCGCTGCCACGCCCGACGGCATGGGCGACTACGTGGTGGGGCAGAGCGCCACGATCCCCGAGACCCTCACGCCGATCTGGAACGAGACGATCCTCGCGGGCGTCACCACCGAAGCACTGCAGACCGTGCTGGCGTTCTACATGCTCGACGAGGACGATTCGTTCGACGACGACATCTGCTACGTCGAGCTGACCGTCGATCCGATGGCGATGAGCGGTCAGATCATCGAGACGATCTGTCCGCAGGACGACCGCACGAAGTTTCGGTGGCGTGTCGAACCCGAGTGACGGGAAGCCCTGCTGCTCGCCGCGACGCCGCCAGACCCTGGATTTCATCCTCGCCCCCGCAGCGCCACCCGGCCGTTCTTCAGCCCAGGTGCAGCGGTGCCGGCGCGCCCATGCAACGCTCGCCCCAATCGATGTCGTGCGAGGTGACGAGGATCTCGGTCGCGGCGCTTCGCCGCCACCATTCTCGCAGGCGCTGCAGGGTCGTCCGCGCCTGTTCGATGTCGTGCGCCGCGAGCCGCGGGAAGATGCCGAGCTGCCGCCCGTCGGTGACGTGCGGGACGGTGAACGCCGCGTCGCCGGCGAAGAAGATCGTGCGGCCGTCGGTGAGCCGAAATCGGTAGCCGATGTGGCCTACCGAATGCCCGGGAAGGTCGACCGCCTGGATCGAACCGTCGCCGAACAGGTCGACCCCTTCGCTCGGGTCGAAGCTCGGGGGGACGTCGATCTGCTCCACCCGTGATTCGAGAGCGCGGAAGTCACCCTGCACATACCCTGATCGCACCGCCTCCACGGGCCCCATCGCGACGGCGTGTTCCCACTCGCGCCTGCTGATGGTGAAGCGCGCGTGCGCGAGCTCCTTCATCCCGCCGGTGTGGTCCCAGTGAAGGTGGGTCATCAAGATGTGGTCGACCTCGGACGATCGGAATCCGAGCTCTTCGAGCCGTGGGACGATCCCCCACTGAGGGCGAAACTTCTGCCCCGCCTTTCGCATGAACGACCCGAAGACCTCGCCGGCATTGGCCGGGCCTTCGCGACCGAACGGCGCATCGATGATGATGGGGCCGAGCTCGGAGTGGTAGGCGAGCGCCGACAGAAACGGCATCTTGGCGAGCTCGATCCCGCCCCCTTTCTCGAAGGCGCCACGGGGAATGCGGAACCAACCACAGTGAAAGATCCAGAACTGCTCGATCATGCGGATCTGCCTGGTAGACGGACGGAACTCAGGGGGTGCGCTCGCCGCGGGTCACGATTCGGCGGCGATCTCTTCGAATGCTTCGAGCATCGCGGTCTCGAGCTCGGCGTCGGTGCCGTACAGCTCTTCGACCTCTCGCGCCTTGCTCAGGGCGTTGATCCACGCCTCCGTGGTCTCGGCGGGGCTCTTGGAGCGGAGCAGCTTCCGAAGCATGTAGTCTTCCAGGTTCTCCCGGATCGACGGTGCGTCGACGAGCTCCACGAGCTCGCGATCGATCAGCTTCTGAAGCGCGAGGGAGCAGAGCCGTGAGGCGAGCTGCATCTCCGGCGAGATGACGGGTTCGGGTTCGGGCTCGGGGGCGGCGGACTTTCCGTCGAGGAGCGACGCGAGCTCCATCAGGAAAGCCTCGTCCGACTTGGAGATCGGACCGAGATCTTCCGCACCGTCGTCGAAGGGCTCGTTCTGGAACTCGAGGACTTCGTTGTAGACCTCGACGACGAACTCCAGAAAAGCGGTGAAGTTCTCGAAGACGGGGTAGTGCTCGTAGGAGACGTCGAGGCCGATTCGCCGAAGCATCGGCTCTTCCCGGTCGAGGGTCGCGGGGTCGAAGTAGACGACCTCGTAGTCGAAGTTCGAGCCGGCGACGTGGGACTGCTCGAGATCGGTGACGACCGGGTGGTCGCTCTTTTTCTGCTTGAACGCGTAGATGTGCCCGGCCTTGACGTCGTCGAACGTTTCGCCGGAGCTCGGCGGGGTCGCTCCTGCCAGCCCCCAGTCATACTGGTCGAGGCCCTCGAGCCCGTTGGCGATCCGGAGGAAACTCTCGTAGGAGGGGGGGAGTTTGCGGCCCCACTCCTTCTCGAGCGCAGCGATCTCTTCGTCGGTCGCGGGGTCGCGCAGTCGCGGTTCCTGATCACGTCCGAGCCAATCGACCTCACTGAGGATGCTGCGTAGTTCGTCGACCAGTTCCTTGATGCGCGCTTCCGTCATTTCGCTTCCAGCCGCTTGGGGAGCGGGTATTCTGCAACAACGAAATGCTTTTGCAACGGGAAAGGTCCCCGAAGGTCGCAGCCGGCGGAAATCGTTGCCCGGGATCGCTGTCCAAATCGGGTTTCGTTTGGCATACTCGCTTCTTCAATCAGGGTGTTCAGGAACGAACGGCGGTCTTACGGATGAGCTCCACCTTCCACGGTAGTCACGCATACTTCGACTCGGTACGGGATTATTTCCTGGAGCGCACCGGACGCGGTCTGGTGATGTCGAGCCGTGACATGGAACTCATGCTGGGTTGGTTTCGCTCGGGTGCTTCGGCGGCGATCGTCTGCCAGGGGATCGACGACGCGTTGGAATCGTTGCGCGACATCCCGCGCGACCTGCATGCATGCCGAAAGTTCGTCCAGGAGCGGCTCGAAAAGCTCGGTCCGACGGCGGCTCACGTCGTCTCCCGGCGGCCGCCGTCCCCCCGGGTCGCAACAGATCGCGTCACCGAGTCAATGCTGCTGCAGAAGCTCGCGCGCGCCCGCAAGTCGCCTTCGCGTCCCGAATTCGGGACCGTCTACGAGAGCCTCTTCCCCGAGATGAACGACGCGCTCGCCGAGGGCGCCGATGACACGGCGCTCGCATACACCTTCGAAGACCGCCTCGCAGACCAGGCGTATCGCGCGCTGCAGACCGCCGACCGCGAGCGGATCGACTCCGAGATCGAGTCGAAGCTCGGACCGCGACTTTCGGCGATGCCTCCCGAGGGACGCCGCGAGACGATCGAAGCGCACCGTCGCGACATTCTCCACTCCAACTACGGCCTGGTCCGCCTCGTCGAAGAGTGAACGCGCTCGAAGCGGTGCAGGCTGCGCTCGGGCTCGAAGAAGACGACTCGATGACCGTGGTCACTCTTTGCGATCTCGTCGATCGCGAACGACTCGAAGCGACCGCCGGCTACCCCAAAGACAACGCTTTTCCCGACCGCTCCCTCGCGCAACGCCTCGCCGACCCTCTCTACCTCGAGGACCTCCTCGCCGCCGCCCGCGACGACGAAGACGTCGAGCCTCGAATCGTCGACGCGCTCGTTGCAAGGTGGGAAGCGGTTCGCTAGCTTCTGACCGATCGGTCGTAATTGGAGTGAATGAATGAATCTCGTCGACGAAATCACCCGCATCGCAGAGCAGGACCGCATCGACTTCGATGCGCTGGAAGAAGCGTTGGAGAAGGCGTCCCACCCCGAACGCGTCGAGGCGACGCGCAAGTGGTGGGGAAAGACGCAGCAACGCATCTACGAACAGGCGCAGGGTCGCGTCGTCACCCTGGAACAGTTGGTCCCCCCCTCCGTCGCCCCGATGGAGCCGGTCCACCACTGGGGGAAGAACACGCTGGCGCCCGGAATCGACCACTTCCAAAAGCGCTTCGTACGCCCCGAAGATCGAGACGACGTCCTGTGGGGGTACAACGAGAACTGGTACCGCTGGGCCGCATCCCCCGGCTTCTACGTCGCCTACGAAGACGACGACAACGACGAGGTGGTGATCGACTACACCCGCTATCCCGAGCGGGTCCCACCGCAGTGGCCCGAGATCGGTCCGAACTGGCGCGGCGTCGGCTTCTTCGCCTACCACGGCATGGTCGATCGCCTGCGAACGATCTCGGACCACGTGACGATCGGGCGCGCCTACATTCGCGGAAAATATAAATCGGGCGCTTTCTTCACCCTGGTCCGAGAGGACTGAATCACCTTCCGCTGCCGGGTGCGTCTGCGGCTCGAAGCAAGCGCTTCAGAAGCGAACGCTGAGCGGCGGACTCTTCCTGGTCCGTGAACCTCCCGAGCTTCGCATTGAGCGACGTGGAGACGAGCGACGCGAGCAGCAGCGCTCCCACTTCTTCCTCCTCCATCAACCGTGAGAAGATCGGCGCCTCGACGTTGACGGAGGTGTGGTCCAACGCGCTCCTCACCAGCACATCCTCGGGGCCGGCGGTCACCACGCGGAACGACGTCTGGGGGAGGATCTCCTGCACCACAGTTCCCACCTCCTGGGCGAAGCCGAGACGAGGGTCGTGGATTCGGAGCGGCGGAGCGAACGCATCGGGGGGCGGCCGCTTGGTTCCCACCTCGTCGGGCGCCTCCGCCTCGACCGTCTTCGACTCCCCTACGATCGGGGCGGAGACCTTGCGAGCCGCCCGGCGGACCAGCACCACGTCGTCCAGCGCGGACTCGTGCGCCGAGCGCTCGTGGCTGGCCATCAGCAGCGTGTCCGGCTCCGTGCTCCAGGGCGAGTAGCCGATGACGCCGCTCGCGGCGAGCGCGCGAACCTCCCGGTAGGAGACCCAGCCGCCGCCGGTCCGAAAGAGCGGCGCGAGCTCGAGCCGACGCCGCAAACTCGCGGCCACGAACGCGTCGCCCCGTTCTCGAGCCCTGCCGAGCGCGGCGAGGAGATCGAGGCGCTGCGGGTCGGGGGCGGGCCGCCGCTCGTGTCGGTCGAGAGCTGCGGAGAGTGCCTTCTCGTCAGCCTCTCGCACCGCGACCGCGATCGACCGATAGCCCGCCACGACCCTCTCCATCGATCGATCGACCGCGATCGCATCTCCCCGCGCGAGCCCCCTCGATCGGCCGAAGATGACGGGAAAGTAGAGCGTCTCGACCTTTCTCCCCCCGAAGAGCACGTCGATCGCGACGACTCCGTCCTTGCCTGAGGGACGCTCGGGCTCCCACATCAGCAGCTCGACGCGTTCTCCGACGACGCGGATCGTCTGCGCTTCGGGGACGGGACTCACGAACTCGGCGTCGTCGGTCTCGGAGGGGGGGCGGCTGATCGGGCCTGCATGCAGCCATTCGGAAGTTCCGAGGAGATCGCTCACCACCGCGTCGGGCACCTCCTCTTTCAGATCGATGCACCAGACCCAGTCGTCGAGCCGCGTCGGAGCGTCGCCTGCGCAGACGACGATCGGGTGCCCCCTCCCGATCGCCTCCCGCACTTCGCGCAGGGACACCTGCCGTCGCGGCTGCTCCGCTCCGACGTCGACGAGGGTGAGGAGCGGCTCGTCGATCATGTCGGCGCCGTCGTCCGCGAACTGCGCGAGCCAGCGATAGAAGACGCGCGCCTCGTCGGCGTCGGCGAAACGGCCCCGGCGCGCGACCTCGTGGAGGAATTTCGCATGGACCTCGTCGTGAAGCTGCCGCGCGACTCCCTCGAGCGCTTCGACCCGCATCGCCTTCGAGACGTCGCTCCAGTCGCTGTTCGGGGGGAGTTCGTCGTCCCAGAACGTCACCAACACGTCGCCGCCTCGAAGGGGAGGCAAGGTCGACCTTCCCAGAACGCGGCCTTCTCGAACCCACTCCACGACGAAACGCGGGAGTGTCCCCCGGAGCACCACGTCCATCAGTGCTCCCCCGGCTTCCTGACGGCGCGGTAGTCTGGCGAGCCCTCGTTCGTCGCTCTCCGGGCGCGTCGGTCGACGCAAGAAGCGCCGGCGTCCCAGCTCTCCGACGAGCCACGACCGACCGGAACGGATGCCGTACCCGAAGATCCCGTTCAGCGCGCGCAGCTCGGCGGCATCGCACAGCACGAAGCGCGCCGGCACGAAGGTATCCAGGGACTGACTTCCCTCGATGAGGTCGGAATGATCGTCGGCAGAATCGAGCCACAGCAGCGAGGGCTCGGACACCAGGTCGACGAACGAGGCCCAGCCGGCGAGCGTGGCGAACATCGGCAGCGTCGCGAGCGGGCCGAGACGTTCCTCCACCTCCCCCCGGGGCGACGTCTCGATCCTCGGCCGACCGACCCCGTAGAAAGCATGGCGGGCAGCGACGCTGCGCAGGCGCCTTTCTGCGGCGGCGGGCACGCTCCCCTCGAACAGGGAAGCCGCGACCGCACGGTGAAATTCTCCCTGCGCCAGGGCCGCGAGCCAGCGAACCGCCAACGGTCGCCGCGAGGGAGGCTCGGCGTGCCACCCGGTCGCCACCTCGGCGACGAACGCCGGGAGGACGTCCAGAATCCTCACCATCGGCTCCGCCAGAACCATCGGATCCGAGTAGTCCGTGCAGCTCGCGTTCGGCTCGACCTCACCGTCGACATCGATGCAGATCAACCCTTCGCGCACGGTCTTCATCCGAAGAGCCCGCCCCGCGCTCCGTCGCCTCACGAACGCATTGCCTCCGGCATCGAGGATGGACGACACGGTGAGCCAGACCTCGGGGGCACCTTCGAGGCGAACCCGGTGCGGCGCATCGGGCGCGCCGAGCACCGGCCGTGCAAGCCACCGCTCCCTCGCCGCTCGAGCCTCCTCCTCGGCCCGAAAGCCTTCGGTCACGTCCGTCTGGAATCGCCCCGTGTGACGCTGAAGGGCACCGAGCATTCGTCGCCACTCTTCCCTGGTGAACTTCGCGAGCAGCACCGGGGAGACGTCTGTCTCGAAAGGAAAGCGCCGAGTGACGTACGGTAGCTGCCGCGCACCGGCGGCGACCTGTTTCACGCTCAGGAGCCCTCCGGCGCCGCACCCCCTCGGCCACAGCGGCTCGCTCTCCAGCGCCTTCGCGAGCGCTCTCGCCTCGGCAGCGTGGCTCTGCTCCACCGCCCACACGAAGTCCTTCGCCAGCCGCTCCCGTGGGAGGCTGGCCGCCTCGAGGCGAACCGCCCGAAAATACGCGTCCAGGCTTTTACTGCGGGCGATCGTCTCGAAACGCGGATCGCGCACCGCGGCGAGGCCGGTGAGGTCCGTCTGAAGGGCGGTCGACTCCACCCATCCCTCGCCGCCGCCGAACTCGTCGGTGTGCCACTCGCCTATCTCGACGCCGTCGCGGACGAGGTGGATCCGCAGCCACCGCTCCTCCGACAGGACGACACCGGCGCCCGGGCGCGAGCCGGCATCGGCTCGCAGCATCAGGGCTCTACGGTTCGCCAGATCGCCATTGATTCGGATCGGGATCGAGGTCCAAGCACACTTCTCACGGATGTGGTGGACCTCGGCGAGGTCACCGTCGAACTTCCGGAAGAAGTCTCGCAAATGACCCAGGCGGAACCGCTCTCGAAGGTAGACCGTCGTCTCGACCCCCGCGGGGGGGTCGCCCTCGGCAATGTCCGAAACCTCGTCTCCGTCGCGAATCTCGAGGCGGACGAGGCGCCCGCTGGTCCAACTGGCGACCCGGATCTCCGCCATCCCGAGCCCCATCGCCGTGCCGAGCGCGGCAGCGAGCGCCCCGACGGCACTCTGGGGCTCGGCGAGGCCGACGTTCCAGAGGTCGACGAGTCGATCGGGTTCGAGCCCGGCGTCGAACCGCAGCTCGACCTCGTCGGCGTCGATCTGAAAGTCGATCCGCGTCGCGCCGGCGATCGAAGCACAACGCACGAGATGCAACACGTACTGAAACGGGTCCGACAACTGGAACTGCCGCATCTTCTCGCGGGCGTGCTCGGCATCCAGGCTGAGGCGGCCCTTCGCGAGTGCCGATCCGCCCGCGCGCAATCGTCGAAGCTCGTCGCTCAAATGCGCTCCAAGAGGCGTCGTTGGGACTTCGCTTCGTCGACGTCGAGGACCTCACGCAGTTGCGCATTGACCGCGGTCACCACCATCGACGCAACGAACGCGACGGCGACGTCGGAAGGGTCTTCGACGATCCGACGACACACCGGATGTTCGAGGTTCAACTCTACCTGATCGGTGATCACCCGGCAGATGGGCGCCTTCGTCCCCAGGGTCGCAGGTTCGATGACCGCGGTCGGTGAAGCGTGCTGTACCAGCTCTCGCACCCGCTGGACGAACGACACCTGGCGGGGAGCGAAGCCCGTCGAAAACGAGCTCGTGCGGACCGGCCGCGCTCGAGATCCGAGCACTTCCTCGACGGAGGGGAGCTCGATCTCCTCGTCGGGCACCAGTGTCTCTTTGAGCGCCGGCTCCCCGTCGACGGCGGCGGCGAACAGAGGGACCTCCTCCGCGGCGGCGTCGCGGGTGTCGACGAGGAAGAACTCTTCTCCGAGCAGCCGGCGAAGGGTCTGTTCTTCGATGCCGATCACGAAGAGAGCGTCCGGGTCACCCGGCTCGAATGTGTAGTGGACGATCCCGTCGACCGATCGACCGCGCAGGTCGACGAGCGACAGCCAGGTGTCGTCGCCCGTCAGGAAGAGTGGCGCTTCTTCCATCCGCCGCAGGAGCCGCGGCGGGATTTCCAAGGGCTGGCTTCTGACGCGGACGAAGCACTTCAGGAGCGTGTCGCGCACGAGGCCCCGCTGAGGAGCGCGAGAGAACTCGTCGAGGGTGCGACTGACCACCTCTTCGGATGCCCGCAGCACCAGCTCACCGATCCCCGCGGCCCCTGTCGCGACGTGGCTCATCGTCCTGTCCGGATGAATCCCACGGCCTCGCGCGATCGCGGTGAAATCACCCAGCGGGGTGGGCGCCTCGACGACCGTGAGGACACGGTCGTCGAACAGGATCCGGGTGCGGGTGGACGCGCGGTGGTGCGTGGAGAACGAGGAGTACGTGACCCCGAGGAGCACCTCCAGGTCGCCCGCCTCGACTGCTACGGAGGCGACGACGTCCTTCAGCTCGAAAGCGGTAGTGGGCAGCGCTCGGAACTCGCGGAACGCAGTGGCATCGTCCCAGGCGACGGGCGAAACGTCGAGGATCGACGAGTCGCCGAAGATCGCGCCGATCGTTCTCTCGGGGAGCGGTCGGTCACCCACGTACACCGTCAGCGCGCCCGGCTCTTCGTGGGTGGGCATTCCACCCCAGCAGAGACGGACCTCCGCGTCGCCCCGGACGGCCTCTCGAACCTCCTCCAGCGACACTGGGCGCGGGACGAACCCCTCGTCTTCCCGGGATGCCCGCGTGAGAAGTCCCCTTCGCGACCAGTCCCGATCGGACTCCACGAGGGCGAGGAGGGCGTCGAAGTAGAGCTTCGAGTGGGTCGGATCATCGAGATTCGCCACCTGGCCCGCTTCCAGGACGAAGCTCGCGAGCGCCTCGATGTGCGCCTTCTCCGCATCGGCGAGCAGGTCGTAGAACCGGTCGTCGTCCGCGACGTCGCTCCAGTCGACGTCGGGCTGCACCTCGTCGTCGAAGATCGTGATCGTCACGCTGCCCGGCAGGACGTGGGCCGACTCGGTCGTACCGAGCACGCGGCCCTCGCGCACGAACTCGACGACGGTCCCTCCCTGCCCCTTCGTCAGCCTCGCCAGGACGTGCGCGTCCGTCGACTCCGAGACGAACTCGTGGGACGCGAGCGGCTCGCCTTCGGGCGCCGACCACTGCGGCTTCGCCAGAAAGCGCCGTCGGCCTTCCTCCCGGCGAAGCACCTCCTGCCCGTCCCGGCAGCGTTCCCCGAAGAGGCTCTGCAGAGTCAGCAACGCCTCGTCGTCGACGAAGACCATCGTCGCGGCGGACTCGGCCGCCCTCCCACGGTCGTATGCCGCTCGGGAGATCCAGTCGACGTGGTCCAAGGCCGCCAACTCACGGACGCTTCGAAACCCTCGCGTGGTCTCGAACGTTCGAACCTCCGCGAGCGAACCCAGCCGATCGAACGCCTCCTCGTTCGGCCCATCGGCGAAGACCGGCCCGAAGACCCGGTAGAGACCGTGTCTCGAGACGACTTCGTTGAGCGAAGAAGCGAAATCGCGGGATTCCGGAAACTTCTCGAACACCCCCAGGACCGTCCGAATGTGAAACATTCCGTCGGCCGAGGCGCGAAGCCAGCGAAGCGCCAGAGGTCGGACCCCGGGCTCGTCGACCCAGCTCGCGGCGAGCTCCTCGACGAACGTCGGAAGTGCGTCCACCAGCGCGAGGACGAGCTCCTCGAGTATCGGCCGCTCCTCGGGGTGGTAGTCCTCGAACCGCGCGTCGGCTCGGAACGATCCGTCGAGATCGACGCTTACCAGGCCGCGCTTCTGGTCGACGCTGTAGAGGGTGCGCCCCTCGATTCGACGCATCGTGCGAGCGGGCCCACCCGACTCGAGCAATGCGGTCACCGACGCGCTGATCGTCCGACCGTCCCGGACGATCTCGGCCGTGGAAGGGCCCCGCGGACCATGGTCGACGGGCTCTGCCTTCCAGCGGGACACGTTCGCCCTGCGGACCACTTCGTTCTCGAAGGCGGCGGTGCAGTCGCGAGGTTTCGCCACGACGGCCGATCGCAACACGCCGAGCAACTCGTTGCGACTTTCGCCGAAGTCGGACACGGTCGGGAGGCACATCACGGGCGACAGCTCGTCCGACTCGAAATCGAACTCCTTCGCGACCCAGCGAATCTCCCCGTTCGCGGTGACGTCGTCGATCGACACGAGGCGCGGCTCACCCGCGCAGCCGCGCGGCCAGATGCGATCCTGGAGGAGCGCGGCGAGGATCTTCTTCGCCGATGGCGCGCTCGCCGTCGCAACGTCGCGCAGGATGCCACGCTTGCGCGATGTCGGCCGGTCGGCGAGCGAGCGAGCGAGTGACGCGAAATAGGCCTCCATTCCGATCGTCCGCGCCAGGCCACGAAACTCCGCGTCCTGCACCGCGTTGAGGAACGTGAGGTCGGTGGGGAAGTCGTCGCTCTCCACCCAGCCCTCCCCGCCGTAGGTCGTCATCGGCTGACGGTAGGTGCCGATCTCGACGCCCTGCTTGAGGCAATGAACGACCAGGTCGGTCGACCACGTCACCGTGACCGAACCGCGTCCGCCGCCGAACTCGACGACAGGTCCCGGCTCCTCGTGCGGATCTCGCGGGCAGGCGACCTCGAAGCCGTTCACGACGACCTTCAGTGGTGACCACGCACACCCCTCTTCCAGCGCTCTCACCTCGTCGAACATACCGTCGGTGGTGACGAACCACTCCGCCAGATGCCCCAGGCGAAACTTCTCGCGGACGTAGATCCGAGTCCGGACGGTGTCTGTCGCAGATCTTCCTCGGACGAAGTCGTCCACGCCCCCCTCGATCGTCAGGCGGGCGGCGCGTCCACGACCGGAAGATTCCACGAGGATCTTTGCCGGCTGGAGCGCGTTCGCGCTCCCTAGCCCGATCGCCAGGACCCCTTCGGCGGTGTCGGGGTGCTCGAGACCCATCCTCCAGAGGTCCGCGAGACGCTCGAAGTCGAGCCGCCGGTCGAAGGTCGCGGACATCTCGTCGGAGTCGATCTCGAACTCGACCGCATCCGCCCCCGCGATCGAAGCGCACCGTACGATCTGCAGCACGTAGCGGTGGGGGTTCGAAAGCGTGAACTCCTGCATTTTCTGCCGCGCTTTCGACGCGTCGAGCGTCAACCTCCCGGTCGCGACCCGTTCGCCCCCCCCTCTGAGGTCCTCCAGATAATCAGTCGACATCGACATCTCCGATTCGGGAAATCCGCTGCAAAGCCAGCAACTGAGCACTTCGTTCGTCGACGTCGGTGATCGAAGCGAGCTGTTCGTTGACCGCGGTCATCAAGACGGACGCGAGGAGCAAAACCGTAGCCTCCGAGGGAGTGTTCTCGGTGCGGAGCACCAGCGGGTGGCCCATGTCCAACTTCACCTCGTCCGCGGTCACTTCGCAAAGGCCACCACCGCTCGAAGCCGAGGGGCGAAGGCGAATTCTGTCTTGGCCCAGCTCGGCGAGGGTCTCAGTCAGCAATCGCAGGAGGTTCGTCGGTTCGGGCTCCCCGACGTGCGACGCTTCGGAACGCGACTCCTCGGAAGCGATCGATACGGCGGGGGCTCCGCGGAACACGCGTCGGCGAATGTCGTCGTTCGCGCTTCGCGACGTCTCCGTCGTTCGCGACGTCGCGTCAGCCCCCTTCGGTTCGGCCCGCTGCCGCTCTTCCTGCCGCGCCTCCTCGATCACGGGGTTGTCGGGCTCTTCGCGCAGCCTGCAGTGACGCTCGAGCAGGGCACGTGCTCCGGGCGGCGTGTTTCGGTCGAAGAGCACGCCTTCCGGACCGTCCGATACGCGCCCTCCAAAGGGGAGAAACTCCCCCCTTCGCAGCGCGAGAACACGATCCCACCCCACAGTTCGCCCCCCGGTCGTCCGGAAGAGCGGGAGGGCGCGGATCTCGTCGCTCACCGAGGCCGGAAAGTCCGCCTCGCGGGCGAGACAGAGGGCGAGCAACTCGAGACCACGGACTCGGTGGGCGACCGCGTTGGAGGCCTCCCGCACGCTCCTGCAAACCGTCGCGACGAGCTCCTCCGAGGCGCGCCGTACGAGGTCCTCCACCGCTCGCCGACCGCGCACGACGCGTCGAAACTTCCCGTCCCCCTGGATCCTCTCCCCCTGCGCGACCCCGCGAAAGGAACCGAACGGCGTCGGGACGACCATCTCCTCCAGCAGTCTCCCGTACAGCAACACCTTGATCCTCGAGGGCCCGGCGGCCGGGCGAAAACTGTCGTGCACGGTGCAGAGCAGAAGCTCCCCCATCGGGTCACGCACCATCGTCCCTTCCACCATGCCGGGAACTTCGAAGCCGGCGTACGGCCGCTCCAGAAACGTGCGGCGCGCGGCCTCGTTCTCGCCGGCGCCCCGGAACGTCAGGTCGAAGACCCCGTCGCCGAAGAGAGCCGTCGCCTGTCGCTTGGACAGATCCGCGTCTGCGACCCAAACGAGCTCGTCGAACTCGTCGATCTCGGGGGGCACGCGCTCGTCGGTGAGGGCGACGAGGTCTCGCGACCGCAACTCCTGGAGGGAACGGCGACCAAACTCCGCACTTCCGGACGAGCCCCGCCGGATCACCGTCACAACCGGCTCGTCGAGCAAGCGGTCCCGCATCGCGACGTACTGGAGAGCGTCGAAAAATCGCCGCGCCGTGGCTCGTTCGACCGCCGCGAGCTCCGCCACATCTCGGATCCACGCCTCGAGTAGATCCGCCCGGAGCGGGCCGTTGCAGGCCTCTACGACGAGCTGCGTCTCTTCCGTGACTTGCAGATGATCCCAACCGAACGTCGTCGGAAGATCGTCGGAGCGCACCACGAACCACGCTTCGCCGCCCAGGGCCGATGCATCGAGTCTCTGTTTTCGCAGTAACCGTCCTTCTCGAACCCAGAAGATCGTCGACTGAGGGACGTCTCGTGCGACCAGGAAGCACTCCACCGGCCACCCCGCGACCGTCCTCGACTGGGTCGCGAGGACCGGCGCCCTTTCTGGCGTCCAGAATGGACGGCGCAGGAACTCTTCGCGAGCCGTCCTTCGGTCGATCGTGAGCTGCCCGTTCGCGAGCCTCTCACCAAAGACCGCGTCGAGGGCGTCTCGCTCCTCGGCGAGCGCGACGACGATCGCTTCGGCCGCCGTCTCGACCTCCACCGTCCGCAACTCCTCGGCGAGAGCGGACCCGGCGGCGACCCAGAAGATGTCGGCGTGCTCGTCCAGATCGCGAATCGATACCCACGTCCCGGCCACGGTCTCGAACATGGGCAGATCGGCGAGTCCTCCCAGCGCATCGATCCGCTCGGACACCGTGGTGTCGTGAACGGAGGCGAGGCGGTACGTGGAATGACCCACAGCGACCCTGACGGCCTCGGCGTCGAATTGCTCGGACCACGCGTCGCCGCCGAGCATCTCCGACAGAAGACGGGATGCCAGCTCACCCCGCGCGATCGCCTGACACCAGCGAATGGCGAGCGGCCTTCGCCCCGGTGTCCGCGCCCAGACCTCCACCGTTCGGTCGATGAAGTCGGGAACCGCATCGAGCATCCGCAGGGCGAGAGCGCGCAGATCGTCGTCCGCATTGCGGTAGTCTTCCCACCGGTCGTTCGCTTCGAAGTCCCCGTCCCAGTCGAACGCGAAGAGAGGATCCCGAAGGACGTCCGACCTTACCGCCCGTCCGTCGATCCGGTAGTTGCGCACGGCGTTGCCGTGAACCAACAACGACTCGGGGAGGTGGATCCAGAGGGTGCGTCCTTCGTCGACGACGCTGCGTGCGAACGCCGAGTCGGGCTGTGGCTGTCGAGGGCGTGACTTCCAGATGCTGAAGTTCCGAAGCCGGGTCTGTTCGGCGCGAAACTCGTCTTCGACGTTCTTCAGGACGACGCCCTCGAACCCTCCCAGTGCGGCGAGCGCCTCTTCGCGGTCATAGGTCCGGCTCAGTAGCACCACCGGAGAGTGGCGCGTCTCGAAGGGATAGCGTTCGACGACCCATCCGATCGTGCCCCGGCGCGCGAGCTCACGTAGCGAGACGAGCTCGTCCGATTCGCCGCAGCCGCGGGGCCAGATCTGCTCGCCCGCCAGCTCGGCGACCAGTGCGGACGCCTGGGGCAGGCGGCCGGGGACCGCCCGTGCACGTCCCGCGGCCTCGATGAAGAGAGCGCGACGCCGCGCCGGATCGATGTTCGCCTGTACCCCCAGGAGTGCTTGGAACAGTGCGCGCTCGCCGAGCGTCTCGACGACCGCGCCGAAGCGCTCGTTGCGAATCGCGGAGAGGTGGGTGAGGTCGACATTCACCGCCGTCGTCTCCACCACGCCGACCCCTCCGAAGACCTTCGTAGGCATACGGTGTTCGGCGACGAGGAGACCGTGTCGGACGACGTAGAGCGTCAACCCCGGTTCTTCGCACGCGACGACGCTCGCCCGCGAGCCCCATTCGTCCTCCACGGTCCCTACCGCCCCCATCGGTCGCTGTGCGGCGAGGGAAGGATGGCGGAACCACTCCGGCGGACGGCTCACGACCTTCCCGTTCGCCACGATCGGCATCGACGCCCAGCGGCAGTGCGAACGCAGAAACCTCGCCTCCGCAAACGCCCCGTCGAGGGTCGCCATCCATTCCCAGAGGTGGTCCAGGCGACGCTTCTCCCTCACGTAGATCCTCGTCCCGACCACCCCGGGATCGCCCGGAACCACCTCGAAGGACTCACCTGTCTCGTCGAGCCGCAGGCGGGCGGTGCCCTGGGGTCCGGAAGTCTCGACCGAAACGTGGTCGAGCTCGGGCGAGAGCACGGCCCCGAGCCCCATCGCGAGCGCGCTCTCGGGCACGTCCTCCATCTGGATCCCGGCGTTCCACAGATCCCGTAATCGCCCGAAATCGAGCGTGCGATCGAAGACGGCAGACAGCTCGTCGGAGTCGATCCGGAACTCGAGCTTGGTCGCCTCCGCGAGGTGCGCCGCTCGAACGATCTGCAGAACGTACTGGCTCGGATGCTCGAACTGGTAGAGGCGCATCTTCTCGCGCGCCTTTTCTGCGTCGAGGAGAAGTCGCCCCTCGCCGACCCGTTCGCCGTGAGATCGTAACGTCTCGATCCACTGTTCCGACGGTTCCTCGCCCATGAAATCCCTTCGAGTGACCGCGGTCACTCGCCTCGTCGGGCAGTTCGGTCGGCGCGTCGGTCGAGCAGCGCCGTGGCGAGCTCGACGTCGCGCTCGGGTGTGAGGATCCGCTTCTCGACGGCGTCGTGACCGAGCGCGCAGATCTTGAACAGCGTATACGCAGCGAGCTCGGGTTCGCGAGCGGCGGCCGCGATTGCCTGGTCTACGGTCTCGGACGACACGTTGAGCAGGACATGCCCCGACGTCGAGTGAGGGTCGAACGTCTCGTAGGATGCCGTGGGCAACGGCTGATCGGTCCGCGGAGCGGTGACCGCAATACGACCTTCGAATGGCGAGTGGGGGTAGTCGAGGTCGGCGAACTGGATCGAGAGTGGGTGGACCTCGACATCGTTCAGGACCTGCGCGAGTTCGCTGACCAGCGCTTCGGCTCCCGGCTGGGCCCGCCGATCGACGGGCTTCACGAACGCCCACGCCTCTTCGATCGACGGGATTTCGTCTCCGAGCGAGCTCCACAGAACCGTGGCCGACGCGGAGTCGGGACGCACGTCGAGGATCAGCAGGTCATCTGGCAGTTCGTGGGCGAAGGAGGGGACCCCGCGGCTCAGGAAGAGCTTCTGGCGTCGCCTCGCCTTCGCGCACTCCTTGGTCGTGGCGAGCTCTCGACCGACGGTCGGCCACCGGATCGACTCGCCGAACTTGCCGCCGAACGCTCCGTACCCGGCCGCGCAGAGATTCTCCCAGTCCCACCGTCGGTCGTCGTCCAGAGGCCAGGTCTCGAGCGCCTCGCTCGCGACGCTCCGCAGCTTGCCCTGAATGAGCTCGTCCAGACGGTCCATCGCGGCCTGGTAGTTCTTGTCCGCGATGATCTGGTCTCGCGTGAGCGTGTGCTTCAGGTAGCGCGAATCGAGGATGTACTCGACGTGGTCCCACTGGCTCGGTCGCTCGATCAGGGCGAGGCCGGAGTGGAACAGCGCTCCGCCGCAGTGCGTCTCACGCCGCAGCGCCACGACCGCGCGTGTCCCCTCCTCCTGCAGCGTCGCGGTCAGGATCCCGTCGAGGTCGAAGCGGCGGCGGATGTCCTCCCCTTCGAAGTAGACCGGTACGTCGACGTAGCGGCACCACGACTCGACGGCCTCCCGCGCCCGCCGCCTCAGGTCGTCGAACTCCCCCAGCGTCATCCGCCGGATGAGGCGTACCGACGTCCCCTCGACCGGCGCGTCGAGCGCGATCAGCTCGTAGGTCCGGTCGGGATGAAACAGGATCCGCAGCCACTCACCGTCGCGGCCGGTGTCGACGCAGACGAGCTCCGGTTCGATGGCGAAGACCGATACGAACCCGATCCCGAACTTGCCGATCTTCGTGAAGTCGTCGTCTTTGTGCGAGCTGAAGAGTCGCACCAGACGACTCTCCACGATCTCGCGAGTCATCCCCTCCCCCCAGTCGGCGATCGTGATGGTCGCCATGCGGGTGGACGGGTCGTGATCGAAGTCGATCTCGACCTCCTTCGACCCGGCGTCGATGGCGTTCTGGATCAGTTCCCGAAAGAAGGCGAGGGGATCGGAGAACTGTCGAATGACGTTCTCGATGGCGGCGTCGGCTGTCGGCATGACCGTAGTGTTGGACAAGTGCGCGTCGGGTGCAACTGGCGGTTCGGGGAGATTCGCACGCGCGCCGTAGCGGGAGCCGGGATCAACTCAGCCCGTCGATTTTGGCGAAGGCGTGGAGCTGCGGGGTTCCGCGGCGCAGGGGAACCCAGCCGGCCGACGCGTAGAAGCCATGCTGGTCGGAGCGGTCGTCGGTGAGCAACACCCGCTGCCGAACCTCCGCGTAGACCTCGTCGAACGCGACCAGGAGCGCGCGGCCGATTCCCCGCCGCTGATGGTCCGGGTGGACGAGGACCTCCTGGAGGTAGGCGATCCAGGTGCCGTCGCTCACCCCGCGAAGCAAGCCGACGAGCGCGCCGCTCTCCTCGTCGCGCGCCGACACCACGAGGTGGGAGCCGTCGAGCGCCCGCCGAAGACGTTCCAGGTCGCCAGCGTGCCCCTCCCATCCGACGCTCCGGTAGAGTCGGGCGAGCTCGGACTCCGCGAAACGCGCTACCCCGCGCTCCAAGATCACGCCTTCAGGACCGGAGAAGGTGCGACCGCGATGTTCGCCCAGCCAGTCGCGAACGGCGAGCCCCGTCGCCATCGGCCACGCTCGAAGCTTCCCCACCGGCACCTTCTTCGCCTGGGCGACGTCGCCACCCACGACGAAGGGCTCGTCCGAGACCCGCAGGTGATACGCGACGATGAGCTGGTTCATCTGCTCGAAGACGTAGTCGCCGATGTGGCCGACGACCGTCGCTTCGAGGCCCAACTCCTCGGCGACCTCACGCACGATCGCCTCTCTCGGGTCTTCTCCCGCCTCCAGGAATCCCGTCACCAACCCGAACCAGTCGTCGGGCCAGCCGTGATTGCGCACGAGGATGACCTCCGCCGACGGCGTCTCGACGACCGCCGCGACCACCGGCGTCGGGTTGTCGTAGTGAACGAAGCCGCAGTCCTCCCCGGTGCAAGCGAGGTCCTCGCGTTCCCCTTCGCGAACGCGAACCGCGAGCGGGGAGGCGCAGCGTGGACAATAGGAAAACTTCTTCATGCCTCGAAGCTACAGGGGGGCGACGAGGGTGGGAAGGGGATCGCGCAGTGCGTCCCGGAGCGACCCCCGGCGAGCGAGTTGCGTCTGTCAGCAGTCAGAACAAGAAGAAGGCGCCCGGGCGCTCTTCGATCTCGCTCTCCTCGACGATCCGCTGGATTCGAATCCCTTGATGCTTCGAGCTCGCGAGATCGAGGACCCGTCCCCCCGCGTCGAGCATCTTCACGGTCGGCCGGCTCGCGTTCGAGAGGTTCTGATCGCTCACCAGGGCGGGGCTCTTGATCACCAGCGCACGGTCGCCGGTCGACAGCTCGACGATACACCCGACCGGGTAGACCCCGATCATGTTGACGAAGATCCGGGTGAGGTTGGGGTCGTAATGCGACCCCATCTTCGCCATCAGGGTCTGGAGCGCGCGGTCGGGCGGCTTCGACTCGACCCCCTCCAGCCCCTGCGTCAGGACGTCGTAGTGGCGCGCGATCTCGATCACGCGGCTCAGCAAGTGGGGCTTGAGCTCTTCGCGATACCACTCGCGGGGGAGCGGCTTGTTGAAGGGAAATCCACGCTCGTACGAGGTGACGAGCCGCAGCGCGGAGAGCACGTCCCCCGCCCCGATCGCGCTCAGCGCGACCACCGACGACAGGTTGGTCTGAAAGTGGGTGTCGTCGCCGGTCTGAAACTCCCCCTCTTCGGCGAACGGATCGTGAAGACGCTCGATGTTCTGGGTGAGCGCCGTCATGCCGCAGCGCACGATGTCCACTTTCGACAGCCCGATCGCGCTCGCCAGGAGCATCGAATAGATGCACGTGTTCGTAGCGTGGACGAAGTCCTGCGAGCGGATGAGTCGCAGGTTGATGAGGCCCACGAAGACGTCGCCTCGCTCTTCGATGGAGTCGGCGATCCGCTGGACGATCCGCTTGATGTGACGCGCAGAAGGAACGGCGCCGCGTCGAAGGCGTCCGAAGTAGATCTGAACCTTCACGAGCAGCCCGGCGTACTGCTCGATCAGCTCGCGCCGCTCGTCGACGTCGGGGACCTCGAAGTCCTGCTCTGCGACCGAGGCGAGCCCGATGTTCGGCTGCCGGAAGAACTCCAGGGTCGGGAGGCTCCCCTGCTTCGCTTCGCGCAGCGCCTGGACGAGCGCCACCACCTCCAGAGCGCCGACCCCCTTTCGCAGCGAGATCTGGTTGATCGAATAGACCGCGAACGTCTTCCGGATCTCGGCGGCCCGCTGGTAGGCGCGCGCATCGAGCTTCAGAAGCTGACCGTTCAGGAAGAAGTTCCGCTCCGCGATCTGTAGCGAGATCTCGTCCTCACGCGATTCCTCGAACTGTTTCCCGAGCCACTCGGTGAACTCTCGCGCCGCGATCGTCACCTGCTGATGGTCCGCGGAGAACATCTCGGCGACCTTGATGACTCGGGTCAGAAAGGTCGTGATCGCCGGACCCACCACGGTGATGAGGCTGTCCTCGACGAGCTGATCGCGCTCTTCGAGAAACTGAGTCCGCTGGATCGTCGTATCGCTCACGAGCCCTCCCCGAGCTCGCTCGCCTCGGAGAGCGACGCGTCGCCGAATCGTTGGATGATCTGCGTGTAGGAGCGCTTGAGCTCCGGGTTCGTGAAGATGGACGACTGTGCCGCCCGGATCTTCTCGACCGCCAGCATGTCGCCCGCCTCCACGAGAATCGCCGCGGCCATCTTGGCGAACTCCGTCGCGTCCGAGCCGAACCACCCCTTCACCTCCAACAGCGACCGGAGGAACTCGGCCCCCTCGTCGGCGCTGTCGAGAAACGCCCGCATCAAGAAGCGCAGCTCGGCGTGGGTGCGATTGCCCATCTTGCGGGCGAGCACCGTGTCCGAAATCGCCTCCTTGAAGATCGCCGGATGCTTGTCTGCCAGCATCCGAAGCGCGAGCTTCCGAATCTTGTCGTCGGGGTCGTTCGCCATCGGGACGAGGTACTGCTGCGCGAGCTCTAGATCGTCCCAACAGGGATGTTCGAGGCTCAGCGCCAGATCCCGCACCTCGGGGTCCTTCGACGCGATCGCCTTGTGGATGAGGACCGTCGTCGGCTTCCACGCGGCGAAATCTCGGGTCACCAGTTCGGGCATCAGTCGCTTGAGATAGATCGGTTGGTCCAGATACCCCGGCTCCGTGACGAGGTGAGCCGTCGCGTCGTCGACAGCCTCGAAAAGGATGTCGACCAGCTCGGAGACCGCCACGACCTTCCGATCGGGGTCCGCCAGAAGCCTGGCGATCTGGGTCACCAGGACCTCCCGACCGAGCAGCTTCAACAGCCGCGTGAGCGCCTGACGCAGGTCCGGGCGAAGCTGGAAGAGATTGACGAGGCCCTCGATCTGGACCGGCTCGGCGAGCTGATCGATCAGCTCCCCGAGCGGATCGATCTCGGTGTCGAGGAAGAGTTCACGACGGTCGTGCAGGAGTTCGAGGATTCTCACCGCCTCCTCGAACATCTCGTGGTCGAGGAGCTGCCGAGTGACGGCGGTGATGATCTCCGCTGCCCGCGATGCCCCGACTGAGGCGGGAGCCGTTCGGATCGTGGAGAGCAGCGCTTCGATCAGGCGGTACTCCAGATCCGCCCCCGCGCGCCACTCGTCGCCGAGCTGGTCGATCAGGTTCAGCGGAATGGCGAAGGCGTAGGCGAGATCCTGGTCACGCAGCTCCGGTACGATGATCTTCGCGTTCGCCTCGATCTGCATCCGCGTGAAGAGGTCGAGGTGGGCCAGATTGAGGTTGTCGAAGAGACGGTGAAGTTCGGCGGCCTCTTCGCTGTTCGGGTCGACCGCGGCGTCCGCGATCATTTCGATCGCGTCCTTTTCGGTCCGCTCGCCGAAGTCCTCGAGCTCGCCGTGATCGACGAAACCTTCGACCGCGAAATGCCGGATGTGCGGATTCTGCTGCTCCCAGAGCAGCGTGACCGTGTCGTCGTCCGATGCGATCGTCCCCTGCGCCGACTGGTTGATGACCCGCAGCAGTCCACGAAGCTCCGCGTCGGTGACCCCGCGCTCGATCTCAATCTGCAGCAGGCCGTCGCTGTACGCCGCGTACCACACGAACTGGTCGCGCTCCGCGAGCTCCTGGGAGAAGAACGGGGTGCCACGCAGAGTCTGCAACTCGTGAGCGTCGAGATTGAAGTAGACGGAGTTTTCCCGTTCGAGGATTGGCTCGAGGCGACCCAGGACGACCCGCACCAGCTCGGCGACGAGCGGATGAGTCGGGGGATAGACGCGCATCATCGTGAAGATGCGGTCGAACGCATTGAAGATCTGAGTGAGTTCGGCGGCGAGCTTCCGATCCTCCCGCCGCTCGATCTCCTGATCGTCGATCAGAGCACCGAAGCTCGCCGCGCTCGTGCCTTCACCCAGCCCTTCTTTCGTCTGCGCCACCGCCGTCTCCGTGAGCGGAAACGATAGTGGAACATGAACTTGGCGAACAATCGAAAACCAAAAATCACAGAGATTCTCGGTGTCGCTCGAGGAACGTCTCGAGCATGTCGTCCCAGCGCTGGGGGACGATCCCCAGCGCTCGGACGAGCGACGAATCGAGGGCCGAGAAAGCCGGGCGCCGGGCCGCCGCTCCCCACTCGTCCGCCGTCGTCGGGTGGAGGTCGGCCGGGATGTCCAGAATCTCGAAAATTCGTCCGGCCAGTTCGTGCCAGGAGCACGCACCCTCGGCCGTGAAGTGGTAAACGCCGGCCACGTCGTGCTCGACCAGATCGACCGACGCCCGGGCGAGCGGATCGACCCAGGTCGGGCTGACATACTGGTCACTGACCACGGTCAGTCTCTTTCCGGCGCGCCCCAGGTTTACCATCGTCTTCACGAAGTTCTTCCCGACCGCGCTGTAGAGGCCGGTCGTCCGAACGACGATCGTTCGCGGGTTGTTCTGCAGCGCACTTCGCTCCCCCACGACCTTGGAACGACCATATCGGCTCAGCGGGGCGGGGTCCTGCGACTCGTCGATCGGGTTCGCGTGGCCATCCCCGAACACATAGTCGGTCGAGTAGGTGACGAACGTCGCCCCGACCTTCCGTGCCGCCGCGGCAAGCCGCCCGGGGGCGACGCCGTTGAGAGCGAGCGCCGCTTCGTAGTCGGTCTCTGCCCCGTCCACCGCGTTGTAGGCCGCGGTGTTGTACACGACCGAAGGGGTTCCCTCGCCGAACAGCGTTCGGACGGCGTCGGGATCCGTCACGTCGCAGTCGTCGATGTCGACCCCCCGCCGGTCTGCGTCGGGGAGCAGTCGCATGAAGGCGTCTCCCAACTGTCCTCTATGGCCAATGACGAGCGAACTCATGGTACCTCTTCGTTGCCGGGCGTGTGGGCGGCTGCCTCGCGCCGATGATAGGAGTTCCGGGTCCGAAACCGCAAACCGATAGGATCCACGGGAGCGAAGAGCGCATCTGCTGTGGCTACGACGAAATCGTTGCAAATTACCGACGTGCCAACGAACGGGGTGTGCGAGTAGCGTTGTGTCTGGACGACACAGGAGGCGAACCGATGCGCACTTTTCGAACGATCCTACTCACGCTGATGGCCGGACTCACGGTCGGTTGCAACAGCACGGACATCCCGCAGGCGCACAAGGGTCGCATGTTCGACCGAACGGGTGCGCTCGCGTTCTATTCGGGCGGCAAGGGCTTCGAGGGCCCCGTTCTGGGACCCGGCACCTACTGGACCGGGCTGTACGACACCGTCGCACAGGTCGACTGCTCACAGCAGACGGTCAAAGAGCCGCTCGAGTCCCTCACCAAAGACGGTGTTCAGTTCAAGCTCGACGTCTACATCACGTTCAGCTCCGACTGCTCCGAAGAGTCGGTCACCGAGCTCCTCGACACACTGAGTGCCGACAAGGGCGGGTTCGTGATCAGCGGCGAGAAGCTGTACGTGACGTACGTTCGGCCCGCGATCGGGGAGGCCGTGCGCGAGACGATTTCGCCGCACCGCGCGAACGACGTGAACGAGAACCGCGAGGAGATCCTGGTGAAGATCCGCGAGCGCTTCGTGCAGAAGATGGAGGAGAAGGACCGGCAGAAGGTCAACATCCACGATACCGTGCTGTCGAACCTCGACTACCCCGAGGCGATGGACCAGGCGAACACCGAGCGCGCCGTGCAGGCCGTCCTCAAGGACAAGGCGATCGCCGAGCGCGAGCGCGTGACCGCCGAGATCGAGACGATGCAGATGCGCGAAGAGCTCTCCCGCAGGGAGGGCGCCTCGGTCGCGGCCCGCATCGACGAGATCGGCGCGGCGCTGGAGCGAAACCCGCAGTTCCTGCAGTACGACCTGCAGTCCAAGATGCCGGAGATCTACAAGGACGCAGGTGTGAAGGGGAACATGGTCATCGCCGCTCCGAGCCCCGAGATTCTCATCAACGCCAAGTAGAGTTCTTTGGTCGGTGAGCGGGCGTCTCGCCCGCCTCGATTCCGGGCGCATGCGTCAACCCCCATCCAAACTCGCCGATTGGGTCACGCAACCGATGAGTACCGCCAAATGCGGGACTTCTCGACGCTGGCCCGCAAAATCATGACCCAATGGGCCTATAAATACATAGCCCATTGGGCCTGTTTGGACAGCAACGGTGCCAGGCGCGGACGAGGACAAGGACGTCGTAAAAGGGGGTAACGTTGGGCTTTGCCCAAACCCACAAGGGGTTTAACCCCTTCACCCCTTGACCCCATGATTTTTCAGAAACCTTCCGCGAAAATTCAGCAGAAGGTACAATCTCTTGCATTCGGATCCCGAGAAAAATCGCGGGTCCAGGGATGCAATCCCTGGTGGGGTCTGGGGCAACGCCCCAGGATGTTCCGATAAAACGACAGCCTCAGGACGCCCGCTCACCGATACCCGACGACCGCCCCATCTCGCCCGACCACGGAGCAGAACCTGCGGGGTCTACGAGGAGCGCCGCGACCACTCTTGGAAGAGGGAAACCCCTTCCGGAGTCGTCGTGGCAGCAGCCCATCGCGCGAACCGCGCACCCCACGGCTCTTGGTGGCCTGGCGGCAGGGCGTGGTGAATGACCAGTACGTCGAGCAGCTCCGGCAGGTTCTTCATCTGCGGCGCTTCGGCGTGCCGTGCTTCGAGGTACTCCAGACCCTCGTCGATCCGCCCGGCGGTCACGAGGCAGCGTGCGAGCTCGACCATCGGGTCGACCTGCCCGTGTTCGTAAAGGAGATCGTCGTAGAACCCCTCGGCCTTCTCGGCCGGAACTTCCAGTACGAGCCATTCCAGGACCTCACGTTGCAGACCGTCGTCCAGCGACGCGATGAAGTGCTTCGCGCCGAGCACGCTGAGCGGGTTGGTGTCCGGGTCGTCGAGGACCGCGCGAAGCTGAGGCGCGGCGGCGGAATGGAAGTCGTCCCGGTCGGGTGTGTCGACCAACGCCGCGGCAACCATGAACTCGACGATCAGCGAGCCGATCCAGGTTCTGGCGACGACAGGCCGCCAGTTCCCGCGCACGACGAGCTCGGTGCCGACGCCGTACTGGACGGCGGGCGCAGCCTCGGCGGATGCGTGGACCGCATCCACCAGCGCTTCCGCCTGTTCCGAGGTTGCAACGCGCGCGAGCAGCACCGCGAACTGGCTCGCGTTCGGGTCGTCGGGGCGCAGGATCGCCAGCGCCTGGTCGAACGACAACTGGCCCTGGGCGAGGCGCCAAATCTGAGCGTTCCAATCGATCGAAGTCATCGTCTTCACCTCCGGGTTCCGAACTCTTCGTAAACGAGACCAGTGGGCCTGTCGATCGGAGCGCCGCGGCGGAACCTGCGGTGACTCACTCCGCCGCGCGTAAGAACTCGAGGATCCGAGAAGCCGCCCGACCTTCCCCGTAGATTGTGCGCGTCGATTGGGGCGGCGCCCAGTCGGCGAACCGCTCGAACGCCGCGACCGCCCGACGCGGCTGGAGTTCGGTCTCGAACGCAACGCCGGCTGCGACGGCTTCGGGCCGGTCCGTGGTGCGGCGCAGGACGAGGCACGGTTTGCCGAACCAGGTCGCCTCTTCCTGCAGCCCGCCCGAATCTGTGACGAGGCCCGCACAGCGGGCGAGCGCGTCGAGCATCTGCGGGTAGGAGAGCGGTGCGACGAACTCCAGGTTCTGCCGCCCTGCGAGCCGTCGCCGAAGCGGCTCCCGCACCCGCGGGTTCGGGTGGAGCGGCAGCACGAAGCGGCGCGATGGCTGGCTCTCCGCGACCGCCTCGACCACCGCGGCGGCGGCGGCGAAGTCGTCGGCGAGATTCTCGCGGCGGTGGCACGTGACGATGACGGCGCCTTCGGGGAGTCCCGAGGGCCGTGGTTCGACGAGCCGCGCGGCGTCGATTGAGGTGTTGCCGGTGACGACGACCCGTTCGGCCGAAACCCCCTCGCGCGCGAGATGCTCGGCGGCGCTTTCGGTCGGGGCGAAGTGCCACGTCGCGAGCTGCGTGATCAGCCGTCGGTTCGCTTCTTCGGGCCACGGGTCGTCGACGTCGTGCGATCGCACCCCCGCTTCGACATGCGCGACGGGCACGCCGGCATGAAACGCCGCGACCGCCGACGCCATCGCCGTCGTCGTGTCGCCCTGGACAATGACGACGTCGGGTCGGCTGTGCGCGATCACCTCGCCGGCGCCCCCCAGCACGCGCGCCGTGAGCGCGTCGAGCGACTGATCGGGGACCATCAGGTCGAGGTCCATGTCGGGCCGGATACCGAATGCTCCGAGCGCGTCGTCGAGCAGCTCGCGGTGCTGGGCCGTCACGCAGAACGTCGTCTCGAACGACGACGCGCGCCGACGCGCTTCGAGGATCACCGGAGCGAGCTTGATCGCCTCGGGCCGCGTGCCTGCAAAGATTAGTAGGCGCTTCACGATCGCGAGGTCCGAAGCTCGCTCGCCGCGGTGTGCCGCTCGATCGCGAGCCGGATCAGCTCGTCGATGAGGTCGGTCTGCGACAGGCCCGTCGCCTCCCAGAGCTTGGTGTACATGCTGATGTTCGTGAAGCCGGGGAGCGTGTTGATCTCGTTGACGAAGATCTCGCCGTCTTCGGTCACGAAGCTGTCGACGCGGGCGAGCCCCGAGCACTCGAGGACTTCGAAGGTGCGGATCGAGAGTTCGCGCAGGCGCTCGGAGACCTCGTCGGGTAGGTCGGCGGGGATGTGCAGCTTCGCCCCCTTCTCGTCGATGTACTTCGCATCGTACGAATAGAAGTCGTGCCCCCCCTCCGTCACGATCTCCCCGATGACGGACGCCCGCGGCTCGTCATTGCCGAGCACGCTGCACTCGACCTCGCGGCCGACGACGTTCTGCTCGACGATGACCTTTCGGTCCCACGAAAGCGCGTCCTTCAGTGCGGCGGTGAACTCTTGCGCGGTGCGGACCTTGTGAACGCCGACCGACGAGCCGAGGTTCGCGGGCTTCACGAACATCGGGTTGCCGAGCATTCGCTCGCAGAACGGAAAATCGACGGCGTCTCGGCCGTTCGCGCGGATCGTCACGAAAGGAGCGATGGGGATGTCGGCGTCCCGCAAGAGCCGCTTCATCACGTCTTTGTCCATCCCGACGGCCGAGCCCAGAACGCCCGCTCCTACGCACGGAATGCCGGCGAGGCGCAACATCCCCTGCACGGCGCCATCCTCGCCGTAGGGGCCGTGGAGCACGGGGAAAGCGACGTCGATCGGGCCGGCAGAGCTGTTCGCGAAGACCATCGCCGCGTCCGGATGCCCGGGACGAACGACCATCGTGTGGACCGAACGGTTGAGCTTCGGGAGGTCGGGGTTGTCGTCCTCGATGAGCAGCTTCGCTTCGTCACCGAGAAACCAGCGCCCGTCCTTGTCGATCCCGATCGGGACGACCTCGTACTTGTCGTGGTCGATGGCGCGGATGACGTTCTGGGCCGAGCGCAGCGATACTTCGTGCTCCGCCGATTTCCCTCCGAACAGAACGCCAACCCGCAACTTCGCACTCATCGTCGTCTCACTTCGTGCCCTTCTTCTTCGGGCGGAACGCCTTCACGACCTCTGGGTCCGTGTCGATCCACGGCCCCTCCATCAGTTCGATGCAGTAGGGGATCGCCTCGAAGAGTTCGTCGAGGATCTCGGCGATCGAGCGCGGCGACCCGGGCAAGTTCACGAACAAAGTCTTGCCGCGAATTGCTCCCACCTGTCGCGAGAGGATCGCGGTAGGCACGTACTTCAAGCTGATCGCGCGCATCTTCTCGCCGAAACCCGGCAGCTCCTTTTCGGCGACGGCGAGCGTGGCCTCGGGCGTGACGTCGCGGGGGGCGGGACCGGTCCCGCCCGTCGTGAGCACGAGATGACAGCCGGCGTCGTCGGCGAGGCCGTGCAGAGTCTCGCAGATCCGGTCGTAGTCGTCCGGGATCACGATCGATTGGTGCTCCCAGGGGGTCACGAGCGCGCGGTCGAGCCAGTCGTGGATCGCCGGTCCGCTGATGTCTTCGTACTCGCCACGCGACGCGCGGTCACTGACGGTCACGATTCCGACTTTCAGAATGTCTTCAGGCATCGTCGAGCGTGGTGTAGTTGGAGAGGTCGACGTCGGGGAACAGCTTGCGCATCAAACTGGTGCATTCGCGGACGCGAGCAAGCGCTTCGTCGTCGCCTTCGAGGTCGTCGAGCTCACACACCATGTACTGCCAGCCGCACAGGCCGCGGGTTTCGAGCAGGCACTGCAGATAGGCGAGAAAATCTACGCGCAGTCGATACGTCGCGCCGCGCGGAGCATGCCAGTAGAGATGGTAGCGCGGGAGAACCTCGGGGACGTGGAACACCACCATGCGTTCGTCGTCGGGGTCTGCGCCGTCGAACCCGCGCAGCTCCCAGGAAAAATCGAGCGCTTCTTGTTCCGCTCCTTCGGGCGCTTCTCCCCACAACGAGCCGACCCACTTGCCGAACACTTCGGCGAACCCGAACAGATGGATCTCCCCGCCGGGGACCCACTCGTCGTCCTCGTTCTTTCGCCGCCAGCTCAGGTCGTACCCGTCGGTGATGTCGTACAGCGACACGATCGTCTCTGGGATTTGCTTGAGCCCCGACGCGGACGCCAGGTGTTCCTTCAGTATCTCGGGCGGGGGGCGATGGGATTCGCTCGACGCGACTTCGAAGCTCGTCCGCGCTTCGAGCTCCCGCACGTGTTTCTCGAGCTGCCAGAACCAGTCGTCGGTGACGCGTGGGATGACGGGGACCCCGTCGTCGTCCAGCTCTACCGCCTCGAATTCGCCTGTCGCGACGTCGTCTTCGTCGATCATGGGGGCATCATAACGTGGTTCGCCGTTGGCGGATAGCGGTGCGCATTTCCTCATCTTCGTTTCCCGCTTCCCGCTTCCCGATCTCCTTTTCCTTTTCCTTCCGGGCGTCTCGCGCTCCCCACTTTCCCGAAACTTGAACTGTACCGGGTTTGTCGGAGGCTCCGATTTTCCCGGGACGATTCAGGAAAAAGATGAGGGGCAGTCGAAACGGAAGGCGTGAGAGACGAGCGGAGAAGGTCGGCAAACTGAGCTCGTCTTGCGCGTGGCGCGGGACGATGGGAGGATACGGCCGCTGGCGACGGATTGCGGCCTGACGTGAGAAACCTCCTCTTCATCTTGTTGTTGCTCTTCCCCTGCCTGGTCTTCGCCCAGGCCGACGGCGACGTTGCGCCCGACGTGGAGGAGGCCGAGGTCGCCGGGGGGATCGCGATCGGCGAGACCGTGCTGTGGGACATCGAGGGGGCGGCGGGGCTCGACGCGTTTCGGGCCGGCGTTCGCGAGGCGCTCGCAGCGGACGCCGCGCGGCACCTTCTGACCGAGAAGGCTTTCAAGGAGTACACGGCGGCACAGTCTCCGCTCGTCCCGCGCTGCTACATGGGGACCGAGGATTGCGTAGCGCCGGGGGCCGTCGTCTTCGACGCCCTCGACATCTCGAGCGTCGTCGGGGTGCGGCTCAGCGAGGGCCGCGCAGCGTGGAAGGTCGTCGACGGGCGCGGCGAGATCGTGCGAAAGGGTGAGGTGCTCGAGGCGAACCCGAGAAAGCTCGGGTTCGGCGTCGTCGCCGAGATCTTCGACGCTACCGGCATCGTGAGCGTCACGACGACTCCGCCCGGCGCGACGGTGGCGCTCGACGGGCGCCCGATCGGAACGACGCCGCTGACGCACCGGGTCGGCGTCGGGGAGCACGAACTCACGATCCGGATGCAGGACTTCGCGGTCATCGAGGAGAAGGTCGAGATCGCGAGCGGGCGCGCGGCGACGCTCACTCGCACGATGAAGCAGCTCCCCGGAACGCTGACGATCACCGACGCCCCCGACGGCGCCGAGGTCTTCGTGAACGGCGAACTCGCCGGGCGCGCGGGAGAGCCCCTCTCGCTCGAGCCCGGCAACTACACCCTCGAGGTCCGCGCCGAAGGCTACGAGTCGATGAGCGACGCCGTGACGGTCGAGCCGGGGATCGAGGTGAGTCGCAGCGCGCCGCTCGAAGAGAAGAACATCTTCCTGCGCGACATCTCGTCGGAAGCGATCGTCTTCAACAACTACATCCTGCGCCTCGGGTTCGAATACGGCATTCACCAGGGGAACTTCCAGGACGCGCGCTCGGGCGACGACCAGCCGGTGGAGTTTCAGGGGCTCGACAACGATTCGGGCACCTTCCAGAGCGGGTTTCAGCGGACGTTCACGACGACCGGTCTGCGCGTCGACGCAGCCTACGGGCTGAAGAACTTCGCGCTGGTGGTGCTGTCGCTGTCGTATCTTTCGAGCTCGCTCAAACTCGACGGCGCCGCGACGCTGGCGGACGGCACGACGGCCGACGCCACGGTGACCCGCGTGCGCCGGCTGCAACTGCGGCCGTTCCAGGTCTTCTACCGCCACTTTTACAAGAACTTCGTCCCGTTCATCGAAGGGGGGATCGGGATCGACTTTCAGTGGCTCCAGGCCGAGGGATCCGCGTTCACAGGCCCCGAGACGCTGCGGCGAACGGACGCGTTCTGGACCATCGCGGTCGGCGGGCAGTACTACTTCACCGAGAACCTGTTCGGGATGCTGCGCTACAGCTACCAGGACTACTTCGAGTCGGGCCTCGGCTCGGACCATCAGATTTCGCTCGGGGTCGGGGCAGCGTTCCCGAACCTCTTTGGCATCGACACCGAACCCCCGGAGCAGTTGTGACGAAGCGATTGCTCATGCTGGTCGTTCTGACGCTGTTCCCGGCGTTCGCCCTGGCGCAGACGGCGGGGCAGACCCCGAGCGAGCGGCTGCACGCCGCCGCGCTCCAGCAGGGGAACACGGCCTACAACCAGGGCGACTACGAGGCGGCGGCGGAGGCCTACGTGACGGCGATCCAGCAGTCTCCGTCGCGACCCGAGCCGTATCGCAACCTTGCCCGCGCGTACTTCTGGGCGTCGCGATACTCCGACGCTGCCGCGTACTACGACCACTACCTGCGCCTCGCGCCCGACGGCGCCGACGCCGAGCAGATCAAAGCAGAGCGACGGCTCGCCGCCGAACGCGCGCGTGACGCGGTCTATACTCTGCCGCCCGCACAACGCGCGGCGCTCGATGCGTTCGGGCGCGAGCTCGACAGCGGGCGCGCCTACACGAGCGGCGGCGGCGGCGCGTGGGCGCTCTACGAGACCGTGCTGCGAACCGGCTACGCCGAGCCCGCACTCGCCCGCCTGCGCCGTCGACTCGCTCGACGACTGCTCGACGAGTTCGACGCGCACCTCGTGCCCGATCCGGATCAGCTCACACCGCGGCTCGGCCTCGAGGGGTGGCAACTGCAGGCAGAGCGTCTCGCCGCCGCGCGCTCGATCGCCGACGACCCGGTGCTCAACGACGTTCTGGCGAAACGGTCGACCGTCGTAGAGTCCGCCATCGCGCTCCTGACCAGCCAGTGGGAGGACGCGGCGAGCCTCGCCCGCCTCGCCCGCACCTCGAACCCCGACGTCGACTTTCTCGTCTGGTTCGAAGCCAACGGGCTCATCCACGCGGAGAAATACAAAGAAGCCCTGACGCTGCTCGAGACGAGCGAGGACGAGATCGCGCAGCGTGACCCTCGCAAGATCGCGTACGTGAGAGCGCTGAGCGCCGTCGCGTTGCAACGGCTCGGGCGACACGACGAAGCCGCCGCGCTCTACCTCGAAGTGCTGCGCGACTGAGCCAATGCAGGTAGGATCGAGCCATGGGTAAGACTGTCATCCGCGGGGCGAAGATCCTCACGATGAACGCAGCGTTCGACGAGCTCGAAGGCGACATCGTGATCGACGGTACCCGCCTCGAGTCGATCGGTGGGAGTGCGGAGGTCGGCGACCACGACGAAGTCGTCGAAGCGCGCGGTCTCGTCGCGCTTCCCGGCTTCGTCCAGACCCACATCCACCTCTGCCAGACGTTGATGCGCAACTGCGCCGACGACATGGTGCTGATCGACTGGCTGCGAAAGCGCATCTGGCCGTACGAAGCGGCGCTTCAATACGACGAGCTGCGGACGAGCGCGCGCATCGGCATCGCCGAGCTGATGCTCGGCGGGACGACCACGATCCTCGACATGGGGACAGTTCATCACACCGACGCGATCGGCGAGGCGGTCGAGACCATGGGGCTGCGGGCCATCATCGGCAAGTGCATGATGGACTACGGCGACGAAGTACCCGACGGCCTGATGGAGAACACCGACGAGTCGATCCGCGAGGCGGTGCGGCTAGCCGAGCAGTGGGAGGGCGCCGCCCAGGGCCGCATCGGTTGGTGCTTCGCCCCGCGCTTCGCCGTCTCGTGTACCGACGCGCTGCTGCGCGGCGTGGTCGAAGCCGCCGCCGACCGCGGCAACATCATCCACACCCACGCCGCCGAGACCGAGTTCGAGAACGAGTTCTGCGCCGCGCACTACGGCTGCACGAACATGCAGTACCTCGAGCGCATCGGGATGCTTCAGGACCACGCGGTGCTCGCCCACGGCGTCCACGTCACGTCGTCCGAATGCGAGGTGCTCGCCCGCACGGACACGGCGATCGCGCACTGCCCGAGTTCGAACTTGAAGCTCGCGAGCGGCATCGCTCCGATCCCGATGTACGACGAGCACGGCGTTCGCGTCTCCCTCGGCGCAGACGGAGCACCGTGCAACAACAACCTCGACCAATTCGTCGAGATGCGACTCGCCGCGCTCATCCAGAAGCCGGTGTGGGGACCGACGGCGATGCCGGCGCGCCGCGTCCTGAAGCTCGCCACGATCGATGGCGCGCGCGCGCTGCACCTGCAAGACGAGATCGGGAGCCTGGAGGTCGGCAAGAAGGCAGACTTCGTGCTGCTGTCGCTCGACGACGACCTCGGCACTGGCCCGGGCGGCGACGTCTACAGCCGCATCGTCTACTCCGCCCACCGTTCGAACGTACGCCACACTTTCGTCGACGGACGACAGGTCGTCCGAGACGGGGAATTGTTGACGAGTGACCGCGGTCAGTTGTTGCGCGAAGGGCCCGAAGCACTGAAGCGGGTGGTCGACCGCATGTAGTAGTATTGCTGCCCGGCGACAGTGTTTCTGTCGACCGGCGGGCATCCCTGCCCGACCCTGCCTTCGGTGGGCGGGCATCCCTGCCCGACCCTGCCTTCGGTGGGCGGGCATCCCTGCCCGACCTCCCCCATCCGCTCGAATATCAAGAAGAGGTCAGACTAATTCGCGTTTTTTCGCAACGCACGGAGCCCGTGGCCGAAAACGTACCCGTAGCAATCTCGCTACCCAAAACGCGGAGGCACCCTTGCCAGACTACATCGATTACCGCTCGGAGAAGGTCGTGCACGTTTCGGGGCATCTTCTACACTGGAACCTCGAGGACGGAGTCTATTTCGTCACCTGGCGACTCGCGGACTCTCTGCCCTCGGACGAATCCATCAGGATGAAGTGGGAGTACCGGCGACGCATGGACGAACTCGAAAGCGTTGCCGACAGCGAGCAGCGTGAGGCGATTCGCGACCAGGTTCGGCAAGACTTCTTCACCAGCATCTTCGACGCCGAACTCGATCGCGGCGGCGGCCGAATGTGGTTGGCGAAACCAGAGTTTGCCACGGTGGTCCGCGAAGCGCTCTTAACCTTCGACGGACAACGGTACCTCTTGGTCGCGTGGGCAATCATGGGCAACCATGTCCACGTCGTCTTTCTCCGCCATCCCGATTTCACCCTGGAGAAGGTGCTACACACCTGGAAGTCCTACACCGCCCAGAAGCTCAAACCATTGACGGATATCGGACCTGAGGGTTGCTTCTGGCAGCGAAACTACTGGGACCGCCTGATCCGAACGCACGAAGAACTCCAGGCCACCGTCCGCTACGTGGTCGAAAACCCATCCAAAGCCGGGCTCCGAGACTGGGAGTGGGTGGATTGCTATCCCGAGGCGCTCCGAACGACATGGCCGCCGGGAAAGAAGTCGTCGTGATGACCCCACCGAACACAGGGTCGGGCAGGGATGCCCGCCCACCGATGACGACGCCCGTCGTTGAGTCCCACCCGCGAAGGCTAGAAGAGGCTTCCTTGAATCTCCGCCTGCTCGAGGACCCCCGGGTCGTCGTTCCTCACGCTGTTGATGCGGGTCGAAACGGCGGTCGCTCTCATTTCCCCTGCAGGAAATGGAACGAAAAGGCGCTGCACTTCCTCGAACGGAGCCGTCGTGTCGAGCCACAGATCGTGGTCTGGGCGGTGGAGCAATACCGGCATCCGGTCGTGGAGCTCCGCCACGAGCTCGTTGGGCTCGGTGGTGAGGATCGTGCACGTCGCGAGTTCGGAGCCTTCTTCGTCTTCCCAGGTTTCCCAGAGCCCTGCAAAAGCGAAGGGAAGCTTCGATTCGAGCTGAAAGTGGTACGGCTGCCTCGTCGAGCCGTTGCGTTGCCACTCGATGAAGCCATCCGCCGCGATGAGGCAACGGCGGCGGCGAAAGGCCTCACGGAACGCCGGTTTGTTCGCAACCGTCTCCGACCGAGCGTTGATCATGCGGCTGCCGATCTTGGGGTCGTCGGCCCAGAACGGAACCAATCCCCAGCGCATCAGCGAGGCTTCGCGTCCGTCCTCGCCCGTGTGGGCGGTCACCACCTCCTGGGTCGGCGCGATGTTGTAGTGGGGTTCGAGGGCGGGAAGCTTCTGGACGTCCAGAAGATCCAGAATCTGCTGCAAGGGACTGGTGAGCGTGAATCGTCCGCACATGTCGGCATCCGCCTGTCGTCGTTCAGTCGCGAGACCCTCGAATTCCCGAGCCGGCGTGCGCCCGCTGATCGAGGTTACGCCTCTCAGCTTTCGTCCAACTCGTCGGCGATCTCTTCGATCTCCGCCTCGTCGAGCAGCTCGCTCTCGGTCGGATCGAGCAGGACCTCGACCGGCGGGCGCAGCGAGCGGACAAGGTGACCTCGCTTGATGACCCAGCGGCCCTTGTTGTTGCGCGATGTCGGCTCGAAGGCCGATTTTGCCGCGCGTACGACGATGCGGGCACCGCGGTTCGTCTCGACCTCCAGCCCTTCCAGGGTGGTCCGGCAGAGCGTGAAGTCGAGGACCTCGTCCTTCTTCTCGAGGGCGATGGCGCGGACACCCTTGGCGGCGTTCTTCACGAACGCGATCTCGGCGACGTCGAACATGAGGCCGCGGCCTTCACGGCTGACGACGGCGACCCATTCGGTGCCGTCGCACCGCTCGCAGTTCACCACGTGATCGCCCCGGTTCAGCTTCATGAACTGCCGACCTTTTCGGGTCGACGGCTCGGTGAACGACGCGATCGAGAACCGGATCGACTGCCCCTGTTCGGTGATGCAGACCATCTGCGGTTCGGTGAACTCGGTGTCGTCGAAGTCGTCGTCCACCAGCGCTTCCTGCGGCGGCTCCAGCATCGGCTTCATCAACACGCGCTCGTCGTCGGTGACGAGGCCGATCACCTTCTCGCCGTCGTCGAAGTCGAAGATCGCCGACAGCGGGTCGCCGTATCCGGTCGTCGAGATGATGTCGTCGATCCGCATCGTGTAGACGCGCCCCATGTTGGTGAAGAAGAGCGCGGTCGAGCGCGTGCGCCCGGGGAGCACCCAGCCGAGCTCGTCGTTGTCGCGGACGCGGATCTTGTCGAGGTCGGTGTACGACTTCTGCCGTTTGAGCCAGCCGTCGCGGGTCGCGATGACGATGCACTTCTCGTCGACGATGTACTTCTCTTCGTCGTACTCGAGCTCCTCGATCTCCACGTCGACCTTGGTACGGCGCATGTCGCCGTACGCCGACTTGATCTGCAAGAGCTCCTGCTTGATGAGCTCCCAGCGGGCCTCCTTGCTGTCGAGCAGCCCCTGGATGCGAGCGGCGGCCTCGCGCTTCTCGCGCAGCTCTTCGAGGATCGCTCCGATCTCGAGCTTGGCGAGCCGGTAGAGCTTCGTCTCGAGCACCGCGTCGGCCTGCACTTCGTCGCAGCCGAACCAGTCGATCAGACCCTCGGCGGCTTCGCGCTTGGACTCGGAGGCGCGAACGATCTCGATCACCTTGTCGATGTCGGAGAAGACGAGCTCGAAGCCTTCGAGGATGTGGATACGGCGCAGCAGCTCGGCGAGGTCGTACTGCAGGCGCCTGGTGACGACCTCGAATCGGAACTCGAGGAAGTGACGCAACATCGAGCGCAGGTCGAGCTTCGCCGGGACCGGCACCAGCGGGTTGGTCGTCGGGACGAGGCAGGTCAGGTTCACGTGGAACCGGTTCGCGAGCGGCGTGTGTTTGAAGAGGTACGCCATCGCTGCGTCCGCCCCCGCGCCGCGTTTCAGCTCGAGGACGATCCGGATCTCGTCGGTCGACTCGTCCCGGATGTCGAGCACCTGCGGCAACTTGTTGCTCGCGATGTGGGTCGCGATCTTCTCGACCAACTGCGACTTGTTCACCGTGTAGGGGACGGACTTGATGATGATCGAGCGTTTGTGCCCGT
>CAYPJU010000011.1:58456-67024 GCA_964411125.1 uncultured Bradymonadales bacterium | reverse complement strand
GACTTGTTCACCGTGTAGGGGACGGACTTGATGATGATCGAGCGTTTGTGCCCGTCCTTCTCTTCCTCCCAGTCCGCCTGGACTTCGACCGCGCCCGACCCGGTCTCGTAGATCTCGATGATCTCTTCTTGTGTGTTCGTGATCACGCCGGCCGTGGGGAAGTCGGGGCCCTTCACGTGCTCTCTGACGAGCTGCTCGTTGGTCAGCTCGGAGTCGTCGATCAGCGCGATCGAAGCGGACAGCACCTCGGTGAGGTTGTGCGGCGGGATGTTGGTCGCCATCCCGACCGCGATGCCGGTGGC
Source organism: uncultured Bradymonadales bacterium (assembly GCA_964411125.1). Lineage (GTDB taxonomy): Bacteria > Myxococcota_A > Bradymonadia > Bradymonadales > Bradymonadaceae > JBFIHF01. Next base: position 66,722 of record CAYPJU010000011.1, on the reverse strand, counting down.
GCCGTTGATCAGAAGGTTCGGAACCTGAGACGGCAGGACGACCGGCTCTTCGGTCGTAGAGTCGTAGTTCGGCCGAAACTCGACGGTATCCTTCTTGATCTCCGAGAGGAGCTCGGTCGCGATCGGCTGCAGCCGCGCCTCCGTGTAGCGCATCGCCGCAGCGTTGTCCCCGTCGATGCTGCCGAAGTTTCCGTGCCCGTCGACGAGCTGGTAGCGAAGCGAGAAGTCCTGCGCCATCCGAACCATCGCGTCGTAGATCGATTGGTCGCCGTGCGGGTGATACTTACCCATCACCTCACCGACGATCGCGGCACTCTTTCGCGGCTTCGCCTCGTGCGTCAGCCGGAATTCGTGAAACATCCCGTAGAGGATTCGGCGCTGCACCGGCTTCAGCCCATCACGCACGTCGGGCAGAGCCCGCGACGTGATGACGCTCATCGCGTAGTTCAGGTAGCGCTCCTGCGCGGTCTCGTGCAGGGGAATCGGTTCGATCTTCATGTCGCTCAAGGCTCTCTCCTGCCGGCGGTCCATCGCCGACTACTTCTTCTGCAGCACTCCGTACTTCACCCGCAGCGGTCGCGTGTCGACCGTGGCTCCGAGCTCCTGCAACTTTCCTTCGATCCACACCTGCAACGCCCGCGGACGGTAGGCGTCGCGGTATGCTTTGCGGTTCTGCTCGAGGTTCGTCTCGAATTCCTCACGCGACGACTTCTGCTCGTCCAGAACGGCGACGACGAACCCACGCTCGCGCGACAGGATCGGGTCGCTGACCGCGCCGACCTTCATCTCGAACGCGCGCTCGAGCACCTCTTCGGCGAGCCCGAACTTCGGCAGTACACCGCCGGGATCGTTCCGCGTCGTCACGACCTCCAGCTTCGCCCCGAGCTCTTCGACTCCGTCCCGCGCGGCCTTCACGGCTTCTTCGTCCTTCGGATCGAGCCCCTTCACGAGCGACTTCGCCTGCTCGAGCGCCGCGACCGCGTGAGGCACGAGTTCTTCGCGTCGCATCATCTCGGCGGCGATCTCGCGTCGCAGCGGACGGCTCATCTCCGGCAGGCGCGATTCCTCGAAACCGACGACTCGCCACGCATAGGCGCCGCGCGGCCCGTCGGGCATCCACCCACTGGACCCCAGCTCGTCCGCGAAGGCCTTGGGGTTCTCGCCGCGGACCATCTCGACGTCGGTCTCCGCCTCGAGCCCCGTGATCTTTGCGATCGCCGCGGGCTGCATCCCACGGCCGAACATCTCCGCAGCTTCGGCGAGCTTCTTCGGGTCCGCCTCCTCCCCGGCAGGCGGCCGGACCATGTGAACCCGCACCCGGCGAGGCGTACGGAACTTCGTCTGGTTCTTCTGAAAGTACGCGTCGATCTCGTCGGGATGCTGCGCGACGAACTCGTCGAGCTCGTCGGGCGACGGGACGTTGGTCGTCATCGCCACCGCGAGCGTCCGGACATGGGAATTGAGCGCGTACGCCTTCCAGACTTCCTCGTCGTCGATGTCTTCGAGCAGCGCCTCCACGAGAGCGTTCTTGGCGACCTCGGCCCGTGCGACCTCCATGAGGTCCTCGCGCGTCAGCCCGTACGGGGCGAGCATCGACTTCAGCTTCTCGGGCTCGTCGAGCGCCGCCCCGTACTTTCCGAGGCGATCGTGCTCCGCGAGCCACTTCGTCAACTGCTCTTCGCTCAGTTCGATCCCCCGGCGCTCGAGCTCGGCGAGCATCACCTCGTTCCCGAGCAGCGCGCGCGTCATGGTGAGATGAACGTGGGGGAGAGCCATCCGCTCGGGAGGCATCTCGGTGATCGGGGTCGGCGAAAAGAGGAGGCTGACGCGCGACGACTGGTCGTAGTCGGCAAGGGTGACCCGATGCCCGCCGGCGGTCGCGATCACCGTATCGGGCTCGGGCTTCGGCCCCTCTTCGTACTCGATCGTCGGGCCGGCGGCGGATGGCTCGGCCGTCGCGTCCTGACCCGAGGTCGCGACTTCGCCGGTGTCGGGCGCTTTCACGGCGGGCGTCTTCTTTCGGCAGCCCGTGAGGCCGAGGCAGACGAGCAGCGCGAGCGCCATCAGCGTCGTCGAGCGAGTCCGCCTCGACGCACGGGCGGGACGCGCGCCCGACGTCCGGCGGCTTCCGCTTCTGAGTGCGCGACGAGTTGCGATCACCGGGGTCCTCTGTTACAAGCCGTCCCTTCGCGCGGCAAAGTAGACCTGCCGCGGCGATTCGTAAAGACCACGGCGTTGCCGGACGCGGTCGATGGGCGCTCCAACCCTCGACCACCATGGCGACCCACCACCTCGATGCTCACGCATCGCGAAGATTTGGAGAAAGAGATGGGAACCAAAGCAAGCCCGCTGCAGCGCGTCCGCGACGAACACGGCTCGAAAGAAGAGCTGGCCAAGAAAGTGATCGGCATCCTCGAGAAGGGTGAAGACGAAGAACAGGACGCCTTCGAACATCGCGTCAACACGATGTCGAACCGCAAGCTCCTCCGCCTCTGGCAGTCGAACGCGACCCTCAACGACAAGTGGGGCAGCAAGGACGCCCTCGCCCAGGCGATCACCAAAGCTCGCTTCCCCGGCGGCAACACCGACTACCAGACGAAGATTTCGGGCTACTCGATCGGGCGCCTCATCGACCTGGCGCGCCAGCACAAAGTCTGAACGTCAGCGCCCCTATGGAACGAGCCCGCTTCGGCGGGCTTTTTCTTTGCCCGGCGTCCACCGCTCCACCCGAGCTGTGTCAGCGCCACCCGCTCGCGATGAGGCAATCCGGTTGGTGACCGGAGATTGCTCCTTACTCTCGGACCGATGCACGCTTCCCCTTACCGAGAGAAGACGAATGAAAGCTGTTTGCTGGCACGGACGACACGACATGCGGGTCGACAACGTCCCCGACCCGAAACTACAAAACGACGACGACATCATCATTAAGGTCACGGCGACCGGAATCTGCGGCTCCGATCTGCACCTCTATGCGGGGATGATGCCCGGAATGAAGGCGGGTGACGTGATCGGACACGAGCCGATGGGGGTCGTCGAGGAGGTCGGTTCCGCGGTCACCAGGTTTCAGAAGGGCGACCGGGTCGTGGTGCCGTTCACGATCAGTTGCGGCCACTGCTGGTACTGCGACCGTACCCTCTACTCCCTATGCGACGAGTCGAACCCCAACGCGGAGAAAGCGGCTGAAGAGATGGGGCATTCGCCCGCGGGCCTCTTCGGATACTCGCACCTGCTGGGGGGCTTCGACGGCGGGCAAGCGGAGTACCTGCGCGTGCCGTACGCCAACGTCGGACCGATTGCGGTCCCCGACGGACTCACGGACGAGCAGGTGGTGTTCCTCTCCGACATCTTCCCCACCGGCTTCATGGCCGCCGAGAACGCGGAGATCGAGAAGGGAGACACGGTCGCGGTGTGGGGCTGTGGCCCCGTGGCGCAATTCACAATCCAATCGGCATGGATGCTCGGGGCGGGACGCGTCATCGCGATCGACACGGTGCCCGAGCGCCTCGAAATGGCGCGCACGCACGGAAACGCCGAGACCATCGATTTCATGGAGGGGGACGTCGTCGAGAAATTGATCGACATGACCGATGGTCGCGGTCCCGATCGCTGCATCGACGCCGTCGGCGCAGAAGCCCACGCCTCGCAACCTGCGAAGCGGGTGGTCGACAAAGCGCTGGAGACCTTGCACCTTCAGGCCAATCGGCCTCACGCCCTGGCGTCGGCCATCCAGGCCTGCCGAAAGGGAGGAACGGTGTCCGTCCCGGGGGTCTACATCGACGAGCTCGAGATCCCCTTCGGCCCCGCCATGAACAAGGCGCTGACCTTCAAGATGGGCCAGACACACGTGCAGCGGTACCTCGAGCCGCTCCTGGGCATGATCGTGGAGGGCAAGATCGATCCCTCCTTCGTCATCACCCACACGATCGGCCTCGACGAAGCTCCCGACGCCTACGCGATGTTCGACGAGAAGAAAGACGATTGCATCAAGGTGTTGATCAAGCCGTGAGCCGCGAGCGCACCTCGGCTCGACGAGGCGCCGAGCGGCGACCACCGCATCCGATGGGAAGGGGGGCTGCCGCTCGGACTTCGGCCGCGCGGGACGGAACGCAGCCCCCGGGCGACGCGAGCTTGTCGCGGGGCCGCGGTTGCTGATAATCGTTGCCACCTATGACGACCAAGACCACAGAACTGTCGCCCGAGCTTCAGCAGCAGCTCGACTACATCAACGGTGAGCTCGAGCAGTTCCTCGCCGACGACCTCTACCACCAGGGGCTCGCGCGGCTCGACGCGATCCTGGGCACGGTGCCGGACGACGACGAGTATCGACCGCTGCGTGGGGCGCTCTTCGGCCGACGTGCCGAGCTGCTCCTCGACCTCGAGGAGGACGAAGAGGCGTGGGAGTGGGCGCAGAAGGCGATGAACGCCGGCTGGTACGACGCCGCCGTCCATTCGATCGCCGGTTGGGCGATGTACCACATGGAGGACTACGACCAGGCGCTGGCGCAGTTCGACAAGGCGGTCGATCTCGACGCCGACCGCGTCGCGACCCTCACGGGCCGCGCACTCGTCAACGTCGAGCTTGAGGAGTGGGACCTCGCCCGGACCGACCTGTCTCGGGTGATCCAGCTCGATCCGGAAGCGGCGGGGGCCTACGCCACCCGCGCGGAGATCGGGATCTATGTCGGGACGGTGAAATCCGCCGTCCGCGACATCGAAAAGGCGCGGGAGATCGACGCCGGCGATCCCGACTATGCACTCTTCCATGCGCGCATCATGACCGCGGTGGGTGATCCGCAGAAGGCGCTCGCGATCCTGGAGAGCGCCCTGGACGAGGACGACGCTGCGCTGGAGGCCCTGCTTCTGCGGAGCCAGCTCCGCATGTTCGCGGGCAACCTCGAAGGTGCCCGAAAAGACGCGATGCTCGCCTCGAACGCGTACCCCGACGAGGCTTTCGCGTTCGTGATGCTCGCGACGATCCAACTGGCGCAAGACAACACCGCCCTGGCCTTGAAGGCGGCAGACCGCGCCGTGAAGTTGGACCCCAGCCTGCCGGACGCCTACATGGTTCGATACGCGGCGCTACAGGCGCGCGGGGAGTCGGAGAAGGCGCAGGAGGACCTCGAGCGCGCGGGAGGAGAACCGACCGAGTTGCTCCTCTTCCTTCTGGGGCCCTGCTATGACATCGCCGACACGTCGATCTTTCAGCCGGCTACCCAGGTCGAACACCAGCCCCAGCCCGAGCCGCAACAGCAGGCGGGCGCCGGTGGGAACCCGTTCGGCGGGCTCGGCGGACTCGGCGGACTCGGCGGGCTCGGAGGTCCCGGGCCGTTCGGCATGGACCCGATGAAGATGCTCGGGCAGGTCTTCGACGACGAGGGCAACATTCGGCCCGCGTTCAAACCGATCATGAAGATGGCGATGAAGAACGCGCCCGCGCTGCTGAAGACCGTGCCGCCGAGCATGCTGCAGAACATGGGGGACATCGATCCTGAGCAGCTCGAGAATTTCGATCCTTCCAACCTTTCCGAGGAGGAGCTCGAAGCGCAGATGCGGCTCTTCTACAAGATGGTGAAGGCCGGACAGAATCCTCTCGACCCCGACGGCAACAAGTGATCTCTCACCCCGTCGGATAGACCGCACTCGCTGGAGCACTCCCCGTAGTCGTCGTCCCGCCGGACACCGAAGCGCGCCCTCCCCTCCCCCGAGAACCGGCATTGCAGATGGGGGAAGGGGCCGCAGCGCCAGCCCATCTGCTCTCCGCGTCGATGTCGCGCTACTCGGCGTTCCTCCCGCTCGCGAGCAGGGCGGGAAGCGACCGATAACAAAGCCCTGGAAATCCAGTAATTTGAGCCACGGATCGTCGTCTGCCGCGCTGGGGAATGCCGTCGACGGGCGAAGCTGTATTCGGCGAGCGCGACACATTGCTTCGACGGGGCGAGGTTGCGAAGTTTGTCGATGAGGCCGGGTTGAGGCAGTCTGCATGCGGTCGATGCGAGTGTGCTTGCCGAGACATCGGCTGCTCCCGGTGCCGAAGCTCCTCCCCGCTGGGAATGTTCCGCGCCGGGGTGGATGTCGGATGACGGCGCTGGCGCCAGGACAGTTTTCGTCTTGGTGGAACCCCGAGCGTCGTTTACAAGCGGCGTGGGAACCCCGGGTAGGTATCGTGAAGAAGCCCAAAAGACCGAAGGGGCCGCTCCCCGTCATTGGATGGCGGGAATGGGTCTCGCTCCCTCAGTTGGAGCTCGCTCGCGTCAAGGCGAAGGTCGATACCGGTGCGCGCTCGTCCTCGCTGCACGCGTTTGGCGTGAAGGAGTTCGAGCGCGACGGCGCCCCGTGGGTGAGCTTCTCCGTGCACCCCACGCAGCGCGACAGCGCCGAAGTCGTCCACACGGAAGCGAAGATTCTGGACTACCGCATGGTCCGGAGTTCGAGCGGAGTCGCGCAGCGGCGCCCCGTGATCGTCACCGATATCCGGCTCGGCGACTTCCAGTGGTCCGTCGAGCTCACGCTCGCTCGACGCGACACGATGGGCTTTCGAATGCTACTGGGGCGCGAAGCGATTCGGCGCCGGTTTCTGGTCGATGCTGGCCAGTCGTATTTGATCGGCACCAAGCAAAAGAAGCAGTAACTCGTACCTCAACAGGCGACCCCGCCCAGGATTTTCGTGGATCTAGCGATACTTTCCCGTAGTCCCAATTGCTACAGCACCCGCAGACTGCTCGAGGCCGGCCTCAACCGAGGTCACCGGGTCGACGTACTCGACACGTTCAAGATTTCGATCGACCTCCGTCGCGGTAGACCCCAGATCTTCTATGCCGGTGAGCCGATCGCGGCCTACGACGCGGTGCTGCCCAGAATCGGAGCGTCGATCACCTACTTCGGGACCGCCGTCGTCCGGCAGTTCGAGCAGATGGACGTCCATTGCGCGAACTCGTCGCTCAGCATCGCAAACTCCCGTGACAAGCTGCGCTCGCTACAGATTCTTAGCCGCCACCACATCGGGATCCCCGAGACGACCTTCGTACGGGACAAGGGAGACGTGCTCCCGGCGATCGAACGCGTCGGCGGAGCGCCCATCGTCATCAAGCTCCTGGAGGGGACGCAGGGGATCGGGGTCCTGCTGGCCGAGACCGTCGAATCCGCGGCGGGGATCGTCGAGCTTCTGCAGAGCCAGAAACAGAACGTCTTGATCCAGAAGTTCGTCGCGGAGAGCAAAGGGCGCGACATTCGCGCGCTGGTCGTCGGCGACCAGGTCGTCGCGTCGATGCGTCGGGTCGCACAGGGGCAGGAGTTTCGGAGCAACGTCCACCGCGGCGGGTCGACGGAGGCTGTCACGCTGTCGCCCGAGTATGCGGAGACGGCCGTGCGGGCCGCACAGATTCTCGGGCTTCGTGTCGCAGGGGTCGACATGCTGGAGGGGCACGACGGGCCCCAGATCATGGAGGTGAACTCGTCGCCCGGGCTCGAAGGGATCGAGGGCTGTACCAACCTCGACGTCGCTGGCGCGATCATCGACTACCTCGCCGCGCAGGTCGACTTCCCCGAGATCGACATTCGCCAGCGCCTGACCGTGAGCCGCGGATACGGCGTCGCCGAGCTCCGTATCCCGGAGGGGAGCGAGTTCGTCGGCATGTCGATCGCCGAGGCAGGTCTGCGCGAGCGCGACATCAACGTGCTGACGCTGCACCGCGGGACGACCGTGATCCCGAACCCTCGCACGGATCGCGTGCTGGAGCCGGGCAACCGCCTTCTCTGCTTCGGGAAACTGGAGCGAATGCGCGACCTCATCCCCGACGAGCGCCGCGACCGCCTGCCCGAGATCGGGGAGATGCCGGCGGACGGCTATGAAGAGAGTGTCGCCACCGAGTCGGTCGAGATCCCCGCCAGCGATTCCAGCGAAGAGTGAGAGACCGGTGACGATCTCCGCCGGGCAGTCCCCCGCACGATCGCTTGTGCGGGAATGCGGCCGGCACTACAATCGTTGGTGTACACAAATCGGCGTGTTTCTGCCGTGTCCGTGAGAGGCAACAACATTTTATCCCCGTACGTCTTTCTACGGGAGCTGTCTCTGGCGGGACCAGATCAAGCCCCCATCGAGGGGAAGGTCGACGCCCGCTACTTACGGCTCACCACCTGGTAATACCGGGATAAAGACGATGCCCCAATACCGGCATGGCGGTTCACACCGCGGGAAAGGCTGACCTTCGGGTCGGCCTTTTTCGTTGTAGCGGTCAGCGGGGAGCGGGTAGCGGGTAGCGGTCAGCGG
>CAYPJU010000011.1:4835-58356 GCA_964411125.1 uncultured Bradymonadales bacterium | reverse complement strand
GCCCCGAAGCCGAGCAGGGGAAAGAGGTTCATGAAGGCCTCGACCGACTGACCGTCTTCCGCGAAGAGCTTCAGGGACTCGAACCCCCAGCGCGACGGCATCAGCGTATAGAGGATTTCGCTGAGGCCTTCGTATTGCTTCGCGTCGATCGCGAACTCGCTGAAGATGATCTGCGGCAAGATGAGGAGGGGAACGAGCCCGACGGCGTAGTCGCTGCGGTTCACCCACGCACTGACCAGGAGCCCGAGGCAGCAGCCGCAGAGCGTGGACGCGATCAGCGCGATGATCAGCCATCCGATCGCGATGCCGACGTCGAGGAACTTGAAGACGATCAGCGCGTACGTGACCGCCTGAACGAAGGACAGGACCGCAAGCACGCGGAACTTCGAATAGATGTAGGCGGGGACGTTCAGACCCGCCATCTTCTCGCGCAGGAAGAGTGGGCGCTCCTTCACCATTTCACGGCACGCATTCATGCAGCCGATCCAGATCGCGCTTAGCGTCATGACGAAGTAGAGCGTGGAGTTGGCGCGGCCGATGTTGCTCCACACCATGACCGCCATGCCGGCCAACAGCGGAGCCTGCAGCAGCAGGAGCCCCGTGTTCTTCCAGTCGGCGAGGACCGTCTCGAGGTACCTGTCGGCGAGGATGTTCCCCTGGTACCAGTCGATCCAGCCTTTCCGCTTTGGCTCGGGGGAAGTTTCGGACATGGCGACATTGTAGCGAAGGTGACGGGGCGGGCCAGTGAATCGGCCGGGCCCCCTCGGGCTCGGGGGCGTCAATGCTCGCCGCTCGCCTCGCGCAGCAGTTCGATGAAGCGTCGAGCAGTCCGGCCGGGGTCGGACGCTGCACGATAGACGAGGCGCGGCACGAACGAGTAGCGGGAGCCACCGTCGAGGGCCACTTCGACGAGCGCCCCCGACGCGAGGTCTTGCTCGATGAGGTAGTGGGGCATCCACCCAAACCCGAGCCCCATGCCGAGGGCCTGCCGCTTGGCGGCGAAGTCGGAGAGATGGAAGACGCGCGGACCACCGAAAGCGGTCGGGTCGGGCCCCGAGTCGGCGTCCGTCGAATCGTGCACGGAGAGCTCGACGTGCTCGTGGAGCATGTCGAGTGTGACGTCCGTCTGGTCCGCCAACGGATGCTCACGGGCGCAGACGAGCCAGGATTCCACGGGACTCAGGGCGAAAGACCGGTAGCGCGGACCGTCGGCGAACTGGTTCACCACCATGATGTCGCCGTCTTCTTCCTCGAAGCGATACTGCACACCACCGAGGAACTCGACCTTCACCTCGATGCGGGTGGGGCTCCCCTCGTCGGCGATCGTCTTCAGCGCCCGCATGATCGGGTACTGCGGGACGATCCCGTCGATGATGATTCGCAGATGTGGCTCCCATCCCTCCTGCGTTCGGGCGGCGAGCGACTCGAGCCGCCGCGCAGATTCCATCAGCCGTCTTCCCTCTTCGAGGACCGCCCGCCCCGCAGGAGTGAGGACCGCGCGGTGCCCGCTCCTGTCGAAAATCTCGACGCCGAGCTTCGCCTCCAACTGCTGCACTCCGTACGAGACGGCGGACTGCGCTTTGTGAAGCTCCCGTGCAGCGCCTGCGAAAGAGCCGGCGCGGACGACGGCGTCGAGTGTCTCCAGGTAGTCCAGCATGGCGACTCCGGCACGGGGTACCATCTAATAATACGATAAAGTCTAGCGGATTAATATTATTTCTTTCGATGTTGAGGTTGTTACTCTGCATACAGACTAGAACTCACCGAGGAGTACGAAATGACGGACACCAACAACTACTGCGGCCTTCGGGGCATCGCGTTTCTCGAATTTTCCGCCGACGAGGACTTCGGCCTCGACACGATGATGAAGAACTTCGGTTTCTCGCGTGTACGTGAGCACACCGGATCCGACATTTCGCTGTGGAAGCAGAACGACATCGTGTTCCTCGAGAACCGGGACGGGGACTTCGCCCAGAACTTCCGCGAGGCGCACGGTCCGTCGATCTGCGGGATGGGCTTTTTCGTGGACGACGCTTCGGCCGCGGCGAAGACCGCCGTCGAGCGTGGCGCGAAGGCGTACGACCCGAAGTCGGGCAAGCTGCCGTTCGACCTTCCTGCGGTCTTCGGCATCGGCGACTCGGTGATCTACTTCATCGACGAGTCGACGAAGTTCTTCGAGCGTGAGTGGAAACAGCATTCGAACCCCGTGCTCATCGACGACAAGGGCTTTCAGTTCATCGATCACCTGACGAACAACGTCTACAAAGGGACGCTGGAGGAGTGGTCGAACTTCTACAAGAACGTCTTCGGGTTCACCGAAGTGCGTCACTTCGACATCCGCGGCGAGAAGACGGGGCTCTTCTCTTACGCGCTTCGCTCGCCGGATGGGTCGTTCTGCATCCCGATCAACGAAGGGACCGAGGAAAAGTCGCAGATCGAGGAGTACCTGCGCGAGTACGACGGCCCCGGCATCCAACACGTCGCGCTGGCGTCGTCGGACCTCGTGAAATCGATGGACGCGATGGAGCCGACGGGGGTCGAGTTCCTCGACATCGACGACGAATACTACGAGGAAGTGTACGACCGCGTCCCGAACGTCACCGAGGACCGTGGCAAGCTGAAGCACCACAACATCCTCATCGACGGGGACGACGAGGGCTACCTGTTGCAGATCTTCACGAAGAACCTCGTCGGGCCGATCTTCATCGAGCTGATCCAGCGCAAGAACCACGACTCGTTCGGCGAAGGAAACTTCGGCGCCCTGTTCCGCTCGATCGAGCGGGACCAGGAGAAGCGCGGCGTCCTCTGAGCCGATCGTAGCCGACCGCAGTCCCGGAGCCCCGACGTCCCTACGTCGGGGCTTCGTCGTTTTTGCTTTCGCGCGAGGCCGGGCCGGGACGCCGCTCCTCTCGACGAGCACCCTCGGTTGGGTCGCCTTTGGGCGCCGAAGCTGGCATAGTGTCGCCCATGAGCTGGAAGGACCGCTTCAATCGCGCCGTGCGCGCCAACCTCAACGATGTCCTGGACCGGGTCGCGGAGTTCGAGGAGGACGGCGGCTTTCGCCGGATCGTGGCGCCGATCGCCGAAGAGCTCGGGTTCGACCCGGGCATTTCACCGCGTCAGACCGGCGGGGAGAAGTCGATCCGCGAGTACTACGCGAACCTCGAAGTCCCGTTCGGATCGGACCTCGAGACGGTGAAGGAGTCGTACCGGCGGTTGATGCGGAAGTATCACCCGGACCGCCACTCGGCGGACCCGGATACGGAGGCGCTCGCCACCGAGCTCACGCAAGAGATCACGCGCGCTTACCGGGCCGTGGAGTCCTATCTGAAGACCGGCCACTACTGACGGGAGGTCGCGGATGGAAGCTCTCGAGCTCATCGTCCGTCTGCTCGAGAAGGTCTCGGTGCTCGTCGCGGCCGTCCTGGTGCTGGTGCTGCTGCGCCCGGCGGGGGTTTGGCTCGGCGAAACCGGCAGTCAGGCTTCCGTTCGCCGCCGGCTGTTTCTGGTGGTGGTGCTCGGAGCGCTCGCCATCTGGGGGACGTTCCTCGGTTTCGAGGTCGGGGGTCTCCGCTTCAACATCCGAATGATCGGCATCATCGTCGCCGGGTACCTCGGCGGGATGTGGGTCGGTCTGCTCGTCGGGGCTGCGGCGGGGCTCGTCTACGCCCTCAACGTGGGGCTGGAACTGTCGGTCTGGGTGATGACGGCGAGCCTGCTGACGGGGATCTTCGCCGGGCTCTGGAGCCGTCGGTTCGGGACGAGCATACCGTCCGTCATCACGGGCGCGGTCGTGATTCAGGCCGCGTACCACCTGGCCGTCGGCGCCGTGATGGCGGCGATCGACCTTCAGATGGCGGTCTCGCTGGCGTCGAACTTCCTTTTGCACGGCGCGAAGATCACCGCGAACGTGATCGGCGTTCTCCTCTTCATGGGGGTGCTCGAGCTCGTGCGGGAGCTCGAACGAGCGCGCGAGGCGGTACAAGCGTCGAAGGACGAAGCGCGCGACGCACGGCTCGAGGCGCTTCAGTATCAGGTCCGACCTCACTTCCTCTTCAACTTGCTGAATACGCTCGGGTATCTGATCCGGACCGATCCGGCCAAGGCACGCGAACTGACGCTCGATCTGTCCGAATTCCTGCGCTACACGCTCTCTCGGCAAGAGTCGCAGACGACGTTGGACGAGGAGTTGCGCCAGATTCGGCGCTACGTGGACCTCGAGAGGGCGCGTTTCGGCGATGGGCTCGAGTTCGAGATCGTGGATGCTCCCGCCGAGCTCACCGCCAGCATCATCGTTCCCCCGCTGATCCTGCAGCCGCTCGTCGAGAACGCGATCCGACACGGGTCGTCCGATGGGCGGGTGAAGGTCCGGGTGGAGGTGGCGCAGGTCGGTGACGACGTCCGTATCAGCGTCTCCGACGACGGTCCGGGGCCGACGGACGACGCGATCCGGAACAGCGACGGCGTCGGGCTTCGGAATGTTCGCGAGCGGCTCGAGAGGTTCTACCACGGCACCGCACAGCTCGAGCTGAGCCGTGCGAAGGAGGGCGGTGCCCGCGCCGAGTTCAACATCCCGGCGGAGAGGCGAGGGCTCTATCAACAGGCGCGCAAGCGCCTCGAAGAGGTGGTGGCATGAAGGCGATGGTGGTCGACGACGAACGCCCGGCGCGCGAAGAGCTCGTGTGGCTTCTGGAACAGTGCGACGACGTTCGTGTCGTCGCACAAGCGGCGCGGGCCGAAGAAGCGTTGGAGGAGCTGCGCGCACGTCACGTGGACGTGGTCTTTCTCGACATCGACATGCCGGGGATCGGCGGGATGCGGCTCGCCGAGACGTTGCGCGACGAATCGGACGATGCTCCCGCCGTGATCTTCGTCACCGCGTACGAAAACCATGCCGTCGACGCGTTCGGCGTCGATGCGGTCGACTATCTTCTCAAACCCGTCCGGCTCGAACGCCTGCAGCGAGCGCTCGAGAAGGTCGCCGACCGCCGCCCGGAGCCCAACCGCGTGGAGCGCCCCGCGCGCCCGCTCAACCGGATCTCGGTCGACCACCACGGCGAGTATCGGGTGTTGTCCCTCGACGACGTGCACTTCTTCGAGTCGGAGGACGGGATCGTCGTCGTCCAGACGATCGCCGGGCAGCGCTACATCACGGACTTCTCGCTGAAATTCCTCGAAGCGAACCTCGATCCCGACACCTTCTTTCGATGCCACCGCAGCTACATCGTGCGCCTCGACGCGATCGAGTCGATCGCGCCCTGGGGCGCCGGGACCTACCGGCTGATCCTCGATCGAGACGCCGACGTCGGGGTTCCGCTCGCACGAAGTCGGGCGAACGATCTCAAGAGCATCATCCCCTGGTCAGTGAGCGCGTTCGAGTCCTGACGCCCACCTCGGACGTCCCAGAGGGTTCGGCGCGAGTCCGCCGCAAATCCAGTGATAGTGTAAACTTTCTCCAGAGAATAATTGTATACTTCGGGAATATTTTAGAAGTGAAGGTTATGACAAACATATGCCAAATTGATGCAGTTTCTGTTTGGTATGGGCCACGACGTTCTTACGGTTGGGGTCGAAGTATTGACCAACCCATGGAGACCAACATGAGCAAGACCGTCATTGCCATCTACGACAGCCTCACGTCAGCCCAGCGAGCCGTCGCGGCGCTGCGAGAGAACGCGATGTTTCCCGAGACGTCGATCAACGTGATCTCGAACGACGCGGACGACTACTACTCGCGCTACATTCGCTTGAAAGAATCCGCCCCGGATGACGAGGAGGAGGTCGAAGTCGCCAAGACGGGCGCCGAGGTCGGCGCAGCGCTGGGTGCCATCGGCGGACTCGTCGTCGGGCTCGGCGGTCTCTTCATCCCGGGTATCGGACCGATCATCGCGGCCGGTCCGCTGGTGGGAACGCTGCTCGGCACGGTCGGGGGCGCCGCCGCTGGTGGCCTCGTCGGAGCGCTGGTCGAGTCGGGGATCCCCGAAGACGATGCGCACCTGTATGCGGAGGCGCTGCGTCGTGGCGGCTCGATCGTCACGGTCCACTGCGACAGCGAGAACGAAGTCGAGAGCGCGACGGACATTCTCGGAAGGTTCGGCCCGGTCGATCTCGAGAAGCGCGTCGAGCATTGGCGTAGCAAGGGATGGTCTGGCTACGATCCCGAAGCTGGTCCGTACACGACGGAGAAGATTCAGACGGAGCGCGAAGCGTATCCGGAGAACGAGCGCCCGTACTACGGGAGCTACTCGGACACGGTTCTCGGACCGCGAGACTGGTTCGGGACCCACGAGCCCAGCTTCAAGAAACACTACGAGGACAATCCGGCCACCGACGGGTCGTACGACGACTACAAGTCGGCGTATCGCTTCGGATCACGGTTCGGGGCGAACGAGCGATACGCTCGCGAGAACTGGAACGCGGTGAAGGCCGATCTCCACAAGCGCTGGGCCAAGCGCCCCGACGCGACGGCGTGGGACAAGGTGGAGAACTACATCAAGTACGGCTGGTACAAGACCAAGGAAGAGATGTGGGACGCGTCGACCCCCGGTGACGACTTCCACCAGAAGCAGGTGCCGGCGTACAAGCAGCACTTCGACTCGAACCCGCCGTCGACCGGTGGTTCGTTCGAAGAGTACGAGCCGGCGTTCCGTTTCGGTGAGTCGCTCGGCGCCGATCGACGGCTCGCCCGCGAGAACTGGAACGCGGTGAAGGCGGAAGCGCATCGCCGCTGGGCGAAGAGCAACGACGCCAGCGCTTGGGACAAGGTCGAGAACTACGTCAAGTACGGCTGGTACAAGACCAAAGAGGAGTTCTGGGACGCGACCAACTGACGGTTCGCGCTTCTCGGCGAGTGAAGACGGAGGTTCCCGAGAGGGGGCCTCCGTTTTCGTTTGTGGGGGAGCCCGGGCTACTCACTGATGAATGAAGAGGTAGGCGAGGAAGAAGAGGACCGCGACGACCGATGCGCCGCCCCCGATGACCAACCCGACGTACTGCCAGTCGACACCGGAGAGTTTCGACGAAAGGTCTGACTCTCGCGAAGAGTCGCCGGTTTCTCGCCCGGGGTGTGTCTGACGCCGAATGGGTCCAGACGGCGTCGGGTCGTAGCGATGATGGGTCGGGATCGGCCCCGAAACGTCACGGGTCTGGGTAGGAATCGGCCCGGACGATGGATCGCGGGCCTGGGTCGGGATAGCTCCCGAGGATGGATCGCGCCTGTTGATGGGGATCGGCCCCGAAGGGTCAGGCACCATGGTCGGGATCGGGACCGGACCTGACTTCGGCAACGCCTGCGCACGCTCGTCGAGCATCGTCACGGCATTCTCGCGAAACTTGTTCGGGGGCGGCGCCTGGATGGTATCACGGGGATGGGGTGACATTTCGAAGGTCGTGGAGGAGCTGTCGTCGAGCCCCGACCCGACTTTGTCGAGGTCCTCCCAGAGCTCGAGCGCCGTCGCGTAGCGCGCCCCCTCCTCCTTCTGCACGCAGCGCATCACGATTCGCTGAAGTTCGTGGGGCGCGTGGCGGCTCATGGGGGGAAAGGGCTGCGACATTTGCATGACCATGAGGTCGAATGCGTTGTTCGCTTCTTCGTACGGAAGCTTTCCCTCGATCATCTCCCACATCATGACGCCCAGGGCGTAGACGTCGGTGCGTGGACCGGCATTGCGAGAGCCTCGGATCTGTTCGGGGCTCATGTACGCGGGGGTGCCGAAGATCTCCCCCGTCTTGGTCAGCCGCTGCTGCTGGTTTCCGAGCCGGGCGAGGCCGAAATCGAGAACCTTCACTGCGGTCTGGCCGGTGAAGGTCTTCACCAGCATGACGTTCTCGGGCTTCAAGTCACGGTGGAGGACATTCTGGTGGTGGGCGTAGGCGAGCGCGTTGGCGATCTGCTTGGAGATCTCGACGACATCACCGAAGGGCATCTGGCGATCTCGCCACTCGGCGAGGGACTCCCCTTCGAGGTATTCCATGACGAGGTAGAGAGCCTGCAGGGGCTCGGACCATCCAAAGTCGAAGATCGTGATACAGTTGGGGTGGCTGAGCCGACCGAGGGCCTGTGCCTCGAGGAGAAAACGGTCGCGGTGTTCCTGAGCGAGTTCTCCGCGCAGGAACTTCACGGCGACCTTCCGCTCGACGAGCTCCTGGAACGCGAGCCAGACCGAACCGATGCCCCCCTCGCCCAGCTTTTCGACCAGGCGGTACTTTCCGTCGATGACGAGGTCTTTCTGGACCTGTGGGGTGGTCATGTCGCCCTTCCTCAGCGCACCGAAAGTTAACCGATAGCCGCCTTGTGCGCAATTTGCGCGGGGGCGAGACGTGCAGGCGTCCGTCGGTCTTCGGGTGCCGTGGGCGTCGCGTGGCGCTACACTGCGCCGATGGCGACACCCTCTCCCGGCGACTCGTTTCTGGACCGTTACGAGATCCTCTCGGTGGTGGCGGCTCACGAGCACTGGCTGGAGCTGCTGGCGCACGACGGCATGACGGGTCGTCGGGTGACGCTGAAGTTCTCTACGTCTCCCGACGAGGTGGCCCGTACGCGGTTCGCGCGCGAGATCCAGGCCGTCGCTCGGCTACGGGATCCCCATACGCTCGCGATGCACGACACGGGGAAGACGTCGGACGGTGAGCGCTACATGGTCTACGAGCACGTCGACGGCGAGACGCTCGGGGAACTGATACGGCGGCTGGGTCGCCTCGACGAAGCCACGACCCTCCACGTGGTCCGCCAGCTGCTCTCGTCGTTGCGCGAGGCGCACGCGCACGGCTTGCTTCATCGGAACCTCAACCCCGCTGACGTTCGTGTCTTCGGCTATCGAGACGACCCGTTTTGCGTCAAGCTGGCGAACTTCGGGCTCGCCTTCGACATGATGACCGACGCACCGCGACTGACTCGCGAAGGGTTCGTAGGGAACGCGCGCTACGTAGCGCCGGAGGTGGTGACCCGGGGCGAATTCGGTCCCGCCTCGGACCTCTACGCCGTGGGGCTTCTCGCTTTCGAGATGGTCACCGGGGCTCCGGCCGTCGGCGATCGGCAAGGCGAGCACGAGATAGTGCGCGCGCATGTCGAAGGCACCGTAGCCCGATTCGGGCCGTCGGGCGGTCCGAGCCCGCCGACCCGTGAGCTCGTCCGACGCCTGACCGCCGCAAGCCCCGCGGACCGGTTCCGTTCGGCCGACGAGGTCCTCCGGGCGATCGATACTGGGAGATCGTCAGTCCCGGCACCGTCTCTCCCCGCTTCGTCGGGGGCGACGCCGTCCCCGGCGAAAGGGTGGTTGCTACCGGCTCTCTTCCTCGCGGTGGTGGGGATTGTCGGCGGGGGCGTATTCGTCGCGTGGAGCGGGTCTCCGCCCGCCCCATCCGAACCGTCGGCCCCGCTCCCACCACACCCGGCTGCGGCGGTCTCGCCCCCCGCCGAAGTGATCCGCGACGCGCTACCTTCCCCCCCGACGCAGCGTGCGACGGTCGACCCGTCCCCTGCGATGGCCGGCGTGACCGCGGCTTTCGAGCTCGCGCTGGAGGGTACCGCGGCGTGTCGGCCGGACGCCTGGGTCGATCGTGACGTTCAGCTGCTCCCTTCCGGCGACGAGTTCGCCATCAAACTTCCGGATGACTACGATCCGGGGATACCCCATCCGGTCGTCTTCTTCTTCCACGACCTCCACCATGCGGGCCGCAAGTTCGTGTACAGCACGCGCATGATGGACCTCAACGAGACGGAGGAGTTCGTGGTCGTGCACATTCGTCGCAAACACCCGCCGTTGCACGCCGAGATGAACCGAAACGCCTGGCGCCCGGTGCCGGAGGCGACGCGAAGCGTCCTGCAGGTCATGGAACGAGTGCGCGCCCAGGTCTGCGTGGATCCCGACCGGATGTTCGGCGTGGGTCACGGGATCGGTGCCATCTTCCTCGATGAGACGAGCTGCGACCTCGGCCTCGCCGGCGTCGTCGCCTCGGGAACGGTCCGTGGAGTGCCCGACCGCCGATGCGAGGACGGGCGCGCCGTCCCATTCCTGCTGTTCTGGGGGAGAAGCGACAATTCCTTACCTCGCGAAGGCGCCGAGCGGACGTGCTTGCAGACGTCCACTCCGCCGCTGGACTCCAAGCTCGCTGCAGGCCGCGAGCTCTACGGGTGTCACGACGAGGGTTGGACACCCTCCGAACGGGGTGACGGCTATGAATGCAGCCAGGGCGCGGGCTGCGACGCCCCGCTGGTGCTGTGTGAGCACGACTTCGGCCACGAGTGGCCCGGGGGCGAGCTACGTGGCCTCGCTTCGCTTCTGAATCCCGCTTGCCTCGGTCCCGCGATGGGCTTCGACGCGGCCGGCGTGGCGTGGCGATTCTTCGACGGTCTTCCGCCGCTCGACGAACAGCGACGACGCGTTGCAGAATGAGTCTGCTCTGCTGGTAGAATCGGCCCATGGCAACCCCGCGCGTCGGAACGATTTTCAACGGTCGATACCGGATCGACGCCATCCTCGGGCGTGGAGCTTCGGCGACGGTCTTTCGTGGGACCGACACGTCGGTGGACAGGGTCGTCGCGCTGAAGGTGCTCGACCGTCCTGCGGGTGGCTACGCGCCCCGTACCGCAAACCGCTTCGAGCGCGAGACGAGCATCCTGGCCTCGCTGCGGGACGCGCACACCGTGACGATGCACGACGCCGGCCTGTCGGGCGACGGCTTCTTCTTTCTGGTGTTCGAGTACATCGGAGGGGTCGACCTGGAAGAGCTGATCTTCCAGCAGGGGGGGCTCGACGAGCCGCAGGTGATCCACATCCTCGAGCAGGTGCTGGAGTCTCTGCGTGAAGCCCATTCACTGGGGCTGCTGCATCGCGACATCAAGCCGGTGAACATCCGCATTCACGAGTACATGGGGGACCCATACCACGCGACGCTCATCGATTTCGGCATCGCGAGGCGGGTAGACGAGGAGCGCCGGATCACGAAGGAGGGGACGGCGGTCGGGACCCCGCAGTTCATGGCTCCCGAGCAGCTCGCGGCGAAGGGAGACCTCACCCCGGCGGCGGACATCTACAGCCTCGGCATCGTCGCGATCGAGATGCTGATGGGGAGGCCGTTCCTGGAGTTCGAAAGCGCCGGGGACCTCCTCGATTTCCACGTGTCGTCCACCCCGATTCAGCTACCCCGCGACACGCGGGTCTCGCCGCCGCTACGGCGGATCATCGAGAAGATGGTGGTACGCCAGGCGCCGGGCCGCTACCAGACCGCACAGGCGGTTCTGGACGACCTTCGGGAGCTGGCGACGAACACTACGACCCGCATGAAGCCCGCGCGCGACCAGTCGCCGGGGAAGAGGCGAGCCTCGCGCGACGGCGGGAGACGGCTGGGCCTCTTCGCGGGTGTCTTCCTCGCCCTCACCCTGTTCGTGCTGGTCGCGACCCTTCTCTACACGGCGGGCGACGAGCGCCGCCGGCCGATCTCACCGGGACCGTCGGTGCAGAGCGAGCCGGCCACCGTCGCCTCCGCGCAGCGGGACACGACGAGCCAAACCTCAGGGGCCCCGGCGTCAGCCGAGGAGGCGAGGACTCGAGCTCGGAAGGCGGTCACGGCGGCGGTGGACAACGGCTACGCATCGTCGAACGAGGCGATCGGCCGCGACGGATGCGGCCTCGACCGACAGCAGAACAAACGTTGGACCGCCGACCTCGAAGGAGCCGAACGGGTCTGGATCGTCGAAACCGAGGCATACTACGACCCGACCGAACCCCATGCGGTCGTCCTCTTCCTCCCCGACGCGGGGGCCGTCGTCTCTCAGACCGAGTTCGTGGCGCAGTCGACCTTCCGGGAGTTGGAGACGGAGACTCCGAAACTTCTCGTCTCGCTGCAGACCCGCACGCCACTACCGAAGCGCCCCTGGTCTCTCAAGCGCGAAGAGACCGCGTACATTCGCTACGTGGTGCAGCACCTGCGTGAAAACTACTGTGTCGACGCCGACAAGGTCTACGCCATTGGCAAGGGGCTCGCCGCCTTCTTCCTGGAGCGAGCGCGTTGCGACCTCGGTCTTTCGGCGATGGCGACGACCGGGTATCGAAACACGCTCGACGGGCTCGAGTGCCGACCGGGGACGGAGGTCCCGCTCATCCACTGGGCGGGCGAGCAGGACAAGTGGAACCCGATCGACGGTGGGATCAACTGCACCGGCGAAGAGCGAATGACGCTCGACGAGAAGGCGGAGCTGTGGCGCCAGCTCAACCACTGCTCGACACGCACCCGCAAGGGGCGAAGCGGCGACGACTTTTCGTGTGCGGAGTACGTCGGCTGCACCCAACCTCTGGTGGTGTGCAAACACGACTACGGCGCCGACTTCCCGAACACCGCCGCGAACACGTCGACCATGCTCGCCAACACGCTTTTCAGCAAATGCACGAGCCCGCCGATGCGGTTCGACGTGGCGGGCGAGACGTGGCGTTTCTGGACGTCGCAGGGGCGCATCCCCACCGCGCCGGACGAGGGCCCGGACGAGTAGGAACGTTGCGCAGCACCCTGCGATCGTCGATAAACGAGGGGCATGAGCTCCCTGCACGTCGGCGCGCTGTTTCACGACCGCTACCGGATCGAATCGATCCTCGGCGAAGGTGGGTCTGCGACGGTGTATCGGGCGGTCGACACCGCCTTTTCTCGGTCGGTGGCTCTCAAGATCTTGAAGCGCCCTTCCGGCGGATACCACGCTCATACCGTCTCCCGGTTCCAGCGTGAGATTCACATCCTGGCGCAGCTTCGGAACCCCCACACCGTCACGATGTTCGACGCGGGAGAGTCGGCAGACGGGCTGCTCTTCATCGCATGCGAATTCATCGAAGGGGCCGATCTCGAGACCCTGATCTTCGAGGGGCGGCCGCTCCACGAGGGGGAGGTCGTCCACATCCTGCGCCAGCTCTTGGAGTCACTACGGGAGGCGCACGCTCAGGGCCTTTTGCATCGCGACATCAAGCCGGTGAACATCCGCGTCTTCGAGTACATGGGGGACCCGCTCTACACCAAGTTGCTCGACTTCGGGATCGCGCGGCAATACGCCGGCGACGCAACGAAGATCACGCGCGAGGGGGCCGCCGTCGGCACGCCCCAGTTCATGGCCCCCGAGCAGCTCGCCGCGCGGGAGTTATCGCCGGCGACCGACATCTACGCGCTCGGGATCGTCGCGATCGAGATGTTGACGGGGCGACCCGTGGTGGACACTGCGGACCAGGCGGAGCTGTTTCGCTTTCATTCTTCGACCGAAGCGATCGTCGTACCCGCCGAGGTGCAGGTCTCCGCTGATTTCCGGGCAGTGATCGAAAGAATGGTGCGTCGCGACCCACGGGAGCGTTTTCAGAGCGCAGAGGAAGTTGCGGCCGCATTACGTCAATCTTCGCCGCCCCCTGTGAGCCCAACGGCGGGCAGTCAAGCAGGCGAGAACACCGCGCACTCGCGGCGAGTGGTGTTGGTCGCTGTCGCCGGCGTCTTCGTGATGTTCGCGGGGTTGGTGGCTGCCCTGGTCCTCGACGACGCGTTACCGACACGGCCCGGAGACGACAGAGCGCGGATCATGGCTCCGCTCCCGGATCCCGGACCAGCTCCCACGCATGGTGTAGATGCGGAGGTGACTAAGGCGGAGCCCGAGGCGGCCGTACGAAACGCCGACCTGGACGACGCGATCGACGGTGCTCGCGCGGCGATCTCGATCGCGGTGACGTTAGCTCACGATTCGTCGAGTTGGTCGGCGTGGGCCGACGATCTGCCATGGGGTGCGGGGTGTGGAAAGCGCACCGATGTGCATCAGCAGGCGACCGACGAGAGCGCGACCCGCAAATGGGTGACCGAGCGAGCCGACGGGGCCTACGACCGCAACCGACCGCACCCGGTCGTGATCGTGTTCCACGACACCGCACAGTTCGAGGATCTCACGAAGACTGTCGATGCGCTGGGGACCGCGGAGTTCTGGGCCGAGCAGAAGGATCTCTTGCTGGTCAGTGTTCGCTCCGCCAACCCGGGCGCGGTCGATGGAGACCCCTGGGCCCACACCGACGAGCGTTCGTACCTGAAAATGGTGATCGAGGGCGTGAACGATCAGTTCTGCGTCGACCCCGAGCGCATCTACGGAATTGGCGTCGGCTTCGGCGGTAGGTTTCTCGAGTCGGTCCGGTGTGATTTCCCGTTCGCGGCCATCGCCACCCTTCGATGGAGAGATACCTCGCCCGACCACTTCTGTGGCAACGGACGCGTCGTCCCTCACATGCACTGGGCCGGGCGGAGCGACCGATACAATCCCATCGGGGGCGGCGTGAACTGCGCCGGCGATAGCCGCATCCCTCTAGAGCAGAAGAAGTCCATCTGGGAGCGATTCAATCGATGCCAGGGAGAAGAGGAAGTCTGGGCGAAGGACGACCGGTACGCGTGCACAGCGCCGGCAGAATGCGCGGCGAAATCGGTGTTTTGCGTTCACCGGGACGGCCGGGATCTCCCCCACGGCGGAAAGGACATTGCATCCTTCGTCAGCAGTAACCTGCTGGGGAACTGCTCTTCAGACCGGATGAGGTTCAACGTCGTGAAGCCGATCTGGAAGTTCTTCTCGACCGAAGGCGTCCCGCCCGAGCAGCAATCCGAGCTGTAACCCGTGGATCAGCGCGCGGCCGAAGCTGCCTCCCCCACGAGGGGGTACAGACGCACGCGGCTCGGCGCCGCGTCGAGGTCCCAGTCGGGGATTTCGAAGCCGACCACCCACCGTCCGTCCGCAACCGAATCGGGGATCCAGACCATCTCGGTGATCGTTCGAGGGCTCGCTTCGTTCGCGCCGAGCGAAGTACTCCCGCTCGGCACGTCCCAGAAGATCCGGTGATTCAGGAGCTCGCCGTCGTCGTCGTCGCGATCGACGGAGGGGAGGTCGAGGAGGAGATGCGCCGCGCCCGCGTCCCGAATCTTCCGCATCGCGTCGTTCGTGAGGTAGGGGGGGCGGGTCTTCGACCACGACCTCGACTTCTTCTCCGCCCCGTTCGGCAGAGTTCGAAGGACGAGCGCCTCGGCGCCGAGGTCGTCGGGTAGGTCCGCCGCCGCGACGACCAGATCGTCGGGATCGCAGGGCGCATCGTAGCGTTCCCCCGAATCACTCAGCCGTCGGGGGGCGACGGTCACGACCCGGGCTACGACGAACGGGGCGGTCAGGACGTCCGCCACCGCGACGCGCGGATGTACGATGTGACCGACGCACTCTGTGTGCGTCCCGTTGCCATGCGGGCAGATCGAGGCGATGAAGCAATTGACCGCTCCCCCCTGCGCGACGTCCCCGATCCAGTCGCCCGCCCGGTAGGGCTCTGCGCGCGCCCGATCGATCCCGAAGGCGTCGGGCTGCGGCCCGTCGAACTCGAGCCGAATCGAAATCTCGGTCGGTCGAGACAGGTCCGCCACGACCTCATCGGTGTGAAGCTTCACGACAGACTGCGGGTGTGGGCGAGGCTCGCCTCGGTCTCGTAGTCGCTGCGCGCCAAGCCGAGCCAGTCGAGCGCCGTGCCCGACAAGAGGCGGTCCTTCATCTGCGCGGAAAGATCGGTCTTCTCGATCAGTTGCCCCGGGCGGTGTTCACCGAGCGGGAACGGGTAATCGGTGCCGAGCGCGATCCGTTCCGCCCCGACCTTCGAGATCAGGAACTTCAGCGTCGCCTCGTCGTGCACGAGGCTGTCGAAATAGAGCTGCGGGACGAACGTCTCGGGCGGGGTCGTCGTCTCGATCTGGCAGAGGTCGGGTCGCACCGCGAATCCGTGGCTGATGCGGCCCAACGTCGCCGGGAACGAGCCGCCACCGTGGGCGAACGCGAAGCGGATCTTCGGGTAGCGCTCGAGAATGCCCCCCATCAGCAGTGAGCAGATGGCGCGGGACGTCTCGGCCGGCATGCTGACGAGCCACGGCATCCAGTACTTTCGGAGCTGTTCGAACCCCATCATGTCCCAGGGATGGACGAAGACCGCCGCCTCGAGTCGGTTCGCGGTCTCCCACAACGGGTCGAACATCTGGTGGTCGAGGTTGATGTTGTTGCAGTGAGTGCCGATCTCGATCCCGGGGAACCCGAGCTCCTTCACGCATCGTTCGAGCTCTTTCGCCGCGTAAGTCGGCTCCTGCATCGGGACCATCCCGAGCCCGACGAATCGCTTCGGGTATCGGTCGACGATCGACGCGATGTGGTCATTGAGGAAGTGAGCGAGATCGAGGGTATCCTCGGGCTCGGCCCAGTAGCTGAACATCACCGGAACGGTGGACAGGACCTGGATGTCGACGCGGTCGGCATCGCACTCGTCGAGCCGCGTCTTCGGGTCCCACAGGTTCGGATCGACCGCGCGAAAGAGCTGGCCGTCGCGCATCATCCGACCGCACCCGTCCTTGACTTCGAGCTGCATGAACCCGCTGTAGCCGTACCGCTCGCGCAGGTCGGGCCAATCGTCGGGGAGGATGTGGGTGTGGATGTCGATCTTCACTTCTGCAACACCTCGCCGCAGTTCTCGCAGGTGCGCTTCTCTTCGCTCGCCCAGAAGTCCTGAATCGCGCCCTTGAGCTGCGCGACGATGTCGTGGAGCTGGAAGAACTCCTCGTAGACGACCTCACCGCAGTTGTCGCAGTACCACCGCAGTCCGTCTTCGCTCCCCTCGTCGCGCTTGTGCTCGACCACTAGCCCGATGCTGCCGGCGGGCCGCTGCGGCGAATGCGGGACGTAGGGGGGGAGCAGGAAGATTTCACCCTCTCGGATCGGGATGTCGCGAAACTCGCCGTCGTCGACGACCTTGAGCGTCATGTCACCCTCGATCATGTAGAAGAACTCTTCGTCGGGGTCGATGTGGTAGTCCTTTCGAGCGTTCGGACCGCCGACGACGAAGACGTCGAAGTTGGTGTCTTCCCAGATCTTCTTGTTACCGACGGGAGGTTTGAGCAGATCGCGATGCTCCTCGATCCATTCTTTCAGGTTGAGGGGTGGGACGAGCGCCATGGGGTCTCCGTGCTTTTGAATTCCCCGACAATACAGCGCGCCGTCGTCGAACAGTCAACCGCCACCGTTCAGGGCGCAGGGGCATGCTAAACTCGCGCGCCGGGATGCGTTGCGGTAGCGTGACGTCATGCGACTCCAAGCCTTTCTGGTGATCTCGGCTCTGCTGGGCCTCTTCCTCGTTTCGTCCCCCGTTGCGGCGCAGTGCGCCGGCCCGCAACGTTCGGGGAGCACGCTCGGTCTGTACGAAGCGGACGCGCAGGGCGAAGGTGTTCGGACGAGCCCGTTCTCTGGTCGGGTACCGGTGAAGATTTCGCCGACGACCGACCTGGACGACGGTGTCCCCGCGAAGTTCGACGTGCTCGTCGACTGCGATCGGTCCGAGTTCGTCGTCTACCAGCGCCCGCTCGATTCCAAAGGACGCGTCCTCCTCTGGTTCTCGCTCGCCTGGCTGCCGCTGCTGCTCGGCGGGATCGCCGGTGGGATCGCGGGACGGGTCGTCTCGATGCGGCGGGCGACGCGGCGCGACGACGAAGATCCGACGATGTGGATCCTGGGCGGGGCGTTCGTCGGCGCGGTGATGCTCGCGGTCGCCTGGCAACCGCCCGTCTTCGTCTTCGCCCCCGGGAACGTCGAAGAGAAGGCCCTCGCCCCGCGGCCCATCGAAGCGCCGCCGACCGAAGAAGCCTACGACCTCGAACCCGGCGAGAACCCGTGCGAAGACACGGCGATGTGCCGAAAGCGCGGCGAATGCGCGTTCGAGGACGGCGAGTGCGTCGTGCCCGACAGCGACGCCTGTCGGGACAGCGAGGGATGCGAGGAGGAGGCGAAGTGCAGCCTGGTCGAAGGCCGGTGTCGGGCGACGAACAGCGACTGCAAACGGTGGAGCCGATGCGCTGAATCCGCCGTCTGCACCGAAGTCGACGGCAGTTGCACGCGCACCGATGCCGACTGCCGGGCGAGCACGAAATGCGCCGAGGTCGGGGCCTGCTCGGCAGGCGACGAGTCTTGCGTCCCGAAGACCGAAGAAGATTGCCAGGCGTCGGAACTGTGCCAGGAGATGGAGGCCCGCCTGAAAGTTGAGAAAGGAACGGCCGGAAAGGAAGAGCGTTGCGGTCTCGTCCAGGACATCGGCGTTCCGCCGCGATGCGGAAAGCTCTCCGGCGCCAAAGCTTCCGGCTCTCGCAACCCGGCCGACATGATGAAAGGGATGGGCGAAGGGATGGGGAGCATGAAAGAGGTCATGCCCGGACTGCTACAGGGGATCCAGGGTCAACAGTGATCGCGCGGCTGGAAGCCGCTCGACTCACCGGAAGCAGGTCTGGTTGCGTTCGGGGGCCTGCCGGAAGGCCGGCGAATTCACCTGGTCGCAATTCTCGTAGATGGCGCTCTTGAGGTCGTTTACCTCTGTCCAGGTCAGCGCCATCGAATCGAACACCAGCGGGATCCGATCGCTCTCCTCGACCTCTTGCATCAGGTCGTCGTAGAGGCCGGCGCCGGTGTCCCAGATGTTGGTGAAATTCTCTTCGAACTGCGCCACGACTTCGTCCGCGTCGTAGAACACGACATTCTCGAGCGTGTTGTGCTCGGCGTTGTCCGAGTAATTGTAGCTCCCCGAGATGACCCGCTCACCGTCGATGATCATGTACTTGTGGTGCATCTGGTCGGCGTAGCTGTAGTGCCACCGGTACGCGTAGAACTTGAAACGCAGCGGGATGCCGGCGCGGTCCAGGTCGAAGCTGTAGTGGTACGACTTGTCGAGACAGTCCTGCTGCTGCGCCTCGGAGTCTCCCGCCTCGACGAGGCACTCCTCTCGATCGGCGAGTTCTTCGTTGTGGGCCCACTCGCTGACATACTCCTGGCCGTCGAGATAGACCTTGATGTCGATCGACGGGTCCGACTCGGCCTTCTCGAGGAGCGCCTCGGAGATCGGGCGCGACCGGAGGTGCCCCGAAGCGACCCAGATCGACTCCTCGGCCGCCTCGATCTCGGCCACGATGGCGTCGGCGACTTCGTTGCGGCCGCGGATGACGCTGAACGTCTCCCCGTGCGAGCTCGAAGTGTAGGTCTTGAAGTTCGCCGAGGTGAAGACGGCGTGGACCGACGGATCGTCGGGGATCATCGTGTCGTCGATCGTGTCCGACTCCCAGAAGTCGAAGGTCTCGCTGTGGGTGAAGTCGCGACTGTGCGCCCACATGTGATTGAACTCCTTCTGGAACCGCATGTTGAGCTCGGCGTTACCGAACGCGATGACGGTGTTTTCGTCGTAGCGCGTCCCCGCCGAGTTCGACCAGTTTCCGCTCCCCGTCACCAGGATTCCGGAATCGGTCGACTGCTGGCTGAGCGCCTGCCGCGGCCCGTCGATGATCGCATACTTGTGGTGCATGATCTTGTTGATGAACCGCACGTCGACCCCTGCCTGCTCGAGCTGGTCGGAGCGCGTACCGTCGGGGTCGCGAGCGTCGGCGCGGGCCGGCTCGAAGACCATTCGGATCGAGACGCCGCGGTCCACCGCGCGCTCGATCGACTGCATGATGCCGCCGTCGCTGAAGCTGTACATCGCGATGTCGACCGACTCCTGCGCGCCGTCGATCAGCTCGGCGACGCGGGCGAGGTGGCTGTCCTGGAAAGGCTGCGGCGAGAAGATGACCTCGGTCTCGCCGGAGGGGGCGGGGGCGGCACAGTTGCCGTCGACCATCCCGGCGAGTTGGTTCATCGCCACCGGTCCAACCCACGAGACATCGTCGATTTCGAAGACGTCGCTGAACGCGAAGTCGTCGGCGGTCCCGGCCACCCCATCGGCACCGTTGCGCTTCTCCGCGAGATTCTTCGCGGCGCGGGAGTGGAGCCCCCCGTCTTTCAGGTCGTCCTCGGAAGTCGACGGGTCGTTGAGCAGGTCGACGAGCTGGCGCTGTTTGCACTCGCTGAGGAAGCTGTCGGCCTTGCCGTCCGCGAAGGCGACGTCGTTCTTGCCGTCGGGGCTCTCGATGCTGTCGACATTGCCGCAGGCGACGAAGCCGAAGGCGGCGAAAACGATGGAAAACTCGAGGAATCGTGGGCTCATCTCTCTCTCCGTTCGAATCGCTCGCCGATTCTGCATGATGCGTGCCACGCGAAAAAGACCGCAAACCCGCATTGTTCCGCGTACTTTTCCCTCGATGCGTGGCGAATGGATCACACATGGCAACTTCATTGGCCGGTCTCTGTGCCTCACCTCGAGAAGACTCCCGGAAAACCTCGGCCTCTGGGTCCTCCTCTTTCGCGAGTTACCGATCGGTCATTGACCCGTCCCGATCCGTGCGCTCATTTGGAACGACTGAAATGTATACAAATGAATTCAGCCCTGATTGGAGTGATGATGGCTGCCCGCGCGAAGCTCACGACGCAACCGTACCACGCGGTCGGAGACCCCGACCTCGTCGAGGATTTTCTCGTCGTCCACGAACAGATCGCGGAGTCGAAGTTCGCCCGAATCTTCGCCGCGACAGACCTGCGAAACAGCGAGCCTCGCGCGCTGAAGCTGCCGAAGGCCGCGACCGCGCTCGACCGCCGGCAGATCGCGACGGAGTATGAGGCACTGAGCGCCGCGCAACATCGCGGCATCGTCGCAGCGCACGGAATCGTGCATGTCGACGGGACGCCCGGCCTCGTGCTCGACCGAGTCGAAGGGTTCAGCATCAGCCACGGTGTACGCAAGAGCGGACCGATGTCGGTCGCCGGGGCCGCAGGCGTCGTGCAGCAACTGTCGCGAGCGCTCCTGGAGGTTCACCGCACCGGATGGCTCCACGCCGACGTGAAACCATCGAACGTGATGATCGAGCCGTCTGGTCGCGTCGTGCTCGTCGACTTCGGCGTCGCGCGCCGCTCCACCGACTACACGCCGGCAGCGTTCAGTGGCACGCCGACGTACGCGAGCCCCGAACAGGTCCGCGGGGAGCCGCTCGACGAACGAAGCGACATCTATTCGTTGGGTGCGACGCTCTACTTCATGCTGACGGGGCGTCCGCCCCACATCGAAGACGACCTCCTCACTCGCATGCGCGAGGGAACTCTGGATGACCCGATGCGTCTCAGCGAAGCGACGGGTTTGCCGTTCCCGGCCGACCTCGAGAACACGATCGCGACGATGTTGCGCGCCGATCGCGACGAGCGACCGCGCTCCATGCGGATGGTGGAGGCGCTCATGGAAGCGCTCACTCCCACCACGCTCGGGTTCGAAAGCACGTCGTCGTTCGTCGAGTCCGTGCAAGAGGCTCCGACGTTGTCGGTGCTCGAAGACGAGCCGACGGTGCTCGTCGTAGACGACCCTACGCCCGTGCTGACGGCCGAGACGACCAGCAGCGCCCCGCGCTCCTCGCGCTGGGCGGCCCTGCCAGGCGTCCTGGCCTACCAACCGCAAGACAACACGCTGGTGATTCAGCGCGAGAACCACCCTACGGCGATGCGCCCGATCGACGTTCAGATTCGAGGGCTCGCGTTGGAGCGCCCCGCGATCGTCCATCTGCTGACGGACGACGACCGGCTCGTGACGGTCTCTCCCGACGGTGAGACGACGGACCGAGCGCTGGGGATCGAGCTCGACTCGATCGCCGCGGGCGAGGGCCTTCTGGCTGGCCGCAGCGTCGAGGGCAAGTTGATGTTGTCCCGCGATGGCGGCGAGACCTGGTGGTTGGAGCTCGCCTCCGGCGTCGACGCGTTCGCGGTTTCCCCGAACGGCAACTTCGTCGCAGCTCTGATCGGCACGGAGGTCGTGATCTACGAGGTGTATGCAAAGTCGGCCGGCGAGTCGGCCCGGGGTCACCACCCGAACGCGGCCTCGGTCGCGGTGTCTGACGCGGGCCGTGCCGTGGCGCTTTCGGAAGACGGTCGCGGTGTCGCGCTCAGCGACGAGACGAAGGGGCGGTTCGAGCTCGAAACGCCGGCAGCGGCCGCGACGCTGGTCGCCGGCACGCTCCTCGTCGTCGAGGAGCGCCCGAGCGGGCTTCACCTCTGCGAGGTGGACCTCGAGCTCATCTGAGCCACTCTCACCGACGCCGGCGCAGCCGCCCCGCTACGAACAGGAGCCCCAGGAGTAGCGCGGTACCGCTCTCGTTCGCGGGGGTCGTGGAACAACAGCCTCCGGGCTCGTCGCCGCCCCCGCCGCCCCCACCGTTGGTGCCGCCGTTGGTCCCCGGTCCGCCGTCGCTCTCTTCCACGCAGGCTGCTTCGACGCACTCGAAGCCGCCGACGCAATCTTGATCGGACGTGCACGAATCGAGACAGCCCGTCTCCTCGTCGCAGCCCGCGTACGGGGCGCAGTCGACCTGGGTGACCGCACCACACGCACCCGTGCCGTCACAGGTGGCGACGGGGGTGTAACTCCCGAGGGTACAGACGGAGGCGGCGCACTCGATCTCCGCGCCGTAGTACTGACAATCGCCGGCCCCGTCGCACACGCCCGTAAACCCGCAGGTCGCCTCGGACTGGCGCGTGCAGGCGTCGGACGCCCCGTCGCGAGCCGGCGGACGTTTGCCGGCGACCACGGGTGCGCACGTGCCGTCCGCTTCGCCCGTATCGTCTTCGAAGCACGACTCACACGGGCGGTCACAGGCAGCGTCGCAGCAGCGGCCCACGGTGAGGCCGCCCACGCACGGTCCGCGGTAGCACACTTCGTCGGTGATGCATGGGCCCTCGGGAAATCCACGCGGATCCGTCCAGACCACGACGCTCGCGTCGGCGCGGTCGATCACCGAGATCGGGGTCCGGACCGGCTGGTAGTCGAGCCCGAGCCTACGCACGGCGCCGAACTCGCCCGTCACCAGGTAGTATGTACCGTTGAAATAGACTTCGTGGACGTCGAACCCGTTCAGCACGTCGAACGGCTGATCGACGGTCATCCCCTGCGCGTTGATGCGCTGAACCATGCCGTCGACACCGCCGACGAGCCACTCGATTCCGTTGTAGTCCACCGTCGACAGCGGCCCCATCGTGGGGAGCGCCGTGACCTGCGGCTCGGCATTCTGATCGGGCGCGACGAGCGCGACCACGCCGGTACCGTCGGACGCTTCGCCGACGATCATCCATTCGAAACCGTTCCATCGCGCGTCGTTCCACGACGCCACGTCGGCGACGGTCCGCACGCCGCCCGAGGCGGTACCGTCGAAGCGCACGAATTGGAACGCCCCGCCGTCGCCGCCGACGAGCCAGAATTCGCCGGACCACGCGGCGAGTTGGATGTCGGCTCCATCGAGTAGCGTCGTCCCCGCGTCGAGCGTCATGCCGCTCTCGTCGACCCGTGCGACGAAACCGCCGTCCCCGGCGACGAGCCAGTTCGTCCCGTTCCATTCGGCCGCGTTGAGCGCCGCGCCACCTGCGCTGCCCACCGCCGACACGGCCGCTCCGCGATCGTCGACGACCTGGAACGCGCCCCCCTCACCGACGACGAGGACCTGCCGGGAGCCGGCGCTCGCGTCGAGGATGTTCGCACCACCCATCACCGGGGTGAGGTCGCGCGGCGGCGCCAGATTTTCGTCGACGAACGCCACGAAGGCGATCTCCCCGACGACGATGCGCCACGCGCTCTCGGAGGCGACCCAATGAGCGCCGACCAGCGCGCGTCCTTCCCCCGAAATGCGTACCGCCTGGCCTTTCGGTGAGCCGTTCGCGTCGAGCAACTGCGCGAATCCGTTGTCCCCCAGTACGAGCCAGTCGGTCCCGTTGCCGACGATGTCGACGACCGCTCCTCCCGAGACGACGTCGGTGAAGGCGAAGGTGGGGTTCGCCGCATTGTTGGCGACCCCCACGCGACCGTCCGACGTACCGACGAGGATCTTCTGCGCGTCGGAAACCGCCGTCGTGACATTGCCGCCGGCGATCGCCGACGACGAGCCCGGATTTCCGAGCGCGGAGACTTCGACGATCGAATCGGCGGTCAGGGCGAACCATGCCGGCGTGCCAGGCCCCACGACGACGTCCACGACAGCGGCGCCGCCATCGGCGGACACCGGCGCGACCTGAGGAGCCGCGATCGTCTCGCTCACCACCACGACTTCGCCGTTCTGCCCGCCGACGAGCCACGTACCCGTGCCGCTCTGGGCCGCGCCGGTGAGGGTCGTACCTGCGATAGCCACGATCTCGTCTTGTGTCGGTTCACCCTGGGCATCGAGCCGCTGAAAGCGCCCGGCGCCCCCGCCCGCCACGAAATCGCCGTCTGCTGCCGGAGCGACGAACTCCACGGACTCGCCCGACAAGACGGTGCGGGTCTCGCGCTGCCGAAACGCCTCGTCGTCGAGTGGTTGCGAGACGCCGTCTCCGGCGACGACCCACGCGGTCGACGTGCTCGCCGCGGCGCGGACGGCCCGACCTTCGAGCACGAACCGTCCCGTCAGGGCATCGGGCTCGCCGTCGGTTCCGCCGATCAGCTCGACCCGACCACCGTTGCCGGCCACGAACCAGTTCGGTCCGTCGTCGAGCACGGCCTGCGTCGTCGTGCGGACCGGGGCCGGTGAGGCTTCTTCGGTCGGCGGGAGGTCGATCTGCTCGGCACAGCCGAGCGCGAGGGTCACGAGCGAGAGCGAGAGCCAGTGATGCTTCGACATTGCAGTTCTCCGGTGGGGGCGTCCCAGACGGGTCACCAGATACAACAATGCGCGATGCCACGCCAACCACTCGGGGTGGGTAGCGAAGCATCTTGCCGCACTGCGGTCGGCGGTGCGCCGAGATCCTCGACCTTGTCCCGGATGCCCTTCGCCTTAAGTTCTAGATCACTGAATGGATTGAATTGCTTTGAAATGAATGGTCATCAAAATGAAAAGACACCTCTCAACCGCGTTACTCGCGGCGTTCTCCGCTGCTTCGATCGCCTCCTGTTCCGAATCGGACCCCTCCGTCGACCGTGGTGAGGTCTCCGAACGTACGATCTACGAACCGACGACGTCGCGGCCGACTGCGGCCCCGGCGCCGACGACCGACGTCAACGTCAGCGCGCTGGTCGATGGCGACGAATTGCTCGACGCGCTCTATGCCCCGCGTCGGTATGACCCGCTCTGGGTCGAATTCACCGACGACTCCGTACGCCTCTCCGAGAGCGGGCGAGAGCTCGTCGACATCTTGAAGCATACCAGCGACGAGCACGCGCTCGATTTCGACCTGAGCGTCGATGTCGACCTCTCGTCGACTTCGACCGCCATGCAGAGCGAAGTTGCGCTCACACGCGGGCTCGTCGCGTATGCAAAGGCGATGGGGATCGGCAAGCGGGGCGTTGCTCCCACAGACGATGACCAAAATGAGCTCCCCCGGGACATCGACGGCGCCGTGCAGGCGAAGTTGACGCCCCTGTTCGACGGCAGTCTCCCGGCGGCCCGGATCGAGGACCAGATCGAGCCGCCTTACGCGCAGTACGACCAGCTCGTCGAGGCCTACGGCCTGTACGCCGACGTGGAGGCGTCGGGCGGCTTCGTCGACGTCCCCTCCGAGGTGGTCGACTTCGACCTCGACAACTACTCGCGCCACATGCCGATCATCGCGGAGCGACTTCAGCAGGAGGGCTACTGGGACGACCGCGGCGCCGACTTCGGCGAGAACCTGGTCCGCTCGATCAACGCCTTCCAGCGCGCCCATCGGCTCGCCGAGACGGGGTGGGTCGACCGCGAGACCCTCGAAGCGATGTCCGAGAGCGCCGGTTCCAAGCGCAAGAAGATTCGACGCGCGATGAAGCACTGGCGCACCACGCGGATCGGCGACGATTCGCACTACGTCTGGGTCAACATCCCCGACTACCACGCCGAGGTCTGGCGTGAGGGCGAGCGCAACATGCGCTTCAAGGTGATCGTCGGAGCCGGCGAGAAGGTTTACAACCATCGGCTCGGCAAGAAGGTGATGCAGGGTCAGACCCCTCGCTTCAGCGATCAGATCGAGATCATCGAGTACAACCCGTACTGGTGGATCCCGGACAACATCGCTGCCACGGAGTATGCCCCCGTACAGCGGCGCGACCCGTCGTTCTACCGCCGCCAGGGTTACGAGTGGGCCAAGACGGTCGGTGGTCTGACGAAACTTCGTCAGAAACCCGGCCCCGACAACGCGCTTGGCCAGGTGAAGTTCCTCTTCCCGAACGAACACCACGTCTACATGCACGACACCAGCCAGCGTGAACTCTTC
The DNA here is from genome assembly GCA_964411125.1 of uncultured Bradymonadales bacterium. Taxonomy (GTDB): domain Bacteria; phylum Myxococcota_A; class Bradymonadia; order Bradymonadales; family Bradymonadaceae; genus JBFIHF01. The sequence continues at coordinate 32,252 of CAYPJU010000011.1, read as the reverse complement.
GACAAGGACGTACGCAACCTGTCCCATGGCTGCGTCCGCGTTCACGAACCGTTCGACTTCGCCGAGTATTTGATGCTCCACGACGGCAAGGCGACGCCGACGAACGTCGACGAGGTCATCGCTGGTTACACCGCCAAGGACGAGCCGACCGCGGTCGAGCTCGACAACCCGGTGCCGATCCACATCGAGTACGTCACCGTCCGCGTGGACGACGAGGGCTTCGTCCGATGGCTCCCCGATCCGTACGACCTCGAAGACTGAGCCCCCGGCGTCGAGAGGGCGGTAGCTCCGGTTCTTGGTCCGGCACGTAGTCGGCCCGATCCCGGTTTGTCGAATCCAACGCCTGACGGAGCATTCCCTGCCTCTGGCTCGCTCCTGGTTCTCGTCGCTTTCTCGATCGCCGTGGGCTGAGTCAGAGCAGTTTTGACGGATTGGACTCGCCGAACTACAGTGCCGCCGCTTCAACGATACGCAGCGCCGGAGTGGAAATGGCGGACGAAAACGAAGACGGGCTCTCCGAGAAATCAGACGCGAAATCGAGCGTCGGTGACATTTTCGGGGTCTCCTCGGGGCAGAAGAAAAAGAAGAAGAAGAAAAAGAAGGCGGCCGAGGAGCCGAAGCCGGAAGCGAAAGCTGCGCCGGAGCCGGTAGCCGACGAGCCGTCGGAGCCTGCCGAGGTAGCCGCCGAAGCATCCGCGCCCGAAGAGCCCGAGGGGGTCGAGCCGGTCCCTGGCGACGACGAGGCGACCACGGTCGCCGCGAAGGAGTCCGTCGAGAAGAAGAAAGCCGCGAAGAAGAAGGCTGCGAAGGCGGAGCCCGTCGAAGATGCGGCGGTCGAAGAAGCGGCGCCGAAGAAGAAAAAGAAATCGAAGACCGCAGCGGTCGACGGCGTGCTTCTACCCGGTGATCCCGGGCTCGAGATGGACGCGTCGAACTATCTGGGACCCGAAGATCTCGGCGATTACGACGCTCCCAAGTCGAAGACGGTGCCGATCCTCATCGGGATCATCGTCCTCCTGGTCGCCGTGATCGGCGTCGGTGCGCTGTTCGCGACCGGCCAGGCCGACGATCTCGGTGCGCTGTTCCGCGGCGAGCTGCGTGAGAAGCGGATCGCCGAAGCGCGGATGGACGAAGAGCGACACATGGCCGAGCAGCTCGAAAAGCTCGAGAAGTTCGGCAACCTGATGATCAACGGCAGCCCGCAATACGCGCTGATCAAGCTCAACGGCCAGAAGCAGTTCGGGCAGACCTCCGCCGGCTGGCGCGAGCTTCGGATCGGGACGACGCAGGGGATCCAGGACGTGAAGGTCAAACAGGACCACGTCGTGGAGTTCTCGTCGCCGGGCTTCGAGCCGTTCTCCGTCGAGATCACCGAGGGCAAATGGGAGGAGGCGACCGGCGCAGGGTACGTCTACAGCGTCTCGCCGACGCTGCTCCCGTCGAGCATCCAGGCGAAGCAAGAGTTCGACGCTCGGATGAGCGAAGACGAAGAGAACGAGTTCTACGGGAAGGTTTCGATCAACACGATCCCGTCGGGGGCCAAGATTATCTTCAACAACAAGCCGCTCCTGAACGAGAAAGGCGAAGAGCTCAAGACGCCGGTTTCTTTCGACAAGTACTGGGTCAAAGACGAAGAGAGCGGAAAGCTCGAAGAGCAGCAGGTGCGGGTCGATACGACGTTCGACGTCGGGCACAAGATTCAGCTCGCGATGGAGTACCCGAACCAGTGCGCCGAGGGCGTGGCTGCCGAGTGCGGGAAGAAGGACGGTTGCTGCTCGAGCGAGTGCAACCCCGGGACGGACCCCGACTGCCAGTGGCCCGAGTACGTCACGAGTCTGATGCGGCCGATGTGGACCTGCAACTGGGTCGACGGGGAGCCGCCGGCGGACATCGCCAAGGACAAGACGATCCAGCACTACTGCGATTACTCGTTCACGCTCGACCTCGATTTCAGCGGTCTGAAGAACTACATCATCGCGCGTGAAGAAGAGCGCAAACGGGTGATGGAACAGTTCAAGGCCGCGCAGAAAGAGGGCGCGGAGCAGGCCCAGGCCGCCGCCGAGTGAGGCTTCGTTGAAACTACTACGTCTCGCGGAGCACGGCTGGGCGGTCGAGACGGCGGAAGGCCGTTTCGCGCTCGAATCGGACTGGCGTGCACTGATCGACGGTGAGCCCTCGCTGGGGGTTGAAATCTCGGCCGATGCGCCTCTCCTGGCGCCCGTCGATCCGACCAAGATCGTCTGTGTGGGGCTGAACTTCGCGCAACATGCCGCCGAGCAGAACAAGGCAATCCCGGAAGAGCCGCTCCTCTTCATGAAGCCCCTCACGGCGCTGAATCACCCGGGCGGGACGATCGAGCTGCCTCCGCAATCCGAAGAGGTCCACTTCGAGGGAGAGCTCGCGATCGTGATCGGTCGGGATCTCAAGCGCGCCTCGGAGACGGAAGCGAGCGCGGCGATCCTCGGGTACACGTGCGCGAACGACGTCACGGCGCGCGACATCCAGCGGCGTGAGAAGCGCTACACGCGGGCGAAGGGTTTCGACACCTTCTGCCCGATCGGTCCGTGCGTCGTCCTGGCGCGCGACTTCGTCCCCGCCGAGCACCGGATTCAGACGCGGGTCAACGGTGTGGTGAAGCAGGATTCGGGGCTCGACGACTTCATCTTCCAGCTCCCGTTCGTGGTCTCCTTCATCAGCCACGTGATGAGTCTGAAGGCGGGGGACGTGATCCTGACGGGGACGCCTTCGGGGGTGGGTCCGATGCGGGCGGGAGACGAGATCGCGGTGGAAATCGACGGCATCGGAACCCTCGTCTGCCGCGCCGCTTAACGTCGCCAGATAAACGCTTGAAAATCAACACCTTCCGTGTGCGCTCACCGCGTGACACCGGGGGGCTGATCTGGTATGTTTCCGCGTCGCGTGAGGATCGGCGATCAGCCGCAGTAAATCTCACGAATCCCCACTTTATCACGGCACGGAAGACGACATGGCGGAGGACACGCAGATCGGGGAAGTCGAGCAGCAGCTCGGGGCCCAGGGCAACGCGTACACGGCGGACAGCATTCAGGTCCTGGAAGGGCTCGAGGCCGTTCGCAAGCGGCCCGGCATGTACATCGGGGACACCGACGACGGCTCGGGTCTTCATCACATGGTGTACGAGGTGGTCGACAACGCGGTCGACGAGGCCCTGGCTGGCCACTGTGACCTGGTCGAAGTGGTCATCCACACCGACAACTCGGTGACGGTCGAGGACAACGGTCGAGGCATCCCCGTCGACCTGCACAAGAAGGAAGGCCGTAGCGCCGCCGAAGTCATCATGACGGTGCTGCACGCGGGCGGAAAGTTCGACCAGAACTCCTACAAGGTGTCGGGCGGCCTGCACGGGGTCGGTGTTTCGGTCGTGAACTTCCTGTCCGAGTGGCTCGAGCTCGAGATTCGCCGGGACGGCGAGGTTTGGTCGCAGCGCTACGAGCGCGGGGTTCCCACGGAGCCGTTGAAGGCGATCGGGAAGGCGAAGACGACGGGATCCAAGATCCGGTTCAAGCCGGACCCGGAGATCTTCACCGTGACGAAGTACTCCTTCGACACGCTGTCGCAGCGTCTGCGGGAGCTCTCCTACCTCAACGCCGGCGTCGCGATCCGTGTGCGCGACGAGCGCGACGGTTCGCAGCACGATTTCAGCTTCGAAGGGGGCATCAACTCGTTCGTCGGTGCGCTCAACAAGAACAAGCAGCCGCTGCACGACGACCCGATCTACATCTGCCGCGAGGTCCCCGAAGAAGGAATCACGGTCGAGCTGAGCCTGCAGTGGAACGACAGCTACAACGAGAACATCTTCTGCTACACGAACAACATCCGTAACCGCGACGGCGGTTCGCACCTGTCGGGATTGAAGGGAGCGCTCACTCGGACGGTGAACGCGTTCGGCATCAGCAAGGGACAGATCAAGGAAGCGCTGGCCGGAGAAGACATCCGCGAAGGGCTGACCGCGGTGCTTTCGGTGAAGATGCCGGATCCGAAGTTCTCGTCCCAGACGAAGGACAAGCTCGTCTCGAACGAGGTGAAGGGCGTCGTCGAGTCGGTGGTCAACGAGTACCTCGGTTACTTCCTCGAGGAGAACCCGTCGGTCGCCAAGACGATCAGCGAGAAGGCGCTGGCGGCGTCTCGAGCACGCGAGGCAGCACGCAAAGCGCGCGAGATCGCGCGGAAGTCGTCGCTGACGATCTCGAGCCTCCCCGGCAAGCTCGCCGACTGTCAGTCGCGGGACCCGGCGGAGTGCGAGCTCTACATCGTCGAGGGTGACTCCGCGGGTGGTTCGGCCAAGCAGGGTCGGGACCGCAAGTTCCAGGCGATCCTTCCGCTACGCGGCAAGATCCTGAACGTCGAGCGGGCCCGGTTCGACAAGATGCTCGCCTCGAACGAGATCGCGACGCTGATCTCGGCGCTCGGCTGCGGCATCGGAGCGCAGCACTTCGACATCGAGAAGCTGCGCTACCATCAGATCATCTTGATGACGGACGCCGACGTGGACGGCAGCCACATCCGTACGCTGCTCTTGACGTTCTTCTACCGGCAGATGCCGGAGATTCTGGAGCGTGGGTATCTCTACATCGCGCAGCCACCGCTGTACGGCATCAAGCGCGGTCGAAGCGTGACCTATCTCAAGGACGAAAAGGCGCTCAACGAGTTCCTCATCGGTCGGGCGGTCGATGCGCTCACGGTGCGAGGCGCTGGAGGCGGCGAGATCGCCGGTGAAGAATTCGCACAGTTCGTGAAGGATCTCGTGAGTTATCGCGATCGGCTGGAGCTGTTGGAGCGTCGGACCGACCGCCGCATCTTGAGCCAGGCGTTGCGCGTTCGTCTCGAGGAATCGGACGTCAGTGACGAAGCAGTCTTCCGCCAGAAGATGGGCGAGATGCTCACCGCTCTGCGCGAGTCCGACCGCAACACCGTGTGGGAGGAGCCGGTCATCGAGCCTGATGAAGACATCGAAGGGATGTTCTCGGCGACGTGGCAGAGCCGCGTCTCGGGTACCGCCGTCCAAACGGTCTTCAACCGCGACTTCCTGCACGCCCCCGACTGGTCCACCGTGATGGGGGTCGCCCAACAGTTCGACAGCCTCGGGAGCCCGATCGAGATTACGGACGGGAAATCGACCGAAGAGTTCACGTCGATCGACGCTGCGCTGACCTACATCCTCGAGTACGGCCGCAAAGGTCAGACCATTCAGCGCTACAAGGGGCTCGGGGAGATGAACCCCGATCAGCTCTGGGAGACGACGATGGACCCCGAGCTGCGACGTCTCCTGCGGGTCCAGGTCGAGGACGGCGTGGAGGCCGACGAGATCTTCACGGTCTTGATGGGAGACCAGGTCGAGCCGCGCCGCGAGTTCATCGAAGACAACGCACTGTCGGTCCGCAACCTCGACGTGTGAGGTGACGCGATGGCCACGACAGCCAAGCTCCAGCTCATGTCGGGCCCCGAGGTCGAAAAGATCTTGAAGGAACCCGGCGTCGACGTGTTCGAATACGTCCTCAACAAGCCGGGGCTCTACCTCTTTCTTGGCGTGGCGATGGCGTTCTACACCGCCGGCGCGCTGGTCTGGTGGGAGACGCAACTGAGCGAACCGATCTGGACGGTCGCTTTCGTCAGCCTGCTGCTGGTGGGCACCGGCTTCAGCGCGGTCGCCGCATACTGGCACCAGTTCGTGAACCAGAACGTCGTCGCTGCCTCCGACGAGCGGCTCTTCGTCGGCGGCCCCAAGAAGTTGTGGGGCATCTCGTGGGACCTCCTCGACAAGCAGTCGCTCGGGTTCGAGGAGATGGAGCTCTCGAGGATTCAGGGCGCGCTGCAGATCAACGTCGGCGGTCAGACGATCAAGCTGCATCTGTTCAACGCGATCGCCTACCTCGCGGACATCGAGGGCCTCATCTTTCGGCTGCTGAATCACCTCGCCGATCAGGAAGAGGGGCTCGTCCCCGACGACGAAGAGGAGTAGTGCGCCGGATCTACGCACTCGCCGCGGGCCGAAGCTTCGTCGAACTCGCGGAAGCGCTCGCCGAGACGGGGCTCGACCTCGCGCGCGTCGTTTCGTGCACCTTCCCGGGGCGCCCGGAGCCGAAGTCCGCCGACTGGACGCTCCCCTCGGGCCCCACCGTCCTTCACTACGCCTACATTCCCGACACCGAGCTGCGCTACCTCCACGTCGTGAGCCCCGACTTCCAGCTCTTCGCCGACGGTGAACCGGCGGGCGACCGGATCGTCACCTTTTTCGAGGCGCAGCTCGGCGGCTCCCCTTTCGACGATTTCGAATCGCTTCGCGACGATCTGCACGAGGGAGAACATCGCTCGTCACTTCGGGCTGCCGCCGGATTCAGAGTCGCCGCGCACGCGGGGGACCCGACGGTCGACGGCGAGGCGGAGCTGGTGGACGCCGTGCGCCGTGCGGCGGGTTCGGGGCCCGTGCACGCCGCGTCGCAGCTCGTAGAGGTCGCCACGGCTCGGTTTCGTGAAGAGATTGAAGAGCTGCGTGAAAACGCAGCAGACTTCGAGACGAGGATGCACCTGCAGCGTGCGCGAGAGAGGATCTTGAATCGGCTCTGAACTCGGCACTTCGCGAAAGGGTCCCTGGTGGGTCCAGGGGCGAAGCCGCGGGGCGTTCCACTCGAACGGCGACTCACCTCACTGAGCGGTCTCAGGAGGTAACGACGGATTCGAACGCGTCGGCCCAATCGTCGAGCCCCGGCAACGAGCGGTTCTGGACGACCGGTCTGCCCCCGACGAAGACATCGCGGACGACGGCGGGGGAGGCGGCGAAGCAGAGGTACGGGAGGAGCGATGCGCCGTCGAGACCGACCATCGTGGGGTGGCGGAGATCGACGGTGACGAAATCGGCGAGCTCGCCGGGCATCAAACGACCGGCCCGGACCCCGAGGGAAGTGGCACCGTGCTCGGCGAGCATCGGCCAGATCGCCTGGCTCGTCTGTACCCGGCCTTCGGCACCGCTCGCGTAGGCGAGGACGTTTCGGCGCTGCGACTGCAGCCGCTCGTGGTACTCGACGAGCCGCGCGTCCTGCCAGAGGTCGATGTCGGCATGGCTGTCCGAGCCGAGCGCGATCGGCACCCCGCGGCGTACGAGGGCATCGGCGGGGAGGAAGCCGTCACCGAGGTTTCGCTCGGTCGTCGGACACGCACAGACCGTGGGTCTTCGTCGCTCCAACACCTCGAGTTCGCCGGCGCTCAAGTGGGTCGCGTGAACGAGCGTCGTGTTGGCGGCGAAGAGGTCGAGCTCTTCGAAGACCCGCACCGGTGGCTCGCCGTACTCAGCGATGCTCTCTTCGATCTCGCGGCGCTGTTCGTTGGCGTGGATGTGGAGCGGGAGATCGTGGGTGACGGCGTGATCACGCAGGGCGCGGAGCCACTCGCGGTCCACCGCCCGGATGCTGTGCGGAGCGACACCGACGGTGACCGCCGGATCGTCGGCATAGTCACGCCGCAGGTTGTCGACGCTGTTCAGATAGCGGTCGAGGCTGGGATCGACGAACCGCCGCTGTCGATCGGCGAGCGGAGTCTCGTGGCCCCCGCGCTGGTACGCGACGCGCAGAAGCACGATGCGGATTCCGACCGTGCGAGCCGCGGAGATCACGCGGCGCGCGAGCTCGTCGGGATCGTCGTACGGGGCGCCGTCGGGCTGATGATGCAGGTAGTGAAACTCTCCGACGGTGGTGACGCCCGAGAGCGCCATCTCGGCGAAAGCCCACCGCGAGACGACCTCGACCTCTTCGGGACCGTAGGTGGTAGCGGCGGCGTACATCTGCTCGCGCCACGACCAGAAGTTCTCGTCGGGACGGGCGGTGTCGGCCCACTCGGTTCGCCCGCGGATCGCTCGTTGGAAGGCGTGGCTGTGCGCGTTGACGAGCCCGGGTATTATCGCCACTGCTCCGAGATCGACGTCGGACTCTTCCCGAGGCTCCACCGCTTCGATGCGGTCGCCCACGACGACGAGCGACACGTTCTGTCGCGGCGTCCCGTCGACCACGATCCAGCGCGCGGTGTAGCGGTTCGCCATGTTCAGCGCAGGCTCATCTGCAGGAGCGGGCGGGAGTCGTCGTCGACCACGGTGACGACCCACCCTTCCGACTCGCGGCGGGCGTAGGTGAGGAGGTGGTCGCCGACCTTCACCTCACCGGCGAACCGGATGTCCCACAGAGTCGGGATGCCGCCGTCGAAGACCCCGGCGGCCTTGAGGTTCTCCCGCGCGAATCCGATCAGTGCGGGGCCCTGTAGCACCGAGGCGAGCGAGGCGTCGGCGTCGAACGTGCGATGAAGCTCGATCCGGACGGGCATGCGTGGGCCGACCGCTTCGCCGAGCAGCCGCGTGTCGGTGTGCGGCGTCGGATGCGCGCCCTTCGGCGCGAGCGTCGTCGTGCTCTTGCCGAGCGCCCGCCCCTCCTGGTCGAAGAACGAGCGCTGAACGACGAGCTCCGCACCGCCGTTCGTGCACTCGATCTCGGTCCGCACGGAGCTCGACCGCGACCAGGCATCGGTGTCGACTTCGACGCGCTCCGAGTGCACCACCAGGTCCTGACGACGGGCGATTCGCTCGCCGACCGACCGGAACGCCTCGACCATCGCGAGGTCGGGGCGGAACTCCCCCGTCGGCCGGGAGCTCGAAAGGGCATCGTCCCCCAGCGTTCGGGACGGCGTCCGCGGCTGCGGCTCGGCGCTCGGGTCGAACCGGCGAAGAATGTCGGGGTATCGGTCGGGGGCGAGCCCCGCGAGGAGCTGCTCGGAGGTCTCGAGCTCGATCGCACCGTCACGCGCCTCGGGATGCTTCGACCAGTAGTCGTAGACCCGCTGCTGCGCCTCGGCGACGCGGGCCGAGATCTGCTCGATGTAGAGGGTCTCGGCGGTGTCGAGTTCGATCTGGGAGATCGGGTTTTCCCGAATCCAGCCGGGGCCGAACATTCGGTCGAGCATCCGCACGGCGAGGGTCGGCATGTCCTCGAAGAGGCCACGTTCTTCCAGGAACGCGCGGGAGACGAGGCCGAAGAGGCCGCCGCCGGGGATTCCCATCAGGGCCGCGGAGAGGAACGCGGGAAGCCGCACGATGGCGTGGGCGCCGAGGTCGAGTCCGTGGCGGAGCCGGAACTCCGCGACGTCGGCCTCGGCGATCACCTTGGCGTCCCCGAGCGCCCCCTTTCCGTAGATCCCCTCGAGGACGTCGACGTTCTGCGAACCGCCTGCCCAGGTGAAGAAGGCGGTGAGCGAGTCGGGGCCGAGCCAGCCTCGTTCCCGCAGCACTTCCAGGAGCAGCTTGTGGTTGCGCCCCATCGTGTCGAGGGTCTCCTGATAGCCGCGCGGGTGGAACTTCTTGGTGCGCATCTCGATGATTCGCCCCTGAAGGTCGACCGTCGGCACGGCGATCGGCTCTTCTCCCTCGCGGGGGCTCATCCACTTGCCGAAAGCGACGGAGTTCACGAAGACGAGATCGTCGAGCTCGGCCTTCGCCCGCACCGCCTCCACGGCGTCGAGGACGTCGTCCTCGAGTTCGTTCGGCTCCCCTTTCGCGTTGCCGCGCAGGTCGCGCTCGGGCGACATGATCACGTTCGCGGAGACGACGGGGAAGTGGATCCCCTTGTCCGCCGCCCACTTCTCGAGCGCGGCGGCGTTCTGAAGGCGCGCCCAGTGGACGGGGGAGACCGGTTCGCCGTCGTCGTTCTTGTCGAGGAAGTGCGGAGGTTCCCAGAACACGCCGAGCCCGACGGTCAACACCCCCGCTTCGATCGCGGCGATGGCGGTGTGCAGACCCATCCCGTCGGAGACGCCGGCGATGAACCACGGTTGCTGCGCGGCTGTCTTGCCGTGCGGATGTTGGGCGGTTCGGGCGAGGACATCGCGGTCGAGAGAGTCGGCGATCGACTGAACGCGAGCGAGTCCCGAGGCGAGATCTTCATCAGTGAGTTCGAAATTCACAATCCAACCCTGAGTGGACGCATCACAAAGTCATACCGTGGGTGGAGTCTCGTACCAAAGTTGCGGTAAGATAGCCAAACGAACACCGTAGCCAGACCACAGAGAATCGTTGTTCCACGCGCCCCCGGGGGGTGCCTGGCTCCGCGTGGCACCAGTTCAGGGGAACAGATGTCGGGACGATTGATCGTCTATTTTGGGGCCGCGACGAAACATTCTCAGAGGATTGCTGCGCTCGCCGACGACCTGGGGGTCGACTTCACGAGAGGGGAGTCCGCGTCGACCCTGCTTCGCCTCGACCCGGACCTGGTGGTGGTGGAGGTCGCCTCCGAGGAACAGTTGGGGCTGCTCGACCGGATGATGCGTCGCCGGCTCGACCCGGAACTGCCGGTGCTGGTGCTGATACCGCGTGACGCCAACCTCCTGCTCGAGGCGACGGCGGAACGAGGAGCGGCGGGCCAACTCTTCTTTCCAGTGCGAGATGCGGAGGCCCGATCGACGCTCGACGCGTTCGTCAAACTCTCCCGCTACCAGCGCGGCAGGAACACGATCGTTCCCCTGACGGATACGCACGACGAGATCGTGAGCGAATGGAAGGCGCTGGTCTCGAGCGCCCCCAACGTCATCTTGCACCTCGATGGGGACGGCGTCATTCGCTACGCGAACCGTGCGATCTTTCCGGGAGAGGAGCCCAAGGGGAAGACGCTCGATCAACTGTTCCCCGACCTTCCGGGGACGCACGAACGGATCATGGAGCGGACGATCCAGCACGGGCTTCCGTCGTACATCGAGACGATCGTGGATCACCCCGACTACGGGGAACACCACTTCGATCTGTTCCTCGGGCCGATCGTCGGCGGCAACAGCATCACCGGAGTGGCGGCGGTCGTCGCCGACACCACCGCGCGCCACCGCGACGAGCTCGCGGTCCGCGAGAGCGAGGCGCAGTTGCAGACGCTGCTGCAGACCGCACCGGGGCTGATCCGGGTCGTCGACCGCGAAGGTCGCGTCCTCTTCCAGAACCACGACGCGAAGAACGAAGAGCTGGGGGAGTCGCTCGCCGCGACTGCAGACGAAGAATTCCGAGAGACGCTGAACGACGCGATCGCGCGAGCGGCGAAGCGGGAGGCGGTCGCGCCGGTGATCTATCGGGCGGACGGCGTGTGGTACGAGGCACGCATGCGCCGCGTGGACTTCTACGGTCGCAGCGGTGTGTTCGTCTTTTCGATCGACATCACCCAGCGCAAGAACCTCGAGGAGCGGCTCCTCCACGCCTCCAAGATGGAAGCGATTGGCCGTCTCGCAGGCGGGGTCGCGCACGACTTCAACAACCTGCTGACGTCGATCGTGAACTACGCGTGGTACGTCCGCGACGAGCTGCCCGAAGAGAGCCCGCTGCGAGAGGACCTCGCCGAGGTACTCAAGGCGGCGGAGAGTGGCGCACGCCTGACCCGTGACCTCCTCGCGTTCTCCCGCCGGCGCCCCGCCCGACCGACGCGGGTCGACCTGCGCGAGCGCACCGAACAGATGTTTCGGGTGCTCCAGCGATCCTTCGGTGACGGGATGACGATGCAGCTCGAGACGACATGCGACGCGCCGCTCGAGATCGAGATCGAGCCGGGGCAGATCGACCAGATCTTGTTCAACCTGGCGGCGAATTCGCGTGACGCGATGCCCGACGGCGGCCACTTCACAGTGTCGCTGGCCCGCCGGGAGTCGATGGCCGAGCTCGTCGTCGAAGACGATGGCCCCGGCATCGACCCCGAGATCTGGGATCGAGTGTTCGAACCATTCTTCAGCACCAAGGGCCCGCAAGGGAGCGGTCTCGGTCTGGCGACGTGCTACGGCATCGTCCGGCAGGCGGGGGGGACGATCGAGCTCGAGTCGCGCCTGGGCGCGGGGGCGCGGTTTCGGATTTCCCTCCCGCTGCTTTCGAACGAGGTGGCATCGACGGGGCTCGGGGCGGCGTCGGAACCCCTCGAATCTCGGCTCGCGCTGGTGGTCGAAGATCAACCGCCGATCTTGAAGCTCGTGCGGCGGGCGCTCGAGCACGCAGGTTGGGAGGTGATGGCTGCCGGGACCGCCGAGGACGCGATCGAGATCGCCGATCGCCTGCAAATCTCACCCGCGGTGCTCCTGACCGACGTCGCGCTCCCGGGCATGAACGGGATCGACCTGAGCGACGCCCTACGACGCCGCTGGCCCGATCTTCCCGTGGTGCTGACTTCGGGCTACCTCGGAGACGACCTCGAGCCCGCCCTGGGGACCGACCGACGCACGACGTTCGTCCCGAAGCCGTTCACCAGCGTCGAGCTTCTCTCCCGTCTGACTGTGCTTCTCGATTGACCGCGGCCGGCGGGTGCCGGGAGGTCGTCACGCTGCGAAGATGTGCTCGAGCTCGTCGGTGATCGCGTCTTCGGTCGCGTCCTTCGCGATGGCGAGCTCCTGGATCAGGAGGCGCCGCGCATTGGCGAGCATCGTCTTTTCACCGTGGGAGAGCGTCTTGTACTCCGTGAGGAGGATGAGGTCGCGATAGACCTCCGCAATCTCGAACGGCGATCCGGTCTGGATCTTGTCGATGTACGCACGGTAGCGCCGGTTCCACGTCTGGGTGTTCAGGTCGACATTGCGTTCGCGCAGGATGTCGTAGACCTCTTCGATCTGCTCGTCCTGAATGATCTGCCGGAGGCCGACGCTGTCGACCTTCTCGACCGGGATCATGATCTTCTTGTCGGAGTCCAGAACCCTGAGGACGTAGAACTTCTGGCTCGTCCCCAAAATGTCCTTGGTGTCGATGCTGACCACCTCTGCCACCCCCTGTGCGGGATAGACAGCCTTTTCTCCAACCGCGTATTCCGTCGCCATGCGTCTCCTTGCTCGTACTCTGCTCGCTGGGACACTCGCTCGGTGAAACACTCGTCTGGCGATTCGCCAAGAGTCGACCCCAAGCCGTACCGAAGTGGCGGGGCGTAGCCCGTCAGAGCCAAGAAAATAGCGCTCCTGCGCGCATTTCTCGCCTCTTTACGAGGCTGACCAATCCTAATGCGCATCGGCCACTTTTACAAGCGTGATAGGGCGCTCTCCGAGGTCCCCCAACCTCGGGAACTTGATATATGAACAGATACTCATATATTGGTTCCCATGAAGTGGGAAGCACAGGTCGGTGGGATGGATTGCGCAAACTGCGCGGCGAAGATCCAGAGGGTCGTCGAGGAGTTCGGCGAGGTCAGTGAGGTGCGCGTCGACGTGACCCTCGGCCGGATGGAGCTCGAGGCACCGGAGGGCTTCGACGCGGAGCGAGTTCGGGAGGCGGTCGAGAAGATCGGCTACCAGGTCTACCCGAAGGAGGGAGCGGACCGTCCACCGCTGGAGCGGCCGCCGATCTGGCGAGACGAGCGGCTCGTGGCGGTCCTGGTCGGAGTCGTCGCCACCATCGCCGGGGTCGTGCTCTACCACGGACTCGACCTCGAGTGGGGGATCGCGGCGTTCGTCGTCGCGGTCCTCGCCGGCGGTCGCTACGTGTATCGCAACGCCTTCACGTCCCTGCGCCACTTCCATCTCGACATCAACGTCCTGATGACGCTCGCCGTCATCGGGGCCCTGGCGATCGGCGAGTACTTGGAGGCGGCGACCGTCGTCGTGCTCTTCGCGTTCGCCGAGTGGCTCGAAGGCGCGAGCATGCAGCGTGCCCGCCGCGCGATTCGAGAGCTCATGGACCTCGCGCCGCCGGTCGCGACCGTCGTCCGCGGCGGCGTGCAGAACGTGGTCCCCATCGAGGACGTCTCCGTCGGTGAGACCGTGCTCGTTCGGCCGGGAGAGAAAGTTCCGCTCGACGGACGGGTGGTCGCCGGCGCGAGCGAAGTCGATCAGTCACCGATCACGGGCGAGTCCCTGCCCGTCGCAAAAGGGGTGGGGGACGAGGTGTACGCGGGAACGCTGAATGCGTTCGGCGCGATCGAGGTGGAGGTCGCTTCGGTCGCCGCGGAGAGCACGATCGCGCATGTCACGCGCGCGATCGAAGAGGCGCAGAACAACCGCTCGGACTCGGAGCGGTTCATCGAACGTTTCGCGCGGTGGTACACGCCCGCGGTCGTGATTCTGGCGGTCGCCATCTCGCTCGTCGGTCCGCTCGCGTTCGACGGCGAATGGCGCGAGTGGTTCTACCGGGCACTGGTGCTGCTCGTCATCGCATGCCCATGCGCGCTGGTGATCGCGACGCCGATCACGACGGTCTCCGCCCTCGCCCGCGCCGCTCGCGACGGGATCCTCGTGAAGGGGGGGAGGTTCCTGGAAGCGCTGGGGCGCCTCGATGTGGTCGCGTTCGACAAGACGGGGACGCTGACCCGGGGCGAGCCGAGGGTCGCTCAGATCTGGGCGAACGAGGGGTTCGACGAAGGTGAGGTCCTGGCGCTCGCCGCGGCAGCCGAGTCGCGCAGCGAGCACTTCATCGCGCGCGCGATCGTTCGGGCTGCGAAGGAGCGAGGGCTCGACGTCCCCGATCATCGGGTGGAGAGCGTCGAGGCGGTGGTTGGGAGCGGGATCGTGGCGCGCATCGAGCTCTGTTCGGATCGGCCGGTGGAACGTCCCCGAGGCTTTGGCGTCCGGGTCGAACCCCTCCCACTGGCGCGGCGTACGTCCCACGCGGGGCACGAACACGAGGCGACGGAGATCGTGGTGGGCAAGGCCTCCTTGCTGCGCGCGAACGGCGCGTCGCTCGATGGGCTCGAGGACCGATGGTCCCGCCTCGAAGCGGGGGGTTCGACGGTCGTCGGCGTCGCCCGGGACGGCGAGGTCATCGGGCTGATCGAGTGCGCCGACGTGGTCCGAGAAGAGGCGAAAGAGGTCCTTGGCCAGCTTCGAGCGATGGGGGTCGACGAGCTTCGCGTCTGCACGGGGGACAACGAGCGCGCCGCGGGCCGGCTCGCGGAGGCGCTCGGACTCTCGGTCGACGAGGTTTCGGCGAACCTGATGCCCGAGGACAAAGTGCGGATCGTGGAAGAGCTCCGCGCCAGGGGTAGCGGAGTCGCCATGGTCGGCGACGGAATCAACGACGCGCCCGCCCTGGCGGCGGCGGACGTCGGCATCGCGATGGGCGCCGCCGGGACCGACGTCGCGCTGGAGACCGCCCACGTAGCGCTGATGGGGGACGATCTGCGCAAACTGCCTCGCGCGATCGAGCTCGGGCGTCGAACGGTGAGGATCATCGGCCAGAACGTCGCGCTGGCGCTCGTGATCAAGCTGGTGGTGTTCGTCCTCGCAGCGCTCGGAATCGCGACGCTGTGGATGGCGATCGCCGCCGACATGGGAACGTCGCTGTTGGTCATCGCGAACGGCCTTAGACTGTTACGCGACGACTAGAAAAGACTCCAGGGCCTCGATGCAACGACTCACACCGTACCTGTTCCTCGCCGTGCTCGCGTTCACGTCCTGTGCGAAGCGCGATACGGGACCCGGGACCGTCGTCGCGGTCATCCAGTCGGATCCTTACCCAAAGGAGACGCTCGAACGGGAAGACGATGCGACGAAGAAGAACGAGACGCCCGCCGAAGAGTCGACTCGGCGGGTCCAGAGGTCGGACGAAGTGTTCGTCGATCGCGAGGGGAGGACGAGGATGTTCGTCGTGACGGCGTCGACCTCGCGGTGCCCAACCCCCGCCGGAGCTCTGGCGCGGGACTGCGGCAACACGGTCGAAGACGGGGCGATGGGGTACCGCGAGGGGAAAGGTGAGGTGATCTGGGTGGAGGGGGAGGCGCGCGACGGCGTCTTCGCGACGCGCCGTTACACCAAGGACGGCGTGCTTCCCGGATGGGTCGCCGCGGCGGACCTCGCGCCGAAGCCCGATCTGCGAGAGCTCGAGGAGTTCCGGCGGCGGGCGAGCGACCGCGCGCTCGAGCTCGATCCCGATCGGCTCCCCGAATCGGGCGAGGTCGCATTCACTGGATCGTTGCACGTCCCGATCCGGCTCGTCACCACGCCGTCGCCGAGCGGAGAACGCGTCCCCGTGCAGCCGGTCACGTTCCTGCTCGACTTTCCGGCCGAGAACGAGGGTCCGCCCGCGACGATCGCGGTGGAGTTCCCCGACTGCCTGAAGGTCGCAGGCGGAGACTCCCCGTTCTTCGTCAGCCATGACTGCCTCATGCACGCGGACTGCGGGGACCTCGAATACGTCTGCGACGAGGCGTATTGCGACCGGGTCTCGTTCGTCGCGGAGGTCACCGAGCGCTCGATAGAGGCCCCCGGATGGGACGGCGAGCCGTTCGCGT
Source organism: uncultured Bradymonadales bacterium (assembly GCA_964411125.1). GTDB lineage: Bacteria > Myxococcota_A > Bradymonadia > Bradymonadales > Bradymonadaceae > JBFIHF01. Next base: position 16,017 of record CAYPJU010000011.1, on the reverse strand, counting down.
TTCCGGTGCTCACCGTCGTGGAGTGGGCCGATCGGCTGGTCCGGGTGGACGACACGCGCTGCGAAGAGTGACCGCGGTCACTCTCCCGTCGTGGACTGCTCGAAGAACTCCCAGACTGCTTCTCGCACCGGAAACGCGGTCGGAGGACCGTTACACCCTGGAATCTCGAGGAGACGTGGCATCCCCGGCCAGCCCGTGCCTCCGCGGACGCGGCAGTCGACGTACGGGACACCTCCGCACGTTTGTGTCATGCAGGTGCCGTGGTCGTTCTCGCGCCAGACACGGGGTTCGTCGGAGCATCCGAAGTGGTCCCGCCACCATTGCACCTTGTCGTCCTGAGACTCGATCGTCAGACCGGTACAGCTCTTCCCCCCTTCGACCGGAAGGTAGCGGTTGCGATCGCCGCTGAAGTGTATCTGCGGGACTGGCTCCTCAGGGACGCACACGGGCGGAACGTCACCGCGGAAGGCGTTCGTCGCCAGCACGGAGACCAACCCGTCGCACATCGCGAACTCGGCCATGCGCCCGCCGACCCCCTGGCCTATCGCGAGAATCCGGTCGGGATCGACGCAAAACCTCGCCGCCGCGTCACGGAGAAGGAGGGGGAGCGCCTCACGATCGTGCAAGTCGTGCCACGGACGGAAGGTCGTATCGGTCGCTTCCAGAGCCATGAGGACCGCACCGTGTTCTTCGGCCAGCTCCACCAGCGAGAGCTCGGTGAGGACCGTGGACGCCGTCTGGGCCCGGTCGTGAAAGACGACGACGAGCGGGTGAGGGGACCTACGGGTGTAGCTGTCCGGCACGTAGGACGTGACCTTGCGTCGCTGCGATCGCACCCGGAGTTCGTAGTCCGATGTCCCGTAGGTGGTGGGGCTGCCGCACAGCTCTCGGTCCTCCACGACCTCGGGCTCGGCGGGGGGCTCCACGGGAAGTTCGTCATCCGCGGGCTCGTCGGTGGGTTCTCCCGACACGGCGGACGGGATGGCTGCCACGGACGGCGTACGGGCGGGGGGCGCTGCTTCGAGGGATCGGCGAGCACCATCGGTCGGAGCGAGCCACCAGATCCCCGCCCCGAAGAGACACGCGGCGACGAGCAGCGCGACCGCCAGCGGAACGACCGGAGAGGACGAAGGGGTCGGCGGGGCAGTCTCCGCGGGGCGCGAAGGCTCGGTCGGCGTGGAATCCTCGGCCGCCTCCGGCGTCTTTCGAAGCACCGCGGCCGCCTGCCCCGCCGACTGGTAGCGCCGGCTCGCCTCCACGTCGAGCATCCGCTCCAGCACCCCCCGCAAGGAAGCCGAGAGCGAAAGCTCGGACGCCATCTCGAAGATCTGCCCCTCCGCCTTTCGCCGCATCAGTTCATAGGAGGGGAGCCGCGAGAACTCCTCCGAACCGACCAGCATCTCGAGCAGGACGAGCCCCACCGCGTAGATGTCGGTCGCTGGGCCGAGGGGGCTATCCCACAATTGCTCGGGCGCCATGTAGCGCGGTGTCCCCACCACGGCGCCGGTGGCGGTGAGTCGTTCCTCCCCGACCGCCTCCTCGCCGAACTGTTTCGTGATACCGAAATCGAGGAGCTTCACGTTCCAGGGGTCGTCCATGTAGGGGAACACCATCACATTGCCGGGTTTGACGTCGCGATGGAGCAACCCGGCGCGGTGGGCCTCTTCGAGCGACTCGAGAATCTGGGCCGCGATGTGGATCGCCACGGCCGAGTCGAGGCGCCGTTTCCTGGAGAGTACCGCGAGGTTCGATCCTTCGATGAACTCGAAGACCATGAACCGCCCGCCGTCTTCGGTGCGCCCGAAATCGAACAAGGTGACGGTGTGGGGATTGCGAAGATTCGCCAGCGTACGTGCCTCGCGGAGGAACCGCGATTCGTTGGTCTCCCCTTCGACCTGCAAGATCTTGATCGCGACCCGCCGGTGAAGCTCGAGATCGCGTGCAGCGTATACCGTGGCGAAGCCCCCCTCCCCGAGGAAGCCGGTGACTTCGTATCGACCGAGGAACGTTTCGCCGTTGGCGTACTTACGCAAAGGTAGCCCGTCGAGTTCTGGCATGCGGACGAGGTTCGGCGCCGATTCTAGCTCAGTTCGCGTCGCGAGTCAGGAAGAGGCCGTGAGCGACAGCTCTTCCTGAAGCTCATTCTTCCGGACGACACCAGCTCTCGGCGTCAGGGTTCGGAGTGAATCCGGTGGGGGAGGCCCACTCCGCCCATGCGCTCCCGGCGATGCCGAGCGTCACGACGACGGGGCCCTCGGCGTCGAGGTCGATCGTCGCGCTCCCGACTTCGAGACGCCCTGCCACGACATCCACGAGGGTCACGGTCTCCCCTCCCACGCAGCTCCCCGTCACAGGCTCCTCGCACCCAGGGAGCGCGGCGCCGTCGAAGGTCGCGGAAGAGACGTCCCACCCGTCGAGGTTCGCCGCACCGACCAGCACCGGGCTGTCCCCTGCCGTGATCGCCGCCCCGTCGGCGTCGGGGTAGAGCGCGACCCGGTACCCCGTCGAGTCTTCGAGCCCCCGGACCCCGGCGTCCTGGTTCGGGTAGAAGGAGTCGACCGGCTCCGCCAACAGCGTGAGAGCGCGACCCGGCCGCACGAAGACGGGGATCTCGGTCATCGCGGCGTCGGCAGTCACCAGGTCGGAATCCTCAGGGGCATCGCCGAAGAGCGGCCACCATCCCGCTGCGGGGAGCTCGACCTCACGCCCCAGCGCCCCCTCGGAGAGGACTGGCGCGATCAGGAGGTCGTCCCCGAGGAACCAGACGTAGTCGTCTCCCGTCCAGAGCCGCGCATCATCGGGCTCGACGAGCCAGGGGTGGCGCGTCATCGGGAGGCCGGTCGCGACCGCCTCCACGTAGAGGCGGCGAAACTCCGGGTAGAGCAGAGTGTGAATCGAGGACCAGCGACGCGTGTGCGCCAGGGTCTCGGCGTCGCGATCGAAGTTCCAGTTCTCGCATTCCGAGCCGCCGTGGTGCGTACGCATCACGGGGTGGAACGCGCCCGCCGAAGCCCACCGAAACCACAGGTCCTTGCTCGTATGAGGGAGATTGGTCTGCGAGTTGTAGCCGGCGATGTCGCTCCCGAAGACCGCTACGCCCGACAGTCCCATGTGGGTGCCGATCGGTACGATGGTCGGGAAGCCGTCGTCGTAGCCCCACGTCGTGTTCTGATCGCCGCCCCACATCACCGAAGCGGTGCCGGGGGTGCCGCCGTTCGCCGAGGCCCAGCCGCTACGCGAAAAGAAGACCCAGTTGCCCTGCTCGCCGATCGACTCTTTCGCCGCGGCGAGGTGCGCGGCGTTCGCCCGCTGCCACGCGACGGGGTAGAGGTTGTGGTACTCCCAGCCGCTCGCTCCATCAGACATTACGGCCATCGGCGAGAGCCACTCGGCGAAGTCGGCCATCCAACCGTCCGCGCCAATCTCGGTGACCGCGGTCATTTGATAGCTCTCGAGCCACGTCAGGGCCGCGTCGTTGGAGAGGTCCACCAGGCCGGCATCGCGGAACGCTGGATCACGGAAGAGGATGTCTTCGCCCTCGGCGTCCTTCACGAGGTACCCGCCGGCGACCGCTTCGGGATAGATGTCGGTCGTGTCGGGGACGAAAGGGTTGAAGTAGGTGAGGAACGCGAAACCTCGGCGATGAAGCCCGTCGACGGTCGACGGGAGGTCCGGATAGAGATCCGGCTCCCAGCTCCAGTCGTAGGAGAGTCGGAAACCGAATGTCGTGGTCGTCCCACCAATCCAGTCTTCCGTCCAGATCGCCGACGCCGGGATTCCTTCGGCTCGAAGGGTCGAAGCGACCTCTTCGAGGCGCTCCGGTCCGGTGACGGCGTCGAGCCATAGCCCGAACGTCCAGTCGGGGAGATCGTCGCGGACCCGTCCCGTATATTCGGTGACCCTGGTCATCCGGGCCTTCGGAGTTCCGGCGACGAAGACGGCACCCGGTAAAGCGCCAAACGACCGAAGAGTGACGCGACCTTCGTCGGTCTCGCAGAGGTCCAGCTCCGAGTAGGCGTCGTGGTCGACGAGCGCCGAGTATCCGGTGGTAGAGTGCCAGATCCCCATCGGGGCGTACGCGGCCTCCGGGAAGTTCGACAACGGCCAGGTCCCGCCGCTCTCGGGCTTCGAGTTTCCCTGCTCCTGGGACCAGAGGGGGTAGGTGCGACCGCGTAGGTCCAGAGTCGTAACCTGGCCGCCGAGACCGAAGAAGCTCTCGTTCTCGTCGCATCGGAGGCTGAACTCACCGCCGTCGGCCGCCGCGTCGAGCCGAACGTGGAGCTCTTCGCCGCGAGCTTCGAAGAGGAGCGACGCATCCCCCGCTTCGATGCTCAAGGCATCGTCGCGCATCCCGGCGGTGGCGGGGCGGCGCGCCTCCCAGGTGGCGGAGTCGGCGAACAGGTCGATCTGAAACGCGCCGAACGCCTCGCGGACCGACGGCTTTCCGGTCATCGTCGCGAACCCTCCCCCTCCACATGTCGCGGTCCCTCGCACGGCGCGCTCGCCGTCGACGCTCGCTTCCCACGAGCCGTCCGTGGGGTCGACGGCGACGGTCCAGTAGCCGACCGTCCATCGCACCGCACCGCCAGGCACACAGAGCGCCACTCGCTCATCCACTGAGAGATCGGGTCCGGCGTCCGACGCTGCTTCGGCGACGTCTCTGCCGAGATCGAGCGACGTGTCGGTGGTCTCGCCCGCGTCGGCCGAACCGTCGGTAGGCTCATCGCATCGGCAGCCGCCGAGCGACAGCGCGACGCAAAGGGCGAACGTCGTGGGATGCAGCCTGTTGTGCATTCGAGGTGCTCCGGTTTCGTCCCCACCGTCCGTCCCCGGCATACGGTGGGCGCCAGCACACCGGCTCGTCAGTGCGACACGCCCGGGAGGCCGCGCAGCGCACGGTGCAAGTTTCGGTCGTGGTTGGCGCGGCTACCGATCCCCAGGAACGACGGTCGAATGTAGTGGAAGAACGAGGCCGCCACGAGCACCGACTTGTGAGCCCCGTGGACGATGGTTCGCCCGCGCAACGCGTCCCCTCGGTGGCGCCGAAGGAGCTTGCGGCCGATCGCTCGGTAGAGACGCGAGGCGACGACGATTGCGAACCGCGAGCGGGCAGGGATGTAGCAAAAGCCTTTCTCGGCCGAGGCATAGTAAGTCTCGGCGAGCTCGAGGAGGTCGCGAACGACCGCCGCGACGCCAGCGCGGTCGGCGGTGCCGTCGAGCAGGTCGGTCTGCTTCACGTGCTGGATCGCGAGCCGATGAGCCGGCAGATACACGCGGCCGCGCTCGGCGTCCTCCAGGACGTCGCGGCAGATGTTCGTGAGTTGCATCGCCACACCGAGATCGATCGCGTGGGCGAGGGCCTTCGGGTCGTCGACCCCGAGGACGCCGCACATCATCAGCCCCACCGTGCCCGCGACTCGGTAGCAGTAGCGCAAGAGCCGCGCGTCGCTCTGGATGCGGACGTCAGCGAGGTCAGACTTCACCCCTTCGATCAATTCCGTCGCGCTGCGAATGTCGATCCGTCGCTCGTCGCAGACCGTCAGAAAGGCTCGCACCAGAGGACGCGGCTCCGCTTCGCCGAGAACCTCGCGTTCGAGGAGAGCGAGCTCGTCCGCGTCTCCGTGTTCGTCGGCGATGTCGTCGACCAGCCGACAGAACGCATAGACCACCGCCGCCGCGTCCCGATCCTCCGGAGCGAGGAAATGAGCTGCCCACTGAAACGACCGCGCGTGGTGCGCCATGACGGCGCGGCTCGTTTCAATCGTTTCTGTCGAGACGTTCGTGTCGCTCATACGGCTTTCCTTTCGGAGGGAGCGGGATCGGGCATCACCCGGTCGAGGACTTTCGCAGTGCAGAGCACCCCGGGCAATCCGGCGCCAGGGTGGGTCCCGGCGCCGACGAAGTAGAGTCCGTCCACGTCGGAGCTGCGGTTGTGGTAGCGGAACCAGGCGGACTGCGTCAGCACCGGCTCGGGCCCGAACGCGGCCCCGTCCGCCGAGCGCAGCTCGTCACGGAAGTAGTTCGGGGTAACGTGGAACTTCGTCACGATCGACTCACGCAGACCCGGGAGCATCCGCTCCTCCAGATGCGCGAGGATCTTGTCGAAGTACGCTTCGCCGATCTCGTCCCAGTCGACGTCGGCCTCGAGATTCGGGACCGGCGAGAGGACGTACATGTTCTCGTGTCCGGCGGGAGCCACCGACGGATCGGTGCGCGTCGGAGCGTGCAGATAGAGCGAGAAGTCGTCGGCGAGCTTCTTCTTTACGAAAATGTCGTCGAGGAGCCCGCGGTAACGAGGGCCGAGGACGATCGTGTGGTGTTTCTGCTCCGGCCAGACGCGGTTCGTCCCGAAGTAGCCCACGAAGAGCCCCATCGAGTTCTTGACCCTCGAGAGCTTGCGATCCGACTGCTTCCGCCGGTGCTGCGAGGCGATCATCTTCGAGTAGACAGTCGTCGGGTCGGCGTTCGAGATGACGTGCTGGCACTCGAAACGCCGGCCGTCCTCGGTCACCACCGCCGACGTCCTCCCGTCCTTCACCTCGATGCGCTCGACCGGCGTGTCGAAGTGGAACTCGATCCCGATCTCCTGCGCGAGTTTCACCAGCCCCTGAACGATCGAGGTCGTCCCGCCGATCGCGTAGTGGACACCCCACTTGCGCTCGAGCCAGTGGATCAAGAGATAGATCGACGTCGCGCGGAACGGGTTTCCTCCGATCAGCAGCGGCTGGAAGGTGAACGCCTGCCGCAGCCGATCGTCTTTGATGTACTTCGCGACGAGTCCGTACACCGTGCGGTAGTTCTCGAGCCGCGCCATGTCGGGCACGACCCGGAGCATGTCCCCCACCGTGTTGAATGGCACGTCCGCAAGCTCCTCGTAACCGACCGAAAAGATCCGCTTCGAGTGCTCCGCGAGCTTCTTGTAACCGTCGACGTCCTTCGGGTTGAACTGGCGGATCTGCTCGAGCAGCCGGTCTTCGTCGCCGACGTAGTCGAAGACGGAACCGTCTGCGTAGTCGATCCGATAGAACGGGTCGACGGGGACGAGCTCGTAGTAGTCGCGGCTATCCTTGCCGACGAGCTCGAAGAGTTCGTCGAACAGATAGGGGGCGGTGATGACGGTGGGACCGGCGTCGAAGGAGAAGCCGTCGCGTTCGAAGACGCGAGCGCGACCGCCTGCTTCGGGCAGGGCCTCCAACACGACGACTTCGTATCCGCGAGCACGCGCACGAATCGCCGCGGCGAGGCCGCCGATTCCACTTCCCACCACAATTACAGGCCGATCAGACAAGGTGAACCTCCAAAAGTCGGGGAGGCCATGACACCTTCAGTTCGTCTACGTCAACCCTCCCGTTCTTCGATGACGTGGTCGATGATTCCGTACTCTTTCGCTTCCATGGCACTCATGTAGTAGTCCCGGTCGGTGTCACGATCGATTCTATCGTGCGGCTGGCCCGTGTGATGCACGAGGATGTCGCGAAGTTTCTCCTTCAGTCGAAGAATTTCGCGCGCCTGGATCTCGATATCGGTCGCCTGACCACCGATACCGCCGCGAAGCAGCGGTTGGTGAATGAGGATCCGCGAATGCGGGAGGGCGTATCGTTTCCCCTTCTGACCTGCGGACAACAGCAGCGCGCCCATCGACGCGGCCTGCCCGAGGCAGATCGTCGAGACCTCGGGGCGGATGTATTGCATCGTGTCGTAGATCGCGAGACCCGCCGTCACGCTACCGCCCGGTGAGTTGATGTAGAGGTCGATCCCCTTCTCGGGGTCGTCCGATTCGAGGAAGAGCAACTGCGCGATGATGCTGTTCGCAACATCGTCGGTCACTGGTGTCCCGAGGAAGACGATCCGGTCCTTCAGCAACCGGCTGAAGATGTCCCAACCGCGTTCCCCGCGGTGGGTTTGTTCGACGACATACGGTATGAAACCCATCCCTTTCTCTCTTCGGTGTTTAACGTCGGCGCCAAGATATGGCCGACAGCCCCGATCAACAAGCGGAGATGATGGTTTGATGACCTCGAACGCCCGACGTTTCGTAACGTGTTGCGCCGCGTCCTTCGTGCTCACGTGCGGGGGAAAGACGAAGACCGAGGTGGCGCCCCCCGTCGAACAGACCGATCCTCCGGCGGGCGAGGTGGCGCGCACCCTCCATCCCGATCCGGGGCCCACCCTCGAACGCCAGGCGGGCCGCGCCGAGGCCCGCAAGCTCCCCGCCCGCGAGCTCGCCGCGGCCTTCACCCACACCGCGGACGGTTATTCGTGGGCCGTCGTCCCCGACGTCGATCACCAGAGCGCCGCCCCTTTCACCGAGTACGCGATCGACGCCGCCGGCACCCACGGCACGGCCTTTCGCTGGAACTCCGAGGCGTCGAAAAACCCGGCCCTCGTCGCGCGGTTCGTCGGCTCGCTGCCGGAGCGCTTCACCGTCCACTGGTCCCGACCGGGCGCATGGGACGGCGGCGTCGCGGGGACCGTCGGACGCTACGAAGTCACGACCGCCGGCGCCGCCGACCGCGCCGAACTAAATGTCGAGTTCATCCGCTCTGCCGAACAGTACATGCAGGGATGGGCAGGACGAACCAGCAGCTCGTTCTTCAACTTCGCCACGGCGCGCCTCGCCGCGCGAAAACCTCGCACGACGATGCAGGAGGCAGCGCGAAGCGACATCGAACGCACGATGGCGTTCTACACCGGCATGACGTCGATCCGCGAAGCGCTGCAACACGACCGCGGCCTTCGCGTCCGCGAGCGCGCCGAAGCAGAACCGACGATCGACATCGCCGAACTCGAGGGCGTGCCCCTTCCGCAGCACCCGTGGGATGAGATGATCGCCGAGCTCTCCTCGAAGCCGGTCGGCGACGAGCTCGCGAAGTTCGTGCCGCACGACATGGCGTACCTCCACTTCGGCGATCTCCCGACGTTCCTCCTCGTGATCGACGACTTCGAAGACTCGGCGGCCGCATTCACGCAGACCTTCGAGGTCGAAGGGGGCCCGACCCACTTCCTCGATCGCACGATGCAGCAGCTCGTCCTCGAACGAACCGGGGTGGCGAAGACCCTTGGCAGCCTCGCCGCAGCCGGCGTCGCGATCGTGACGAGTGACCCGTTTCTGCGCGAAGGGAGCGACGTTTCGATGATCTTCCGCGTCGCCAATCGTCCCGCCCTCGTCGGTGCCCTCGCCGCGTTCGAGGCGAGCGCCCGCAAAGCGCGCCCCGACATGACGGAGTCGACGTGGAAGCTGGGTGACACCGACGTTCGCCTCATCTCCACCCCCGACAAGGCAATCCACCGGCACGTCGCCGAGTGGGACGGGATCCTCGTCGTGTCGAACAGCGAAGGAGCACTCCGCCACCTGAAGGCAGCCCACGACGGCAAGGTGACGAAGCTCTCCGAGTCCGGTGACTACCGCTACATGCGCGCCCGCTACCCGCAGGAATCGACGAAGGGAGAGGGCTTTCTCTTCCTGAGCGACGCGTTCGTCGCCCACAGCGTCAGCCCCCGCGTGAAGATCTTGGAGTCGCGGCGTCTACGCGCCCAGGCGGACCTCTCGGCAGTGAACCACGCGGCGCTGATGCACGGCTGGTTCGAAGGGGTCCACCCGCTCGACGTCGCGGCGATGAAGAAGGCGGGGTGGCTCACCGACGACGACCTGAAGCACTTCGACGGGACCGGCATCGCGTATTCGCCCGAGCGCGGCGCGATGTCTCGCTGGGGCCGAGCGCCGAGCCTCGTCCCGATCCGCGACCTCGAGATCGAGAAGGTGAGCGAAGAGGAGGCGGAGGCGTACGCGCGTTTTCGCGAGAGCTACCAGCAATACTGGAGCGGCTTCATCGACCCGATCGCGGCTCGAATTCGGCGCACCGAAGGGGGTCAGCGGCTCACGGTCGACGCGCTGATGATGCCGCTCATCGACGGCACCGAATACACGGACCTGCGGCGCCTCGTCGGCCAACGTCGGACGACGCTGCGCGAGTTCTACGGCGGATTTCGCTGGACCTTCGCCGTCGGAGACGACGCGACCCTCCGCAGGGAGCTCAACCAGATGGCGACGGGGCTCGGCGGGCGCGACCTGAGCGTCGACTGGCTCGGCGACTCGATCACCGTCGGGGTCGCCGACCGCAGCGGGTTGTGGGACGCGGCGCTGACCCTCGGCGCGATCCCGAGCTTCGCCCGCCCCGACTCCGACGAAATCGCAGCGCTGGCGCGCGTCCCCGGCTACCTGAAGGTGGACGTCGACAACGCGGTCGGGCTCGCCGGATTCCTGACCGCCGCCCGAAAGTTCGTCCTCGATTCCGCCCCCGGACTCGTCCGCTGGGAGGCGTCAGAACCCTATCGCGACATCGCCATCACGCAGATTCTCGCCACGGAAGAAGAGCTCGGCGGTGGCCTCGCCCTGCATTACGCCACGGCCGACGGACAGCTCCTCGTCTCGCTCGACCGCACCACGCTGCAGATTCTCCTCGACGAAGTGTTAGACCCCACGAACACGCCACAACCCCCGAACCCCGAGGTCCAATCGGCGCTGGCGTTCGACTTCTCCGACACCTCCAACTGGCTCGCCATGACTGCCGTCGGCATCGCCGAGCAGTTCGTCGTGCGGCACCACCCCGTCGCCGCCCACGCATGGGGCGTTCTCCGCCGCGGCTTCCCCGACCGAAACCTCGACCAGTCCGCAACCCGAAACCTCGGCGTCGCCTTCCTCGGCTACGAGCCCAAGAACCCCAACGGCGGCACCTTCTCCTTCAAGGATGCCCAGATCTACCACACCCTCTACGGCAGCCACGCCTCCCCCATCCTCCCCGAAATCCCCGTCGAAGGCGCCCCCCTCACCGAGTTCCTCAAAGCCCTCCGCAAACTCAACCTCTCCGTCGACTTCGACGACCGCATCTCCGAACGCCACCTCGGCCTCCGCACCCACCTCGTGATCGTGCGAGACTAGGCGCTTCGCGCCTGTCTCGCACGAGGGGGACCGCGCTTCGCGCGGTGTGGGACCGGCCTTCGGCCGGTGGGGGACCGCGCTTCGCGCGGTGCGGGACCGGCCTTCGGCCGGTGGGGGACCGCGCTTCGCGCGGTGCAAGGACGTCCCGAATGTGTGCGTCGATATCCACCGAGCGCAGCGAGGTCCAACACCGAGCGCAGCGAGGTCCAACACCGAGCGCAGCGAGGTCCAACACCGAGCGCA
>CAYPJU010000011.1:0-4735 GCA_964411125.1 uncultured Bradymonadales bacterium | reverse complement strand
CACCGAGCGCAGCGAGGTCCAACACCGAGCGCAGCGAGGTCCAACACCGAGCGCAGCGAGGTCCAACACCGGCCGAAGGCCGGTCCCCCACCACGACGGAGAGCACGTTACGTCGCCAGAAAGTAGCGCAGCTACTTTCTGTAGACGTACGTGCTCTCCGTCGTGGTCATGCCTTCTTGGTCGCGGGCGACGATGGCGATGCGGTTCATGCCCTTGAAGAGGGGGACGTTGGTGGCGATGTCGATGCTGTCGCCTTTGGCGCGGACGTACTCGAGCTTCTTGGCGTTGAGCTTCGCGTTTTCGCGGTTGTAGACGAAGATGTAGTAGTCCTTGAGGCCGGAGTCGTCCTGGGCGGCTCCCTTGACGGCGACGTTGCCGTTCGAGGTGATGAAGTCGGCGGGACGAATCTGGACCGAGGGGGGCTGGAACATGACGTCGCGGGTGAGTCCGGCGACCGAGGAATCGCTGCCGTCGAACGCGACCTGCGATTCTTTCACCCAGCCAGTGCGGAGGCCCAGATCGACGCGCAGCCAGTCGCCGGCGCGGCCGGTGACGGGGAGCGTCCCACCTTTGGAGACCACGGCAGCGATGTCGGCGCGGTCGTCGGCGCCGGCAAAGACGTTGACGTCGGATGCATTGATCTTCGCGGTGCCGTTGGCGTCGGCGACCTTCTGGTCCGCCTTGGAGAACGGAACGTCGAACTCCTTCTCGGTGAATTCACGATAGGTCGTGTCGTAGATGTCGACCTCGAGGGTGATCTCGTCCCCCTCCTGCGGCGGATGTTTCACGTCGAATTCGAAATCGACGGTCGTCGATTCGCCGGCCGGGAGGGCGTCCAGACGCGCGCGACCCTTGGTGAGGTAGAGCGACTCACGCTCGAGATTCTTGAGGTGGATCAGGGTCTCGGCCGAGTCCGCCTTACCGACGTTCTTCACGATGACGTTGAGCTTCACCGACTCGCCGACCGAAAGTACACCGTCGCCCGACGAGTCCTTGACCTCGTAGGAGAAGCCGAACTGCGGACGGTCGGCGCCGGTCACGTTGACGGCGAGCAGCTTTTCGTCGGGGAATTTGGTCCGAGCGTCGGAGAAGTGGAAGAGGACGACGTCGTGTCGGGTCGGGGCGTCTTTGGGGACCGTCACGTCGAGGGACCATTCGCGGGTCTGGCCCGGCGCGAGCCGACCGATCGGGAACTCGCGGTCATCGAGCACGGCGTGGTCGCTCTCGGAGATCGCCTTGAGCTGGTACAGCTCGTCGGTCCCTTTGTTCGTGACCTTGACGTTCACTTTGAACTCTTCGCCCGCCTTGAGCTTGGAGGCCTCGGGGGTCGTGGAGACCTGCACGTCGAGGTTCGCGGAATCACGGCTCGGCCCCGGAGCCCAGTCGACTCCGAGCTTCTTGAGCTCCCGGGTGATCTTGGCGAGCTCGTCCTTGCCGGAGCTCTCGACCTCCGGCTCGAAGAGGGTGAGCAGTTTCGGGCGGCTGAACTCTTTGCCCGCTCGCTTGAGGAGTCGCTGTGCGAGGAGAATCTCGAAGTCTTCGCGGAACTCGTCGGGGTCGCGGAACTCGTCCTCTTCCTCGTCGGGGACTTCGTTGAGGTAGCGCACGTACTGGCCGGGGCCACCCTCCTCGTCGCGGACCGCCGTCGACGTCAGATGCGCGTCGAGGTCCTGCTCGCGGACGATGCGCTCGGAGAGGAAGAGGTCGACGTCGTCGTCGTCGATCGTGATCGGTACGGCTCGAAGGTCGGGGGTGATCCCCTTGGACTGGATCGAGATGCCGCCCGGGGTGAGGTACTGGGCCACCGTCAGCTTCAGGGCGGAGTTGTCGGGGAACTCGTAGAGCACCTGGACCGACCCCTTACCGAAGGTCGTGTCGCCGAGCACGACGGCGCGATTGTGGTTCTGCAGAGCTCCGCTGACGATCTCGGACGCGGACGCGCTGCCGGCGTTGACGAGCACGACGATCGGGTACTTGCCTTCAGTGTCGCCACGCTTCGCCTCGCGCTTTTCACGCAGCCGGTTACCGACGCCGACCGTGCTGACGATCGTCCCCTCTTCGAGGAAGAGATCGCTCACCTTGATCGCCTGGTCGAGCAGGCCGCCCGGGTTGTCGCGCAGGTCGAGGACCAACCCCTGCATCCCGCCCATCTTCTGTTTGAGCGAGGAGAGGTGCTCCTTCATGTCGCTGTAGGTGTTGGCCTGGAAGTTCTTGATCCGCATGTAGCCGATCTTGTTGCTCAGCGGCTCGGAGTCGACGCTGTCGATCTTGATGATCGCCCGCTCGACCGAGAACCGCCGCGCTTCGCTCCAACCCTTTCGCTGGATCCAGAGCTCGACCGCGCTGCCCGGCTCGCCGCGTAGCATGTTGACCGCTTCGCTCAACCCCATGTTGACGGTCGACTCTTCTCCGATGCGCACGATGTGGTCCCGTGCTCGGATCCCCGCGCGGGACGCCGGCGTTCCGTCGATCGGAGAGATGACGGTGAGATCCCCGTCGCGGATCGAAATGACGATGCCTAGCCCGCCGAACTTGCCGCCCGTCTGGGTCTGCATCTCCTCGTAGTGTTCCGGGGGGAGGAGGGTCGAGTGCGGGTCGAGGGTGTGCAGCATGCCGTTGATGGCGGCGTACTCGACCTCGCGGTACTCGACGTCGGTCTCGGGATCGAGGTGTTCCTGGACGAACCGGAACATCTCTTTGAGCCGGAAGCTCATCTCCCACAGGCTCTCGATGTTGCCGACCGTGTACGACCGGCGCTCGCCGTTCACCGTGAGGGTGGCCTTCGTCGGCTTCTCGTCACGCGGTTTGTCGAACTCGACGACCACTTCCGCGATCGAGTTCTGAATCTCGTCGAGCGCGTAGACGAGCATCTTGTTCGCGTCGATCCGATCGGGCTCCACGTAGTTGTCTTTGATCTGCAACAGTACGCGGTTCAGGATCTTGAGCGACGTGAGGTCGTATTCGCCGTCTTTGGTCTCCGACGCCGAAACGGACGTGTTTCGGAGGTCGAACTGGACGCCGCGGTCGCTAAAGCGAACGCTCAAACCAAAAGCGATTGCGAGGGCGACGAACGCCACGACGAAACGGCCGTGAGCTTTGATGAAGCGCATGGTTACTCGCGCGAGGTGTGACTGTCGGATACTTCGGGGTTCCTTCACCGCATCATAGCGGTGTTGCCGGGCGCCGTACAACACGACGGCTCGGCGTCTGGTAGAACACGTTCGCACGGGGCGGACATTCCTGAATGGTCGAGGCTCGAGCCTCAAGCCTTCAGCGGCGACTCCTCCAACATCGCGATCCTCCGCCGCTCGACCTCCGCGCGCTCGTACTCGAGGGAATCGCGAATCGCCGCCGCGAATCTCGGGTCGGCCAGCCAGTGCGCGCTGTAGGTCGTGGTCGGAGTGAAGCCGCGCTCGAACTTGTGCTCGCCGCCATGGCCTGGCTCGAAGACGTCGATGCCGTTCTCGCACGCCCATTCGATCGGCGTGTAGAAGCAGACCTCGAAGTGGGCGAACTCTACCTCGTCGAGACATCCCCAGTAGCGGCCATAGAGACGGCCGTTCTTCACCAGGTTGAACGTCCCCGCGAACTCCTCGCCGTCTTTCTCGGCGACGACGATGTGGAGTCGATCACGCATCGTGTGGCCCACCTGCACGAAGAAGTCCTCGTTCAGGTATTGCGAGCCCCAGTAGAACTTTCGGACGGTGTCGCGGTAGTAACGGAAGACGCGGCGCATCACGTCGTCGGTGATGTCGTCGCCCATCAGGATCTTCGTCGTGACGCCGCGCTCGGCGAGCTTGCGGCGCTCGCGGCGGATGTTCGAGCGCTTCTTGGAGCGGAAACGGGCGAGGAAGTCGTCGAAGGTTTCGTAGCCTTCGTTGAGCCAGTGGTACTGGAGCTGGGTCCGGATCGGCAGACCGATCTCTCGGAAGAAGTCGACCTCGTCGTCGGTGATGAAGTTCCAGCCGACGCTCGACAGCCCGGCCTGCTTCGCGATCTCGGTCGCGCCGCCGACCAGCGCCCGCCGGGTCGAACCCTCGTCCGCGTCGGGCGCCACCAGCAGCCGTTCGCCCGTCGCCGGCGTCATCGGCGCGGCGACGACCCCCTTGGGGTAGTAGGCGATGCCGGCCCGAGCCGCCGCGTCTGCCCAGCCCCAGTCGTAGACGAACTCACCGCGCGAATGCACCTTGACGTATAGAGGCGCTGCGCCGAGCAGTTCGTCGCCGTCGCGCTCTCGGACCGTCATGATCGCGGTGTGCCACCCGGAGTTGCCATCGACGCAGCCCGTGTCTTCGAGGGCTTCGAGGAAGCCGTACTCGAGGAACGGCGTTCCGTCACCGACCAGGGCGTTCCATGCTTCTTCGCCGATCTCCGAGATCGAGGTGTGGGTCTGTACGATGAGCTCGGTCACAGCACTACGATTCGACACGCCCGCGTGTGATTCAAGATTGTCCGACCCGGGGCGCCCGACACGGACGCGACAACCTACGAGTTGCCTCGTCCCCAACTTCGGGCCAAAATGAGCGCCTGTCGATGACTGGGGAAGGTCGTCGGTCCATTCCAAACTGGGAGGAAATGTGAGGTCTGCAACCTGGGTGGTCTCGAGCGTGTTCGTGTTGGCGATGGCCTGCGGAGGGAACAACGGTGGTTCGAACAACGGTGCGTCGAACAACGGTGCGTCGAACAACGGTGCGTCGAACAACGGTGCTTCGAACAACGGTGCGTCGAACAACGG
>CAYPJU010000010.1:37019-107303 GCA_964411125.1 uncultured Bradymonadales bacterium | reverse complement strand
CCCTTCGCCCTTCGCCCTTCGCCCTTCGCCCCACACCCCTGGGGCAAAGCCCCACGGTGTTCAACCAAATCGACAGCCTTTTCGTCAGTGAGCGTCAGGGGCGGCGCTTGGAGTTCGCGCGCTGCGATCGCCGATTGGCGGTTGGGTTCGATCGCGGATGGCGCTAGATTTGGTTCATGAGGCAACGTCGTAAGTGGTTGTGGTTCGTGTCGGTGGTGGTGGTTGGATGGGCATGTTTCCACATGTTCACCGACGAGTACGGAAAGTTCGATCCCCCCCAGGGGCTCGATCACGCGATGTATCGGGTGGGACGGGGTGTCGGCACCACGACCGAGGAGTTCGGCGGCAGCATCACCGAGACGAACCGCGATTCGCAGGCGGTGTTCGACGGCCGAATGGACCGAAACGACGCCCGCATCGCGCGCGACAAGCAGGCGGCGGGCGAGGAATGACCGCTCGGCGGAGCGTCCGCCATCAGGTAGCGGTCGATTTGCTCCCGGAGTACCCATGTTTCCGTTGACGCTCGACCTGACCGGACGGCCTGTGATGGTCGTCGGCGGCGGCCCGGTAGCGCTGCGAAAGTGCCTCGCCCTCGTCGACGCCGGGGCGGACCTTCTCGTCGTGGCCCCCGAATGCTGCGAGGAGCTCGTGGCGCTCGCCGACGACGGACGTTTGCGGTGGCAAGGGCAGGAGTTCGAACCAGGTGACGCGCAGGGGAGAGCGTTGGTCTTCGCCGCGACCGACCGGGTCGAGGTGAACGATGCCGTGGTGCGGGCCGCCCGGAGCTTCCGCGTGCTCGTGTGCGTCAGCGGCCCGGCGACGGAGCGCGGCGATTTCACCGTCCCAGCGACGATCCTCGACGGAGGCGTGGTTGTCGCCGTGTCGACTGGACATCCCGCCCTGACGACTGCTCTCCGCGACCGCATTCACGACGAGATCGGCGCTCGTTGGAAGGTGGCCGCGGCGCTACTCGATCGCTTGCGTACCCCGTTGGCGGGGCGGGGCGAGCAGGCCGGTCGGGCTCGCTACTGGCGGGAACTCGCGGCGACGCTTCCCGAAGAGCTGACTCGCGAGACGGCCGCTCAATGGCTCGCGGCGCCGGGGCTCTCCGGGTCGGCGGGCGCCGTGGTCCCGTCTTCGGACGAGATAGAGTCCGCGCTGGTCTCGGTGTTCGGCGGCTGAGCCGCGCGAAGCTCCTCGATCGCGTCCGCCGCGCGAAGGTAGGCGTCGAAACTCTGCTCATAACGTCGACGTTTCGCCGCGATCCACCCGTCGAGGACGAGGAATGCCGCGGACGTGGCGATGTCGTCTTCTCCGCTGCGCAGCCCTTCCATCTGCTCCGTAGCGTGCCGGTAGTATTTCTGCTTCGCCAGAATCCATGCGTACATGAGGCCCTTCTCTCCGTCGAAGCCACCGCGGGGAGGCTCACCGTCGCGTTCGAGCCACATCAGCGCCTGCATGTAGGCCTCGGAGCGAGCGGTGTCGATCACCATGGCGTGCAGGTCGGTCCCCGGCGACGGCCATGTCGCAGCGACGAGCTCGTCGACGTCTTCGCGCTCGACGCTCCGGACGGCGTCGTAATCACGGGCCACTTTCGAGCTCCTGTCCTCGCCGACGAGCCGATCGGCGAGGCTCGATTTCCCCGCCTTCCATGCGGCGATGGCGAGCTCGGCGCGCTGCTCCGCCGTCCAGTCGCGAGGCCAGGCCGAAAGATGCGGCGTCGGGTCCCCGTAGTCGTCGGTGCGGAAGTACCGCCGGGCGAAGAAGTCTTCGCCGATGTCGTAGCGGATGAGGTCGTGGGGTGCAGCGAACTCGAGCAAGCCGTTGTCGTCGGTGTTGAGGGGAGCACCGTCGGAGAACTCCGTCAGTTCGGGCTGGTTCATGAACATCAAACCGTACGGATCCCACGCCGAGGTGACGCCCGCGCGTCGAAGCTCCGCCCGAACTGTCGGATTTTCCCACGCCCGCGCAAAGCCGTCCGGGGGGAGCGCCAGCGGCCGATCGCTACCGAGCAGGATGAGGTCGGTCCCCTTCGGCATGGAGCTATACGCCTGCACGTGGGGGAACGCCTGTCGGAACGTCGCGAGGATGACGCGTACGTTCTCCGGGCTGATCTCGTAGAGCTGGACCCATTGCCCGAAGACCCCGCCGGGAGCGAGTTTTCGACGTGCCCGCCGGAAATGCTCGACCGTGAAGAGGGAGGCGACGCCGGCGATCCACGGGTTCGAAGGTTCGGAGATGATGACGTCGAACTGCTCGGGCGCGTATTCGAGGAAGTTCCGGCCGTCGGTCTCGACGATCTCGGTGCGCGGGTCCTCCAGCGGGCGGTGATTCACGTGCTCGAACCATTTCGAGGCCTCGAGCATGGCGGGTTCGATCTCGACGACCTCGAGCGAACGTAGTGGCCACTGCAGAGCCGCTCCCGCCGTGACGCCGCTGCCGAAGCCGATCATGGCCACGCGTTCGTCCCCCATCGGGTGGTCGATCGAACGCATCATCATCGGCAAGAGCGCGACGAGAATCTGTGTCGACATGTCGGCGCCGTCGGACGCTTCGGGCTTCCCGTTCGCCTTGAGGGTCACGAGCGCGCCGCGCTTCTCCACCGTGGTCGTGGCGCTGATTCCGTCGGAGTAGAAGACGAGCTCCGGCGTGTCTCGGTCGAGCTTCTCGGGGGTGTAGAGCTGCCGCGCCGAGTAGACGCGAAACAGTCCGCGCGTCAGCGCGACCCGATCCACCGAAGGTCCAAAGACGACGGCGAGGAGCGCTACGAGCGTCGCTATGCCGAGGGCGATCCGGTGTCGGCGGGGCACGTCGTCGCCGAGGAGGTGGACCGCCGCGAAGCCCAGCCCCACCACGAGGTTTACGGCGAGCGCGAGCACCATGCCCCCCCGAAGACCGAGGAGGGGCATCAGCACGAACCCGGCGAGGAACGACCCCGCGATGGCGCCCACGGTGTTCAGCGAATAGGCCCGCGCCACGTCCGCCCCCGCGTGCTCGCGACGCGACACGAAGGTTCGAACGACCAGCGGAAAGGTCGCCCCTTGCAACGCGATGGGAACGAAGACGAGCGCCCCGACCAGGAAAAATTGGAAGAAGTAGATCTCGTTGGGGGACCCGATCTCTTCGCGCAACCGATCCATCAAGACGCGCGGGAGGTCGTCGAGGACGCGAAAGGTCAACGCCGCGAAGACCACGAGGCCGAGCTGCGCGGCTGCCAGCCAGGCAGCGGGCCGACGAAGGCGCTCGACGAGCGGAGCGCAGACCGCGCTGCCGAGCCCCAGGCCGAGGAGGAACCCGGTGAGCACCAACGTGAACGAGTAGGTCGAGCTGCCCAGGACGATCAGATACGCGCGCGTCCAGAGCACCTGGTACGACATCGTCACCATCCCGCTCAGGCAGAACGCGGCGAGGACCAGGCGTCGGCGGTTCGCGTCGAGCGGATCCGCGACGACCGAGCGGCCCAGCGCTTCGCTCATCTCTTCGTCGACCTGGCCAGTGTCCGGGACTTCATCGGGGGCGAAGTGGTCGAATGCGACCACGACCGCGCACAAAACCAGATTGAGGACTCCGAATGTCCAGTTGGTCGAAGAGAGACCGAACCGCGGGAGAAGGACGAACCCCGCGAGGAGCGTGCCCGTGCATGCTCCGAGCGTGTTCATTGCGTAGAGAAGGCCGACCTTCCCCTGGAAATAGCGGGAACGCTGCGACATCCACTGTGAGACGAACGGGAGGGACGCACCCATCAACGTCGTCGGGAAGACGAGGATCACGAATGCAGCCAGGAAGCGCAGTGCCGCGAAGAGCGCCGGCTGATCGAACAGGCGTTCGAAGAGGGCGCCGTAGACGGTCGGGAGCGCGTCGAAAAGGAAGGGTACGGCGAGTGCGTACACGCCGATTGCCCCCTCGAGAAGCCCGTAGACGCGAAGCGGACGGCGCGCCGCGTCGGCCCGTTTGCCGGCCAGCCACGCTCCCAGCGCGAGGCCTGCCATGAAGGCCGTCAGCAGGGTGCTCAGCGCGAGGCTGGTGTTTCCGAACACCTTCGCGAGCGCACGTTCCCACAACACCTCGAAGACGAGCGAGGTGAATCCGGAGAAGAAGAAGAACGCGAAGACGATTCGATACACGCGAGCACTATTGAGGAAGAAGCCGCTCCGCGATACATGGTGGTGCAGATGGGCGGCCGACGAGCGGATCGGCCGAGTCGCCGCCCGAGTTCGACAGCTCGACCCGATCGACGCTGGCTGTACTAACTGGTGCTGGAATGACTGACAACATTGCGCGAAACATCGCGATCGTCGGCGCGGGCCCCGCGTCGCTGTACGCTGCTCAGAAATTGAGCAAAGAGGGTCACAACGTCGTGATCGTGAACCGCGACATCAAACACGGCGGGCTCGCCGAGTTCGGGATCTACCCGAACAAGTACAAGATGAAGAGCGGCCTGCGCCGCGTCTTCAACAAGATCATGGACCACGAGTCGGTCTCGTACTTCGGGAACGTACTGGTCGGGGCCGACGGCAGCCTCACGCTCGAAGAGCTTCGAGCGATGGGGTTCGATGCCGTCGTCGTCGCGGTCGGCGCCCAGGGGACGAAATGGCTCGGGCTGCCGGGGGAAGAACTCCCGCAGGTCTACCACGCCAAAGACCTCGTCTACTACTACAACGGGTTACCCCCTTTCAGCGAGCGGGAGTTCCCCGTGGGCGACAACGTGGTCGTGATCGGGATGGGAAACGTCTGCCTCGATATCGTGCACTGGCTCGTCTGCGACGAGAAGGTCGCCTCGGTCACGGCCGTGGCTCGGCGCGGTCCGGCGGAGCGAGCCTACACCGAGAAAGAGATGAAGATCGTGAGCGGCGCGCTCGACGTCGAGCAGGTTCGCGCGACGATCGAGCAGGACCGCGAACGATACGAAGCGGTGGGGCAAGACGTCGAAGAGCTGGTCGACGCGCTTATCCAGCATCGCGACGAGCCGCTCGAGGTGGAGTCGCCGTCGCGGTTCGGGATGCGTTTTCTGCTGAGCCCCGTCCGAATCGAGGCGACGGAAGACGGGCAGATCGCGAGCGTCGTCTTCGAGAAGACGAGGCTGGAGGACAGAGGAGGGGAGCGGCTCGCGTGTATCGGGACCGGGGAATACGAAGAGGTCGGCTGCGACACGGTGGTGTTCGCAATCGGTGACTCGATCGAACCGTCGATCGGCCTGCCGCTCGAGCCGAAGTGGCAATCGACGTTCATGACGGTCCCCGAGGTATGGTCGGAGTATCCCGACCGCGAGCGCTACATGGTGTGGGATCCGCAGACGGAAGCACCGATCTCGGACACGTTCGTGGTAGGTTGGGCGCGCAAGGCATCCGATGGGTTGGTCGGCAAGGCTCGCGCCGACGCAGTTCAGGGGTGCGACGAGATACTGGCGTACCTGGCCGGCGACTTCGGGCACGACCTCGGGACGCCGCGCGACGCCGAGGACCTGTTGAGCGAGCTGCGGACCACGCTGCGAGAGCGGAGCGTGGAATTCGTGGAGTGGGACGATCTGTTACGGCTCATCGAGGCCGAAGAAGAGATCGCCCGCGAGCGTGGATTGCCCGAGTTCAAGTTCACGACGACGACGAAGATGTTGGACGAGATTCGCGGAGGAGAGGCATGAAGAAGACGTTGCTGATCGGGTTGGCGATCTGCTTTGCCGCATGCAGCGGTAGCAAACCAAAACCCGAAGAAGAGCCGGGGTCGATGCACTCGCCGCCGTCGGACGACAAGGTCGCGATGCCCAAGGGGGCCCCGATGATCGACGACGAAGAGGCGACGAACGCGTCGCCGGCGGCCGAAGCGCCGCCCTCCGAGCCCGTCGAGGGAGAAGCGTTCGTGACGCGTTCGCAACTCGACGCCTTCGCCGACCGAGGGACCGCGTACGTACTGACCCTCGTGACCGTCGAGCCGGTGCGGGAGGGCGACTCGCTGAAGGGTTGGCAGATCGTGGACGTCACCCGCGGGGCGCGGGAGTTCATGATGCCTCAGCTTCGCGTGGGTGACGTGGTGACGCACATCAACGGCATCGAGATTCGGCTTCCCGACGATCTCCAGAAGGCGTGGCGCACCCTCGAAGGCGCACAGGCAGTCCGCGTCGACTTCACGCGGCAGAACGCCCCGATGAATGCGGTGTGGGTCGTGCGTTGATGGACCAGGCGCTCGCAGAGGCACCCAGACCCGGCGTGGCCAGTCGGTTCGCGGCGTTCGCGCCCGCTGCGACCGCTCTGTTGGGGGTCAGCCTCTGGGCGCAGTTGGCGATCTTCGGTCTCCGCAACGAGTTGCAGGCAGGCGCCCAGCCGGGGCGTCTTCTCCTCTACATGCTGCCGCTGGCATTCCTCGCGGCCGGGATGGTGCTGAAACGGGCGGTCCTCGTTCTGGCGGGATTTCCTCTCGGTCTCCTCCCCGCTGCGGTGATCGCTTCCCAGCTCGAGGCGGCTCCGTTTCAGCCCTGGGCCGCCGGGCAGGCCTGCCTTTCGCTGGCGATATTTCTCGCGGTAGGGGGTAGTTGGCTCTCCTCGGGCTCCGTGCGCGACGGTGTCGAATCGGTCGGGGTGGCGACGACCGTGGCGGGCGAGTATCGACGCCACGTCTACGGCCGGCTCGTGCCGCTCCTCCTGCTCTGGTCCGTGCCGATTTACGCGATCTTCTGGGACCCTGCCATCGTCGGGACGATCGCGCAGGGACACGGCGAGAACGCGCTGACCGCGCAAATCTTCATCGCCACGGTCCTCTTCTTTGCGTGGTGTGTCGTCGCGTACATGTACTACATCGTGCCGGCGCTCAACCTGGAGTACGACCGCCGGCGGGTCCGGCGGGATGTGCGTGAGCTCGGCGAGGAGATGTCGCCCGAGCGCGCTCGGAAACGTTTTTTGCGATCCACCCTCCTGACCGTCGTCGCGGTCGTCCTCTTGCTGGTGATGTTGTGATGCGAGCGACCGTCTACGAAGCCTTGAGCATCGCCTTCCTCCTCGCGACGCTGTTTTTCTTTTACCGCTGCGTCGAGTTCCTCGCGCAGAAGGATTACGTCGCCGGGATCATCACGCTCGCGATCGGCTTTCTCGTCACCCGCGCCGGCGTCGAGCTGGGTCGCGTGTCGTTCTTCATCCGGAAGGAAGAGGAGTCCGAATGAAGCGAGGTCTCCTCCTGGCGAGCTTGCTGGTCGCATCGGCGTGCGAGCGCTCCATCGAGCATCCGACGGCTTCGCAGGTGCTCGCGTCCGACCCTGCGAGGGTCGTCGTGACCGTCGATGGTCGTCCGGTCGCGGCCGACGAGCTCGAGGAGAAGCTCTCGGGAGGCCTGCCAGGCGACGAGGCGGTCGACGAGCTGACGCGTCGCGAGCTTCTGGTCGCGGCCGCGCTCGAGCGGGACCCCGACGCTCGCACCGAGGTCAAGGCGGCGATGATCCGGGCGATGCTCGAAGACGAGATCGAAGCCGCTTTCACGGTCGAGGACGTCGACGAGGAGGAGTCGAAAGCGTTTCGCAAACAAGCGAAGGCCGAGCTTTCACGTCCGCGCGGGATTCGCGCTACCGCGGTCGCTGTGTTCGTGCCCGGAACGGTGGATGGGCGAGCCCTCTCCCGACAGGATCAGGCGACGCACATGCCCGTGTTGATCGATGAAGCCGCGCGGGTCGAGGAGGCGCTGCGAACATCGGACCAGGGTGCCGAGGCCGTCCGCGAGCTCGAACTCCGGGAGCCGATCGACCTGCGGATCGAAGCGGATACGGTCTTCCTCCACCCCCGGTGGGCGGCGGAGGTTCTTCCCCCCGACGAGTGGAAAGTGGACGCCGGGATCGCGAGCATCGCGAACACGATCCCTCGCGGCGAAGTGAGATCGTCTCCGTCACCGCCGGTGGTGTGGGTCGTGAGGACCCAGGAGGTGCTCGAGGCCGTCGTACCGACCGAGGAACAGGTCGAAGCGAGGGCGAAGGAGCTCGCTCGCGACGAGAAGCGTCGCGCGCGCCTCGAACAATGGATCGACGACCTCCGTGACCGAGCGGACGTGGAGATTCGCCCCGAACTTCTGCAGAGCGCCGGTGAGACCGGTCAGGATGGATGAATGAACGAGACCGTCGAAACGATCCTCGCTAGGCGCACCGCGCACTTCTACCTCTCCGACCCGGTCGACGACACGATCGTCGACACCGCCTTGCGGTGCGCGCTCCGGGCTCCGAACCACAAGCTGACAAACCCGTGGCGGTTCGTCCGAGTCGGCCCGAAGACGCGCAGCGAGCTCGTCGACATCACCGTCACGATCAAGCGGGAGAACGGACCGATCAGCGACGCGCAGGTGGAGAAAGTGCGCGCCAAGGTCGGCTCCTCGCCGGAACTCTTCGTCGTGGTTCAGGTGTTGGACGACGACGAATTCCGCCGTCGCGAGGACTACGCGGCCTGCGCGTGTGCGATTCAGAATTTCTCCCTCGCTCTGTGGAGCCACGGCGTCGCGTCGAAATGGTCCACGGGAGGAGCGACTCGCGACCGCCGGGCGTACGAGCTCCTGCAGATCGACCCGGAGTCCGAGGAGGTCGTCGGGTTTGTGTTCGTCGGCTATCCGGAAGGGGAGCTGCCACAGACGCCCCGGTTGGGGGTCGCGAGCGTTCTGCGCGTGACGGAGTGAGGTAGAGGGGAGAGCGTCAAAGATCGGTCTGCACCGCCACCACCCGTTGCCTCAGGCGGGGCGGGTCGATATAGTCCGCGCCACTTCCCAGATCTGAGAATCGGAGTCGGCCGTGAAGATTGGCGTACCCACAGAAATCAAGAACAACGAGTACCGAGTAGGAATGGTCCCGGCGAGCGTCAAGGCGCACACGCTCGCGGGGCACGAAGTGCTCGTGCAGACAGGGGCGGGCGACGGCTCGGCGATCCCCGATTCCGCCTACGTGGAGGCAGGGGCGAAGGTCGTCCCCACCGCCCAGGAGGTGTGGGAAGCGGCTGACATGATCGTGAAGGTCAAAGAGCCGCTCCCCGAAGAGTACGGCCGGATGCAGCGCGGTCAGATCATCTATACGTATTTCCACCTCGCCGCCGTTCCGGAGCTCGCGAAGGCGTTGGTCGAGAAGGAAATCGCTGCCGTGGCGTACGAGACGATTCAGCTGCCGAGCGGGCAGCTTCCGCTGCTCGAGCCGATGAGCGAAGTGGCGGGTCGGATGTCGATCCAGGTCGGGGCGCAGTGTTTGCAGCGCGAAGCGGGCGGCAAGGGTGTGCTGCTCGGCGGGGTGCCGGGTGTGCGTCGCTCGAAGGTGACCATCATCGGGGGGGGGACCGTGGGGACCAACGCCGCGAAGATGGCGGTGGGGCTCGGGGCGAAGGTCACAATCCTCGACGTGAACCTGCACCGTCTTCGGTACCTCGACGACATCTTCGGTAGCAAGATCCAGACGATCCATTCGAACCCGTTGACCATCGAAGAGCACGTAGTCCCCGCGGACCTCGTGATCGGCGGGGTGCTGATCCCTGGCGCGAAGGCACCGCATCTGGTGACCCGTCGGCATCTCGAGGAGATGGGAGACGGGAGCGTGGTCGTGGACGTCTCGGTCGATCAGGGGGGATGCATCGAGACGTGCCATCCGACGACCCACGAGAACCCGACGTACGAGGTCGAGGGCGTGGTGCATTACTGCGTCGCGAACATGCCGGGGGCCGTCGCGAGAACCTCGACGTTCGCGCTGAACAACACGACGCTTCGCTACGGGCTACAGATCGCCAACAGGGGGCTGGAAGCGGCGCTGAGCGCGGACCCGTCGTTGATGCTCGGTCTGAATACGTACCGAGGAAAGGTGACCCACGAAGCGGTCGCCGAATCGCTCGGCTACGATTACGTGTCGCCGGCGGACCTTTTTTAAATCCATTCGAAATAAAACTCGTCTCTATAGTCGTTCAGATCGTGGATGCGCGAGACCATCGCCGCGCGGTCTGACTTTTGCGACTGAAACGAAAAGGACGAGTCATGGCCATCGATGTGAACATGAACGCCGACGATCGGCGCGAACTCCACCTGGATTTCATGGAGGAGGCCGCGCCGCATCTGGACGCCCTTTACGCGACCGCGGTGCGCCTGACGCGCAACCCGGGGGACGCGGAAGATCTGGTGCAGGAGGCGATGTTCAAGGCCTACCGCTACTTCGACAAGTACGAACGGGGCACGAACTGCAAGGCATGGTTGTTCAAGATCATGACCAACACGTTCATCAACCGTTACCGAAAGAAGCAGAAGCGGCAGGAGTACCTGGTGGACGAAGATTTTCGTCCGCTTCAGGAGCGCGCGGTGGCCCCCGAGGGGAACCCGCTGCACCAGTTCTTTGGCGACCAGGACACGATGTTCGAACGCCTCTTCGCCGACGAGGTGAAGAACGCGCTGGAAGACATCCCGGTCGACTTCCGGATGGTGGTGCTCCTGGCCGACCTGCAGGACTTCGCCTACAAAGAGATCGCGGAGATCATGGACTGCCCGATCGGCACGGTGATGAGCCGACTGTATCGGGGGCGTCGCATGTTGCGTGATCGCCTCGAAGCCTATGCTGTCCAGCAGGGCTACATCGCGCCGTCGTGGAACGACGACGAGGGAAACGATGAGTCGTCGAAGAAAGAAGACGACAAGACGACGTCCCTCGACGAGTACCGACAGCGACGCGCCAACGGTTGAATTTCAGACGCCGACGATTCTGGCTTAGACTCGTCGGCGTCGCTGTTTCAGGATTGTAATGTCGAAGACAGGCAACCCCATGACTTGCGAAGATTTCGTTCCCTTCATCGACGCTTACGTCGATCAAGAGTTCGACGAGCGTGAGCTCGCGGAGATGGAGATGCATCTGAAGATGTGTCCCGAGTGCCGCGAGCACGTGGACTTCTCGTATCGCCTCAAGCAGGGCGTCAAGTCCTGCCTCTCGGAGTCGGCTCCGGGAGAACTGCGCGGGAGGATTTTCGGTGATCTCGAGGCGCTTTTCGAGCAGCCTCCGGTCGTGGCGAACGAAACGGCCGAGGTCGTCGAGCTGCGTCCTTCGAACGCTCCCGAGGAAGCACCAGCTCAGCGTGGGTTCAGTCCCAACGCACGGTGGATCGCGCTCCCCATCGCCGCCGCCTTGGCCGCCGTGGTCGTCCTGCCTTCGTTCACCGTGGCGCCCGCCAAGTCGGGCCAGTTGCCCATTGTCGAACAGACCGTCGACTGGCACGTCGGGAACTATCCGATCGAAGTTACGGGACCCGACGGGCGACGCGTTTCGCAATGGTTCCGCAACAAGGTCGACTTCCCCGTGCGGCTCCCACAGTTTCAGGGAAGTCGGCAGGTCAATCTGCTCGGTGGGCGCATCGCTCACGTTCAGGACCGTCGGGCTGCCTATCTGTTGTACGAGGTGGACGGCACTCGCCTCAGCGTTCTCGTCTTCGACGGCGAGGGGCTGACGATCCCGAGCGACAAGATTCGAAACATGGGCGGGCGGGACGTCGCCGTGCTCAACAACAAGGGGTACGAGGTCGCGGTTCTTCAGGACAGCGGCGTCACGTATACCCTCACCAGCGAGCTCCCCGAGAATGACTTCGTGTCGCTCGTCTCCTCGTCGGTCCAGCGCTGAGTCCGAAATCAGGTAGCGCTTGAAATCGCGACGAATTTCGCGCATGAAGTCGCCATGAGCCCTCCGACGATACTCGTGGTCGACGACGAAGAAGACCTCCGAAAGGTCCTCGACTTCAACCTCAAATCCCAGGGATACGAAACCCTCCTCGCCGCGACGGGCGAAGAGGCGCTGGCGCTCGCTCGCGAGCATCAGCCCGACCTCGTTCTGCTCGACGTGATGCTCCCCGATATGCAGGGGACCGCGGTCTGTCGCGAACTCAAGCAGATTGCGGAGACTCGATCGATTCCGATCGTCATGGTGACGGCGCGTGGCGAAGAGATCGACCGCGTCGTCGGGTTCGAGCTCGGCGTCGACGACTACGTCGTGAAGCCGTTCAGCGTACGAGAGCTGATGCTCCGCGTGCGCGCGGTCTTGAAGAGGACCGACACCGAAGACGAGGGGGGAGAAGAACCGTCGGATGCGGTCGAATCGGACGTCATTCGTTTCGGCGGCATCGAGGTCGACCGAACGCGCCACCGTGTCTACATTGACGGCGAAGAGTGCTCACTCACCGCGACGGAGTTCCGTCTGTTGGAGACGTTCATGTCACGCCGAGGCCGGGTTCAGACCCGCGACGTTCTCCTGCAGGACGTGTGGGGCGCCGACATCAACGTTACGCCGCGTACGGTGGACACCCACGTGAAGCGGCTTCGCGAGAAACTCGGGGAGCACGACCACTACATCGAGACGGTGCGGGGCGTCGGGTACCGTTTCGCAGAGACACCGTGACCGAGCTCAGTTGGTTCCAACGCATCGGTTGGCGCGGTTTCACTCTCTTCATCGCCATCTATCTCGCTTGTAGCAGCCCCATCTGGTTTCTGGTGCGGCAGACGGAGTCCCTCGGTCCTCTCGATCGCGAGGCCGACCGGGTCCTCGGGCTCATGACGGTGGCGACACTCGTCGCAGCGGCCGCGGCATGGTTCATCGTCCAGCAGTACATCGCCCGGAGAATCTCGGCGGCGCAGCGAATGCTCGCCGGCAGTGTTGCCGACGAGCGGGCGTTCACCGATTCGCCCGACGAGATCGTGGAGTTCGCGGAGGCCGTTCGGGAGTCCGTGGACTCGCTGCGCACCGAGCTGGTGCGCCTCGAGACCGAGAAGGGGCGTCTGAGCGCGCTGCTCAACGGGATGGGGGAAGCAGTGGTCGTCCTCGACGTGAACGAGCGAGTCGTCCTCGCGAACCCCGTGGCCGAGCGGCTCCTCCGATTTCCAGACGAATACGAGACGTCGAGGTTGGCAGAGGTGTGCGACTCGGAGCGAGTGATGGCGGTCGCCTCCGAGGTGTTGTGGTCGAAGGAACCCCAGAACGAAGACCTCGACTTTCATCAGCGGGACGACGTGAAGCATCTATCGCTCTCCGCGTCGCCGATCATGGCGGGGAAACGGGTCGTCGGAGCCGTGTTGTTACTCTACGACGTGACGCGACTGCGTCGTCTCGAGCGAGTGCGGCGCGACTTCGTGGCGAACGTCAGCCACGAGCTGCGGACCCCGATCGCCGCAATCCAGTCGACGGCAGAGACGCTGCTCATGGCGGATCTTCCCATCGACGACGTGATGGTCGACTTCCTCCAGACGATCGAGCGCAACGCCCAGCGGATGGGGAACATCGTGACGGATCTTCTGACGCTGTCGCGCCTCGAAGCGGAGGGGACGACGTCCGAACTCTACGAGGTCGAGCTGACGTCGATCCTCCACGAGCTCATGGCGCACGTCGAACCGATCGCGCGGAAGAAGGGGGTGGAGCTCATCCTGGATGTAGACCCCGAACTGCCGTCGGTGCTCGGAGACGAGGTCGCTCTGCGTCAGGCGCTCGAGAACCTGGTGGAGAACGGCATCAAGTACACGCCAGAAGGGGGCAAGGTGACCCTGCGCGCCCGTCTCAAGGGCAAGAAGCGGTTGCGCGTGGACGTCATCGACACGGGGTTCGGGATTCCGCGCGAGCATCTTCCCCGGATCTTCGAACGTTTCTACCGCGTCGATGTCGGTCGCAGCCGTGAGGTAGGGGGGACGGGGCTGGGGCTCGCGATCGTGAAGCATCTGATTCGGAACATGTTGGGACGGATCGCGGTCGAGTCCGAGGAAGGGAAGGGGACGACGTTCAAAGTCTGGCTACGCATTTTCGATCCGAAGAGAGCCGACCGATGAAGTGGACCGTGTTGTACGACGAGGCGTTCGACCCGCCGCAGGGGCTCGGCGAGCCGATCCCCGTCCCGCGCGTCGGCGAACTGGCGCCGACTCGGTGGGGGGACGAGCTCGACGTCCCCACCGTGGTGGTGGCGGGGGACGACTGGACGGTTTCGCGGGTCACGACCTTGATGTACGAGCTGAATCGCGAGTCTTCGCGACATCCGACGATCGTGCTCCTTCGCCGCGGAGACGACGACACGGTGGCCGACGCGGTCGGGACGCGGGGTCGGGATCGTCGACCGCGACAGCTCGTCCGCATGCTGAAGCGGGGCGCCTTCGACACCGCTCGACTCCCCGCGATCCGGGTGGTGGACTCCGCGTTCCCGCACGCGCTGATCGGGTTCAACTTCGGGATGGGATTGATGTACGAGATTTTCGAGGCGAGGGCTCGAGCGAGCGTCGGCGGACGTCTCGGCACGCTGGAAGCGCTCGGGAGAACCGCGATGGATTCGCTTCGAGGAGAGCGGGACCCCGTGGACGCGACCGTCGCGATCGGGTGGGAACGCCGCGCCGACCGCTTCGGCCAGTTGCTCGCGAGCGGTCTGCGTCAGACCTGGTTCGACATCCGCATGAACAAGCGGGGCCCGTCGGTGCTGCTGGGGGACCGTCCGGCACAGCTCCTGGAAGGACGGTCGCGCCTGGGCCGCCTCGCGCAGATCGCGAGAGGGGATGCCGCAGAGAAGTTCTCGCGAATTCACATCGACAGCGACAGCGGATATGTTCTGGACGGCGAACTGTTCGACCCGGGCCTTTCGCGATCGATCCTGGTGGAGCCCGGGCCGTCGGTCCAATTCGCGGTCATTTGAACCGGAGCAGACATGCAGAGACGATTCGGAACTCCACGAGCGGCTTTTCAGCCACCCAGTGACATGGGAGGCGGCGACGGTGCGAGCGGGGGCGGCAAGCGCAAGAAGCTGTGGGTCGGCCTCGGCATCGGATGCGGTGTTTTCCTGCTCATCATCGGCATCCTCTTCGCCGCTGGAGCGTTCCAGGCCGTAAAGTGTTGCGACACCGTCAAGGACGCGACCGAACGGTCGGCGGCAGGGATCGCCTTCGGGCAGGAGTTCGCGGCGAAGGTCGCCAACGTCGACGCACCCGCGGCCTACGCGATGACGTCGGAAGAGTACCGCGCGAAGGTCTCTCCCGAGGAGTTCGCGAAGATGCTAGCCGAGCACCGCGAGCAACTTTCGTCGTCGGCTCCGCGGCTCTTCCACTCCGAGCTCGACGTGGGGCCGAACCCCTCGCCGGAGACGCTGAAAACGGCGAAGCTCAAGGTCGCCTATCAGTTCGCGGCACCGGCGTCCGAAAAGATGCTCCTGATGACCTTCTGGATCGACCGCCAGGGAGAGGGGGAGGAGGCGACGATGTCGGCGACCGACATCGAGTTCGACGAGCGCCCGCGCGATCTGGCGCTCGAGCCGGCCGGCAAGGCGGTGCTCGAGCTGCACGAGAAGCTGCAGCGAAGCCAGTACGAACAAGCGTATGCGACGCTCTCCCCGGCGTTCCAGGGCGAGACGGAGATGGCCGCGTTTCGCAAGTTCCTCGAGGATGCCGGGGAGCCGTTGACCGCGAGCAAGCTGACGCTGCGGGAGATTCAGTACAAAGGCGACGGCACGCAGGCGACGGTGGTGGCACACGCCGAGACGCGTAGCGGTAAGAGTGCGATCATCCAGTACGAGGTGCTCGACTCGAACCCGCAGTTCCCGGGCTTTCCCTGGGAAGTGGCAGCGATCGCCCCCCTCGTCGCCGAAGCGGCTCCAGCGGAAAAGAACGAGGTGAAGGCTGCCGATGCCGGGGCCGAACCGAGCGACGGCACCCCGAGCGAAGAGGGCGAAGTCATCGCTCCGAGCGTCGAAGTGGACGAGGGAAATTGACGTGGTGCGGGGCCGTTGCTATGTCGATCGGGCCCCCCATGCGGGACGATGCGCTACCAGCCTCCATCCATGGATGATGTCGACATGCCCAAATCGCGAAGTGGTCTCACGCAAGAGATAGCGGCCCTCAATCTGCCCGAAGCAGATTTCTTCACCACGCACCTCGCCCAGCTAGGGCGGTCGATGCAACATCTCGAAGTCGAGCCACACGTTCGGCTGATCCTGAGTGAGCCCAAGAACGAAGTCATCGTCAACTTTCCGGTCCGGATGGACGACGGGGACTATCGGCTCTTCACCGGGTATCGCATTCAGCACAACAACATCCTGGGGCCCTACAAAGGGGGGATCCGCTACCACCACGAGGTTTCGCTCCAGGAAGTGAAGGCGCTCGCCTCGATCATGACCTACAAGTGCGCGCTCCTCGACGTGCCGTTCGGCGGCGCGAAGGGTGGCATCACCATCACGCCTCGGGAGCATTCACGCGTCGAGCTCGAGCGGGTCACTCGCCGATTCACCCACGACCTCGGCAACAACATCGGGCCCGAGTACGACATCCCCGCCCCGGACGTCGGTACCAACTCCCAGATCATGGTCTGGATGATGGATACCTACATGAACATGCACAACATCAGCGACAAGAACGCTCAGCGACGGATCGTGACCGGCAAGACGCTCACGTCCGGCGGAAGCCGCGGTCGCGAGAAAGCGACGGGGCAGGGCGTGGTCTACGCCATTCAGGAGTGGGCCGACGAGGTCGGGTTCCGCCTCGACGGTGCGACGTACAAGCTGCAAGGCTTCGGTAACGTCGGAAGCCACACCTCGTCGATCCTCACGAAGCTCGGATCGGTGCTGGTCGCGGTTCAGGATCACACCGGCGCCATCTACAACAAGGAAGGGATCTACACGCGGAAGCTCGCCGACTGGGTCGCGGAACACGGCGGTGTGGCCGGATACCCGGGGGCCGAAGAGTGTACGATGGACGAGTTCTGGGAAGCGGACTGCGACATCTGCATCCCGGCGGCCCTCGAGCTGCAGATCGACGAAGCGGTCGCCAAGAAGCTCAACTGCCGACTGGTCGTCGAAGGCGCGAACGGCCCGACGACGCTGGCGGGAGAAAAGATTCTCGCCGAGAAAGGGATCGATGTTCTCCCCGACCTCATGGCGAACGCCGGCGGTGTAGTCGTGTCGTACTTCGAGTGGATTCAGAACAAGCGCGCCGAATCGTGGCAGCTTCAGGAGGTCGACGATCGCCTGCACTTCATGATGAAGCGTGCGTTCCACGAGATGCGAGCGTTCGCGCGCGAGCACGACTGCGACAACCGGACGGCGGCCTACGCTTGCGCGGTGAACCGCATCAACGCGGTGTATGTCGAGCGCGGCGTCTTCCCCTGACGTGAAGTTCGGCGTCGACACCGGAGGGACGTTCACCGACGTCGTCGCACGTCAGGAAGACGGTTCCATCCGGGTCCACAAACTGCTCTCGACCCCTCTGGACCCCTCGGCCGCCATCGCCGCAGGGGTTCTTCACATTCATCCATCGGGCGAGGCCGAGGTCGTGCACGGGACCACGGTCGCCACCAATGCCGTGCTCGAGCGACGGGGGGCGAAGGTCGTCCTGGTCACCACCGCCGGTTTCGAAGATCTGCTCGCTCTTGGCCGGCAGGCGCGTCCCTTCCTATACGCCCTTGAGCCGGTGGTTCCGGCGCCGCTGGTGCCGCGCAGTTCGTGCGTCGGAGTTCGCGAGCGCGTCGCTTTCGATGGGTTGGTGGTGACCGAGCTCGAGGCCGACACGATCGAGTCCGTCGTGGAGCGCGTGGCGTCCCTGGAACCCGAGGCGGTCGCTGTCTGCTTTCTCCATGCTTATGCGAACGCGGATCACGAGGTGATGCTCGGTCGGGCGCTCCGAGAGGCGCTCGCGGAAGTGCACGTGACGTTGTCGAGCGAACTGGTGCCGGAGATCCGCGAGTTCGAGCGGGCCTCGACGACCGCGCTCAACGCGTACGTCGGCCCCGTGATGTCGCGCTACTTCTCGTCGCTGCGCGAGCGGCTTCCCGACGCGTCCCTCGAGATTCTACAGTCGAGCGGAGGACGAGCCACCCTCGACGAAGCGGCCGCAGTCCCCGTGCAGACGGTGCTCTCGGGACCCGCCGGCGGTGTCGTCGGTGCGCTCAGCGCCGCTCGGGACGAGGGGATCGACCAGATAGTCACCTTCGACATGGGCGGCACGTCGACGGACGTTTGCCTCTGTCGCGGAACGCCTCCGATGCGTTACGGCGGCGCGATGGGGGACATTCCTTTGCTTCTGCCCGTCATCGACATCCATACCGTGGGCGCCGGCGGCGGCTCCATCGCTCGGCGAGATCTCGGGGGAGCCCTCCGGGTCGGCCCGCGCAGTGCCGGTGCGAGCCCGGGGCCCGCCTGCTACGGCGAGGGGGGAGCGGACCCCACGGTGACGGATGCGCACGTCGCGCTCGGCCACATTCCGGCGCACCGGTTCCTGGGCGGCGAAATGCTGCTCGACGTGCAAGCGGCGAGCGAGGTCGTGGCGCGGCTCGCGGCCGAGCTCGGCCTCGAAACTGACGAGTGCGCCCGGGGAATCCTGGACGTGGCGGACGCCGCGATGGTCCGCGCCATCAAAGTCGTCTCGATCGAGAAGGGGCACGACCCTCGCGATTTCACGCTCGTCGCATTCGGCGGAGCAGGAGGGCTGCACGCATGCCGCGTGGCCGGGGCGCTCGGCATGCGGACGGTTCTGGTGCCGGCGAACCCCGGCCTCCTCAGCGCGTGGGGCATGTTGCACGCCCCGCGACTGCGCTTCTACGCGCAAACGGTCGTGTGCTCCCCGGATCATCCTCGGATCGAGGAGGCCCGCGAAGACCTCGCCCGCCGCGCTGCGGCCGATTTCGACGGCCCCTGGGAGGCCGACTTCCGCTACGACATGCGTTACTTGGGGCAATCTTTCGAGGTCACCGTCGCTCACCCCGGGCGTGAGGCGTTCGAGGCCGCTCACCAGAACCTGTACGGGACCGTAGATCCCGAGCGTGCGATCGAGGTCGTCACGCTACGGCTTCGGGCGTCGATGCCTTCGGTTCGCAAGGCCCCGGCGACCGTCTCGACGGCGTCCGAGGGGCGGCTCGTCGTAGGCCCCTCAGAACGTTCCGAGTTGCGTCCGGGTGACCGCATCGTCGGTCCGGCGACCTTGTTCGAGTACAGCGGGACGACGCTGGTGCCCGACGGTTGGGAGGGGCGGGTGACCTCGCACGGTCACCTCCTCCTGGAGGCCGTGCCGTGAACGCGATCGAACTCGAGATCTTCCGCAACATCTTCGCTTCGATCGCCGAAGAGATGGGGGCGACGCTGATGCGCTCGGCGTTCTCCCCGAACATCAAAGAGCGGCGCGACTACTCCTGCGCGGTGTTCGATGCCGAGGGGGGGATGGTGGCGCAGGCGGCCCACATTCCCGTCCATCTGGGCTCGACCCCGATGTCGGTACGCGCGGCCCTGGATGCCTTCGGTGCGCTCGCGCCGGCGCAGCACGTCGTCTCCAACGATCCGTACTCCGGGGGGACGCATCTGCCCGACATCACTGTCGTGAGCCCCGTCCACGACGCCGCCGGAGAGCTCCGTTTTCTCGTGGCGAACCGCGCCCACCACGCCGACGTGGGCGGGATTGCCCCCGGCAGCCTGCCGATTTCGTCGAGTGTGGACGACGAAGGGATCCGCATCCCCCCGACCCTGTGGTCGGCGGAGCTCGAAGCTGCGATCTGTTCGGCCAGCCGGACTCCGAAGGAGCGACGCGGAGACCTCGCTGCCCAGCTCGCGGCGAATCGACGCGGGGCTGCGCGGTTGGCTCAATGGATGGAACGGCCGGGGTTCGTTGCGGCGGCGAAAGCCCTGCAGGACCACAGCGAAGCGTTCATGCGCAACGTCCTCCAGGCGCTTCCGAGCGGGGAGTGGATCGCCGAGGACGTGATGGACGGCGACGGATTCGATGCGGTCGACATCCCGATTCGCTGCCGGCTCGTATTGAGGGGCGGGTCGGCGCTCGTCGACTTCGGCGGCTCGTCGCCTCAGGTCAGAGGTCCCGTAAACGTGCCGCGAGCCGTCACGGTCTCGGCGGTGATGTACGCATTTCGCTGCCTCGCGCCGGCCGACCTCCCGTCGAACGCCGGGTACATGCGTTGCATCGATGTTCGAACGGAGCCGGGGAGTCTGGTCGACGCTCTCGAGCCAGCCGCGGTCGCCGCGGGAAACGTCGAGACCAGCCAACGCATCACCGACGTCGTCTTTGCGGCGCTGGCGCAGGCGATGCCCGAACGCATTCCGGCATCTTCGGCGGGGACGATGAACAACGTCCTCGTGGGGAGGGGCGGGGACGACCCGTTCGCATACTACGAGACGATCGCCGGGGGGGCAGGAGGGGGACCCTCACGCCCCGGGGCGACGGCCATCCAGACCCACATGACCAACACGCTGAACACGCCGGTCGAAGCGCTGGAACACGCGTATCCGATGCGCATGGTGGAGTACGCGATCAGGGAGGGGTCTGGCGGGGAGGGTCGACATCGTGGTGGCGACGGGGTGGTGAGACACTACGAGTTCCTCTCGCCCGCGACCGTGACCGTCGTCACGGAGCGGCGGCGGCGGGGACCGCCCGGAGCGGCCGGAGGAGAAGACGGTGCTTCAGGCGAGAACTGGCTGCACCGCGGGGAGACTTCCGAAGAACTACCGGCGAAGTCGACGTTCGAGGTGTCGCCGGGCGATCGTCTCGAAGTTCGAACCCCCGGCGGGGGCGGTTGGGGGATTTCAGAAGGCTAGCTGCAGCCCCACGGAGCCTGGACCGACAATCGCGTCGAGCCGCGCCGATGAGGGGGTTTCGCTCTCCCCGGGCAGCTCGTCCTGGCCGAAGACGTAGAGGACGACGCCCGTGGAGAGGGCCGCAAGTCCAATGATGCCGAGAACGACGCCCGTGCGCTGCTGCTTCCCACCGGAGTCGATGAGTTCGGAACGTCGGGGTTCGGTCACCGCTTCGCCGTCGGACTTCTTCATCGTGCCCGCGACGTAGAAGACGGCGCCCGAGGCGATGAACGGTGCCGACGCGAGCATCGTGATGGCTCCGATTCGACGCAGGCGTTGCCCCGTCATACCGAACGCCGCGTCGTTCGAGACGAGGCTCGAGTCGACGTTCGTCGGTTGGGCCCCGCGGGAGACCGTGATCTTTTCCGTCTTCGTCAGGTACCCGTCCCCCTGAATCACGACCTCGTGCTGTCCCGGGGGGAGCGCCACGGTCATCGGGGTCCGGCCCAGATCCTCCCACTGTCCACCGAGGATCACCAGGTTGACCGTCGCCCCCGGCGGAGAAGACTCGAAGGTCACCTCCCCATTTTCCTGCTCGATCTCGCGCTCGACGACCGCGAGCCGACTCTCGATGCGCTCACGGGCGGAGACGTCCTCGACCTGCCCCGCGAGGTAGTCGCGGTAGTACCGGCGCGCGATGTACGGGTAGCCGAGCTCTTGAAAGACTCGCCCGAGTGCCGCGTTGAGCAGGTTCGAATCGCTGAGCCGACGCGCCTCGCGATAGTGTCGCAGCGCGATGAGGTACTCCTGTCGTTCGAAACACGCCACGCCGCGAACGACGAGCCTCTCGGCGTCCCGCCGCTCCTCGGGGGTCAGATACTCGCTGCACTCCACCTCGTTCGACACGGGGAGCTGGGCGGCGGCCGAGGCCGGGACCGCGAGGAGGAGCGCGAAGATGGCGAGAGATCGGGACAACGTGAGTTCCATCGTGAGGCGGCAGCAGGATACGCGTGTCTCTTCGTCGCGACAATCGTCGTGCCGGGCAGGGGGAGCCGGCGTCGAGCGGATGCCACCGACAAATCTCGACCTTCGTGTCGTCCGGATCGGCCCCGTGCCGAAGTTCGGCGTCGGATGACTCGAAAGCCGACAGAGACGCGCGTGTTTCCCTCCCCCTCGACCCCGGCCCCGCGGCCAGCGCTCCGCGGAGGGGAGAGCACCGACGCGTTGCCTGTGTCCACCCCTTCGCCTATAC
Source organism: uncultured Bradymonadales bacterium (assembly GCA_964411125.1). Taxonomy (GTDB): domain Bacteria; phylum Myxococcota_A; class Bradymonadia; order Bradymonadales; family Bradymonadaceae; genus JBFIHF01. The sequence goes on along the minus strand of CAYPJU010000010.1, from coordinate 85,568 downwards.
TCGGCGGGACAACCCCGACCGGGCTAGAAGTGCCTGAAACCAATCCCCAAACAGCCAAGAACGAGCGAATTTGCTGGAAGTGCGGCAAGCACTTCGGGGCCGAACTCGAAAACTGCCCCGAGGATGGGTCGCGGCTTTTGGACCTCGATCCGAGCGACCTCGAAGATCCGCTGGTCGGGACACTCTTCGACGACCGCTTTCGCATCTATCACAAGCTCGGCGAGGGGGGGATGGGCAACGTCTACAGTGCCCGTCAGATCGATTTCGAGCGTGAGGTCGCGCTCAAGATCCTGAAGGCTGATTTCCTCCGCGACGAGAACATCAGAAAGCGCTTCATGTACGAAGCACGCGCGATCTCGAACCTTCGCCATCCTCACGCCCTCCGCCTCTTCGATTTCGGACAAGCTCCCGACGGCTCCTTCTACATGGTGATGGAGCTTCTGGAGGGTGAGTCGCTCGCGGACCGGCTCGCTTACCGCTTCGTCACGTTCCGGGAAGTCTTCGAGCTGGTGCCTCCGGTGTGTGGCGTGCTCTACGAGGCCCACCAGAACAAGGTGATCCACCGCGATCTGAAGCCGGAGAACATCTACATCGTCGACGTGAACGGAAAAGAGGAGTTCACGAAACTGCTCGACTTCGGGATCGCGAAACACCTCACGGACCGAACGATGACGCAGTCGGGGACGCTATGGGGAACGCCGGCGTACATGAGCCCCGAGCAGGCTCGGGGCGACAAGATTGGCGCTCCCGCCGACATCTACGCGGTCGGGATCATGCTCTTCGAGCTCATCTCCGGAAACCTCCCGTTCGCAGCCGAGACGCAGATGGGGCTCGCCATGAAGCACATCAACGTGCCGGCGAGACCACTCCGCTCGGTGCCTGGACTCGAGCACGTCGTCCCCCCGGCGCTCGACGACCTGGTGATGGCCTGTCTGGCCAAGGATCCGGCGCACCGACCGCAGGACTGCGAGTCGATCGCCGAGATTTTGCAGCAGATTCGGAACGACTACTTCGACGAGGCGTTGCTCGACTGCGTTCCGGCCGAAGAGGTCGACGCGATCGCGCTGCAGGACTGGATCGCGAACGAGCCGACGATGGACGACAGCGCGATTCCCGTCGCGATCCATCGCCCCCCGGCCATCACGACTCCCCCGCCGGGGCCGTATTCGCCCCCGCCGCCGCTTCGCGACGCATCGAACCCGTCAGTCCCGACGCTCGCCGGAGCTCCCGACGACGAAGATCTGATGCCGCCGCGCACGCTGCCGGTGGTCCCGATCGTCGTCGCGGTGATCGCGGTGTTGGCCGTGATCGCCGCGGTCGCCATCGGCGGCAAGGACCCCGAAGATCCGGAAGCCGCCTCCGCCGCCGTCGCCGAACGCGAGCAAGTCGTCGCGGCGGCTGCCGAGGAAGCCTCCGACTCGGCCGGTGCGAGCGCCGTCCTCGCTGCGTCGGTCGTCGTCCGCGCTCAGGCTGTCGCCGGACTGATCCACGGCGAGGCGACGCTCGCCGCGGACATTGCGGCTGGAACTCCAAAAGAGCAGGGCGAGCCAGCCCCGAAGCAAGGGGACTTGAAGCCGGTCAAGAAGCTCCTCGAATCGACCTTCTGAGTCTCGTCACCCTCGTTCGAACGTGGCGACCGCTTCGAGATGGCTCGTACGTGGGAACATGTCGATCCATCGAATCGAACGCAGTATCCATCCGCCCTCGGCCAACGTAGCGGCGTCCCGCGCCAGCGTCGCCACGTCACACGATACGTAGCAGACCCTCGCTGCGTCACTCGTCGCGATGACGCGGCACGCTGCGTCGGCTCCCTCCCTCGGCGGATCGAGCAAGACAGTCGCGCCCGACGGCACCTCGGGGACCTCGCCAAAGAGGTCCGCTACCTCGAACCGGATGTGACCGTACCCGAGCGTTTCGGCGAGCTCGTCGCCGATGGCGATCCCGCTCTCGTCGCAATCCCAGCCGTGAATCTGGCCGAACGCGCCGGCGAGGGCGAACGTGAAGCTCCCTGATCCGCAGAAGAGCTCGTAGAGGAAGTCTCCGCGTCCTACCTCATCGACCACGGCCTGGCGAAGCACGGGTGTCATCGGTCCATGGGCCTGACGAAACCGGTCGGAAGGTACTCGCGTATCGACGTCGACGCCGACGGCATCGCGGGCGGGAATCGTGGGGTCGCCGTACTCGTCGTCGCCCATGCGAACTCCGCGGATCGCGCCCGACTTCACGGCGTAGTCGAGCGCGTGGCGCGGCGCGTGGCCGTCGACCACGGTGACGACCGCGCCGGAGTCGGCTGTCTCGACCAGGAGTGCGCCGTCGCCCACGTGGGTCGCGAGTTCTGCGAGCGCCGGAAGGGTCGCCTCGATCCGGGGATCGACCGCCGGACACGTCTCGACCTCGACGATCCGGCGCGACCCGGCGCGGTAAAAGCCGAGGGTGCCCCCCTCGAGGTGGAAGCGAGCACGGATACGGTACCGATCGGACGGCGTCCCCGGGGTCCGCGCCTCGGCCACATCGTCGAGATCGACGTGCCCGATTCGGGCCAGAGTCTCCCGCGCTGCCGCGATCTTGGCGTCGAACTCGGCGGGGTAGGCGTAATGTCGGAAGTCGCACCCGCCGCACTTGTCGGAGATCGCGCAGTCCGACGGGATCCGGTCGGGGGACGGCTCCACGACCTGAAGGAGCTTCGCGCGAGCCCAACGCTTCTTTTCCTTGATGATCTCGATCTCGACGAGCTCTTCGGGGAGGGCGCCGGGGACGAATACGACGGGACCGTCGGGGAGGTGGCCGACGGCGTCCCCGCCCTGGGCGAGCCTCTCTGTCTGGACCCGTAGGATTTTCAAGGGTTTGTCGTTCACGTGTCGTCGCGTTGAGTGAAGGGGCGTATGTATGGGACAATGCGGCCGAGCAATTTGCCCCAGAAGTTTGGAACAAGATGGTTTCGATTCGACCGTTCGCCGTACGCTTCGGCCTCGCCACCCTACTCGTTTCCCTCGCTGCGTGCGATGGCTGCAAAGAAGAGCCGACGCAGCCGCCCGCGACCAACACGGCGACACCGTCCGTCGACGCGGGGGCCGAGAAGGAAGATACCAGCGGCGCTTCGCTTTACGAGGCGAAGATGATGGCGCAAACCTCCGCCACCTCGGCCTCGGTCCACGTCAACGACGTGAGTCGCTCGCTCGCCCTGGAGCTCGAGGCGGTCGACGCTCCTCCGCCGAAGACGAAGTCGGCCCGGGTGGCGCCGCCGACGTACAAGGGGAAACTCAGCAAGTCGCAGTTGAATCGCGTGTTCAACGCGCATGCGGGAGCAATGAAGAATTGCTACGAGCGCGTCTTGAAGAACACCCCGGGACTCGAAGGGAAGGTGCGGCTCGAGCTGGTCATCGGCTCCGACGGCTCGGTTCGTTCGGCGCGCGCACGCGGAATCTCCCTTCGCGACGGGACTGTGCACGACTGTATGGAGCGACAGGCGAAGCAGATGGAGTTCCCGACGCCGGATGGCGGGGCGCTCGCCGTGAACAAGACCTACTCGTTCTCGCCCGAACTCTGAGGGGACGGCTGGCCGACGAGCTCGGGGGCTTGTTTCTCGGCCGCCTCACGCGTCTCTTCGAGTGCCGTCGCCGCCGCTTCGCGCGTCGCGTTCATCTTCTCTTCGATCGGCGGAAGCTCCTGTACTTCGGGGAGCTTCTCCGTCGTGCGATCTTCGCAGCCGGTCCCGGCAGTCGTGCCAAACGCCAGTACCAACGCCGCGACGAGAGGCGCTCGGAAGTTCTTCATGCGTGGAGATGGGGTCTGGATGCGGTGCCCGCAGGACTCACGACACCAATTGCTCGGTCGGGATGTCGCCTTCCGAGAGCGCGTCGATCAGCCGAAGAATTCGCTCCACCAGCGTTCTGAGGACGGGGAACTCGTCCATGTCGTCGGACCAGAACTGGATACTGTTGCACGTACCGGCAGCTTGATCGGACAAGCGGAAGTGGTGGTTGATCTCGTGATCTTTGCGTGACCGACGCTTGGGGTTCGCGCGCCAGAACGGATGTTCCAGGACGACGGTGTAGAGTCGCTTCATATCCGAATCGCGCAGTTGGAAGCTGTACATATCCGTCGTCTCGTCGGCTCTCCAGGAGAGGAGACACCAACCGGACCCGGAGATCTGCAGGGTGATGATACCCCGCTCGTCGTACCGCCCGCCGATCTGGCAGAAGAAATGAAGCCCGAAAGTGCTGTCGGCCTCGGCGAGTACGGATTGCACCCGTTGTTCGAGGAGTTCGATGGGATCAGACAAGCTCGATCCTCCGGCGCCACAGAGTCCACGCACTCTCTTCCTGCGTCCTTCCTTGGTGTAGTGCGTGCTTCGCTCTCTTATAGTTGCGGTCGGAATCGCCCGTCAAGCTACCGATCGGGCGCTTCGTTGACACTACGTCTCACCGACACCTATAAACGGCGCCGCGCGAGCACGAGACTTTCAACAAGATGTCAGCCCCAGAATCTTCCACGCCGGACCGGAACCCCCCGTCTTTGCTCCGCTTCGACCCCGAAGCGAAGAGCGTCTGGCGCGATCGCGTAGTCGTCTTCATCGCCGCATGTTTACTGCTCCTTCCGATGCTCGGAAGTTTCGGGCTGTGGGATCCGTGGGAGACCCACTACGGCGAAGTCGGCCGCCAGATTACGGAGCGGCACGACTGGATCAGCACGTGGTGGGGTAGTCACTGGCAGGACAAGGGGGGATCCCAAGAGGGGGCCTACTTCTATTCGAAGCCGATCCTGCTGATGTGGATGATGGCGATGGGGCTCGAGGTCTTCGGGTTCAGCGAGTTCGCGATCCGGATTGGTGTCGCGCTCGTGTCGATCCTGGCTCTCGTCCTCGTCTACGCCATGGGAGCGTCCGTTTGGAGTCGCCGTACGGGTGCCGTGATGGCGGGGGTCCTGGCGACCTCGCCGTTCTGGTTCTTCCTGAGCCGGCAGGCGCAGACGGACATGCCGTTCGTCGGGTTGATGACGATCGGCCTCTGTTTCTTCATGATGGGAGTCTTCGGCCGCGATCGAGAAAAGCCGGCAGATCTCTTCACCTACGTGCTCACGCTGGGCTGGATCGGCGTCATCTCGATCCCGCAGATCACCTTGCTGCTCGCCGGGCTGTCCGGCTGGCGAGGGGCGGCCAACAGCGTGATGACGCAGCTCACGCGATCTCCGATGGTCGCCGTGGCCGTGTCGGGATCGCTGCTCGGCCTCGCCGCGATCGTGTTCGTCGCGGCGCTCTTTGTGGGGAGGAAGGGGGACGACCGCGCCCGGATGCTTCGCAAGCGCCTGACGATCGGATCGGCCATCGCCCTCTGGGGACCGCTCCTGGGGCTCCTGATCCCTACGCTCATCGTCTCGAAGAAGCCGCTGATTGACCTCAACGCGTGGTTCGTGTGGGGGGGCGTTCAGGCCGCCATCTACGCGAGCTGCCTCGCATTCGCCGTCTGGTTCATCGTGGCGCGTCCGCTCGCGGCGCGTCGCCGGCCGTTGTTGCTCACGTTCTACGTCTTCATCGGGCTGGCGACCCTGGCAAAGGGGTTGCTCGGGTTCATGCTCCCGGGGGCGTTCATCTTCTTCTACATTCTGCTGACCCGCGAATGGCGGATGCTCAAGGACGTCGAGCTGCTGCGCGGCGTCCCGATCTTCATCGCGGTGACCTTCCCGTGGTACGCCGCGATGCTCATCCGGCACACCCAGGGGTTCTGGAACCGGTTCTTCATCCACGACCACTTCAAGCGGCTCGCCAGCGGCGTTCACCAGTTGGACAACGGTAGCTTCGAGCATTTCGCGAAGTGGATGGGTTACGGACTCTTCCCCTGGACCGCGTACGTCCCCGCCGTCTTCGCTCGGTTCTTCGGGGGAGATCGCCTCGAGCGGGACAATGATCAGACACGTGCCACACTCTTCCTGGTTCTCTGGGCGACGATCGCTTTCACGCTCTTCACCCTCTCCAGCACGAAGTTTCACCACTACATCTTCCCGGCCGTCCCGGCGGTGGCGATGTTGATCGCGTTGCTCCTCGACGATGCGCTGGACGGCGAACTGCCGCACCCGTGGCCGCTCTTTCTTCTCGCGGCGCCGCTGATCGTGTTGCTCGGGTGGGATCTGGTGAACGATCCACAGATCCTGAAGAATCTGTTCACGTACAAGTACGACCGGGAGTGGGACAACGACGCGTGGGACACCGAGTTTCGTCGGGCGCTCTTCGCGATCGGGACCCCTGCGGTGATCGGAGCGCTGCTCCTGACCTTCCGAAATCGGGTGGTGCGTCGCGTGAGCCTCGTCGCGATGCTCGGGAGCGGCGTCGCCCTCGCGGTGTTCTGTCTCAACGTCTACATGCCGCGCCTCAGCGAGACGTGGAGCCAGAAGGGACTGTGGGACTACTACTATTCGGTGTGCGATCGCGTCGAAGGTCCTCCGGGAGCCCACCCACCCAAACGTTTCTGCGAGCAGCCGGTGATCGCTTACAAGCTGAACTGGCGAGGGGAGACGTTCTACAGCCAGAACGAAGTGATCCCGATCCGCGACGACGACGACTTCGATCATTTCGTCAGCCAGATCGGGGAAGAGACCTTCTACGGGATCATGGAGTACCCCCGGTATCGGGGGGAGTTTCAGCGCGAGCTCCCCTCGGAGCTGCGAAACCAGGCGTGTGTCGTCTACAACCGGAACAAGAAATTCGTCCTGGCCAAGGTTCCATGCGCCCCCGACGACCCCGAGCGAAAAGACGTCGAGCCGGTCCGCGGCTCGAGGCGCTAGGCTTCGGGCCGCGAAGTTCGACGGCTCACGCAGTCTGAGGCTCTCCGGCGTGGACGCCGTCTTCGAAAATGACAGGACCGGTTCTGCAGGCGGGGAGGCTGGTTCGTGCCGAGGGATGGGGATCCACCATCTGAGAAGGGCGGGTCGGGGGGCCGCGGGGCTCCTTGGCAACATGGCAGATTGCTGATAGGTTCTCCGCCTCAATCCACAGTCCGAAACTGATGGATTTCTGCGTATACGGAGTCACGACGAATGGAAAAAGCCACGCTTCAGCTTGGGAGCAATTCTTACGATTTCGACGTTGTCGTCGGCACGGAAGGGGAGGTCGGCATCGACGTCTCCAGGCTCCGCGGCAACACCGGAGCGATCACCCTGGACCCGGGGTACACGAGCACCGGATCGTGCAAGAGCTCCATCACCTTCATCGATGGTGAGAAGGGAGTACTTCGCTATCGTGGCTATCCGATCGAGCAGATCGCCGAGCAGACCTCGTTCGAGGAGGTGATGTACCTCCTCATCTGGGAGAAGCTCCCGACGAAGGGCGAGCTCGACGACTTCCGCGCACGGCTCAACGAGCACGCTTCGATCCCGTCGGAGCTGGTCGATCAATACAACGCGCTCCCGAAGAACCTGCATCCGATGGCGGCCCTCTCCTCCATCGTCGTCTCGCTGTCGGGCTACTACGAGCCGTCCGACGATCGCGACGTCGACATCGTTCGGCTGCTCGCCAAGTTCAAGGCGCTCGTCGCGATGGGATATCGACGCACCCGCGGACTCGACTTCATCGAGCCCGGAGCGACCGAAGACTACGTCGGCGACTTCGTCAACATGCTGTACGGCGACGCCAATCCCGTCCTCGAGGACGCTCTCAACAAGCTCCTGATTCTCCACGCCGACCACGAGCAGAACTGCTCGGCCTCGACCGTGCGCATGGTGGGAAGCTCGCACGTGAACCTCTACGCGTCGATCGCCGCCGGCATCAACGCGTTGTGGGGACCGTTGCACGGTGGAGCCAACCAGGCCGTCATCGAAATGCTCGAGGAGATCGAAGCGTCCGACGGCGACGCCGACTCCTTCCTCGAGCTCGCCAAGGACAAGTCCTCGGGCGTTCGCCTGATGGGATTCGGCCACCGCGTCTACAAGAACTTCGACCCCCGCGCTCGGATCATCAAGAAGTCGGCGGACGAAGTCCTCGACCAGCTCGGTGTGGAGGACCCCTCGCTCGACGTGGCGAAAGCTCTCGAGAAGAAGGCTCTCGAAGACCCGTACTTCGTCGAGCGGAAGCTCTACCCGAACGTCGACTTCTACAGCGGTATCATCTACCGCGCTCTCGGCATCCCGACCGACATGTTCACGGTGATGTTCGCGCTCGGTCGACTCCCCGGGTGGATCGCGCAGTGGAAGGAGTGGCGGGACGATCCGAAGTCGCGCATCCACCGTCCCCGTCAGATCTACATCGGTGAGCCGGAGCGGGACGTCCCCGCCCTCGACCAGCGTTAATTCGCCGGCCGTACGTTCCCCGATCGCAACCAACGCGCCGACATCTCGGCGCGTATTTTTTTGTCCCGCACTAGCGCGTCCGATTCCTCTGGTCTCGATACGTCGAAGCGACCCGTGCGCCAGTCGATTTGGAGCTTTCGGTCGCCTTCGATGATCGCGGTTCGGCGGATCGGGACGCGGACGTAGTAGTCCTCGTCTTGCCACTGGTGGACGACCGGGGCCGGGAAGGTGTGCGTCTGCCCCATCCCCAGCGGAAGCAGCGACGGGTAGAACCAGGTCGGCTCGGGGGCGAGGCCGAGAGCGTCGCGGACCGTCGCGGGTACACTCCCACCCGACACGGGGACGTCGACTTTTCGGGACGGCGCGCCGGGAATCCGCACGAAGACCGGCACGCGGATCTGCGGCTCGAAGAGGTTGGAGTTGTGGTGGGTGTAGCCGTGTTCACCGAATTCCTCGCCGTGGTCGGCCGTGATGAGGATCAACGTCTCGTCGAGGAGCCCCACCCGGGAGAGGTGCGCCACCACATCCGCCGCGAACCGGTCCACCGCCTCGATCTCCTGCAGGTAGCACTCGTAGCTCTGTTTGCGGGGCAGGGTGCAGTGATACGGCGCATGGGGGTCCGAGAAGTAGACGACGGAGACCGTCCGACCCTGCGTGTCCGCCGAAAAACGGTGCTCCATCCATTCCAGCACCACGGGCGCGAATCTGCCGTTCTCCTTCGGCGTCTCGTGGCGGAATAGGACCGATTCGTCGACGGAGAACTGGGAAGCTTCCCAGTTCCCGAGGAAATTCGTGAAGATGAAGAACCCGGCGTCCACGTCGGGGGGGAGCGACTCGAAGAGCCCGATCTTCCCCCGGAATCCGGGCGGGGCCGGGAGCGAGCCGTCCACGAGTTTCGGGAGAGCGATCGCGGTGACGTTGCTCGGCGAATAGCCGCGGCGAAAGTCGATGAACTCGCTCTCGGGACCCGCGAGAAACGGAGTGCGAGTCGCCGTGAACGCTTCCGAGCGCAGCGCGTCGATGATGAACACCACCACGTGGTCTACTGCCAACCGGGAGCTCGGGAGAGGGGACGACAGAGCCAGCGCCAGGTGGTCCGGCGCACCCGCCGTCGCGTCGGAGTCGTCGGGGTCGAGGCCCCCCGAGTCTGCGGCGAGGTAACTGTCGTCGTCCCGGTCGTCGAGAGGGCTCGAGAGCACCGAAACCGTTCCGCCCGACAGCGAGAGAACCCCTACAGGTCCGTAGCGCTCCGGCACGTCCGAAGCGAGAAGGAACACGAGCGCCGCGCCGCACCACACCGCCGGGACGGCCATCCCTCGTGGACGCCAGCGGGGTGAGGAGAGGGTCTGAACCCGAAAAATTTCGGCCGAGAGCACTGCCAGGATCACGAGGCCGATCTTCGGCGGAGTGTAGCGACCGAAAAACCACCACGGGGCGCATGCCGCCGCAATGGCGACGCCGACCCACGCCGCACGGTTCGTCCAGATTCGGCGGGGGTGCTCGGGACTCCACGCGCTAAGAAGCGTCGTCCCGAGAACGCCCAGCGACCACACCATCAGAAACAGGGCGAGCAGACCCTCGTAGTTGCTCGCGCGGAGCGGCGCGTACTGTAAATGGAGGACCCAGAGGAACGTGATCACGCCGCAAAGCGTGAAGGGGAGGGCGGGCCCGGTCGACCGGGCCCAGTCGCTCCACGACACCCCGAACACGCGCCGGACCGCGAGGATTACCACCGAGCCGAACGCTGTGAGGGCCGTCGTCCGCGTCGCATCGGTGTACAGACCCCATCCCATCGAACCCGCAATCACCCCTGCGACCACGCCGACGCCGACGTAGCGCGACGCGGGAATTCGGCCGAGAGCTCGGGAGCACAGGACCAGGAGAGAGCCGACGGCCCAGGCGAGGGCGACGACCGCGCCCGTGCGGCTCCAGATCATCCAGTGAAAGCCCCAGTACATGGAGCGGGCGATCTCTTCGCTCAGGGCGTAGAGACCGACGACGACAGCGCCGAGGATGGAGATGGATGCTGCTTCGCGCAGGGACGTGCGCAGCGTGGGGGGGCCCATCCCCGGTGGTGGGATGGGCTCTTCGCTCGAGGACTCAGAGCGGGATGTTGCCATGTTTCTTCGGGGGGTTCTCCTCCCGCTTGTTCTGCAGCATCTCGAGCGCTCGGATCAGGCGAGGGCGGGTGTCGAGGGGGTCGATCACCTCGTCGATGTAGCCCAGTTCGGCGGCCTTGAACGGGTTCGCGAACTTGTCCCGGTAATCGGCGACGAGCTCGTCCTTCTTCGCCACCGGATCGTCGGCGTCGGCGAGCTCGTTTCGGAAGATGATGTTCACGGCACCGTCCGGCCCCATCACCGCGATCTCCGCCGTGGGGTAGGCGTAGTTGATATCCGCGCCGATGTGCTTGGACGCCATCACATCGTACGCTCCACCGTAAGCCTTGCGGGTGATGAGGGTCACCTTCGGGACCGTCGCCTCCGCGTAGGCGTAGAGCAACTTCGCGCCGTGCTTGATGATGCCCCCGTATTCCTGGTCCACGCCGGGGAGGAATCCGGGGACGTCGACGAGGGTCACCAGCGGGATGTTGAAGGCGTCGCAGAATCGAACGAATCGGCCCGCCTTGACGCTCGCGTTGATGTCGAGACAGCCCGCGAGATGGCTCGGCTGGTTCGCGATGATCCCGACCGAATATCCCCCCAGACGCGCAAACCCGACGACGATGTTCTTGGCGAAGTGTTCCTGCACCTCGAAGAAGTAGTTGTCGTCCACGACCGTGGAGATCAGCTCGGTGATGTCGTAGGGCTTCGAAGGGTTTTCGGGGACGAGCCCTTCGAGCTTCTGGTCGCGTCGGTTCACGTCGTCGCCAGAGGCGACGAACGGCGGGTCTTCGGCGTTGTTCGATGGCAGGAAAGACAGCAGTTCACGAATCCGGGCGATGCACTCTTCTTCGTTCTGGCACTCGAAGTGTGACACGCCCGAGGTTTCGCTGTGGACGTGCGCGCCGCCGAGCTCCTGCTTGGTGACCTCCTGACTCGTCACGGTCTTCACGACGTCGGGGCCAGTGATGAACATGTAGCTCGTGTCCTGGACCATGAAGATGAAGTCGGTGATCGCAGGACTGTAGACCGCGCCGCCGGCGCAAGGGCCCATGATCGCCGAAATCTGCGGAACGACGCCGCTCGCCCGCGTGTTGCGGTAGAAGATGTCCGCGTAGCCGGCGAGGCTCACGACACCTTCCTGAATTCGAGCGCCGCCGGAGTCGTTGAGCCCGATGACGGGAGCGCCGACCTTCATCGCCAGCTCCATCACTTTGCAGATCTTCTCGGCATACGCGCCGGAGAGGCTCCCACCGAAGACGGTGAAGTCCTGCGCGAAAACGTAGACCAGGCGCCCGTCCACCTTCCCGTAGCCGGTGACGACACCGTCTCCCGGGATGCGGTTGTCCTCCATCCCGAAATCGGTGCAGCGGTGGGTCTTGAATCGGTCGAGTTCGATGAACGTCCCGGCGTCGAGGAAGAGGTCGATGCGCTCCCGCGCCGTCATCTTCCCCGCGTCATGCTGGCGCGCGATGCGTTGTTCACCGCCGCCCAACTGGGCGGCACGATTGAGTTCTTCGAGTCGTTCCAGCGTCGTTGCCATGGCGATTACTTCTTGTCTTCGGTTTTGGAGGGCGACTTCTTCGTCGTCTTTTTCGCCGGAGCTTTCTTCGCCGCGGCCTTGGTCGACGGGGCTTTCTTCGTCGTCTTCTTCGCAGTGGTCTTCTTTGCGGCGGCCTTCTTGGCCGGAGCTTTCTTCTTCGGGGCGGTCTCCTCGGCGTCCGCGGACTTCTCTTCGGTCTTCTTCCCCTTCGGCTTAGAGGTCGTCGATTTCTTGGCAGCCGTCTTTTTGGCGGCGGTCGACTTCTCGGCCTTGGCCTCTTTTTCGGTCGACTTCTCTTTCTCCGCTTTCGCCGAGGTCTTCTTCTTCCCTGTCGACTTCTTGGCCGGCTTATCCGCCTTTGCCGGCTTCTCCTCTTTCTTGGCCGGCTTCCAGCCGCGAAGGTCGAGGTAGAGATCCTCGTACTGCCGGGCGGATTGAGACCACGAGAAGTCTGCGCTCATCGCGTTGATCATCAGCGGTCGCCACTGACGGTGATGCCTGTATTTGCCGACGGCGCGTGACAGCGACTGCGTGAACCCGGCCTTCGTGTACTTGTCGAACACGAAGCCGGTCCCTTTGGTCGAGTCGGCGTCTCGGACGGTGTCCGCCAGGCCGCCGGTCGAATGAACCACCGGAAGGGCGCCGTACTTCATGGCGTAAATCTGGGTGAGGCCGCACGGCTCGTACTCGCTCGGCATCGCGAGGATGTCGACTCCGGCGAAGATACGGTGCGCGCCGGTGTCGTCGTATTCGAAACGCGCCGCGACGCGGGTAGGAAACTCGTCGACGAGCTTCGAGATCGCTTTGCGGTACTTCGCGTCGCCTTCGCCGAGGATGACGACCTGGAAGCCGTCCCGTTCGGTCTCCGCCTCTTTGAGGAGCTTTCGAACTGCGGGCACGAACATGTCGAGCCCCTTCTGCTCCGTGAGCCGTCCGACGAAGCCGACGAGCGGGAGCAGCGGGCGGACGGGGAGGCCGAACTCGTGCTGCAGCTCCGCCTTGTTTCGACGCTTCCCGTTGAGATGCTCTTGACTGTAACGAACTGCAACATGGTGGTCGCGCTCCGGCGACCAGACGCTGTAGTCCGCGCCGTTCAAGATGCCTCGGAGGCGGTCGTCGCGCTCCTGGAAGAGTTCGTGCAGCCCGAAGCCACCTTTCTCGGTCTTCAATTCTTCCGAGTAGGTCGGGCTGACCGCGGTCACCCAGTCGCTGTAGACGATTCCGCCCTTGAGGTAGTTCACCGAACCGTTCTGAGCGAGCTTGTCCTCTTTGAGGAACGTCGACTTGGGCAGGCCGGTCGAATCGAACTCTTTCTTGTCGAAGGTTCCCTGGTAGGCCGCGTTGTGCAGCGTCAGGACAGTCCCGACCTTCCCGAGCTCTTTCTTGTAGTAGTGCTCCATGTAGAGCGGAGCGAGGGCCGTGTGCCAGTCGTTGCAGTGCAGGACGTCGACCGGGATGTCGAACTGCAGCAGGAACTCGACGACGGCGCGCGAGAAGAACGCGAAGCGCTCCGCGTTGTCCTCGAACGTATCGCCCTCGTAGCCGTAGACCCCGGTGCGGCCGAAGTACTCGGGGCAGTCGACGAAGAAGATGCGCACGCCACCGTCGAAGCGTCCCTCCCAGATCGTCGCTTCGATCTGGTTCTGCGACTTCGCCTTACGGGGCACCGAGAGCGTCTTGAGGCGCCGCGCGAGGTGCATGCGGTCGGGGTCGAGGTGTCCGTACAGCGGCGTGATGACCGAAACGCGATGTCCTCGCTCAGCCAGTGCCTTCGGGAGGCTAGCGGCGACGTCTCCGAGCCCGCCGGTCTTCGAGAACGGGGCCACCTCGCTGGTCGCGAAGAGCACGTTCGTCGTCTTCGACGCGTCCAGATGCGTATCGTCTTTCGTCTTGATGAATTTCGTAAGGTCCATGATCCAATCTCAAATTTCGATTTCGCGTAAATGTCGCGCGGCGTCTTCGGGCGGTGTCGGGTTGATGTAGAAGCCCGTGCCCCATTCGAACCCGGCTACCTTCGTGAGGGTCGGGATCAGCTCCAGGTGCCACTGGAAGTGGGACATGTCTTCGTTCGTGTACGGCGCCGAGTGCAACATCAGGTTGTAAGGTGGCCGGTCGAGCGCCTTGTTGAGCTTCCGGCAGACCACGCTGAGGGCGTCGGCGAGGTTGAAGTACGTCCGCGCCTGCGCGTTCTCGTACCACGGTTCGTGATGTCGCGGAAGGAGCCACAGTTCGAAGGGAAACCGCGACGCGTACGGCGCGATGACCACGATGTCTTCGTTTTCGTAGACCAGCCGTTCTCCGGTGCGGGTCTCTTGCTCGACGATGTCGATGAAGACGTTTCGATCTCGGAACTGCTGGTACTTGCGCGCTCCTTCGAGCTCTTCCTGTAGCCGCTTGGGCACGATCGGAAGAGCGATGAGTTGGCTATGGGCGTGCTCGAGAGACGCTCCCGCCTGGGCGCCGTGATTCTTGAAGACGATCGAGCACTCGAGCCGCGAGTCGTTGCGCAGGTCTCGGATCCTGTCGCGCCAGGCGCGGAGCACCTGTTCGATCTGGGTGACGGGGAGCTCTGCGAGGTCGGTGCAATGGTCCGCCGACTCGATGATCACCTCGTGTGCCCCGATCCCCGACAGCTCGTCGTAGACCCCGACCCCTCGCCGGGAGACCTCTCCTTCGACGCGCAGCGCAGGGTACTTGTTCGGGACGACGCGGACCGACCAGCCGTCCTTGCCCGGGTACTCCACGATGGAGGGAGGCGTCGAGTCCTCGTTCCCGCGGCAGAAGGGGCAGAAGTCGCCCTCCTGGAGCACGGCCGTGGTCTGGTAGTCGCGAGGGCGCTTGCTTCGTTCGGTGGCGATGATCACCCATCGGCCGCCAATCGGATCTTTACGCAGGGTGGGCATGGGAACACCTCGCGGCGGCGAAGTGCCGACGCGCGCGATACATAGCGCGGAACGCCCCGATTCGCAATGCGCCGCGGGGGGCCGAGGCGATTGCAGACCGTGAGAGAGGCACTCGCCGCGCCTGCAAGCTCTATCCGTTCGTGTTCGCCATCTTCTTGAGCAGGGTGAGCCCCGACTCGATTTCCGTAATCTGCGTCCGGGTCGTCTCGATTTCGCGAGCCACCGCGTCGCGTCGCTCCGCGACTTTCTCGAGCTTGGCCTCGAGCGTCTTGACTACTTTTTCCAGCTCTTTCACAACAACTCCTTCGGTCGAGTTCACAGGCCGCGCTCGCATCGATACGCGGCGGCGCTCGATTTAGGCCACTTTCCAGGTACCGCGCCCGACCTTCTCCACGATTCCGTCCTGTTCGAACGTCTTCATGATGGCGTAGGTATAGCTTCGGATGCCGGACGACACCTCACCTTCCACCTCGGCAATCTTGTTCAGTACGTCGATCGTGCGGAACGTCTTCTTGCCGCGGCCTAGCTTCTTGCAGATCGCGACGATCTGGTCCCGACGGGCCCCGCGTGAGGGGCGGCCGGTGTCGGGGTCGGTCTCCACGACCGGGATCGACGACGTCTGGGACCCGGTCGCCCGACCTTCCAGAGCCGCCTGGAAGTGTTCCATCGACTCTTTCAACTGTGAATACTCTTCGTCGACCTCTCGATACTCACGTTCGAGCTTCCGCAGCTTCTCTTTGTTCAATTCGAGTTGCTTTTCGACGGCCGCAATTTCCGACCCGAACTTGGATGACATATCTACCTCGTCTTTCGATAGGACGGAGATATGCCATCTCAGATTTCGATACAAGCGAAAAAGAGGGAGAGTTTCAGGGTGTTGCGGAGTCACTCATCGACGTCATCTCGAAGGGCCATCGCCAGCTCTTTGGCATGTGGGACCTTGAACCGACCGGCCAACAGGATGAAGGCGCGGTCGAAGCCCGATCCCCAGTCGATCAGCTTTTCCATCTCCCATTCGTCGAACTGACGACGAGCCGCGGCTCGTTCGGTGATCCGGAAGCAGATGTCGTTTCGGCGCGGGAGCGGCCGACCGTCGGCCTCGAATGCGAAGGGGTCGACGACGGGAATCACGCCGTGGTCGCGGGTGACGTCGTCCACATCCTCGGCCGTCCACAGGCCGGACGGCTCCCAGAAGAGGAGCCGCTTGTCGTTCGCCGCGAGGTCGTCGCCCAACTCACGGATGAGGGCTCGGCTCGCGTCGGAAGGTGGAAAGCCCGGAGGGGTCTCGAGGAGAATGGCTCGCGCCGCCAACGCATGCGCCCTCTCGATCGTCTCCTCCCAGCCTGCTCGGGCTGCGTCCGAGAGGCCAGCGCCTCGTTCGTAGGCTTCGACCAGCGCATCGACGAACGAAGGGGTCGTGTGACACACCCAGGCGAACCCACGGGGCGATTCGACGCGCCATTTGTTCAGCGTCGCGATGGAAGGGGCGTCGGCGATGTCCGCGGGCCACCGCACTTCGAAAGCGTTGCAGAGGTCGAAATAGCGGGGCCATCCGTAGAGGACCTCGTCGAATCCGTAATAAATCATAGAGTCGTCACTTGTGGGGGGATTGCCGTCACGGGGCAGATTCCGCGGGAGGGTCGAGCGAAAACACGTCCTTCGCTCCATACTTCTTGACCAGCTTGTCGACGCGACGCAGCGCCTTCTTGCGTTGACTCCAGAAGCTATCGAGCTTCTCGGCCTCTTCGGGAGTCGCGTCGGGGAAGAGGAGCTCGTTGACCCTCTTCTCATCGAGATTCTTCAGACTATCGATCGTCGTCTTGCTGAATCGAGACGCCCAGGAGAACCGGCCACGGACGCGAACGGAGTCCTCGCTGAGAAACGCCGCGGAATCGTCGACGCTGACGACGAGCCCCTTGACCATCCGGGTGCGGGTCCCCCAGTTCTCCTCGGTGGGAGCAAACCGGTTGTAGTTCCCGACGAGGTAGTCGATCAGCAAGATGTCCGAGATCTGGCGCGCCAGCCGCCTGGCCGAGATGCCGCCGAGCTCGTCGTCGACTTTCTCTGCGCCGAAGAACGCGACGGCGTGGTGCGCCTCATCGGTGGGGCCGTCCAGCTTCGCGGTGCCTGTGCCCGCGGTGAGCCACGATCGCCAGATCGTCGTCGCCTCGATCGGCCAGCGGGCTCCCCGGCCGCTGCGGCGAAGCGAGCCGCGGACGATGTCGTCCTCACCCCAGGCGAAGTCCGACATGAGCCGCCGCGCCGTCTCCGACTCGGCGGATGGGGCTTTGGCCACCAGCGCCTTGAAGGTCTTTCGGTCGATCCGGGCCTCGCGAGTCTCTGGAATCTCGAAATGGCAGACCATCAACTGGCAGAGACGATACACGGCGATGTCCCCGCGCCAGGCATTCTTGCCTAGATCGGGCCAGAAGGACCACCGGGAGCCGTCTTGCTTCTCGAAGACGAGCGCCGGGCGCTGGCCCGGTTCGACCCGCTCGAGTCTCGCGAACTCGTCGGTGCCGATCGTAGTGGGTTCGTCGCGGGCGAACTGCTTGTCGATCGATTCGCCGACCAGCTTCTCGAGGCGCTCGGACTTTCCGTCTTTCGTGAGGATCCAGTTCGCGACCTGCCTCGCCGCGCGGTATTCGCCGTCCGCCATCAACCGGGAGACGAGCTCCTCGGAGTCGACCGACTCGGGGGCGCGCTGCCATTTCCACCAGGTGAGCTGCGTCACGAGCTTCTCGTCGGCGCCGGTCTCGATCGCCGTGGTGAGGAGTCCGTCGACGCGGTCTGCGACGGCGATCGAGCTCTCCACGGTCGCCTTCGCCGACAGATAGGCGGGCACCGGGTCGAGCACCTCCGTCTCGACGATGTCGGGAGAAGATGTCGCCGGATCGTCCACCACGGGGGCGGGCGTCTGGGCTGGCTCGTCCAGGGTTCGCGTGACCGACGGGATGACGAACGCCGCCGAAACGCCTGCCACGACTGCCACTGTCACCATGAGGCCCAGGAATTTTCGCGACCGCCGGGTCTTCGCCGGCGCCGGGATCTCCTTTTCGGCGGGCATACCGATCGTGTCGGTTCTGACGGGCTCGGGTATCTCCTCATCGAGGTCGTCGGTGGCCGCCGGGGTCCCGATGTCTCCGGGGCCAATCTCCACCTCGGGCTCCGGCTCGTCGGGGGGCGGAGGGCGCCCGAAGTCGGAAGCGGGACGTCCATCGGCGACCCTCGCGAGCATGTGGTGTGCGCGGTGCGACAGCCGCTCGCGCAGCCCGTCGAGCGGACCCTGGCCGGCGATTCGAGTCCACTCCCCGTCCTCCGCTGCGATCTCGTCGACCCCGAGGAGAACGCCGCGGTCCACGAGCTCTCCGACCGTCTCGTGAGGGACGGGCGCGTACACGACGTCTTCGACCCGCACCATGTAGTTGCCCGGGACGAGGAACTTGCCGAGGTCGCGCTCTGTCGGGGTGATCTTGGGCGCCCGGCCCGGCATCGGCCCCACGAACGTCGGCTCGTCGGGAGCCTGATCGAACGACACCGATCCGGAGAACATCTGAGCGCCCGCCCTCGGCGTGTCGAGGCGGGGGCGCTGCGCGGAGGAGCCGGGAGAACGTGGGCTGCGGGTCGGCGCGAACTCGGCCGCCCGGACGGCTCCCGAGCCGACCGGCATCGTCGCCGCGATCTCGTCCTCCGGGGACGCCGCGCGCGCGCCGGCGGGCTGGGCGTCGGGTTGCGTCTCGTCCGGGCTCGGCTCCCGCCCCGAGTGCGTAGGCCGCCGCTGCGTGTCACGGCGTGCGTTGCTCGACGATTTGCGCTCCTTCTTCGCCTTGCGAAGCAGGGCCCGCAGTTCGTCGTCCCGCGGAGACGGACCGGGAGCTCCCACTTCGGTCCGGGAGCGTTCGCGTCCGCCTGGCTGGGTGATGTCCTCTTCTTCGGGATCCGACGGCAGAGGGATCGCTCCACCACATTTGGGGCAGCGGATCGAGGATTTCGTGCTCCCCTCCAGAGCAGCCCGTTTGACCCGAAACTTCGCGGAACAGTCCGGGCATTGGATGTCGATGGAGGAGGAGTTGGGCATCGTGACACGCGCTGATAGCGCTTTGGCGTATAGCGAGAAACCCGCGTGCCATCAAGTGCAGGCGCGCGGACGCAGCCGTCTGGCCGGCTGCTTCAGAGCCGTCCCCAGCGGCGTCGAAGCGTCCATTCGAGCCCCAGCAACAGCAGGATGATGACGAATACGGGGAAGCTATCCCACAGTTGGATGACCGTCCGGCGGTTCACCCGCACCGTCCGCGGCGGAGCGAACTGGAAGGTCCCGGCGCCCACGTCGTCCCATGTGGCGTGAGTCGCGTCCGTCTGCTCGGCGATTTTTTCGAGGAGATCGGGCCGCGGAAGGACGTCGCGGAGCTCGTCGTTCGCCAGCACCGACAGCGCGACGTCGACGTCTCGGAGATCGCCCGACTCGGTCTGAGCGCGCGCTGTGACTTCGAAGACTCCCTCGGTGGGAGTCGGCACGTCGAACTCGAAGGTGCCGTCCGCGGCGGTGACCGCCTTCGTCTCGAGCACGACCTGCCGGTCGGGCTTGCCCGCGGCGACGTCCTGGAAGGAACGGTGCGTCACCACGATCGAAGCCTCGACGTTGGGGGCTGGGGTGTAGTCCGACTTCTGCACGCGAACGGTGCCTTCGAGCGGCTGTCCCGGCGACACTTCGTCGTCCGCGAGCTCGACCCGCAGAAGCTTCAGCTCCGGGTCCTTGATGAGCCAACGGATCGCGCTGTTCCAGAACACCTGATACTCGCGCGGAGTACCACCGTCGGCGAGCGATTCGAAGCCCCACCGCCAGGTCGAATCGGTCGTAAGAGCCATCGTCCGGCCTTCGCCGAACTCCATGACACTGATGACCGGCATCGGTTCGCCCTGGGCCGTGAGCCGCGGATGTGTGGCGAGGACCGTCGCCTGGTCGCGCGAACCAGCGACGATGTTCGTCCCTTTCTGGAACGGGAGTTGGGACCAGATCTTCGCATTGGACGCCGGGTCGAACGCCAACTGCGTGATCGGATGGCGTTGCCCCGCTTCGGTCAGCTCCGGGCGAAACGGGCGTTCGTCGATGGTGTTCCGTGTCCCGCGACCCGGGAGCGTGACGGGGAGAAGTTCCTCGACGGGAGTCTCCGAGTACCCGCCGTCGGCGAACGAGAGGTCGCCACCGAGCATCACGAACCCGCCTCCTCGCCTGACGAACTCCGGGATCTCCGGCAGGTACTGTCGCATGTCGTACGGGCCGAAGTTGAAATTCTGGAAGATGATGATGTCGAACGAACCGAGCTCCTCCTGGAACAGTTCGCGGGTCGGAAACGGAATGAGACTGAGTTCGCTCGTCGACGCGATCTGAACGTTCTGGTTGGTCCGCAAGATGAAGAAACTGATGAGGTCCACGTTCGGGTTGCGCTTGAGCAACCGACGCAGGAATCGTTCGTCCCAGCTAGGTCGTCCCACGACCTGCAGAGCCCGGACTTTGTCGCGGATGACCTTTTGGAGGAAGTGCGCGCGGTTGTTGCTCTCCAGAATCTCCCCCGGAAACGTCGGCGCTTCGATGGTGTAGATTTCCTTGCCGATCGATTTCGGGACGTACTCGAAAGATACGGGATAGCGCGTCTCGCCCTCGCGGATCGTGACTTCACGCGTTTGCAGAAGCCGGCCGTCCCGGATCAGCTTCACCGGGAAAGAGGTCGGCTCGATCCCGACCACCTGGATTTCCACGTCGATGGAGACTTTGTTGTGCACGAACGCGAAGTCGTCCCGGACGACCTTCACGATGCCGACGTCCTTGAGGGCCTCTTCGCGGACGACCCCGACCGTGTGAACCTGGGTCTTGAGGGAATCGAGCGCGGACGCGGAGACGTCGTCCAGCTCCTCGCCCGCCCGGGTGCGCTCGGCGAATCCTCCCGTCTCGGTGCCGTCACTGACCACGACGATTGCACCGAGATCGGATCGCTCGAATCGCACGGCCGTTTCACGCAGTGCGCCGGCGAGGTCGCTTCGCAGTTGGTCGGGGACCACCCCCTCCAGCGACGCCGAGCTCTCTTCGAGGCCCTCGCCGAAAGTATAGACGTGGTAGACGTGGTCTTCGTCCTCCATGGTTTGCGGCAAGTCCAGCGCCTCGACCACCGCCTCGGCGTGCTCGAACCGCGTCGCCTCGCCGGAGGCGAGGGCCATCGAACGGCTCGCGTCGACCAGAATCGGCACGTGGTTTTTCACCTTGGTGACGTTCTTCAGATCGACGGCGGGCTCCAACAGGAGCAGGACGGCGAGCCCGTATACCGCGGTTCGGAGCGCGACCAGGGTCCATCGTCGCCGGGGGCGGAGCGGTCGGAGGTCGTAGAGGCTGACCCCGAGAACGACCAGCCCCAGGCAGACGAGCACCGCGATCCAGAGCGGGCTCCAGTCCCCCAGCCAGAGGAGATCCCCGGCGTTGTAGTCGGAGAAGTTCAATCCACCTTCCATTTGCGGCGTCGCAGGATGAAGGGGACGTGGACCTGGTCTGCCTTGTAGTTGATGCAGAGTGCGTACATGACGAGGTTGATCCCGACGCGCTGCGCGTACTCGCGCTGCTGCTCGCCGCCGGGGGTGCACTCGTACTTCCAGTTTCCGAAGTTGTCGCGCGCCCAGGCACCCTGCAAATCGTTGTGGCTGACGACGACGGCGAGCCGGTCATCGTCGAAGACGCCGTGCATCTGCGGGCTGACGAGGACCCGTCCGACGGGCTGGTCGATGAGATAGAACGATTTGTAGAGGACGTGGTCCCTGGGGACCGCAGCGAGGCGCCCCGGCCCGAAGATGCGATCGATCTCGCGTTCGACCGACGCCATGAACGGACCGTCGCGGACCCCTTCGGCGGAGTCGACGAGCAGAAAGCCGCCCGCCTGCAGGTACGCTCGGAGGTTGAGGATCGTCTCCTCCGAGAACGGTGGAAACTTTCGGTCGCCAGCGAGCACGACGAACGGGTGCGAGAAGAGCTCGTCGGAGTCGGGCGCGATCTCCTCGGACTTCGGCGCGACCTGAATCGACGTCCGCTTTTCGACCTCGAGGAGGAGCCTGCGCAGGGCTGTCGGTCGCGGGTTCCAGTTGCCCCCGTGGCGGAGCAGGGCGATCACGAAATCGTCGTCGGGCCCCATCGCCCAGAGCTTCGCGGGCATCGCAGCGAGGGTCGCGGCGGCTGCGGCGATGCTTCGTATGAACGTCCTGCGCTTCAAGCATTTCCTCCGGCTGGCGCCGAGCAAAACAACGTGGACGTCGGCCTTAGTCCCGACCTGCCATTCGACCCCGAGGTCAGTCGAGCTCCGAGAGGAAGGCCCGCAGATACTTGCTCGCCACCTCTTTGCGTTTGTCGGCGAGGGCGCTCGCTTCCGCGGCGTCTGCTCGGCGGAGGAGGTTCTTCGGAATTTCCTTGAGGAAACGCGACGGGTCGCGCTCCACGAGCTGACCGTAGCGCTTTCGGCCTCGAGCCCGCGTCAAGATCAGCCGCTCTTTGGCGCGGGTTATTCCGACGTAGCAGAGCCGGCGCTCCTCCTCCAAACCACCGGGTTCCTCGGTCGCACGGCGGTGGGGTAGGAGTCCCTCCTCCATGCCGACGAGGAAGACGACGGGGAACTCCAGCCCCTTGGACGAATGAAGCGTCAGCAGCAAGACTTCGTCCGTCACTCCGTCTTCGTTCGACCGCTGCCCGTCGAGCGCGAGGCGATTGAGGTATTCGTCGAGGCTCCCCCCGACGGCCGACTCCCACTCTTCGAATGCCTCGAGGAATTCCTTGACGTTGTTGACCCTGCGGATCGCCGCGGCGTCCTCGTTCTCGGAGCTGCGAAGGTAGTCGAAGTAGTGCAGGTCGCGCAGGAGGGCCCGGGTCTTGTCGACGAGATTTCCCGGCTCGCGGAATCGCGCCCGATTCCGTCGGACGATTCCCACCAGGTCGCCGAGCTTTTCGATCGAACTCGATCGCAGGCCGTCGATCTTGCGGGTTCCGGCCGCGACCTCTTCCACGATCTGAAAGAACGGGGCGTTCGCCTCGTTGGCGACCGCCGACAGTCGCTCCATCGACGTGGCTCCCACCGACCGGGACGGCACGTTGATGATGCGCCGGAAGCTCACCTCGTCGGAAGGATTTGCGCAGACTCGCAGGTAGGCGATGAGGTCCTTGATCTCCTTTCGGTCGTAGAACTCCTGCGACCCGACGATCCGGTACGGAACGTCGTGGGTGCGAAACGCCTCTTCGAAGATTCGCGCCTGCGTGTTGGAGCGAAACAGGACCGCGAAATCCTTCCAGGTTCGCTCCTGGTCGCTGCGCATTCGTGCGATCTCGGTCGCCACGAACTCGGCTTCTTCACGTTCGTCGGCACATGCGGTGAGGGTGAGCGGAGCGCCGTCCCCTTTCGCGCTCCACAGTTTTTTGGGGCGTCGCGCCGGATTGTTCGAGATGACCGCGTTGGCGGCCTCGAGGATGCTGTTGGTCGAGCGATAGTTCTGCTCGAGCTTGACCACTCGAGCTCCCGGAAACTGGCGATCGAAGTCGAGGATGTTGCCGGCCACCGCTCCTCGGAAGGCGTAAATGCTCTGGTCGTCGTCCCCCACGACACAAACGTTGAGGTGGTCTTTTACGATCTCCCGCACGAAGAGGAGCTGGGTGTGGTTGGTGTCCTGGTACTCGTCGACCATCACGTACCGATACTGATCTCCGTACGCGACGCGCACGTCTTCGTGGTCGCGGAAGATCGTGACCGGCAGGCAGATCAGGTCGTCGAAATCGAGGGCGTTGAGCCCCTTGAGGCTCGACTGATAGGCGTCGAAGACCCGCTGCGCATAGGGGAGCAGGGGGTTGAACCGAAACTCCTTCAGGTCGGCGGGGCGCGCGAACGCCATCTTCGCGCGGCTCACCATGTAGAGGAGCCCCCGCGCGTCGACGGTCTTCGGGTCGAGCCGCATGTCGTGCAAGATTTCCCGCACCAGCGACAGTTGATCGCCTTGATCGAGGATCGTGAAGGGGGTGCGGAATCCGAGCCTGCCGATGTGCGAGCGCAGGATGTCGGCGCCCAGACTGTGAAACGTCGAGAGCTTGATCGCCTCGGCGGTCGACTTGCCGACGAGCCCCGCGACGCGCTCGCGCATCTCGCCGGCGGCCTTGTTCGTGAAGCTCACCCCCAGGATGTTCTCCGGCGAGACACCCCGAGCGACCAGGTAGCCGATCCGATGCGTGATCGTCTTTGTCTTCCCGGAGCCGGCGCCCGCGAGAAGGAGCAGCGGACCATCCACGTGTTCGACGGCGGCGCGCTGCTGAGGATTGAGACTGTCGAGCTTCAGATGCTTCATCGTTGTGGTTGTAGTCCGACGTGCTTCGCTTGCCAATAGCCGCCCAGCCGGCGGACGAGAGCGGATCTTCGCTCGGTGAAGAGCCGCCTGGCGACCGGGTCCAGTTTGTCGCGGTACCGAACGGACCGCTCTGCGACCCACCCGGCCAGCGCCGGGTCGTCGCCGCCGATCTCGAGGAGGACAGCGAGGTCGTGGTCCCACCCCAGCAGATCGGTGAGATACGCCAGCTCCTGGGTCCACGCCCCCATCAACTCCGGCCACACTTCGTGGAGGAGCTCGAGGTGGTGCCGGTGATACTTGGCGCGTTTGCGCCATTCGTGGAAGACCTCGAACGAACCGAGCTCGAACGCTCGCCCCCAGAGCCTCCGTGCGCGCTTGTAGGTCTTGTCGAGTCCCCCTGCGACGACGCCGAAGCCTTCGCCGCCGATCGTCAGCGCATCGAGCTGCGGACGGGCCGCTCGCAGCGATTCGCCCGCGCGCTGGAGCGCCACCAAGGGATCCTGCTCGGCAAGCACCTGCTCCCGATGGCGTCGCACCCGAGCAGCGACCCTTCCGTACAGCGAGGCGTCGTAAGCGCTCAGGGAGTCTTGATGATGCTCGAGCGTCTCCATGAGAGCTTCGGCATCACGAAGCGGGGAGAGTCCGCGCGCGATGTCCCGAAAGCGGGCGTTTTCGGCCGCGTAGTCCAGCAGATTCGGTCGGACCAAACGGAGCCCCGCGCGGATGCGCTTCATGTTCTTTCGGACGTCGTGGACCGCCGTCAGCACGTCCGACGGGGATTCCGTCAGCGCGATCGACTCCTCCAACTGGTCCTTGAGGACCGCCCGCATCGAATCCGACAGCGATGTTTCGACAGCGAGAACGTACGGCATGACAACTCCTGGGCGGTTCGCGACCGTGCGACCGGTGCAAACCTACGTCGCGAACACCGTCCTGCAAAGGGGAGGGCGGCGCCCTCCGTTCTGTGCCGTTCCCTTGAGGTTTTGTCCGGGTTTCTCTAAAACCGCGCGCGTGACCCCATGAAGTGGATTCGAAGCGATGAAAAGCGTTCGCCAGATTTTCTCCCTCGCCGCAGTGATCGCCATGGCGTTCGTTTCCAGCGGCTGCAAGACCGACGACCCGAGCGACAAGGTGACGAGCTGCACCCAGGACCTCGACTGTGATCCCGGCTTCTACTGCGACGACGACGACAAGTGCGTTCAGGATTGCGACCCGGGGGCGGCCGAGCCGGGATGTGCCGCCGGCACGTCGTGCGACAGTTTCGGGCGCTGCGTCTCCTCGGGCGAGTGCGTCGTCGACGAGGACTGCGATTCGGGTCCGGCAGACGCGACCTGCGACGGCTCCGACATCGTCGGCGGGTCTCAGGTGGGGACGTGCGACTCCGGCGAGAACGGTACGGTTTGCAACTATGCGGAGACCCGGACGACCTGCGAGAACGGATGCCTCGGTGGGGAGTGTCTGCCCGACGCGTGCGAGAACGTCGTCTGCAATGCGGCCCCGTCGCCCGTGTGCGACGGAGATGGGACGACGCTCATCACCTACTCGGCGGCAGGGACGTGCCTCGACGGCGTCTGCGACTACCAGGAAACTCGCATGGCGTGCGCGGCCGGATGCAACAACGCGCGATGCCTGGAAGGCGGTTGCGACGGCGTGACGTGCGACGACCCACCGGCCGACGATTGCGACGGTGAGGTCGCGAGACGCTACGGCCAGGCAGGGACGTGCGTCGACAACAACGGCACGCCGTTCTGCGACTACGATCTCGAGTTCGAAGACTGCCTCTACACGTTCGCCACCTGCAACAACGCGACCTGCGAAGGAGGTGTGACGGAGGTCGGGCCGCTCGTGATCGTCGAGTACATGGCGAATCCCGCCGGGAGCTTCAACGACATCGGAGAGTGGTTCGAGGTGGTGAACACGTCCAACGCCGCGGTCGAGCTGGACGGCTGGACGATCCGGAGCGCGGGGACGGGCAACACTCCCGAGGAGCACGTCATCGCGGGCCTGGGCCCCATCGATGCGGGCGCACGCATGGTGTTCGCGTACTCCGACAGCGTCCCCTTCACCCCCGACTACAACTACGCGGACGTTCGACTCGCGAACAATACCGACTGGATCCAGCTCATCGATCCGAACGGGGGCGTTTCGGACCACGTCTACTACGAGGGAGGTTCGATCCTCGCCGGGCGGTCGCGAAAGCTCAGCCCCGCGGCGCCGCTCGACGCCGCCTCGAACAACCTCTTCTCGAACTGGTGCCCGAGCATGGGGGACGAGTTTGCGACGAGTCCCTCCAACTACGGTACCCCGGGGGGCGCCAACACCGATTGCGTCGCCGATCCTTGCGCCGGTTTCACGTGCGAGGCGCCGCTCGGATACTGCCTCGACGCCGAGAACAAGGCCGTCCAGTTCGTCAGCAACAACACGATGTGTGAGGTGACGCGTCTCAACAATCCCTACTGCGACTACGACACCGTCGAGGTGCAATGCACCGAGGGGAGCCAGATCTGCGCGTTCGGCGTCTGCGAGACGATTCCCCCCAACGTCCCGCAGCCAGGTGAGGTGATCTTCACCGAGTTCATGGGAAATCCGGATGGCTCCGACACCTCGCGCGAGTGGTTCGAGATCTACAACACGACCGGAGGCGAGCTCTCTCTCTTCTCCGTGATTTTCGCGGATTCGGATTCGGGCAACGCTAACGACTCGTTCATGTTCCTGGACGTCAACGCGACGGTGGGGGCAGGGCAGTACCTGGTGTTCGCGCGCGACGTGGACCCGAGCGCCAATGGAGGTGTCAGTGGGGCGTTCCTCTATTCAGGCGGTCATCTCAAGAACAACCCCGACGAGACCCAGCCTTTCACGTTGAAGCTCACGCAGCACGATGGAACGCTGATCGACGAGTCGTTCTACGACAACCCGGTCACCATCACGTCGTCGCTGCCGAGCGGGCGTGCGCTGCAACTCGACCCGGGTTCGCTGACCGCCGCGGGGAACGACGACGGGGCGAATTTCTGTTTCGCGACCGTGTCGTACGGCGACGGTGGCGAAGGAAGCCCCGGCGCCGCCAACGAGGTGTGCCCGTAATCGCGGGCTCGCCCGGCTTGCAGTTTCGGCGCGCGAATGCGCCGAGCGCGACAGACCCGATTTGAGTGACGGAGAAATCCCGTGCTGAGACATCCTCGGAAATTCGACGCGATCGTGATTGGGGGCGGCCATGCTGGCAGCGAGGCGGCACATGCTCTCGCCCGGATGGGGCAACAGACACTGCTCCTGACGATGAACATCGACACGATCGGTCAAATGAGCTGCAACCCCGCAATCGGCGGCGTGGCGAAGGGGCATCTCGCTCGTGAGGTCGACGCCCTCGGTGGTGTCATGGGCCGGGTCGCGGACGCCTCCGCGATCCAGTACCGGCGGCTCAACACCCGCAAGGGGCCCGCGGTTCGGTCGCGTCGCGCGCAGTGTGACATGCGGCGCTACCGCGCCGAGATGCAGCAGTTGTTGATGAACACCGACAACCTCACGATCAAGCAGGGGAGTGTCGAGGACATTCGGATCGAAGAGCGTGAGGGCGAGCGTCGAATCGCCGGCGTCCTCGACAAGCTCGGCGTCTTCTACGAGGCGCCACGAGTCGTGATCACTACCGGCACCTTCCTGCGCGGCCTCTGCCACGTCGGGCTCGACAACTTCAAAGGGGGACGCGCCGGGGACGCTGCATCGTACGGCCTGGCGAAGACGCTGGCGGAGCTCGACCTCGAGATGGGGCGGCTCAAAACTGGGACGACGCCCCGGCTCGATTCTAGAACGATCGATTGGGAATCGCTCGAAGAGCAGCCGCCCGACGATCCGCCCCGCCGGTTCTCGTTCTACTGGGATCCGCCGATGTTGGAGCAGGTCTCCTGCGCCATCACCTACACGAACCAGAAGACCCACGATCTGATCGCGGCCAACACAGACCGTTCGCCGCTCTTCACGGGGGTGATCGAGGGGCTCGGACCGCGATACTGTCCGAGCCTGGAAGACAAGGTCGTGCGTTTCGCGGACAAGGAGCGGCACCAGATCTTCCTCGAGCCCCAGGGGCTCGACACGAACGAAGTCTACCCGAGCGGACTGTCGACGAGCCTGCCGCTCGACGTGCAGATGGGGATGCTGAAGACGATCCCCGGGTTGGAGAACGCGGAGATCATGCGGCCCGGCTACGCGGTCGAGTACGATTTCGTGAACCCGATCCAGCTCGATCACACCCTCGAACTTCGCGGTGTGCGGGGGCTCTACCTCGCCGGGCAGATCAACGGGACCTCCGGGTACGAAGAGGCTGCGGCCCAGGGGATCGTCGCCGGGATCAACGCGGCGCTCGCGGGGCGGGGCGAAGAACCGTTCGTGATCGGCCGCGACGAAGGGTACATCGGCGTCCTGATCGACGATCTCGTAACCCGCGGGGTCGACGAACCTTACCGCATGTTCACGAGCCGCGCCGAGTACCGGTTGCTGCTGCGCGAAGACAATGCGGACTGGCGACTGTCGAAGTACGGGCGTCAGTTCGGCTTGCTCGGCCCCGACGAGTGGGCGAAGTTCGAACGCAAGCGAGCGACCGTCGAAGCGACCCGCGCGGCCTTCGCGGAGACTTTGATCGGAGCGTCCCGCGAGAACGAGACGTTCTGTGCGGAGCACGGGATCGAGAGCCTCGGCAACGGGGTGACCGTCGAAGACCTCCTTCGTCGAAACGAGGTCGACGTGCAGAGCATCGTCCCGATCGCGGCTCGCTTCCTACCCGGGCTGGACATCGACGGGCTCGACGACGAGACCGCCGAGGCGATCGAGATCCAGATCAAGTACGACGGCTACATCGGCCGTCAGGAGCGGCAGATCCAGGAGCACCGTGAGATGGAAGAGCGCCAGATCCCCGGCGAGCTCGACTACACCGGTGTTCACGGCCTCTCGATCGAGATTCGGGATCGTCTCGAGCGCGTACGACCGCGCACGGTGGGGCAGGCGTCGCGAATCATCGGTGTGACACCGGCGGCGATCTCGGCCCTCCTCGTTCATCTGCGCGCCTGATGTTCGACCGGCTCGTCGCGAACCTGAAGGCGATCGCGGACCTCGGGAGGTATTACGCGCTGACGCGCCGGCCTCACATCGAGTTTCGAATGCCGGCGGAGGTCGGGGAGGGGCCCTGGATCGTCATCGCAGCGGTCGATCCGCTCGAAGACGGCGGGCGTGTCTACGGCACCCCGTCGCATCGTTCCGTTCGCCCGGGGGAGATCGGCTTCGTCTTCGTCGAGGAGGGGAGATACTTTCTCTACGCGGTGCAGGCGACGGAGCCGGCTCTCGGACTTCGCGCGTTCTACGCCACGCCCGACGTGGCCGTGTCGCTAGGGGAAGCGCGAGCGATTGCGGGGCGTTGAGCTCGTCGCGCGGCCTTTTTCGAACGCGCCGACAAATCGGCTAACATCGCGCACGGCGGTTTCCCCGGAGCCACGATGCCTCTGATGCGGTCTCTCTTCCTCCTCGTTGCGATCATCTCTGTCGTCGGCTGCGGCGATCCCGCCACCGGACCCAACCCGGCTGCACCCGATGCCGCCGGTGTCGATGCCGGGAGTTCCAGCGATGGCGACGGCGGGGATACCTCCCCGATAGACGCAGAGCCGGGCACCTGGAGCTGGTTCGAGTTCCCCAATGCGGTCTGCGGCAACGGAACGCCGGCCGGGATCGGCGTCAACGAACTGGAGGGGGCGAGAGACCTCCTCGTCTACTTCGTCGGTGGGGGCGCCTGTTGGGACGTCAACACGTGCTTCGTCCTGAAGTCGGCGGTCAACGTGGAGTCGGGCTATGGCGCATCGCGGTTCGACAACGAGCCGCTGCTGAGCGTGGACGCGTTCGATCGCGAGCTGGAAGGAAACCCGTTCGCCGAAATGAGCTACGTGTTCGTGCCGTACTGCACCGGCGACCTGCACGCCGGGGACAAGGTCCAGAGCTACACGGCCCTCGGGCAGACGCGCGACGTGCATCATCGCGGGGGGCACAACGTCGACGTGTTTCTGGACCGGCTCGGCGCGACGTTCGACGACGTGGAGCGCGTCTTCGTCGCAGGATCGAGCGCCGGCGGTTACGGCGCTCAGCTCAACCTCCACAAGTTTCGCGCGGCGTTCCCCGACGCCGAGACGCACGTCCTGTCCGATTGCGGGCCGCTCGTTCAGCCCTACGGAGGACGGATGGGAGAGATGAACGCCGCGTGGGACCTTCAATCTCCCGAGGGGTGCGCGGACTGTGGGACAGATCTGCCGAAGTGGTTCGACCACCTGCGCGAAACGTCGTCCGGCTCACGCGTCGGTTTGCTCGCCTACGATGCCGACCAGACGATTCACCTGTTTTTCGGATATCCACTCGGGGATAGCTACCAGACCGCGTTCACGACGTTCGCCGACGATAGATTCGGTGGTGACGCGACGAAGGCGTTCATCCTCGGGGGGACTCAGCACGTCATGCTCGGAGGGCTGATGAACGTCTCGTCGCCCGACGGGGTGCGGTTGTCGGAGTGGGTGGGAGGATGGGTAGAAGGTGATCAGCGATGGGAGCAGGTCGCGCCGTAGGGCGGGCCGGACGCAAAAAAGGCTCGGACCGCCGGTGTTCGGTCCGAGCCTTTTTTTTGTCATCCACACAGTCAGAAATTCAGCAATTCACACAGCGTCGCAAGTGGCATTCTATCGTCGGATCGGCCCATCCAGTCATCCATCCCGGGCTGCTCCGCATCTCTACATTCTGATTCAGCCGATCTTCGTCATCATTCATTCATCCAACAGTCGGCTGCTAA
The DNA here is from genome assembly GCA_964411125.1 of uncultured Bradymonadales bacterium. Classification (GTDB taxonomy): domain Bacteria; phylum Myxococcota_A; class Bradymonadia; order Bradymonadales; family Bradymonadaceae; genus JBFIHF01. Next base: position 54,578 of record CAYPJU010000010.1, on the reverse strand, counting down.
TTCAAACTTCGAGCCAATCTGGACTCAGTCGACGATCTGCGCGATTCGATCGCGTACAACCTCGTCGTTTTCAACGCTTTTCAGCTCCTTGAGGCGGTCGAAGCCGGCCTGTCCGCCGTAGCGTCCCAGGGCAACGACGGCTGCCATCCGGACATTTGCGTCACGGTGGGTGGCGTACGGCATGACCGCATCGACCACGCTCTCTCCGTGCATCGCGACCCAGGTGACGAGCGCCGGACCGAAGAGCTTGCTCTTGGTTCCGACACGGGCGACGAGGTCGTCGATCGTGTCGATGGCTCGGTCGTCGTTCGTGTACAGCGCGAGCGATTCGATCGCTCGGACGCGGACACTGGCCTCGTACCGCCCGCTGGCGATCTTCGTGAGGTCGGCGACCGGGTCGGCGCTGAGCTTGCGGAACTCCAGCCGGTTTGGCACGAGCTGCCGGGTCTTCAGGTACTCCAACACCATCTCGAATCCGGAAGCCTGCTGCTCGCTCGCGCGGTCTTCGGGGAGGTACTCGGCGGATGCGTTGACCGCGCCGAAGGTCGAAGCGGCCACCACAACCGCCATCGTCAGTTTTTGTTTCATCGAAACCATGTTCACCACCGTGTTCTTATCTGGCCGCCCCCAGGGGGCCAGCTCGTTGTTGTCCACCTGGTTGGGTCTTCTGCTAGAGCCGTGCCAGGATTGAAACAATTTATTATTGAGGCATATAGTGGTTTTAATTCAATGGCTTAAGTCTAGCCTGCGGCATGGCGGTCACAGGTTTCGCGTATGGAAGGAAGGTCGAGTAGCCGGTGTAAATACCCTTGTGGCAACTGCTGTTGCCGATGAGGGCCCGATGTCTCGGTTGTCGGAAAGAAGGGGGGTTCGACGCCGGGGAAGAACTCCCCGGCGTCTCGCAGTTTTACGGGCAACCTGCGACGGGTGCGGTGCCGAAATCGGTGGCGTCGTTCTGGGGATGCGACGTGTAACGATCGTCGACCGAGAACGGCTCGACACCGTCGTACGAGGCGAAGTCGCATCGACGATACGTCGTGTTCGCCCAGATCGGGCCCGGGTCGGTAGCCAGAACGCCAAACGCGTCGGTGACGGTGTCGCCGCCGTCGAGCATCGAGTCGCCGTTCGCGTCGAGGTAGACGGCGAGCCGGTCGTTCCCGTTGAAGTTGGCTACGTTCGCGGCAACGAGGTTGCAGTTGTTCGCGATCCCGTCGACGGGGTCGCCGCCGCCGGCGGTGTCCGACCTGCAGACGGTGAAGACGCCCCCGACGGGCAGGCTCTGGGTCGGCAGGTCCGCAGACTGTGAGCAGGTCGTGTCTCCGTTGGAGACCAGGCAGACGGCGAAGTTGCCGAGGTCGAGAGGACCCGACGAGCAGTTGTAGAGCTCGAACGCCTTGTTGTTGCTACCGGACCCTTCGATGTACTCCGAGATGATCAGGCAATTCGCCGGGGCGGTCGTGACGTTGACGGTGGTGCTCTGCGAAGAGCCACCGATCGACGCCGTTACGGTCTCACTACCTGCCGTCGCACTGGCGGTGAGGTTGATCGCGGCGGTCATCATTCCGGCAGGAACGGTGACGAACGCGGGGCCGCTGATCGAGGTCCCGGGTGTGTACGCCAGGTCCACACGCTGTCCGCCTGCGGAGGCGGGCGGTGCGATCGTGACCGTGAGCGCGAGGTTCCCGTTGATGTTCACCGTCGGATTGGCGGGGGCGAGGCTCGAGACTGTCCGGGTCGTCGCCGCGTCGTACACGGTCACGTTGGCGGTCGACATGTTCCCGTCGTAGGACGCCGTGACGGAGCCCGGTCCCGTTCCCGAAGGCGTCAGCTGGACCTCCGCTCGGTCGGAGCCGGAGGTGACCGTGACGGAGGCCGGGCCGGTCACGTTGCCGGAGTAAGTGAGGGCGACGGTGACGTCGGCGATGGTCGGTCCCGACATCGAAACGTAGAGGGGCGGGCTGGTCGACTGTGCGCCCGCGTCGCCGTCGACGAAGACGGTCGAGGGGGTCAGGCCGACGAGCGATGCCGGCCCCGTGACGACGTCACTCGCGTTGCGTGGCACCATCTTCTTGTTGCCGAACGAGAAGGTCGCCACGCCCCGAAGGATCGAGAACTCCTCGCCGCCGGTCGGATCAGGCATCACTTCGTAGAAGAGGTCGTCGACGCGCAGGCCACCCGTGATCTCGAACTCGCCGAAGTCGTCGGGAGCGTCGGGGTTGGGGTCGGTCACGGTGACGTCGCGCACCTGGACGAGGGTTCCTTCGAGCTCGTCGGCTCTCGCGCCCCCGTTGGCGATCTCGGAAGGCTGGACTTCAGTGAAGTCGGGGAGGGCGTTCCCGGAGGAGTTCACCGTGATCGTCGCCGCTTCGATCTGCAGCGTGCCGCCGAACTCGCTCAGCACGCCGTCGATGCGCACCGAGTCTCCGACAGCCGGCGCCGTGTTGCCGGCGAGGAAGACGTTCAGCCCGGAGAACTCCACGCCGTTGTAGTAGGACGCGTCGGCCGGAACCTGAACGAAGAGCGCGTTGCCCCCCGCCGCGGTGACGACGACCTCGTCGATGAAGACCTGATCCCCGAGGACGAACTCGCCGCCTCGAATCTCGTAGATCGTCGCAGGGCATGCGGGCGTCGTGCTGTTGTCGAAGTCGGAGCACGCGTCACACACGTCGCCTACGCCGTCCCCTTCGCTGTCGGCCTGGTCGGGGTTGGCGTCGTTGGGGCAGTTGTCCATCAGGTTGGGGACGCCGTCGGAGTCGAAGTCGTTCGGGTCGAACATCGGGCACGAGTCGGCGTCGCCCGTCGGACACTCGTCGCATTCGTCACCTGCTCCGTCCTGATCGATGTCGGGCTGCATCGTGCCGTCCATCGGGCGGATCGGGTTGAAGACGGCGGAGCATACGTCGTCGGCGTCGGGGATACCGTCGCCGTCGATGTCGCCGGGGCCTGCCATTGAGCCGTCGTATTCGCCTTCGCGGAAGGGGACGCAGGAGGGCTCGCGTTCGGGGGTTTCACAGAAGAAGAGCGGGTACGCGTTGGGGTCGACGGATCCGCGCAACTGGCTGAGGGTCATCCCGATGTCGCGCTGTGCGCAGATGCGTCGACGTTCTCCGCAGACGTCGATCTCTTCGCACTGGTCGACTTCCGCAGCGGGGACGAGCGCCTCGATGACGTTCGCGTCGCCCAACAGCGGCACGCCGCCGCGCATCACGAAGTGGACGTCCTCGATCTCGGCGGAGATGACGGCGCGATGCGCGTCGCGGTCCCGCCCGTCGAAGATCGCGAGGTCGGCGAAGAAACCTTCCACGATGGCTCCGATCTGGGTGTCTGCCCCCATCGCGATGGCGGCGTTGAGCGTCGACATCTTCCAGAGTTCGTAGTCGGAGAAGACCCCGCCGTAGTGGACGGAGTTGAGGTAGTCGGCACACTGCAACTCCCGCAGGACGTTCATGGACCCGCTCGCCGACCAGTCGGTCCCCAGGGCGATCACCACCCCGTAGCGGCGGAAGATCGGGGCGCGGGCCGTGTTCCCGTAGAGATCGATGTTGGATCGCGGCGACCAGACCAGCCGGGCGCCTTCGGCGGCCATCTGCTCGATGTCGACGGCGGTGAGCCCGATTCCGTGGATGACGGAAGTGTTCGAATTGATGAGGTCGGCGCCACCTTCGGCCAGTCCGCTGGTGCAGCGGAACTCGTTGGCGGCCTCGTCGTCGATCCCCTCGGCGATGTGTGGGAGGTAGACGGAAGCTCCTTGAGCGCGAGATTCCGAATCGATGTCGGGGTAGTCACAGTTCATGTCGCGTAGCGACCCCCCGGAGTCTCCGAGCGGGAAGGTCCGGTAGTCGACATCGACCCCGGTGAGTCCTTCGGTACGCGCGCCGTCGTCGAGGTTTCGCAAGAAGCCGGAGGCGTCGACGCTGCTCGAACCGGCGATGCTCGTGGCACCTCCGAAGAGCATCCGCGTCTCCCCATAGAGCACGCCTTCGCGAGACGAATCCGACCCGGGGTTGGTGTCGATCTCGGAATGGCCGCGAAGTCCGCGGCGCCAGTCATGGCGATGCTCGTAGCGCTCGGTCCCGTGATCCTGCGGCCACGACAGCGAAAACGTGATGTGGTCGTGGGGGTTGATGAGCGACGGAGACAGGACGCCTTCCGCGCAACTGATCACCGTGGCGTCGGCCGAATTGGCTTCGTCTCCACAGTCGCATCCCGCGCAGACGATCCGACCGTCGGGGTCGACGAGAGCGCCCCCGTTCTCGTAGGTCGCGTCAGGGCCGAGGACTTCGCCGGCCCGCAGCAGCGTGTAGCCGTTGGAGCCTGTCGTCGCCTCGCAGAGGTCGTCGCCAGCGGGCGGTGCGATCGTGTCGGCGCAGGCGACCCGCGGAACTTCCACGGGGGGCTCTTCGCCCATGTCCGGGTCGCCACCCGAGTCGGGGTCGCCGCCGCCGCCATCGGGGTCGCCGCCGTCGGGGTCGCCGCCTCCCATGTCGGGGTCGGTGACGGTGCCGTTGTTGGTCCCGTTGTTCCCGTTGTTGTCGCCACCGCATGAGGCGCAGGCATTGGAGAAGAGTAGGGCCGCCACGACGGCGGCGAAGATCGGATGTCGTATCATGTCACGTCCAGCTCGAGCGCGATGTGTTGCGTCGTTTCGTAAGGTTCGTTGACGATCGAAGGATTCGAACGCCCGGTCCGATCGACGGACCGCAGGTTGATTCGGTGTCGTCCAGGAGTCAGTCCCATAGCGGTGAAGGACCAGGGGGCCCACACGTTCGGGTAAGGCCAGTCCTCGCCGTACTGGACGCTCGAACGCACGAGAAGTGCGTCGTGACCGAGGCTGTCCAGGACGTCGTCGAACGGCGCGATCGTCGCGAGCTGCCAGTCGCCCTCGTCGATCTGAACCTCCACGGCGTCGACCTTGGTTCCCCCGACCAGCGCCATCCCCCGCAGCGCGACGTCGGGCCCCGCGACCTCGGCGAGGAGACTCGGTGGGTCGTTCAACAGCGTGGTGAGCGGCATTGCGCCCGGGTTGTCGACGATGGTCTTGCCGGCGAAGGGGCCAGTTTCGAAGGTGCCGTAGCTCGAAAAGTCGGTCGTCGCGTCGACGGTCGAGATCCACTTGATGCTCTTGAACCCCCAGCTCTCGGGCACGATGAGGCGCACCGGGCCTCCTCGTTCGCGAGTCAGGGGCTCGCCGTTGAGTTCGTAGGCGAGGATGACGGGGAGCTGCGTCTCGTCGATCAAGCGGTCGTAGCTGAGGCTCGTCGAGAATCCGTCACTCGCGTCGATCTTCAACTTCGTCGCTTCCCCCGAGATGTCGGTCTCGTCGAGCACGATGCTGAGCGGAATCCCGCGAAAGACGCCGGTCGCGGTGAGCGTCTCCGAAAGCTCGTCGGCGAGCGTCCCGAAGATGCACCGCATCGTCTTGAGGTACTGCACGTCGAGCCCGTCCGCCTCGAGGGCCTTTAGCTTGCGGAATCCGATCTCTCCGACCGATCGGCCGCCCGATCGAATCTCGAGCGTCCAATCGTCGGGGAGGATGTTCGGCGCGCGCGACGGCGTGTCCTCCATGCCGGAGAACCAGAACCACTCGTCCTGGGGAGTCAGGAACGCGAACTCTCTCGTCCCCTCGGAGATGTCGAACGACTCGCACCCCGGGAGAACCGAGAGAAGGACGAGCGCGGCGCCCGTCTTTCCGGCCTCTTCGAGGAATTGTCGCCGATCGATCTTCACGAGCCCACCTCGTACCGAAATTCGGTCGTCAATGACAGGAACTGCGAGTCGAGCGCGTTCACGCCGGCGGCGGTCGTTCGATACGTAGCGAGTGCGGAGAACCAGTCGAAGAATCGGTAGCCGACACCGACTCCCAGCCACAGATACTTCTCGGTGCGCGGGTAGAGGTGGACGCGGTCTACGATATCGGGCGTGCCGAGCCCGTACGCGCCACCGAGTAGACCGAGCAGCTCGAGGTCGTCCAGCGGCTCGAAACCGACGCGCAGATCGTAAGGTACTTCGTCGGCATAGATGAGCTTCGCCCCCCCGCCGCGCGGGACGCGGGTCCCGCGGAACCGATAGCCGACACCGAGCTCGAACCGAAACGCAGGGTCTTCGAACCGCTGCCCGACCCATATTCGAACCTCGTACTGGTTCACCCCGTTCCCCAGCGAGGGAACGTAAGCTCCGCCGTCGGGGGTGTAGCCGGTGGGGAACGTGAGAGACGGCTCGGCGGTCAGCGTGATCGGGTCGTGTAGAAACGCCCACTGGCCTCCAATCCGCGCGTCGCCGAGCCCCGACACGGTCGCCGACGCCGCCTCGGACTCGTACCGGATAGTGTGCAGCGTCGTAGCGGTGAAGATCGATACGTCCTCGAAGAGGCCGAATTCGGCCTCGAGCTCGACGCCACGCTGAGTCACACCGCCTGGGGACGCCGGGTCGAGCAGCTCGATTCGGTCACCGGTCGCCGTGTACTGAGATTTCGCGGTCCCACTGAAGGCCTCGGCACCGAATCGGAGCTGCAGCTCGTCAGCCGGCCATGCCCCTTCCGCCGCTGCGGCGGTGGGGAACATTGCCGCGAAGGCAGGGACGGTGATGAGGATTCGGAGCATCCTGAAAAATCACGGGGCGACGTCGCGGTCACCTTGTCACAACCGTCATCGGATTTCCAATCTGCGGCCCGGGCCGCGCGGCGCCCTCGGGCGAGGGCGCCGTACGCACTCGTTCAGACGGCGTCGATGATCGCGTTGAGGGTAGCGCTGGGGCGCATCTCCTCGTCGGCGCGGTCGCGGTTGACCGCGTAGTAGCCCTCGAGGTCGACCGGAGAGCCCTGAGCAGCGAGAAGCTCCTGGTCGATCTTCGCCTCGTTCTCGGCAAGCTTCGACGCGACGGGCGCGAAGCGCTCGGCGAGCTCGGCGTCCTCGGACTGCTCGGCGAGTGCTTCCGCCCAGTAGCGGGCGACCCAGTAGTGGCTGCCGCGGTTGTCCATCTCATTGACCTTGCGGGACGGCGACTTGTCCTCCAGCAGGTACCGGGTCGTCGCGTCGTCGAGCGCCTCGCCCAGGATCCGGGCACGCTGGTCATCGAACGAGTCCCCGAGGTGCTGCAGCGAGACGGCGAGGGCGAGGAATTCTCCGAGGGAGTCCCAACGCAGGTGTCCTTCCTTCTCCATCTGCTGCACGTGCTTGGGGGCCGAGCCGCCTGCACCGGTCTCGAAGAGCCCGCCTCCCGCCATCAGCGGGACGATCGAGAGCATCTTGGCGCTGGTGCCGACCTCGAGGATCGGGAACAGGTCCGTGAGGTAGTCACGCAAGACGTTCCCGGTGACCGAGATCGTGTCTTCGCCGCGGCGGATGCGCTCGAGGGAGAACCTGGTCGCCTCGACCGGTGACAGGATGTGGATCTCGAGCCCGTCCGTGTCGTGGTCCTCGAGGTACGTGCGAACCTTCTTGATGAGCTGCGCATCGTGCGGGCGCGTCTCGTCGAGCCAGAAGACGGCGGGCGTCTTCGAGGCCCGCGCGCGGGTCACGGCGAGCTTCACCCAGTCGCGGATCGGGGCGTCCTTCGTCTGGCACATGCGCCAGATGTCGCCAGCGTCCACGTCGTGCTCGAAGACGACGGCGCCCGAAGCGTCGACGACGCGAACTTTGCCCGCCGACGCGATCTCGAAGGTCTTGTCGTGCGAGCCGTACTCTTCGGCCTTTTCGGCCATCAGCCCGACGTTCGGGACGCTCCCCATCGTCGTCGGATCGTACGCGCCGTTCTCTTTGCAGTCGTCGATGACGACCTGGTAGAGCCCGGCATAGCTCGAGTCGGGAATCGTCGCCTTGGTGTCCTGCGTCTCGCCCGCGGCGTTCCACATCTGCCCGGAGGTGCGAATCATCGCCGGCATCGACGCGTCGATGATGACGTCGCTCGGGACGTGAAGGTTCGTGATGCCGCGATCGGAATCGACCATCGCGAGGGGCGGGCCGCTCTCGTAAGCGGCCTGGATGTCCGCTTCGATCTCTTTTCGCTGCTCTTCGGGGAGCGACTGGATCGACGAGACGACGTCACCGAAGCCGTTGTTCGGGTCGACCCCGAGCTTCTCGAAGGTCTCACGGTGCTTGGCGAAGACGTCTTTGAAGTAGACGCGGACGGCGTGTCCGAAAATAATCGGGTCCGACACCTTCATCATCGTCGCCTTCATGTGGAGCGAGAAGAGGACGCCCGTCCGACGGGCGTTGTCGATCTCGCCTTCGAGGAAAGCGAGGAGCGCCTGTCGGCTCATGACGGCGGCGTCGATCACCTCGCCGGCCCGCAGCTCGAGCCCGTCTTTGAGGACCGTCGTGGAGCCGTCGGCGCCCACGTGCTCGATCCGAACGCTGGTGGCCGAACCGATCGTGGTCGATTTTTCACTCGAGCGGAAATCACCGTCGGTCATCGTGGCGACGTGGCTCTTCGAATCGGACGACCACTTGCCCATGCGGTGCGGATTCTGCTTCGCGTAGGCTTTGACCGCCTTCGGGGCGCGTCGGTCGGAGTTCCCCATCCGCAGGACGGGGTTCACGGCGCTCCCTTTGACCTTTTCGTACTTCGCCCGGATCGCCCGCTCGTCGTCGTTCTTCGGCTCCTCGGGGAAGTCGGGGACGTCGTAGCCTTGCCCCTGCAGCTCGGCGATCGCCGCTTTGAGCTGCGGCACCGACGCGCTGATGTTGGGGAGCTTGATCACGTTCGCTTCCGGCTTCTTCACCAGCTCGCCGAGCTCGGCGAGGGCATCGGGGACCCGCTGGTCGTCCGTGAGGCGGTCGGGGAAGGCGGCCAGGATTCGCGCGGTCAGCGAAATGTCGGCCGTCTCGACCTGCACCCCGGCGGGCGCCGTGAACGCCTGAATGATGGGCAGGAAGGAATGTGTCGCAAGCGCCGGAGCTTCGTCGGTGTACGTGTACGTGATCTTGGGGGTCGTCATCTGTCGGGCCTCGTCGGGCGGGGGTCGTGGTGGGCCGCGGAGAATGCGGCCGGAACAATGACGATGTCATTGCGCAATAGCGGGGAAACGTCAACCCGAGAGGGCCGAGGTGGTCTGCAGACCCCGGATCTGTCGGGCGATCCGAAAATGAAAAAGTTGCCGCTCCCCGACGACACCATACGCTGAGTGAGAGACCGAAGGATTCGGCAACAGACACCAGGCGAACCACGGAGGGTTCCCATGCGTACCATCGTCCTACCCCAGAACGACAATCGACAGCGCTTCACCATCGGCGGAGGCCCGGGAGCGCCGATCTTCGAGCCGGGCCCGCAGACCCGCATCTATCGCGCCCCGGTCCGCGCCATCTGCACGATCACTTGCGAGGGCCACGACGAGACCTGGGGCCAGGTGATGGACATCAGCCTCGGCGGTTGCTTGCTCAAGGCCGACGCCGAATACGAGGTCGGTACGATGCTCGACATTCGCATCACGATCATCGGGATGGACCATCGTGCCATCGCCAACGTCCGCGGCAGAGTCCGCCGGCGCGACAGCGAAGCGGGCCACAGCCTCTGGGGGATTGAGCTCGTCGCCGAGACCCGCGAAGAGCGCCGTGTCCACCAGTGGCTTTACAGTCAGGCCCTGCGCTGAAAACGGAAAAGCGGAGGCGATTGGCCTCCGCTTCTTCGGGGAACGAGCTTCGCGCAACCCTCAGACGGGGATGTTCCCGTTGTTCTTCGGGGGCATCCACTCGCGCTTGTTCGACAATACTTCCAGAAAACGAATCAGCTTGCGGCGCGTCTCGTGCGGTTCGATGACCGCGTCGAGGTAGCCGCGCTGGGCGGCGATGTCCGGATTGAGGAACTTCTCCTCGTACGCCTGCTTCAACTCTTCGGTCTTCGCCGCCGGGTCGTCCGCGGCTTCGATCTCGCGACGGTTGAGGACCTCGACCGCGCCCGCGGCGCCCATCACGGCGATCTCCGCATTGGGCCAGGCGAGGTTGATGTCGCCCCCCACGTGCTTCGAGCTCATCACGATGTACGCGCCGCCGTAAGCCTTCCGCAAGATGACGGAGAGCTTCGGAACACGCGCTTCGCAATACGCGTACAGGAGCTTCGCACCGTGGTCGATGACGCCGTCGTGTTCCTGGGCGCGGCCGGGGAGGAAGCCCGGCACGTCGACGAGCGAGACGAGCGGGATGTTGAAGGCGTTGCAGGTGCGGATGAAGCGCGATGCCTTGCGGCTGGCGTTGATGTCGAGCACACCGGCGAGCACGAGCGGCTGGTTCGCGATGATGCCGACCACGTGACCGTCGAGCCGTGCGAAGCCGACGACGACGTTCTGGGCCCAGCGGTCCTGGACCTCGAAGAACGACCCACTGTCCACGACCAGGTCGACGACCTTGCGGACGTCGTACGGTTTGCGGGGATCATCGGGAACGAGCTCGTGGAACTCCACGTCCATCCGGTCGACCGGGTCCTTCGCATCGATACGAGGCGGCGCCTCGCGGTTGTTCGACGGAAGGTAGCCGAGCAGCCGTCGCGTCGACTCGATCGCGTCGCGGTCGTCCTCGAAGAGGAACGCGGCGACGCCGGTCTTCTCCGAGTGCGTCCGGCCGCCACCCAGCTCTTCGGTCGTGATGTCTTCGAACGTCACCGTCTTCACGACCTTGGGGCCGGTGAGGAACATGTAGCTCGAGCCGTCGACCATCCCGACGAAGTCCGTGAGGGCAGGGGAGTAGACGGCGCCACCGGCGCACGGTCCCATGATGAGTGAGATCTGGGGGATGACTCCCGAGGACATGACGTTGCGCCGGAAGATCTCGCCGTATCCACCGAGCGCGTCGACCCCTTCCTGGATCCGCGCACCGCCCGAATCGTTGATCGCGACGAGCGGCGCGCCCGTTCGAAGGGCGAGGTCTTGCAGTCGGGCGATCTTCTCGGCGTGCGCCTGCCCGAGGCTGCCGCCGAGGATCGTACGGTCCTGCGCGAACGCATAGACCGGACGGCCGTCGACGAGCCCACAGGCCGTCACGACGCCGTCGCCGGGGAAGCGCTTCTTGTCGAGGCCGAAGTCGGACGCGCGATGACGCACCTCCGCGCCGATCTCTTCCATCGTCCCGTCGTCGAAGAGCATCTCCAGGCGTGCGCGCGCGACGCTGACCTTGCGGGCGTTCCCGAGGACCTGCTCGCGGACCTTCCGTGCTTCCTCACGCGCATCCTTGCGCTCGATCGTTTCCTCACCGGCGACGTCCGTCGGGGTCGCTGCGGCGGTCTGGGGGTGTTCGCTGCTCATGGCAAGCTCTCCTATCGAATCTGGACGAGCGGGTCGCCCACGAAAACCGTCTGTCCAGGTTCTGCAAATACCTCCGTCACGGTGCCCGAGCGGGGCGCCCCGAGGGAGTTCTCCATCTTCATCGCTTCGACGACCACGGCGATGTCGCCCGCGTCGACCTGTTCTCCGACCTTCGTCTTCACCTCGAGGACGATGCCGGTGATCGGGCTGGTGAGGATCTCGGCGCCGCCCGGTTCGGTCGAGCGTTTCGCGGCCCGTTCGAGGACCAGGTCGGCCGAGTGGACCACCTCGACACCGTGTCGTTCGTCGCCTTCGACCAGCGTCAGACCACCGTTCTCGGCGTCGACTCGGAATGCTCTCTCGACCCCGTCGACGAGGATGACGAACGTGCCGTCGGCGCCGCGTCCCTTCACCTCGAGGTCGATCTTGTTCCCGTCGGCGGTCGTAGCTTTCCACTGACCGCGGTCAGTTTCGGAAAGTTGGACCGCGATCTCCGGGCCATCGTTCAGTTTGACGAAGTACATGTTCAACCCTTCCACGCGGGGAGATGCGTCCGCGGCGTCATCGACCGCTCGCGCGCTTTCAGCAGCCCGCGTTCCTGCAGGAGCGCTGCAACCGCGGCGAGCTCGAGCTCCGCGCGCTCGGCGTTCCGGGGGGCGGGGGGGCCACTCTTCGTCTCTCGGGCGACGGCATCCGAATCGACCGTCGTCGGCATTTTCTTGTTCTTCATTCCTGGGCTCACTTCGAGCAAAGCAGTCGCGAGGACCTCGTTTTCGCCGATGTCGACGCGCACGTCGAGTCCCGTCCCGCCCAGCGATCGATACGCATCGAGCGCCATCCCCTTGAGCGTCACGTCGGCCACCCAACCGTCGTGGTCGCGTCGAAGGCTGTTCACTTCGAATTCCTCGAGGCGAGCGTGCAGTCCGATGCGCAGCGCCTTGGAGACGGCCTCTTTCACCGACCAGAGCGCGGCGAGGAGGGTAGCGCCGTCACCGCCCACGTCCAGTCGGAGCTCCGAGGGGGAGAAGTAGTTGCGGGCGAACGACTCGTCTCGCTGCTCTATCGCTTCGAGGTCGAGGCCCGCCGTCGCGCGTCCGGGAGAAATATTGATCCCGCAGATCGAGGAGCCGGCGCAGTGCGAGATCGTGACCCCCGGGAGGTCGGTCTGACCGTCCACTTCGAGGTACGGAGCCTTCTTTTCGTCCTTGCGGATTCGCACGTCACCCGGGGCGATCGAGACGCCGCGAAAGTCGCGGAGCCACTCGACCACGAGGGACTTCAGCGCGACGCGCGCCGCGAGCCACTCGCCTTTTCGACGCTCGCTGATGAGGCGGTCGTAGGCGGCGCGTTCCGTCTCGTCGGCGACGTTGGCGATCGTCATGTTGCGGGCGTCGAGCACTGCTTCGGCCTCGCGCACCGTCAACCGTCGCGTGCGCAGACGATGCGCGGCGAGCTGGTCGAAGCGCTCTTCTTCGGTCAGCTTGCGATGGCCGACGAGCTGAACTCGTTCCATCCGCTGGAGCAGCCGTCCGTCCTGTCCAAGGGCTTCCACGTCGAAGGCGATCATGTGTTCGTCGGCGTCGTCTCGGACCGTGCAGCGAAGCACGACCTGCTCGTCGTCTCGCGCGGACGCGAACGTCTCGGCACGATCGATGGAGTAGGGGAGGTAGCTCATCTCGAGCTTCGTCATTCCCCAGAGTCCCGCGGCCTGAAATGCCATCTCGCGGACCATGGGATCGGTGACGAATGCGTCGTTGTCGCGAGCGTTGACCAGGCGGTCGCGGCCGCGGCGTCCGTAGCCGACCACGAAGTCGTCGCCGACCCACGGGACCTCGTCGAGGACCTGGAAGACGCCGGTGTGGAAGTACTTCCCGTAGATTGCGTCGCGTTCGGGGCCCTCCAGGACCCCGGCGACGTCCTCGATCGCGAACGATTCGAGGCGTGGCTCGGAGTCGCTGACCGTCGCCCTGTAATGCACCGTCTCGATCTCCCGACCCGTCTTCGTCACGCGGAACGTTCGGATGGTGACCGTCGCGCCGTCCCCGTCGCGCTCGGCGGTGGCGACCAGCTCGACCGGCTCCCCTCGGTGCAGCTTGATCGCATGCTCGAACCGGACGTCCGTGACGACAGCGCCGCGCAGTCCGAGGAGGCGTGCCGCCTCCACCATCATCTCGAAGCCCATCACGCCGGGGACGACGGGGTTTCCTTCGTAGACGTGGTCGCGCAGGAAGACGTCCTGGTCGAGATCGAAGACGCGGCTGACGACGACACGCTCTTCGGAGCGCTCACGGATCGTCGACAACAAGATCTCCAGCGGTTCCGCCGGTTCGCGGGCATCCGACGATTCGATCGCGAAGTCGCCCAGCTCCCCCGCCACGACGAACTCGCCGGAGAGTCCGTTTTCCAGGAAGTCACCGACCATTGGGGCGCCGACTTCGGGCGGCAAGAGTTGCACGCCGCGTGCTTCGAGCAGCGTCTTCATCGAGCCCTCGGCGGCCATCCCGACTTCGTCCCAGGCCGTCCAATCGATAGACGTCGCGCGAGTTTTTCCGTCGTGGTTGAGCAGTGCCACGAGCTTGTTGAGGACCTCGTTGGCGGCGGCGTAATCGACCTGTCCTGGGTTTCCGAACCGGCCGGCGACGCTCGAGAACGCCATGTAGAACCGAGGGCCATGTTTCTCGACGGCGTTCCAGAGGTGGAGAGCTCCCAGCGCCTTGCCCCGGAAGACGCGGTCGAAGCCAGCGACATCTTTGTCTTCGATGAGCCGGCTCTCTTCGACGCCCGCGCCGTGGATGATGCCGTCGATACGCCCGAAGCGTTCGTGAACGCGCTCGATCATCTCGGCGACGGAGGCCTCGTCGGCCACGTCGCACGCGAAGTAGTCGACGTCGCTGCCTGCCTCGCGCATCCGCTCCATGTTGGAAGCGATCGTTCGTTGCGATTCGAGCGACCACATCGCCTGCCGGATCATCAGCGGCGTCACGCGGTCGTTGGTCTTCGAGAGCTCCGCCTTCACTCTCTTCTTCTCGGCGTCCAGGTCGACGCCGAGCGGATCATCGTGCGTCAGAGGCGTTCGGCCGACCAGTGCGAGAGCGCAGCCGAACCGGCGGGCGAGGTCGACCGCCACCTCGGCGGTGATCCCCTTGGCGCCCCCCGTGACGACGACGACGTCGTCGGGCTCCGGGGCCATCGACGGGAGCGTCTCCGGTGTGATCTCGGAGGCGGGCACCGTCGCGGGCGTGTACCGAATGCCAGCGATCAGGCCGACTTCGACGCCGCTGCCGAACATCGTCTCACTCAAGACCTGCAGTCCGAGGTCGGGCACGATGCCCTGCCGGGCGACGTCGACCACCCGGATTTTCGCCTCCGCCCACTCGCGGGCGAGTGCCTTGGTGAACCCTCCGACGGCTCCACAGACGGGGAGTGGGCCGCTCGCCCGGTCGAACCCGAGGCGACCGCCCATTCCAGTCACGGTGAGGAAGAAGTTCTCGCGCGTCGGGGCTTCACCGAGACTGAAGCGCCAGGCGCGGGCGACGTGGAAGCTCTCTCGCGCAGCGAGGTAGACGTCCGACGACTTGAAGCGGTCGGGGCCGAAGCCGAGGAGGTTGACGACGCCGTCGACTCGTCCCATCGCTGCGAACTCGTCACCGAGCGCCTGTTCGTCGAGGAGGTCGACGACGGTGTAGTCGCCCTCGCCGCCGATCAAGTTGCGGCGCTCGCGCCCTTCGAAGACGGCGACCTTCGCTCCGCAGCGCTCGAGCGCGCGGACCATCAGCTCCGTGACGACGAGGGGGCCCGCGATCACCGCGACGCTCTTACCTTCGAGTTCCTTGCGTAGAGCGGGGGTCGCGTACGGTGCGACCGCGTGGGCCTCGACGACGACGCCGAGTTGGTCGAACTCGCCGGGGCCGGCGTGGGCCCGACTGGCGCGCGGAGAAGAGGCCGGAGCGGGGATCGAAAGCGTGGCCGGCGTCGGCGCTCTCTCGTCGCGCTTCGGTTCGGGTGACGTCTCTTTCGGGGCGCCTTCGCGCATCCGGAGAGTTCGTGCTTCGACGACCGTCTCGGGGTTCTCGAACCCCGAGATCCGGCCCGCCCATGCGTCGAATCGGTCGGCGTCGACGAGGCGGTCCTCGGTGCGGGCGCGGAACCGGAAGAGGGCGAGCGCGAGCTGGCTTCCGAACCCGGCGGCGAGGCGCAGGGCGTAGTCGAGCTCGTATTTTCCGCCCTGGCTGAGCCGTAGGTCGCCCAGGAGAGGGTCGGGCTCTTTGAAGTTGGCGATGTGCGGCAGTTGCTCGCGCTGCAGCGCCTTCAGCGCGAGGACGTCTTCGATGCCGGCCGCCATGGCGTGACCGGTGAAGCCCTTCGTGTTGGCGATGACGACGTCGGACGCGTCGTCACCGAACGTCCGGCGAAGCGACTCGATCTCGGTCGCGGCGCTGCCGCCGCGCGCCGGCGAGTAGGTCTCGTGCGAGACGAACACCGTGCGGTCGGCGATGTCGTGGCGGTCGATGCCGAACTGCTGCTCGACGGCGCCGATGAGCGCGCCGACCTCGTCCGCGATGTGGTCTACGTCGAGGCGGGTCGGGTGTTCGGCGGAATTGACGAACCGCGTACCGAGCAGGTCGGCGATCGGCTCGATGCCACGCTCTTCGCAGAGCCCGGCCTTCTCGACCACGATCCCGACGGCGCCCATACCGATGATGATCCCGTTGCGACGCTTGTCGAAGGGGAGGGCGGCATTCTCGACGTCACTTTCGGTCGTGGCCGCGCCGGTCGCGAGAAATCCGCTCCCGATCCACTCCATCAGCGACTCGCCGCTCGCATCGTCGGCTCCCATGACGATGACGCGCTCGCACCGCCCCGCCTTGATCCAGTCTTCGGCGATCGCGATCGCGGTGGTCGTCGACGCGCAGGCGTTGTTGATCTTCGTGTTTGGACCGCGGGCCCCGACGAGCTCCGCGAACCGCGAGTTGGCGATCCCGAGCACCTTGAGGAGGTAGCGGTGATCGAACTCGTATTCGGGGTCTTCGTAGCTGCGCTGGATCTCGTCGATCAAGGCGTCCTGACCGGAGAACGCCGAAGCGTAGATGACGCCGGTGCGGTCCCCGATTTCGGGGGGGAGCGTCCAGCCGATCGTCAGCTTCTTTCCGCTGGTGGTGGTGCGGTATTTCGGGACGAGGGGCAGCCCGGCATCCTGGAGCGCGAGCAACCCGGCTGCGATCGCCATCTCCGTCGTGCGGTCGAGCGACTCTCGCCAGCGGTCGGGAATCTCCCACTCCCCGAGGTCGAATTTGCCCTTGCGACCGGCGAGCTTCAGCACGTCGGCGACGTCGTCGACGGGCACCATGACCCCGGAGCCGTCTTCGTGCTTCACGAGGCGCGTGATCTTCTTGGTCGCCATCGCTTCGCGATCTTCGGCCGAGATGTCCCCGATCATGTTCTCCCCGCGCAGAAGGCGGTCGACCGAGTCATCGGCGAAGAGCTCGTCCTGGCCCGGGAGCCCGAGCGAGCAGCCGGCGATGACGACCTCGGCCGGCACACGTCCGTCTTTCGCGGTGGCTTTGGGGGACGACACTACCTCCACAGGCGGCGCCGGCTTTCGCTCGAAGGCGGCAGCCGCTGCGGGCGCCTCGATGACGATCTCCTTCGCATCGAGGTCGCGGCTGGAGACCGCTTCGATGTCCGCCTGTGGTGACGCGGCTTCCAGCCGCGTGCCTTCCACACCTTCGAGCGCGACGCGCTCCACGATGTAGCGGGCGAGGTCGTCGAGGGTGGGGTATTCGGCGAGGCGGAACTCGTCGTCTTTGGCGAAGCCGTAGTGATCGCGGACAGTCGCCATGATCTCGGCCTGCTTCACCGTATCGATGCCGAGGTCTGCCTCGAGCTCGAAGTCGGGCTCGATCTCGTCGGCGTCGTAGCCGGTCTTCTCGCAGAGCACCTCGATCATCTTGTCGAGCGCTTCGCCATGCGAGAGGAGGTCGCGGCTGGAAGCCGCTGCACCGACCTCGCGGCTGGAAACCGCTTCGATGTCCGCCTGTGGTGACGCGGCTTCCAGCCGCGTGCCTTCCCCACCTTCGAGCGCGACGCGCTCGACGATGTATCGGGCGAGATCTTCGAGGGTGGGGTATTCGGCGAGGCGGAACTCGTCGTCTTTGGCGAAGCCGTAGTGATCGCGGACAGTCGCCATGATCTCGGCCTGCTTCACCGTATCGATGCCGAGGTCTGCCTCGAGCTCGAAGTCGGGCTCGATCTCGTCGGCGTCGTAGCCGGTCTTCTCGCAGAGCACCTCGATCATCTTGTCGAGCGCTTCGCCATGCGAGAGGAGGTCG
>CAYPJU010000010.1:0-36919 GCA_964411125.1 uncultured Bradymonadales bacterium | reverse complement strand
CTCGCAGAGCACCTCGATCATCTTGTCGAGCGCTTCGCCATGCGAGAGGAGGTCGCGGCTGGAAGCCGCTGCACCGACCTCGCGGCTGGAAACCGCTTCGATGTCCGCCTGTGGTGACGCGGCTTCCAGCCGCGTGCCTTCCCCACCTTCGAGCGCGACGCGCTCGACGATGTATCGGGCGAGATCTTCGAGGGTGGGGTATTCGGCGAGGCGGAACTCGTCGTCTTTGGCGAAGCCGTAGTGATCGCGGACAGTCGCCATGATCTCGGCCTGCTTCACCGTATCGATGCCGAGGTCTGCCTCGAGCTCGAAGTCGGGCTCGATCTCGTCGGCGTCGTAGCCGGTCTTCTCGCAGAGCACCTCGATCATCTTGTCGAGCGCTTCGCCATGCGAGAGGAGGTCGTGGCTGGAGACCGTTGCCGCGTAGGCGCGGCTCGATGCGTCGGTACCGAGGGCGCGGTCCGAACCAATCCCGTGCCACGCACCGGAGGCCCACAGCTGCGCCAGGGCGTCGACGAGCGAGCCGATGTCTCCCCTCTTGGGGTGGTTGGTGTACATCGCAACGTGCTCTCGGTCTCCGAGGATGTCTGCGACGAACGTCGTCTGAGCTCGTTTGGGGCCCACTTCGACGAAGACCCGCGCGCTCGACTCGTACATTTTCTCGACGAGCGCGATGAACTCGACGGGGGCCGCGACCTGCTCGCTCAACAGATCGCGAATGTCGTCCTCGACGCCCGCGCCCGACGGGTAGAAGTCTCCCGTGACGTTGGTGAGGATCGGGGTGTGCGGCGGCTTGATGTCAATCGTCGCGAGGTGTCGGCGGAGCGGGGCGCTCGCCGCGGCGACGACCTTCGAGTGGAAGGCGTGGCTCACGGGGAGCGTCACGACGTCGTGTCCGGCTGCTTCGAACTTCGCGATCGCCTCTTTGACGGGCTCGGTGAGCCCGGCGACGATCGTCTGCTTGGAGCAGTTCTTGTTGGCGCAAACTACGTAGCCGTCGATCGTCGCCAGAATTTCCTGCACCGCCTCGACCCCGAGGGGGACGCCGACCATGAGGCCGGGATCGCCGTTCATCGGCGTGGCCTTCGCCATCTCCGTGCCGCGTCGGGCCACGGTTCGCAGTGCTTCCTCGAACGTCATCACCCCGGCGGCCACACACGCGCCGTACTCGCCGAGGCTGTGCCCGGCGACCATTGCGGGTTCGATGCCGAGGCTCCGAAGGACGCGCAGGATGGCGACGTCGGCGGTGAGGACGGCGGGCTGCGTTACCTCGGTCTGCGACAGCGCGAAGAAGACTTCGGACTCGTCGGCGCCTTCGGGGGGGCACATGATCGAGGACAGCGGCTGATCCATGACCGGCGCCATGACTGCGTCGGCTTCGGCGAGGGTCTCGGCGACGATCGGGAACGCTGCGGCGAGGTCCCGCATCATGCCGACGTACTGGGTCCCCTGACCGGGGAAGAGCATCGCGACCTCACCGTCGATCGGCTCTTCGAACAGGAAGATTCCGTGGTTCGCAAGGACTCGCCAGCCTTTGTTCTTCTCGAGCGCTTTGGAGGCTTTCGCCAAGCGTTCGTCGAGTTCTTGTTCGGTGGCGAACGCAACCGACAGGCGGATCGATCCAGAGGGGCCGGGGTTCGAGGCGTCGACGAGGTGGCGGGACCATGCGTCGAGATCGTCGGTGCGGAACGTTTCGAACTGATTCGCGACTGCATCGATGCTCTCGCCGGCGAACCCGAGGACGCCCGACGTAGGTGCGGCCTGGGCGACGGGCTTTGGTCCCGACGACATCGAAAAGGCGGCGCCGCTCGAAGTGACACCGCGGCGCGAGCCCGACTCGGGGTCGTATTCTTCCATCACCACGTGGAAGTTCGTCCCGCCGAAGCCGAACGCGCTGACGCCCGCGCGACGAGGCGCGCGGTCGGGCGCGTCCCACGGCTGGGTCTCGGTCTGCAGGCGGAACGGCGTCCCGTCGAGGGCGAGGAGGGGGTTCGGGGTCTCGACGTTGAGGGTAGGCGGTAGGACTTTCTCACGCAGGGCGAACGCGACTTTAACGAGGCTCGCGCCGGCGGCGGCCGACTTCAGATGTCCGATCATCGACTTCACGCTTCCGAGACCGATCGAACCGGGGGCGAGTGGAGCGTCGTCCTCGTCGAACACGACGCGCATGCTCTCGACTTCGGCGGGGTCGCCGACGGGGGTGCTCGTTCCGTGCGCCTCGATGAGGGAGACCGACTTCGGGTTCACCCCGGCGTCGAGGTAGGCGCGGCGCAGCGCGTGCTGCTGACCTCGCGGGTTCGGGGCGGTGATCCCTTTGCCTCGGCCGTCCGAGGAGCCGCCGATCCCACGGATGACGGCGTAGATCTGATCCTGGTCGCGGATCGCATCCGCCAAACGCTTGAGGATCAAGATACCGGCCCCTTCGCCCATGACGAACCCGTTCGCGTCCGCGTCGAACGGGCGCGAACCGTCGGGAGAGAGGGCTCCGATCTTGGAGAACTTCACGTAGGAAGGGGGCCCCATCGAACGGTCCACTCCGCCGGTGACGACCATGTCGAACTGGTTGGCACGCAGACCGTGGATCGCGGACTCGAGCGCGGCGAGCGTCGAAGCACAGGCGGCATCGCAGACGTAGTTGGGCCCCCGCAGGTCGAAGGACTGCGCGACGCGTCCCGCGATGACGTTCGCGAGCTCCCCGGGCATCGAATCTTCGGTCACCTCCACGATCTGGTCCTTGACGCGCTTCGCGACGGTGTCCAGGAGCTTCTCGACCTCGTCGTCGCTCAGGCGGCCCATCGACGCTTCGAGGAGGGCGACGCGCAGCGTTGCGTCGACCTCCGCATACTGGATCCGGAGGTTGGTCTGATCTCTGAGATCACCGCCGAGCGCGTTGCCGAGAATCACGGCCGTTCGATCACGGTCGAAGTCACGGTCGAGGTACCCCGCGTCCTGCAGCGCCTCCCGCACGGTTTCGAGACAGAGGAGCTGGGTCGGGTCGACTTTCTGGACGACGGTCGGCGGCAAACGGAACGCCTTTCTGTCGAATTCGAACCCCGTCACCCAGCCACCGATCTTGCTGTACGTCTTGTCCGGCGCGGCGGGATCGGGGTCCCAGTAGAGCGCGGGGTCCCAGCGATCCGTCGGCACGTCCGTGATGCAGTAGACGCCGTTGACGATGTTGTTCCAGAAGGCGTTCGCCGAGAGGGCGCCGGGCATTTTCGCGCCGACGCCGATGATGGCGATGGTCGACTGGCCGTCGAGGATATCGGGTGATTTGTCGGACATTCGTCGCTCCGTCGCTCTCGATGAGAGCGTTGCTCGTCGAAACTTCGTTCAGAAAATGAATGAAGAGTCAGTCATGAGGTGGGGGTTGGCGAGCGTGGGGTAGGATACAATGTAAACCATCAAAAAGTTTTCGGTCCTACACGGACCTACATTTACTTCCACGGTCGCAGTCCCTGGCTCGAACTTACCCGATTTTCGGCGATCGGTCGGCAAGGTCATCGCTTCAACCCTCGATGAAATGCCAACGTCGGCGCCCTCGGGCTTAGTTGGTGAGTGTTCACTCACGTAAGTCGTTCTAGCAGTCGTGATCGGCCAAAGCAAGGATCTGAGGGATAAAAAAGCGACCATTCAGTCGGGGTTTGACTGACTGAATTGTCACTCATTTGTGACTGAATTATCAGTCAGTCTTCCGTGAGGCTCGAGGCTCGAGCCTCGAGTCTCATGCCTCACGCAACTCGAGTTGCCACGTCGGAACGGAGGGGGTATCGTCCCGGCCGATTCAACAAGCACTCTAGAAGAGTAGACGGCTCATGGCAGAAGAGATGGGTATCCGCACGGTCTTCGTCGACGACAAGGCGAAGACCAGAGAGCTGCGCAAGGCGAAGCTCGTAGTCGTGGAGGGGCCGGACAAGGGGAAGGACTTCGAGGTTTCCAAGACGAAGACCTACGTGGGCCGATCGTCGGTCAACGACATTCCGCTGAGCGACAATTCGGTGAGCGGGACGCACTTCGAGATACGCGCCGAGGAGGACGGTTTCCTGCTGCGCGACGTCGGCTCCACGAACGGGACGGTTTTGGGCGGATGCCGCATCAAGGAAGTCTACCTCTCCGCGAACGCGACGTTTCGGGCGGGCAATTCCACCTTCAAGCTCGTGCCGTCCAAGGAAGTGGTGGAGATACCGCTCTCCCCCGACGAACATTTTCAAGGTGTCATCGGCCGGTCGGTCGCGATGCGCGAAGTCTTCGCGACCCTGGAGAAGGTCGCGCCTTCCGAGCTGACCTCGCTCATCGAGGGGGACACGGGGACCGGCAAGGAGCGGATCGCGCGCGCTATTCACGACGCGTCCCGCCGTAGCAAGAAGCCGTACGTGGTGCTCGACTGCTCGTCGATCCCGAAAGACCTGATGGAGTCGTACGTCTTCGGTCACGAGAAGGGTGCCTTCACGGGTGCCGTGAGCCAGCACAAAGGAGCGTTCGAGCAGGCGAACGGTGGCACGCTCTTCATGGACGAGATCGGCGAGCTCGACATCTCGCTCCAGCCGAAGCTGCTCCGAGTGCTCGAGAACCGAGAGTTCAAGCGGGTCGGTGGGACGCAGACGATCCGCTCCGACGTGCGGGTGATCGCTGCGACGAACCGCGACATCCGGGAGATGGTGAACGAAGGGACGTTCCGCGAGGACCTGTACTTCCGGCTCTCGGTCATCACGATCCATCTGCCCCCCCTCGCGGCGCGCCGCGACGACATCCCGCTGCTCGTCGACACCTTCGTGGACGACGTGCTGGAGAAGCGGCCGGACATGACGAAACCGCGACTGACGGCCGACGCGATGGACATGCTGATGACGCATGGATGGCCGGGTAACGTCCGCGAGCTTCGGAACGTCGTCGAGCGTGCGGTCAATCTCTGTAGCGACAACAAGATCGATCGCAGCGATCTCCACCTGAGCGGGTCGCTGACGTCGCCGGCCTCCGCCGTGGTGCAGTCCGTGGCTTTCGCGGACGACCCCGACCGCACCCGCATCGACGTCGATCTGACGATTGGCTACAAAGAGGCCAAGCAGAAGATCCTCGACAAGTTCGAGTACGACTACCTCGAGCGGCTGATGGAGGAGTTCGACGGCAATATCTCCCAGGCCTCCAAGCATGCGGGGTTGACGCGATACCACCTCCGCGAGCTGCTGAAGAAGCACGACCTTCGCGACTGACTTCCCGCCGCGCGTGTCGATCCTCGTCGGCAACCGACGGCGGGGAATTACCGTTCCGAGCCGCCTACCGTTATGGTGGGCGCGCACTGGTTGCAGGGAGTCATGGCCGCGACGCTCAAATCACCCTTCGAGATGGTCGGAAACGGCGTCATCAACCTGGTCGAGGAGATCGGGCAGATGGCGATGTTGACGGTGCAGACGCTGGTGTGGCTCGTCCGTCCCCCTTACCGGGTCTCGATCTTCTTCGACGCGCTTCAGTCCTTCGGGATCGGCAGCCTCTTCATCGTCCTGTTCACCGGCGTCTTCACCGGGCTGGTGATGGCGTACCAGTCGATCATCGGGTTCGCGCTGTTCAACGCCGAGACGCTGGTCGGCGGTACGGTCGCGATTTCGCTGACGCGAGAGCTCGGGCCTGTCCTCACCGGCCTGATGGTTGCGGGGCGAACCGGAAGCGCGATGACGACCGAGATCGGGACGATGCGGGTGACCGAACAGATCGACGCGATGGCGGTGATGGCGGTCAACCCGGTCCAGTACCTGGTCGCCCCTCGGGTCGCGGCGGGATTCCTGATGATGCCGCTGTTGGTGACGCTCTTCAATTTCGTCGGAATTCTTGCGGCTTACATGTTGTCCGTCGAAATGATGGATATCGATCCCGGCATGTTCGTGGCGTACGTGAAGGATTTCGTCGACACCTACGACCTCGCGATGAGCGCCCTGAAGGGCGCGGCCTTCGGTCTGGCCATCGCGATCGTCGCTTGCTACAAGGGCTTCTATGCCTCCGGTGGCGCCAAGGGTGTCGGCGAAGCGACGACTTCATCGGTTGTGACCTGCAGCATCGCGATTCTCTTCATCGACTATTGGCTGACGATTTTTCTCTGGTGACCCGGCTTGAGTGACCTCCTCAAGAACTTGAAGGCCCCGTTCTGGGTCGGGCTCCTCGTCATCGTGGGAGCCGCGGCGGCGATCTTCATGGTCACCACGCTTCGCGAGGGATCGGGCGACGACGCCGACGGCTACAACCAGCACTGGGCGGTTTTCAGCGACGTTACCGGGCTCGCCGTGCAGTCCCGCGTTCAGATGTCGGGTATCCCTGTCGGTCGAGTGACGAAGATCGCCCTGCAGCCCGACGGGACCGCCAAGGTCACCATCACCGTTCGCTCCGACCTCAAGCTGTACCAGGGAGTTCGGACGGAGCGTGACAGCGGGGTCTACTGGAAGAACGGCGCGACCGCCGCGAAGAAGTCTGCGAGCTTCATCGGCGACTATTTCGTCGAGGTGACGCCGGGGACCTCGGGGCAGGTCCTCGAGGACGGCGACGAGATCAAAAACGTCATCGAGGCGGTCAGTGTCGACGAGCTCATGGAGCAGATGAGCGACATCGCGAAGAACGTCGAAGAGGTCACCTCGTCGATGGCCGCCGTCTTCGGGGGGCCGGAGGGGCAGAAGAACATTCAGAAGCTGCTCGACGACCTCAACCAGATCCTCGACACGCTCAACCGGTTCGTCGGCAAGAACTCGACCAAGCTCGACACGATCGTCGAGAACGTGGAGCAGATCTCGACCGATGCGCGCGAGCTCACGGACACGGGCTCGGAGTCGATCCAGGCGATCTTGCGAGACACCGAGGCGATCGCTCAGGAGGTCCGCTACATCATCGGGCAGTCGTCGTCGGATCTGCAGTCGGGACTCGGCACGCTGAAGGGGACACTGGCGTCGCTTCAATCGACGCTCGATTCGCTCAACTACAGCCTGCAGAACATCCAGGACATCACCGACAAGGTGAACGAAGGGCAGGGGACGCTCGGCGAGCTCGTGAACAACCCGGCGATCGCGCAGAACACCGAACAGATTCTGGAAGACGTCGGCGAAATCGTCGGGAGAGTTTCGCGGTTGCGGACGATCATCGACCTGCGCAGCGAGTATCACCTCAAGAACGAGCAGTTGAAGAACATCCTCGGGTTGCGGCTGCAGCCCTCCGAGGAGAAGTACTACCTGATCGAGCTGATCGACGACTACCGCGGGTACACCGAG
Source organism: uncultured Bradymonadales bacterium (assembly GCA_964411125.1). Taxonomy (GTDB): domain Bacteria; phylum Myxococcota_A; class Bradymonadia; order Bradymonadales; family Bradymonadaceae; genus JBFIHF01. The sequence continues at coordinate 29,675 of CAYPJU010000010.1, read as the reverse complement.
GTGACCGAGCGGGTGGAGGAGAAGACGGCCGCGGGGGAAGACCCGCTGTCGACCACGGTCGTGACCGAGACGACCGATGCCTTCAAGTTCAGCGCCCAGTTCGCGCGGACGTTCTTCGCCGCGCCATGGCTCGCGATCACCGGACGGTTCGGATTCATCGAGAGTTCAGGCGGCGTCGGGGCCAACTTCATCCTCCTCGACAACAGGAACCTCGAGCTGACGGCCGACGTCTTCGACTTCGGCGTGGACGTGAACCCGCGCATCCGTTCGTTCGCGACCTGGAACTTCTTCAAAGCGGCGTACGTGGTCGGCGGTATCGACGACGTGATGAACCCGAGGCGTCGCGAGTACTTCATCGGGCTGGGCATCCGGTTCGACGACGAGGACCTCAAGGCGATCCTGACGACGACCGGGCTACCGTCGTCGCCGTGAAGCTTCGCCGGCGTACTCAGAGGGCATAGAGGTACCAGCCTCCGTCCCGCAGCCGTAGCCACACGATCTCTTCCATGGTTGCCGCGGCTGCGCCCGTGCGAGGCTCGAGCCTGACGACGGCGGTCTTCCAGTGCGAGCCGCGCGGGTGGCATTGTGTCGTGACGTTCACACCCTCGACGCGGAAGGCTTCGTGGGCGGGCTCGGCCTGCAGGTGCGCGCGGACCATCGCTCGTCGATCGGGAGAGAACGTCGCGACCATCCCATCGAGGTCCGCGTCGTTCCATGCCGCCATCAGGGCTGCCGTAGCGCCCTCGGGGTCGTCCCATCCTCGGTCTGGCACCGGCGTTCGGGGTTGTGGAGAGGTCGCGCAGGCGGCGCACATGCCGAGCATCATTGCATAAACTGGCGCGAAGCGGGGCGGGCGATATATGGTCGATAGGCGCATCACGGGAATGTAGCTGCCCTACAGCGCTGTTGGAAGCGCGGACGCCTCACGAAGCCCTCGCGTACGGAGCCAAACTCCTTGAGCCGCATCGCCGCCACCTTTGCCTGCCTCTCGACGCTCTTGAGCGTCTCCGACGCGTATGCACAGTGGGTGCAAGCGCTCGGGAGTGAGCGGCAGGCGGCGGAGTTCTGTCGGTTCAGCGAGCCCCACGATGGCGCGAGTGCGGAAACTGCGGACGCCGGCAAGCTGGAGGCCTACCAGAACGAGCGCCGCCATCGGGCGCAGCGTCCCGTGGTCGTGACGCTGGACCAGGCGGGCGCCCCCGCGGTCGGCTACGATCGCATCACCGGAACCTTCTCGGTGAGTCTCGCCAGGCCGGCCCGCTTCGCCAACGGATACGCAGTGAAGTTCGACCTCGGGACTGCCGACTTTGCGGTCCCCGAGGAGAAGGGTATCAAGCTGCACGCCCGCTACGAGGCGGGGCTCGCCCGGCTTCGACTCACGTTTCTCCCCGTCGCCTGGTCGGACCACGAACGCCCCCTCTGTCGCCACGAGGATGCCCGCAACGTGCTGGACGGGGACGTCCTCGAAGCCGCCCTCGTCGACGAAGCGGGGGATGCGCTCGCGACCTTTCGGACGAGCCTCGGTCGCGAGGTGGCGTTGATGAGGGAGCATCGCATTCAGGGGTATCTCGACTCGGTCGTCCCGGTCGTCACCATCTCGACGCTCTCTCCCATGAAGTCGGGGGTTGGCACGATCGACGAAGAGCTCGCCGACTCTGTGCGAGCTTCGCTCCGCGCCACCCTCTACGGATGTTACGTGGGAGGGCTGAAGCGCAACGCCCGGCTACAGGGGGCGCTCGTGCTGCAGTTTGGGCCCGCCGCGGTCGACGGCCCGCGCGTTCTCGTCGATTCACTTCACGACGACGAGACCACTGCGTGCGCGGTGAAGCGGGTGACCGCATGGACGGCGCGTCAGACGCTGCTGCAGCCGGACGATCAGTTCAAGACCGCCGTCTTCTTCAAGCTCGAAGAAAACCCGAACCTCTGAGCGCCGTCCGGCGGTCGGCGCAAAAGCCTGTTGCGGGCGATCTTCGGTTCCGTTAATCCTTAAAGCAGGCATTTGCCCACGCAGCTCAGCGTCCATGGAAGGGCGCAATTGCAGTCAAGGAGTGACGATGAAGCGAAGTTCTTTCGCGTTCGTATTTGCGGCGATCTGTTCGATCGCACCCCCAGCGACAACCTTTGCCGACGAAGCGGCCGAAGAAGCAGAAGCGCGCGAGGCCGAGGCGTTTCGGACTCTGGAGGCGGAGTCGTTCGGACCGACCGTGCTCGGGTCGGTGGGAAGTTTCGACCCCGACCTGCTCGCGTCGGGCGTCGGTGTACTCGCCCGCGTCCAGCGGGACGCCGGAAAGGTGCCGGCGCTCGCGTCGGGCGCGTCGGTTCCGCGAGGCGCCGAGCTACTTTCGGTGCCCGAGGTCCGAGAGAGGTTCGAACGGACGCAGATGTTCGGGCTGACGGTTCACGACGAGCCGAGCGTTCGCGCCTACCTCGATTTCTTCGACGGTCGCGGAAAGCCGATCCTCGCTCGGTGGCTGGCCCGGATGGGCCGCTACCAGCCGTTGATTCAGCAGGTGCTCGAAGAGGAGGGGCTCCCGCAGGATCTCATCTACGTCGCGATGATCGAGAGCGGATTCAGCCCCCGAGCCACGTCGCCCAAGGCGGCAGCCGGCATCTGGCAGTTCATCCCGAAGACGGGGCGCGAGATGGGGCTGCGCATCGATCGGTGGGTCGACGAACGTCGCGACCCGGTGAAATCCACGCGAGCCGCGGCAGGTTACCTCAAGTGGCTGCGGGGCTACTTCGGGAGCTGGCCGCTCGCCCTCGCCGCTTACAACGGGGGGCCCGGCCTGATGAAGAACGAGGTCGGGCGCCACAACTCCAACAACTACTGGCGGATCCAGCGCAATCGAGGGATGTACGACGAGACCCGTCGCTATGTGCCGAAGATCATCGCCGCGGGCCTCGTCTCGAAGAATGCCGACGTCTTCGGCCTCGATCACGTCGCTCCGGTCGACGCCGAGAGCTATACGACGGTCCACGTACCGGGAGGCACCCGACTGTCCGTCGTCGCGAAAGCCTGCAAGGTGGATTTCGACGACATCCGCTACTTGAACCCGGCGCTCGTTCGCAAACAGACCCCCCCTGGCGAGGACGACTACCCGATCCGGATTCCGAAAGACCGGCTCGACGAGTTCGTCGCGAAGTTCGACGGGTACGTCCGCGACGAGGCCGGCGAGCACGTCCGCCACACCGTCGCGTTCGGGGAGTCGTTGTACGACGTCGGTGCGAAGTACGAAGTGTCCCCCCGCGTCTTGCGGGTCGCGAATGGTTTCGAGCGTCGTGAGCGCGTCTCGTACGGCGACGAGATCCTGGTGCCGAAGTCGGCGATGGGGCGATGGAAGGCGAAGTCGAGCTCGAAGAGGCGTGTCGTCATCCCGAACGCCAGGCTCGTCATTCCGGGCAAGAAGGCGTTCTGGTACGAAGTGGAGCGAGGCGACACCCTCGACATCGTCGCTCGAGGGCTCGGGGTGAACCCCGCGGACGTCGTCATCTGGAACGACCTCGATCCGACCGCGAAGCTCCAACCGAGCATGACCTTGCGCGTCTTCCTGCCCGAGGCGCAGGGGGCAGAACACGTCGCACTGCTCGACGGATCCGAGGTCGAGGCGGTCGAGCCGGGGAGCGCGGCGCACAAACGCATCGTCCGTAAGAAGCGGAACAAGAAGAAGCAACAGCGCTACAAATACCACCGGGTGAAGAGCGGTGAGAGCCTCTGGCTCATCGCGCAGCGCAACAAGGTGTCCGTCGACGATCTGAAGAAGTGGAACAAGTCGGTTCGCCGCTCGAACACGCTTCAGCCGGGGCAAAAGCTCATCGTGGGCAAGTGAGGCGAGTGCTCAGTAAAACGTTCCGCGCTGTGATTCGGCACGGATGAGCGCCTCGATGAGTTTCTTCACTTCGGGGCGCGTCCAGTCGTAGGCGTTCACGAAACGAGCGACGATTCGTCCCGACCGGTCGATGATGTAGGTCTCCGGGATGAGCTCGGTGCCGTACTCCTGAGCGACCGCCGCTTCGGGGTCCCAGAGCACTGTCATCGCCGAGCGCTGCCCGGGGAGGAATTGCGACATGAACCCGTCCATGTCTTCCTTCTTCGGGTCATGCGACACCGCGACCATCACGAATCCCTGGTCCTGGTACTGGCGGACCAGCGCCTCCATCGACGGCATCTCCTCCTTGCAGGGCTCGCAGAAGGACGCCCAGAAGTTGAGGAAGACGACCTTCCCTCGATATTCGTCCAGAGAGTGTGTTTGGCCGGCGGAGTCGGGCAGCTCGAAGCTCGGCGCCGGTCGGTCGACCCACTCGCCGTTGAGTTCTGCCACCGCGTCGAGGACCGCAGGGTTCTCGTCCATCTCCCACGGCACGAATTGCACCGCGACGAGGGCGAGGAGGGCGGTCAGGAGAATGGTCGTTCGTATCGCGTCGTTCACGGCGCGGAGTCTACCAGTTGTTGCGCAGAGCGCGAACTGTCCGAAACACCGCTTCCGCTTCCGACTCGCTACGGGTCGATTCCGTGTTCAGGTCTTCTGCGTGCCGCGTCCGTAGCGCCTGCCGCAGGGCCGGGTCGTCCCATCGGAAAAACGGGCTGTAGCCGCGCTCCTGCCCGAGGGTCGACAGAAAGATGCCCGGCTCGTCGTCCAGACTCGCGAGAAGAGAACGGGCGGTCGAATTGTCCGGCTCGATCTCGAGGGCGAACTCGAGGTTCCGCCTCGCATAGTCGTGGCCAGGGTAGAACGTGACGTCGTCACCGAGCTCGGCGAGGGGCCCGCGGAAGGTGCGGAAGAGTACCCCGGGATCGCCGCCGAACGAGCAGTTGCCCGCCCCGCCGACGAAGATCGTATCCCCGCTGAAGAGGTGGTCTTCGACGAGCAGCGAGATGTGTCCCGGAGTATGCCCGGGCGTGTCGAGCACCTTTGCGAGAAGTCCTCCGACATGCAGCTCTTCACCACCCTTCAACGTCTTGTCCACGGGATGATCGCCCTCGATCCGCTCGGCGTCGGGGCCGGCGAGCAGGTTGGCCTGCGGGAAGGCCTCGAGCACGGCGTCGTTTCCCCCGACGTGGTCGTGGTGGAAGTGCGTGTTGATGACGTATTCGAGCTCGAAGCCCCCCTCACGCACGGTGGCGATGGCGGTCTCGGCGTCGACCGGGTCGATGAGGGCCGCGCGGCCGGCCTCGTCGCTGACGAGGTAGAAGTAGTTGTCGCTGATGTTGCTGCGCAGTATCTCGATGTTCATGGACGCGCTCCTCGAAGGGGCCAGATGGATAGCTCGATTCTTCCAAGAACCAAAGCGCGCCGGACGTTTTGGAAAGTCAGTCGTCGTCGCGGCGGGAGCCTCGCCACCTTCGGACCGCGTGGACGAAGAGCGAGAGGAGGGTCGGTGGTCGTTGGCCGAGCTCCAGCGTGCGCTGAACGTGCCCCTCGATTCGAGCAGCACGGCCCGATTCGCCAGCGATCACGAACAGGTCCCCATCGAGCGCCGTCGCGACGGCGCAGAGCATCGACGCTACCGTCGCCGGAGGATGCGGGACGGATTCGACACCGTGGAACACCCAGTCGCATCGGGGGGCCGAGAGCCGCGCAACCTCCTGGAGTCGATCGAGGCCGACCTCGAGGAGCGCACCGCTCCCGAGGTCGGCGGGCGGGGTTTCGTCGAAGACGACGTGCAGCGAAGGGTGGGAAACGAAAGAGACGAAGTGGATCGACACGGTAAACTCCTCGGTCTGGAACACTTCGTTTTCGGCCAGCGGGATCTTCCGTTGCAGAAAAAGTGAGCGACGTGGTCGACCGCCCCCAACCATGCGCCTGTCGGGTAGGACGGTGCTGCGCGGAAGCGTGGGGTCCAGATCGGCCCCGCGGCCCGAAGAGCCGGCACTCGGGGGGGGGGGCGATTGTTTGCTCGGCTCGAACGGGGCGTGGTATCGTCCACGAAGGAATTCTTCCGAAATGTGGGTTTCGAGCTTGGTTTTCGGCTCTCTTCGATGTCGCGCGCAGTCTCGGATCGCTCCGACGGTCGCGTTGTTGAGCGTGATGCTCACGGGCTGCACGTTCGACTTCGATCAGTTTCCGACATCGACGCCCGACGGTGGCGGTCCTGGCAACAACTCGTTCGACGACGGGGGCGTCGTCCCCGCGGATGCAGGGGCGGATGGTTCGCTCTCCGATGTGGGGATGGACGGTACCGACGGTGCTTCGCCCGACGACCTCGGAACTTCGGACGGCGGCGACATGTTCGTCGAGCCTCCGGACGTCCCGGTGGGCGCCGAGTGTGACGCAGACGTCGACTGCGACGGTGGGACGTGCGTCGGACGGTACTGCACGCTGGCGTGCGCGACGAACGCCGATTGCCCGGCAGAATCCATCTGCGCCACATCGCAAGGCGCCGACCTCTGTCTCCTGGCGTGCGACCCGGCGGTCGGTTGCTCGACGCAGCGCGACGACCTCGCGTGCGCTCCGGTCGCGGCGATCGACCCCACAGGAGGGGCCGACGCCTGCCTCGTGGACGAGGATGGCGACGGCGCGGTCGGGCCGTTCGACAATTGCCCCGCGACCGCCAATCCCTCCCAATCCGACCTCGACCTCGACGGTCTCGGCGACGAATGCGATTCCGAGCCGACGTGCGCCGACGGGCACGTCGACGGAGTGCGACAGTATGGCCCCGTCGGCTTCGGCTTCGATGGCCCGGCGCTCCCGGGCGTTGCGGGCGACTGGTTCCTCTTCGCAGCCGGGGACGAGGCGACCGACCAGGCGCTGATCGTCGACAAGGCGACGGCGACGGCGACGCAGGTGAAGCTCCCCTACGCCGCCTCCGGCTTCGCCATCGCAGCGGTCTCGACCGACGAGATCGTCATGTCGCCGGGAGAGGTTGGGGGTGCCGCGGGGCAATATGGTCGTTTCGTACACGTCTTCCGCGACGGGTCGACGCGGCTCGGGGCGGGTTATCCCGCCGAGGGCGCGTACGACCCCGTGATGGCTGCGTCCTCGGACGGGACGCTCCTCATCCACGCCTGGACGGGGGCCGCGAACTCCGCCTGGCGGGTATGGCGTTACGACCCCACGAGCGGCGGCGTCACACAGGTCGCGGCGGGCAATGACGGAAGTCGAACGACGTGGCGGGTCGCCCGCGACATCGTCGGGCGCACGGTGTTTTACTCGAGCGCGCCCGACCTGACGCCGAACCAGGCGGGGATCCTCTCGATCGAACCGGGTACCGGCTCTTCGACGCTCGTCGTCGCCCCGATGCCCGCGGCGGAGCCACTGCTCGTGCCCGCGCCCGGCGGTGAGTGGTACCTCTACGATCAGACGACCGGCGAAGCGTGGGTGAAGCGAACGCTGACGGGGGCGCCGTCGGCGGCGGCCGCGCTGAAGGTCGAGCTGAACCTCGACGACACGCGATGGATTTCGCAGCCGACGGGCCCCGGCTTCATGGTGGTGGGCCGGCTGGCGAACGACGCGACGATGTGGTCGGTGCTCGGATATTCGGTCGCCTGTGCATCGGCGTTCGCGCGCGACGACGACGGGGACGGAGTCGACGACGCCCGTGACCTCTGTCCGCGCGGCAACGTGACGGCGGACGTAGACAGCGATGGGGACTGGATCGGCGACGCTTGCGATCTGGACGCCGACGGCGACGGCAGGACGGACGGAAACGAGCCCGTGCCGGGGATCGACAGCGACGACGACGGAGTGCCCAATTCGGCCGACGACGACGATGACGGTGACGGGGTGCCCGACGCGCTCGACACTCGACCATTCGACTCCGACAACGACGGGGCGCGCAACGAGTTCGACGACGACGACGACGACGACGGTTCGTCCGACGTCGCAGAGCGCGCGGCGGGGACCGATCCGTTCGTCCCTCTCAGTTTTCCCGGCTCCGGCGAGGTCGCGTGGGTCGCGGGGGACAAGGTTTTCGTGGCACCCCTGCAGTCTCTCGGCGACCCGACGGAGGTCGCCACGGGTTCGGCGGCTCCCACTCACCCTCGGTTCGTCTCGGGTGGAGGGCTGGTGGTGCTCGACGGGCAGCCCGGGGCCGCTTCGGTCGTGCGCTGGGTCGCCGGAGACGAGCAGGCGTCGTGGGACCTCGGCGTCCCCCTCCGGGGCGTCGACCCGCTCGCCGTCGATGGGACCGGAGGAGCGACACTCGTCGTGACGCACGATGGCACGGAGGGGACCCTCCTCTCGACCTACACCAGCGTCGATCAGGCGTTTGACCTGGTTTCATCGGCACTTCAGGGCCTTAGCGCTCCGGACCACGACAATGGTACAATCGCGGTCGTCGGAGAGTTGGGCGGCTGCACGGACTGTGCGACGCCTTATCTGGTGCCGCTGAACGGACCCGTCTCCGGGGTGGTTGCAACAAATGTGTCGAACCCCTCGGAGGTTCGCTATACTGGAGCGAGAACAACCCTACTGGGACAGGCTACGAATCGAGGCGGAATGTCTGTGTGGTACTCCGATGGCGGTCCAGCGACCGAGATCGAACCCCCGGGTGCACGAGATGTTCATTCCGCCGTGAGCACTCCGGCGGGGCACATGCTCGTCTCCGCCACCGATGATTCGGGAGCAGCCCTCTGGTTTTTCAACGCTTCGAAGAAGCGATGGTATAGGGTGGGAACCGGCGGCACCGCGATGTACGTCGATTGGACGATGGAATGAAACCTCGATTGCCACAGAATTTCGGACCGTACACGCTCAACGAGCTCATCGCTCGGGGCGGCATGGCCGAGATCTACCGCGCGACCATGCAGGGGGCGGGGGGCTTCGAGAAGACGGTGGCGATCAAGAAAATCCTGCCCCACCTCGCCGAGAACGACGAGTTCATCACGATGCTGATCGACGAGGCGCAGATCATCGTCAGCATCAACCACGCGAACATCGCGCAGGTTTACGATCTCGGGAAGATCGACGAGGACTACTACATCGCGATGGAGTTCATCCACGGGATCGATCTGTCGACGATCGTGAAGTTCCTCAAGGACAACCACCGGACCGTGCCCACGGAACATGCGGTCTTCATCGCGTCGTCGATCGTCGCGGGGCTCCACGTCGCCCACAACAAACACGACGATCAGGGACGTCCTCTCCACATCGTCCATCGCGACGTCTCCCCTCACAACATCCTGATCAGTTTCGCAGGGGACGTGAAGATCATCGACTTCGGCGTGGCGAAGGCGCGCGGAAAGCAGGCGCACACCAGCGTCGGCGTCATCAAAGGGAAGCTACTCTACATGGCGCCCGAACAGGCGATGGCGAAGCCTATCGACGGTCGCGCCGACCTCTTCGCGGCCGGTCTGATCCTCTACCGGATGCTGACCAACTACTTGCCGTTCGAGGGGGAGAACGAGTTTCAGATCTACAACAACATCCTCTCCAAGGAGATCCCGCCGCCGCGCAGCATCAATCCGGACATCCCCGAAGAGGTGAACCAGATCGTGATGATGCTCCTGCAGCGAGACCCGTCCAAGCGATACCAGGACGGGTACAGCGCGAAGGTCGATCTCGACCGCGCGTTGCACGCGATTTCCCCCGGCTACTCGGTGTCGAGGCTGAGCCGCTGGGTCGAGGACGAATTTTCTCATCTCGCACAGGCGCAGCAGGAGAAGCGCCGCAGCGGCGTCGAAAGTGGGCAGAACGAGATCGGCCTGTCGACGCCATCGGGGTCTGCAGTGAATACCGGGGAACACGATGCGTTCGCGCCGAACAAGTGGGACGCGATCGACGAAGACGAAGACACCGTCAATATCGACATGAAGAGCCGCGAGGCGCAGGAGATGCTGGAGGCGGCGCGTCGTCAACGCGCCGCGGCCGGCTTTCCCCCTCGAGAGGGCTCGGGCGATTTCGGGCGCGCCGAAGCACGCGCGCCCGCCGGGGCAGGGGGCTCAGGATCTTTCGGGGCAGCCCATCCGTCCGGTCAGTTTCCGGGACCAGGCGCCTCCGGTCAGTTCGCGGGGCCAGGGAGTTCGGGGCAGTTCCCGGGAGCCGGCGCTTCGGGTGAGTTCGGGGGTGTGGGGGGTTCGGGACAGTTCCCGAGTCGCCCGGGATCGGGCCAGTTTCCGGGGCCTGGTGGGTCGGCGCCATTCGCGGCCGGTGATCCATTTGCGGGCGAAGACGCGACCGGCGATTTCGGCGGACCCGCGGCCCGATTCGACGACCCCTCCGTGCCGCTCGACGAGCGCGTTTCAGGGTCGTTCGACTCGCTCGCATCCGTCCCGGTGCCCGACTTCAACGCGCCGCTCCCCGAGTCCGCGCCGAAACGCAAGATTCCCGTCGTCCCGGTCATCGGGAGCGTCGTTCTGCTGCTCGCCATCGCAGGAATGCTCGCGGTCGCCCTCACTTCGTCGGACGAACCGCCGGCCGAGTCGCCGACCACCGACGCGCCCCCCGTCGCCGAGGCGCCCGAAGCGGCGGCCGAGCCCGTCGTCGAGCCAGCCATCGCAGCCGCCGACGCCGGATCCGCGATCGCAGAAGAAGAGGAAGGCGGCGAGACGGTACCCGTCACGATTCAGTCGACCCCGCCGGGGGCGACGATCTTCCTGGGAGAAGACGAGCTGGGCGTGACACCACTCGAGACGACCCTCCCCAAGGGCGAGGACACGGTCGAACTGCGTGTCGAGCTCGAAGGGCACGAACCCGACACCGTGAAGGTCATCCCGTTCTCCACCGTTCGCAAGAGCATCGACCTCGAGCCGATCGCCGGCGAAGAACCTGCCGAAGAGGTCGTCGAGAAGAAGCCGGCTCCCAAGAAGAAGACGACGAAGCGCCGACGCTCGTCGAACCGCAAGAAGACGCAGAAGAAGACCGAGAAGAAGTCGGAGCCTGCGATCCCGCTGCTCGGCTTCGACGAGCCGCCGAAGAAGAAGTCGTCTTCTTCGGACGACGACGTCCTCAACCCGTTCGGCGACTGACGCATGACGACTCGCCCGTACCTCGTCGCGGCCGCCTCGTGCGTCGCCGTGGCACTCTTCGCCGCGCCGCCTGCGCTCGCGCAGTCGAAGGCGGAGCTGAAACAGGCGAAAAAGGAGTTCTCCGAAGGGCGCGAGCTCTACGACAAGAAAGAGTACGTAGGGGCGGCAGAGCGGTTCGAGAAGGCGTACGAACTCAGTGGTCGCGCCGAACTTCTCTTCAACATCGGTCAGTCCTACCGTTTGGCGGAGAAGTACGAGCTCGCCGAAACATACCTTCAGCGATACCTGGCCGAGGCCGCCGACCCGCCAAACAAGGACGAGGTCGTCCAGCAGATCGTCGAGATCCAGCAAAAGCTCGCTGCCGAGATGGCGACGGTTTCGGTGGAGACACCGACCCCCGGAGCATCGGTGTTCGTCGACGACGAAGCGGAGGCGCGCTGCGCCGCCCCATGCGTCACGCTCGTGAAACCTGGCGAGCGCACGATCTACGTGCGGGCCGACGGGATGGCGGAGCTCGCCCGCCCGTTGGTGCTCGAGAAGGGCGAGACGGTCACGATCGCCGAGAGGCTCGCTCCGTTCGTCGTGACGGGAAAGCTCCTGGTTCGCTCGGACCGCGACGCTACGCTGACGGTCGCTGACGTCACCGCCGAGCTGCCGCTCGCGGAGGCGATCGTCGTGCCGGTGGGCGAGCAAACCCTCGCGCTCGACGGTGGTAAGAAGGCGCGCTGGGAAGGCGAGGTGACGGTCCGAGAAGGGGAGACGACCGAACTGTTCGTCCCGCTCGAAGGCCTCGGCCGCGGCGGGAGTTGGATGAAGGGAGCTTCCTACGGACTCTTCGGTCTGGGGGCAGGCGCCGGTGTCGCGAGCTTTCTTCTGGGGAACCAGTTGAAGGCGACATACGCGGAGCTGGAATCGCAGCAGGCTTCCGACGGTTTCGTGAACCCGGCGCTGGTCGAACAGGGGAGGGACCAGCAGTTCGCGACGAACTTGATGTTGGGCGTCGCAGCAGGCGCGGTCGTGGTCGGGGTCGTCCTCTTCGTCGTGGACGAGGTGGTCGACTGAGGAGTTCGTCAGAGGATGAACTTTATCCCTTCGATGCCCGCCATCATGTCGTAGACTCGCAGGACGCTCTCCGCGTCGTCGACCGCCACCGTGAGCGTGATCGAGACGTGCTTTCCACCCGAACTCTCCCGCGTCGTGACTTTCGGTGAACTCCCGGGACCGACGGCGTTGATGCAAGCCTGGATGATCTGCGTGACGAACTCCGAAGAATTGGTACCGATGATCTTGAACATGTACTCGCCCGGGAACGAATGGACATCGTTGAGTCGGTCGAGGATTTCTTCGCGGGAGGATGTCATCTCGGTCGCCTGGTCGGGAGGCTTACCGTGCCATTTTAGGTCACTCCCACAGCGAATGCCATCCTCGGGGAGGGGAGTGGGTCGATCGGAGGAGGTCCCCGATGTCGCGTGAACTGGTCCTCGCCTCGGGCTCTCGGTATCGCCGCGAGCTCCTCGAACAGCTCGGCGTTCCGTTCGACGTGAGCTCCCCGGATGTCGACGAATCGCGGCTTCATCGGGAAGCACCCGACGCGATGGCGGCTCGGTTGGCGCGGGCGAAGGCGCGAGCGGTCGCCGAGGATCGTCCCGACGCGTGGGTCATCGGGTCGGACCAGGTGATCGCGCTGGAGCAGCGAGTGTTCGGCAAGCCAGGGACGGCCGAGGCCGCCGTCGATCAACTTCTGACGCTACAAGGGCGGACGCATCGGCTCGTCACGGCGGTCTGCATCGTGTCGCCAGCCGGGATGGCCGAGTCGCTCGTCGCTTTCGAGATGAAGATGCGCTCCGCGTCGCGGCAGACGCTCGCACAGTACGTGGCCGAAGACGACCCGATCGACTGCGCGGGATCGTATCGTATCGAGTCGCGTGGCATCCGGCTCTTCGAGTACATGCGAGGGGACGACTACACCGCGATTGTCGGGCTTCCCCTGACGACCGTAGTGACGCTGCTCCACCAGACCGAGTTCTTCGAAGAGGCTCCATGAATCCGATCGCCGCACTGGAACGTTACCGCCCGTTGGTCGACGACTGGGGCGCGTTCGCCGAGGTCTCCGTCGCGCCGCTGCCGACGAGCCTGGTCGTGAACACGCTGAGGACGACGTCCGAGGAGGTGTGGGAGCGGCTCACCGCTCGCGGGGTGGAGCTGCGTCGGGTCGGCTGGACCGAAGATCTCCTGATTTCGGCGGAGCGGGGTCAGCCCGGCAACCGATTCGAGTACCTCGCCGGGCTCTACAACGTGCAGGAGGAGGCGGCGGCGGTGCCGATCTTCGTGTTGGATCCACAGCCGGGGGAGCGTGTGCTCGACATGTGCGCGGCACCCGGAAACAAGACCGGACAGATCGCGCTGGCGATGCGCAACCGGGGGACCGTGGTGGCGAACGACCGCAGCTACCAGCGGATGCGCGCGACCCGCGGGATGCTGGACCGCCTGGGGCTGGGCAACGTCTGCCTGACGAACTTCGACGGCCGGAAGATGCCGCGCGCGATCGGCTCGTTCGATCGCGTGCTGGTGGACGCCCCCTGTTCGTGCGAGGGGACGAGCCGCAAGAGCGGCGCCGCGACGGAGCCCGTGTCGCCATCGGAGTACGCCCAGTTGGCCAGCGTTCAGCGCGGACTCCTCAAGCGCGCACTGGAGATGTGCGAACCGGGAGGGCTCGTCGTCTATTCGACATGTACCTACGCGCCCGAAGAGAACGAGATGGTGGTCGACGCGGTCCTGCGCGACATCGGTCTGGAAGCGTGGCTCGAGCCGATCTCGGTGCCCGGCCTGCGAACGACACGTGGCGTGACGGAATGGGGAGGAACGAAGCTCGACGCGTCTCTGGAGAAGACCGTCCGGATCTGGCCGCACCACAACGATTGTGGTGGTTTCTACGTAGCGGCGATCCGACGTGCGCCGGGCGAGTCGACCCTCGATCGGCCCGACCCGACGACCGCTTTCGAACCGACCGATCGCGAGGGTTGGCTCGCCCCGCTTCGCGACCGGTTCGGGCTGACCTTCGAGGGTTGGCGGCTTCACGAGCCGAACACGAAGGACGTGTGGATCGTGAACGAGGGGATGAACCCGGCGCCCGAGGCGCAGCGAACCAGCGCGGGGTTGAGCTTTCTGAGAAAGTCGATGATTCACCCCAAGCCGACGACGGGGGTCTCGATGCTGTTCGGTCCCGAAGCGACCCGCAACGTGGCGGATCTCGACCGCGATCAGATGAACCGGTTCTTGCGCCGCGAGTTCGTGGAGCTGACCCCGCAGCAAGCAGATGTTCATGACAGTCCGGGGTACGTCTTGGTACGTTGTGAAGGCCTCGTCGCCGGGGTGGGAAGGCTCGGACGCGATAGCCGAACCATCGAGAGTTTCTACCCGAAAGCCTGGCGGCTCGGCAGCGACGTTTCCGCGTTCGAAGAAGACGGTTGAACGACGAGAGTCAGCCAGAGAGCGTCCCCGAAGCGGTGACCGATCATCGCTTCACGTTCGTGCGTGAGCTCGGCAGGGGTGTGCTCGGAGAGGCTCACGAGGTCATCGACGAGGTACGCAGCACACCGGTCGTTCTGAAGGTGTTCGTGCGCTGCGAGCCTGCGAAGCCCGACGAGTTCGGGCTGCACTTCGAGTCGCTCTGCCGGCTCGAACATCCGTGCCTCGTGAAGTATCACGACGTCGTCGATCCGATGAGCGATACGAACCTCGCCCTCGAGCGCGAGCTGGGAGCGTCGGGGTTCGCCTACACGCAGGAATTCGTCGACGGGACCGACCTGATGACCTGGCTGAGGCGCGCGGCCTCGGACGAAGAGCTGATCACCCTCGAGATGCGGCGGCAGCCGACGACGGGTGACCTCTCAGTCGAGATCGGCTCCGACGAGCTGGAGCGCGATGCGCCGCCCTCGGGTTCACTCGGGGAATCGGAACTGTCGACCGGCGAGATCGCGAAGCTCACCGAAGAGAGTGCCTCCGCGATCGTCGAAGAGATGGCGGCGTCGGAAGACCTCGAAGTCCCGCTCGACCTGATCATGCTGAGGCTCGAGCACGTGGTCCCGCAGATCGTCGAGGGGCTGCAACACCTGCACCGATTCAACCAGGTGCACGGCTTTCTGCGTCCGTCGAACATCCTCGTCACGCGGGCGGGGAAGGTGAAGCTCACCGACTACGGGATCGTGCAACGTCTGATTTACAAGACGTCGGGGGACAGTCCCGCCGAGGCGGTGACCCTGCTCGAGGCTCCCGAACATCTCCCCTACGTCGCCCCGGAAATGTCGGAGGCGGCGACGCCCGCGGGCGACGCCTACGGCCTGGGGTGCATCCTCTTCGAGGCGATCGCGGGGTTCCCTCCGTCCGAGGCGTTCGAGATCATCGGGCGCCGCGCGCGCAAGCTTCAGGTGCCACCGCTGGCCGAGATCGTGCCGACCTGTCCGGCGACGTGGGCGGAGCGCATCGACGCCCTGCTGCGAGAAGAACCTCGCAATCGCCCGACGCTCGCCACCCTCGTCGACGTGGTCGGTGGGACGACCGGTCGCTCGGTCAGTCTCCCGCGGACCGTACTCCCGCAGCCGGACCTCTTCGTCGGACAACGCGCGGTGATGGACCAGCTCCGCGAATACGCGCGTCGCGTCACCGACGAAGAGCAGATGCACCTCGTCCTGCTCCAGGGAGCCCAGGGGTGTGGGAAGTCGACCGTGGTGGAGGAAGCTGCCCACTGGCTCTCACGGCGCGGATGGCTCGTCATCAGCGGGCGGTGTTTCCACCGCGAATCGGTCCCCTACCAGGGGTGGCACGAGATCGCGGCGCGCATCGCTCGGATGATCGAAGCCTTGCCTCCGCTACACCGCGAGCATCTCGAGGAAGCTCGTCGCATCGCCGGGCGCATCTTTCCGGTCATCGCCCCGGGCGGCGCACCGGTCGAGGACGAGCGGATCTCTCGCCTCGCAGCCGTGCGCGCGTTGCGGCGCATCATCGACGCCCTCGCCGAGGAACGCCCGATACTTCTCGTGATCGAGGACCTTCACTGGGCGAGTTGGGACAGCGCGTCGCTCCTCATCGACCTCTTTGCGGACGAAGCCCGCCTCCCTTGCCTGGTCCTCGGAACGTGGCGGACGGACTCCAAGCGGAGCGAGGACCACTTCCTGCTGCGCGACCTCGAGCTGTCGCTGCTCGACGTCCACCGGATCCCGATTGTCGGGTTCACGAAGGACGAGGCGCGCCAGTATCTCGTGACCCGAGCGCCGGGGGCGTCGTTGGACGCTCTGCGTTCCATCATTCGGACCGGACGTTCCAGTCCGCGGCTGCTCGACGAGCTCGTCTTCGAGCTCGAGCAAGAGCGCCTCGACGAATCGCTCGAAGAGTCGAGCGACGTCCTCGAACGACTTCTCGAGCGGCGAATGAGCGACCTCGAGAAGGCGCAACGGTCGATCCTCGAGATCCTCGCCGTCGCTTCGGGGAGGGTCGAAGAGCGTTGGCTCTTGCGCGCTGTGGTCGCCGACCTCGCGGGGACGGTCCTGCCTGGTGAGCAGACTCCCGAGGCGCTCCACGAAGCGCTCGAAGAAATGGAGTCCGAGCGGCTCGTGAAATGCGTGGTCGATGGGGACCTCGTCCTCTGGATGATCGCCCACGACGCCGCGCGCGAAGTGGTATTGGAGTCGCTCGACGACAAGGAGCAGGCGCAGCTCGCCGGTCGCATCGCCGATGCGGTGGGGGAGAGGCGCCCGGATCGTCACGACATTCGCTTCGAGTATCAGCTCCGCGCCGGACACGTCGCCGAAGCGCTCCGCTCCGCCGAACGGGCAGCCCGGGAGGCGGAGCGTCGTTTCGCGTACCATCGCGCGGCGAAGCTGTGGCGCTGGCTCGTCGACAACGAAGACAAGCTCGACGACCCGACGCTCGAGCCGGTCCGCGAACTCGCTCGCGTCGAACATCTGGCCGGACAACACGCCGACGCCGCGCAGCTCTACCGGCAGTGGGCCGAGCAAAATCCCGACCCGGTCGAGTCCGCGCGCATCCGTCAAGCGGAGGCGCACGCCTGGCTGCAGGCAGGGGACGGGGTCGCCGCCGTGGAGGCGCTCGAGATCGCGTACGCGCAGTTCGGCGAGTCCTACTCGGAACGATGGCACTCCTCTCTCACCGAGGCGCCGCAACGGTGGCTCGCGACCATGTCCCGTTGGAACCAGCGCCTGGCCGACGAGTGTCGCGACGGAGCCGCAACCCGTGCCGCCAAGGTGCGGGGCGAGCTGTACGACTTCACGCTCGCGTACAACAATCTGCTGCTGTCGGAGCGGGCACCGCAGATCGAGGCTCGGTTCGCCCGACTCGCGAGCAACACTCAGGACGCGCGGATGCTCGGTCTGCATCGCATTCGCCTCGCGACGCTCCACGCCGGATCGGGGACACCCGAACGACGCGACCGCGCGCTCGAATGGCTGGCGGAAGCCGAGCGAGTCTTCGAGAAGGTCGACGACGTCGGCGTTCAAGCCGAGCTCCACCTTCACCGTGCCATCCTGCGTATTCGATACGGCGAGTACGAGACGGCGAGGAAGAGCCTGGAGGAGGTCGCCGCGATCAACCGTCGCGCCGAAGACGTCAGCCAGAACGATCGCCGATTGCTGCTGTACTGGCAGTCGATCTTCTTCCTCTACGCGGGGCAGCTCTCCGAGGCCGAGCAGCATGCCCGACAGCTCTTGCATACCTACCGCGGCGATCGGGTCGCGGCTTCTGGCGCGTATCGCATCCTGGCGCGCGTCGCCATGTACCGCGGGTCGACGCGACGAGCCGAGGCGTACGTCGCCGAAGGGAAAGGGGCGGTGGCCCACGCACACCCCAACGCGTCACACATGCTGTGGTTGCGCGAAGAGACTCGGCTTCACATCGCGATGGGGCGACCCGAGGTCGCCGTGGGGAGGCTCGACGTCGAGATCCAGAACCTCGAGGCCAACGGCTATCTCTCCGAGCGCTCCTTCGATCTCGCGGTGCATCTTTGTCTGGGCCAGGCGACGTGCGCCCTCGCCGAACGCCAGCGTATCCTCGCGCAGGAGCGGCCCGAGGAGACCCGCAGCCGCATTCGCGCCGTACGGCGGCACATCGTCGACTACATCGACGATCTCAACGCCGTCCGCAAGGCGGAGACCCTGCGCTTGATGGCTCGGATGTACATGGTAGAGGGCAAGCTCAAGAAGGCGCTGAAGTCCGCGGATGCGGCCATCGAGGCGCTCGGCACCGTCGCGGCGCCGATCTACATCGCCGAATGCATGGAAGCGCGAGGTATCGTGCTGCAGCGGATGGAGCGCCCCGAGGCGAAGGGAATCCTCGAGCAGGCATCGGAGTTGTATCGCTACGTCGGGGTGAGCCATCCCCTGGTCCTGGAAGGGTGGCCCGTGCCCCGCGACTCCACGATGCTCAAAGAGGACACCACGGCTTGAGACGAACCTCCGTCAGGTTGGGCTTCGGGACCGCGATCGTGCTGTTCGCCGCGGCCGCATGGGCGCAGCAGAGCACTGACGGCCCCTACGTTCTTCACGAATTTTTCGTGAACGCGACCACGCCGGGCGCGCGTGGGGCGACCGCCGACGGCACCGCCGAGGCCGAGCGGCCTCGCTTCGGGCCCGGCCAGCCCCCTTCGCTGTCGCTGGAGGCCAGACCGGGAGAGCCGGTCTACACCAAAGACGGCCCCGTCGCCGACCGGCCGGTGGAGTCTCCCTTTGGGCCACTTTCGCCGTTCGGCGGAGCCAACAAACTCGACGACCGAACCGACCGGGTGAACTCGCTCACCTATTTCTCGAACTTCGATCCGAGCGTGATCCCGTTCAAGCGGGTCGCCGTGCAGAACCATCCGGTGCGGGACTCGTCGGGGCAATACATGGTGGAGCTGCAGCCAGGGGAGCCGAGCCCGGTGGCGACCGATGGCGAGCCGACGGCCCGCGACGACATCTTCTGGGGGACCTTCCTCCTCCGTCTGGAGCGTGACCGCTGGCACCCCATCGCGAGCGTCTCCGCCGACCAGCGCATCGTCAGCGTCGCGTCGGAGCCCGAGGTCGCCCTCGAGTTTCGGCGCGACGGTGCCGACAACTTCTACGTGCGAAGCCGCGCCGACGGCCTGGTGCGCCTGAATCTCCAGATCGCTGCACCGCAGTTTTACTTCGAGGGGGCGTTGACCGAGACGACGTGGAGCGCCGTCGATGCCGAACGGTTCGTGCCGCCGCTCGATGGCTCGATCCGCGCCGTGGGGCAGAAGGTGGCCGCCCAGCTCGGCGTCTCGCGAGCAGAGGGCTCCCCGCGGCACGTCATGACGAAGATGGTGGAGTACTTTCGCGACTTCGACGCTCGTCCGTTCCCCGATTCGCTCGACCGCGGCGACCTCTACGAGGCGATCGCGACGAACCAGATCGGAGTCTGCCGACATCGGTCTCTCGCGTTCGTCATCACCGCGCAGGCTCTGGGGTTCAGCGCGCGATACGTCAACAACGAGGCACACGCCTTCATCGAGCTCTACTGGCCCGGGGCGGGCTGGAGGCGCATCGACCTCGGAGGAGCCGCCGACGAACTGAACGCCGCGGCCAGCGGCGACACCTCGCTGCACGACGTCGGCCCCGACACGCTGCCGACCCCCGAGCGCTACCTTCGCGAGCAGGGCGCGATGGAGCGAAACGGTTGGGACGCGCCGCCGAGCATGGCGGGCGCCGATGACGAATCCGGCGACTCGCGACCCGACGGCCGCGGCGACGGAACGAGCGACGGCGCCGAAGGTGAGCCTGCCGGCCAGGACTCCCCGCCCGAGGGGGCCGCCCACGACGGCAGCGAGGTGATGGAGATGGACTCGGCCGCCTCGGTCGAGAGTGCCGACGGTGCGCAAGGGGAGCTGATCGAAGCGGGCGACGAGCCGATGTTCACCGAGCCGCCCGTCGACGAACGTATCGACACGCGTTTCTACGTTCCATCCACCTCGGCGGTCGTCCGTCGCGGGGCGGACCTCACCGTGCGCGGCCGACTCGTGGACGACCGAGGTGCCCCCATCGGGATGAGCGAAGTCCAGGTCTACATCGGGGCGATCGGAGCGACCGATCAGAGCAGCGCGCAGCCGCTGGGCCGCGTCTTCACCGGCCCCGACGGCCGCTTCGAGGCCACCGTGACGATCCCGCGGGAACACGCCATCGGTCGATGGTCCGTGTTCCTGGTCTACCCGGGAGACGAAGATTACAAGCCGGCGATCGGAGAGTGAGGCCGGTCAGGTCTCGACGGCGATGCCGAGCTCTTCGCGCAGATTGAGGTATTTCTCGCTGACCGCGTACGTGAGGAGCGCCGACATTCGCTCGTCGACGCTGCGCTGGCCGATGCTGCGCGGCTCCACCTGCAGGTATTCGCGGCAGGCGTTCAGGTCGTCCGAGAAGAGCAGCCCGATGCGGTTCGCGGTGTCTTCGACCGCCTCGACCCAGCGCGGAACGTCTACCTGAGCCGGCAGGCGATCGAGCGCGTTCTTCAGCATCTCTGCGTCCTTCCCCTTCACCCGCTTCTTGATCGCCTTCATCGCGCTCTCGAGCTCTTTGGAGCTCAGGTCGACCGGGATGTTGGGGCGGACGTGCGCGGCGCCGAGGACGAAGAAGACCTGCAGGTCCGTCGCCGGTCGAATCGCCGGAAGGTAGAACGGACGCATGAAGAGAAAGAGCTGCTTGGCGATGATGAACGCCATGAACTCCTCACGTCCCGACCCGAGCAACTCGTCACCCGCGATCAGCCCCTCCGGCACGAGCGCGCCGTTCACGAGGCCCTTCTGCTCCGGCTTGTGCCACAGTTCGGGCAGGTTTTCGTACCCGAGCGACTTCCCGATGCTGCGGTAGATGTTGTTGAAGGCCAGCTGCTCCTCGATCTTCACGCGGTCGCGTCGCTTCAGGCCGTACTTCGAGTGCGCCTCCCCCGTCCACTCTTCCAGGCCGACCTTGAGGGCCGAGAAGACGTGGTTCACGTTGTCGTCGAGGCTCTCGTGGTACACACCACGGCGCAGGACCAGCGGGGTGAGGGCGGCGTCGATCGGTCGGAACATCGCCGTGTCGAGACGGTCGACGAATCCCTGCGCCTTCTCGTCGATCCGATACCCGACGTGCGAGAGGACGCGGAACATGCAGAGCGCGCGGTCGACCTTCTTCATCCGCAGGTAGACCTTACCGAGCCGTTCGAGGATCGCTGCGTCGTCCGGGCTCAGCCGAATCATCTCACGAAGATGTTCGACTGCCTTGTCGTAGTGGTCGGCGTTCGATTCGGCCAGGTCGGCGGTCGCGGCGTGCAGATGGATGTTGTCGGGCAGGCGAGCAGCGGCCTGGTCGTACGCGAAGATCGCGTCGCCTTCGCGATCGAGGTGCGTCTTGTAGAGGTCACCCAACTTCTGCCAGAGCACGGCGAGCAGCTTGGGCTCGGCCGTTCCGGCTTCGACGTTGGCGGTGATGACCTTGACGTAGGCCTCCTCCAGCTTGTCCCACTTCTGCGAGTCGACCAGGATCGACGTGATCGCCTTGAACGCGTCCAGCCGTGTGGGGTCGAGCTGGAGCGCCGTGGTGAAGCCCTCCAGAGCCTTGTCGGACTCCCACAGTTCGTCGCGCGCCACGAGACTCGCCCGCACGATCCACTCCGCGCGTTCCTTCGAGTCGTCGGCGATGTCCGCGAGGTCGTAGTAGGCGCGTGCGACGCGTCGCCAGTCGCCGACCTCCGAGCCCACGCGAGCGATCCGCTGCAGCGCGTGCTTGTTCTGAGGGTGCTCGTAGCGAGCCTGCTCGTAGACGTCGAGGGCCCGCCCCGAGTCGTTGAACTCGTTAAGCCAGTCGTCGCCCAGCGCCAGCAGCGCCATCGAACGGGCCTCCGGGGCGCCCAGGGATCGGATCAGCTTCTGCCGGACGCGGATCACCTCCATCGGTTCGGCAGTCTCCGCGACGACGCGCAAGAGCCCCGTGAGCGCGATCTGGTCGCTGCCGTCGTGCTCGAGCGCCTTCTCGAAGGCGGTCCGCGAACGGTCGTACTTCTCCAGCGCCTCGTAGGTTGCGCCGAGGCCGCGGTAGATCCCCGCGAGCTCCTTCGACTTCATCGAACGCTTGTGGTGCAGCAACAACGACTGCATCACCCGCAACCCTTCCTCGAACTCCTGGGTGTCGAAGAGGAGCTCGGAGTAGTCACGCAGCAGATCCAGATCGCGCGGCTCGAGCTCGAAGCCACGTGCGAAGTGCTCCCGGGCTCCTTCGAGGTCGCCCTGCGCTCGGCGCGCGCTCCCCAGGTTGTGGTGCATCCAGACGTTGTCTTCGAGGTATCGCGTCGAGTCGGGCCAGCGAGCAATCTGGCCCAGCAACTGCGCCACCATCTCCGTCTCGCCGGCAGCACGGAACTCGGCCACGTGCTCGCGGACTTTCCGGAAATCGACGAGCTCCATCGACGTGGATTCTGGCGCTTCGGCAGCAGGGGCTTCTTCGACTTCACCGTCTGCCCAGGCGGTGTCTTCGACGTCGGACATGTTCACTCCACGGAGTCGGACGACTCCGGCGCGGTTCGAATATTGAGTACGTAAGGTGCGATTTGCTGGACCATTGTAGGTTGACCCCGTGGAGCGTCAACCGGCAGTCGATGCGAAATGCGCGGTTCGGCGAGGGCTCGGCGTCGTCGAGTCATCCGCCGGCGAGGTGGTAGACGACCAGCACCAGCGCCGCGAAGGCCAACGTCCCCGCCACCGCCACGACCAACGCCAGCCAGATCCCGGTGCGACTGTCGTCGCGGACTGCGGTCGTGGGATCCTGTCCGGAATCGTCCGGGACGGGCGTTTCGGGGGAACCCGTCGTGGGGCCCTCTACCCGGACCAGATCGGGCGGCGGCGAGGGATTCGCGATCGGTGAGGGGGGCGGCACACGTCCCTGCTGGCGGTCGTTCGAAGCCTTGCGCGCCACGCGGACCGCGGCGTCGCGAGGGATCGGCGACAGCGCGGCGAGCGCACCGTGGCGACCGGCGAGGACCGGCGCGGGACGAACGACCACGCGGTCCATGTCGATCGTGGTGACCGGACCATCTTCTCGCACGAGATCGGTCGTCTCCGCGTGCCCGTCCACCCCGCCGACGACCAGCTTACGGTCGGTCGGAGGAGACTCGTTCAGATCGTGGATGGTCGAGTGGCTCATCCCCGACGCCCTCGCCAGCTCGTTGGCGAAAGCGAGGATCGACGGGAACCGCTCGGCCGGATCTTTGGCGAGCGCCCGAAGAATGGCATTCTCGAACGCATCGCTCACACGAAGGCGGCGATCCACCATCCGTAGCGGCAGGGGCGGCGAAGAGACCTGTTTCATCGCCACCTCGTACGGCGAGTCACCGTGGAAGAGGGGCCGGCCCAGGAGCATGAAGACCGCGGTGAGCGCGAGAGCGTACTGGTCGACGCGCGGGTCCGGCTCACTCCCGCGTACCTGTTCGGGGGCCATGAACGCGGGCGACCCGATCACCACCCCCGTCTTCGTCACCCGCGCCTCGCGGTCGGTGTCGCGGTACCGCGCGATCCCGAAATCGATCACCTTCACGAAGTTGGGATCACCCCCGCGCGTCGTCACCATGATGTTCCGTGGCTTCACGTCTCGGTGGACCATGCCGTGCTCGTGCGCGTCGTGCAGCGAGCGTGCGGACTGATGGACGATGTGGACGACGTCGTCGATCGGCAGCGCACCTCGCCGCTCGACGAGCTCGTGGATCGAGCAGCCGTCGATGTGCTCCATCGCGAGAAACAAGAGCCCCGACGCCTCGTCGATGCCGAAGTCGTAGATGACAACCGTGTTTGGGTGGGCGAGTTTCGACGTCAGGCGCGCTTCGCGTTCGAAGCGGCCGATGTTGTCGTGGTCCAGCAGCGCATTCGGGACCAGCACTTTGACCACGCAGTGTCTTCCGATCGACAACTGCAGCGCTTCGTAGACGGCCCCGAATCCCCCTCGCCCGAGCATGCGGTCCAGCAAGAACCGACCCGCGATGTTTCTCCCCTCGAGCGTGGAAAGCTGGCCCGCAAGTTCCTGCGTTTCAGTATCCACGGGAAGAGCTTAACAGCATCTCTGGTCGGCTGTCGCTCCCAAATCGAGTGACCGCGCCCAGACTCAGGCCGCGACGGCGCGGTAGACGAAGGCGGCGGCGCTCACGGAGACCACCGCGATCAGAACACGCCGCATCCAGAGCCCCGCCGACTTGCTGTCGGCGAGGAAGCGAGCCGCGAGCCACGCCCCGAGCGCCTGGCCCGATGCCACGATCGCGCCGAGCTGCCAGTCGACCTGACCGTTCCACGCGAAGATCGCGAGCGCTACTGCGGTGAAGAGGAGCGTCACGGCGAGCTTGATACCGTTTGATTTGACGGGCGCCAGCCCTGCGCCGAGGACGAGCGCGGTCAGGAGCAAGATGCCTACCCCCGCCTGGATGAACCCGCCGTAGAACCCGATGCCGAAGAAGACGAAGAAGGAGGGGAGGGGCCCCAGGCGCGGCTCCCGCGCCGCTTCCTCGATGAACTGCCGTGGGTTGCGCCACAGCACGACGAGCATCGTCAGCATGACGAGGCCGATCGTGAGGTTGAGGAAGCGCTCGTCCACGTTCACCGCGACGAGCGCCCCCGCGACCGCACCGAGGAGCGTCGCTCCGGCGAACGGCGCAGAACCCGATAGGTCGAGCGCCCCCCGGCGCTTCAGCGTCGAGAGGCTCACGATGTTCTGGATCGTCACCCCGACGCGGTTCGTCGCGTTCGCCGCGCTCGCCGGAAGCCCCATCAACACGAAGAGGGGGAGGGTGATGAGCGACCCACTCCCGGCGATCGTGTTGATGGCGCCCGCAAAGCCGCCGCCGAGCACAGCGAGTGCGTACATCCAGATCGGCAGGTCGAGTTCGTTCATGAAAAAAATTGCGGGTCGCTCGAAGCGGCAGATACTGGGTGTAGGACATCTACCGTCTACATCCTAGTTATACCGCGCACCATCGCCATGGAAGGTAAGGAGTGCACATGCGTCGCGTAGTCTGTCGTTTCGACGACGAATCGGAATTTCTCGCCCAGGTCAATCATCGCCGTCGAGGCGGAGAGCTTCACTTCCTCGCAGGCTTCGAGCTCGCCGACGGAGAGGTGATACAGCTCACCGCGCTCGTCTCGAGCAGTCGGCAACAGTGCAACCTCCGTATGGAAGTCGTCGGTCGCCGAGCCCTCGCCGTCGACGGGAGCGACGGTACGCGCGTCTTCCGCTATCGAGTGAGAGTCGCATCCGAAGATGCGCCGTGGCTCGAAATGTTCGCGCAGAAGATGTCGACGATGAACGGGATGGCCGCCGCGGCTTGAACGGGAATTCGATTCCTCGTCGTCACCGTTGTACGGACGGCCGTAGTCCGGGAGGCGGACGAGCGGCCGACTCCTCGTCGAGCGCGGTCTCATGCTGAAACGAATCGTAAAGTGGTCGCTGATCCTCGGGATCGTCGGGGCCGTGGTCGGAGCCAGCGCGCTCGCCGGGATCTTCTACTGGTACGGGCGCGACCTTCCGCGGCTGATGGAGCGCGACGACTTCGACCCGCCCCAGATGTCCCGCGTCTACTCTGCCGAGGGCGAGGTGATCGCGGAGTACTTCACCCCCGGCGCGAAGCGAACGGTCGTCCCGCTCGAGAAGATCCCACTCCACGTTCGTTACTCCTTCATGGCCGCAGAAGATGCGGACTTCATGAAGCACGAAGGGATCGACTGGCTCGGCATGGTCCGCGCGTTCTACTACGCGGTTCGCTTCGACGTCGGGGTGAAGGGGACGTCCACGATCACCCAGCAGGTCGTGAAGAATCTGATGCTCACGCCCGAGCGGGCGATCGAGCGGAAGATCAAAGAGATCATCCTCGCCCGGCAGATCGAGCAGAACCTCTCGAAGGAAGACATCCTCTATCTCTACCTCAACACGATCTATCTCGGGCACGGCGTCAACGGGGTCGAAGAGGCTGCGCGCGTCTACTACGGCAAGGGCGTCGGTGAGCTGTCGCTGCCCGAAGCGGCGACGCTCGCCGGGCTGACACAGTCGCCCGAGCGGCATACGCCGTTTCGCCACCCCGAGCGGGCCGCGAAGCGTCGCAAGTTCGTCCTCGACCAGTTGTGGGAGAAGGGCTTCATCGAGGAGGCCGAGTACCGCTCGGCGTTGGAGGTGACCCCGAAGCTCGCCGACCGCGACAAGGCGCAGCCCTACCTCTGGTTTGCGCCGTTCTACACCGAGCACGTCCGAAAACTGCTGGTCGACAAGTACGGCGACGAGCGCGTGCGAGGCGGCGGGCTCCGCGTCTACACGACGCTCGAGGTCGCCGAGCAGAAGGCGGCGAACAAGGCGCTTCGTGACGGCCTGCGCAGCTACGACGAGCGAAAGAAGTACTATCGCCCGCAGAAGAAGCTCGCCGACAAGGACATCGACGGGTTCCTGAAGTCCGTCGACCAGAAGATCCGGAAGCGTTCGAAAGACGGATCCTTGAAACTTCATGCGCTCTACGACGCCGTCGTCTCGTCGGTCGACGCCGACAGCGGCCTGGTGCGGCTGAAGATCGGCAAACAGGACGCCGTGCTGCTGCTCGAGCCGCGCTCGCGCATCTTCGACGGTGTCGAGTGCACCGAGGAGAAGCTCGGCGACATGCTGCTCCGCGGGCACGTCCTGCGCGTCCAGATCGTCGAGCTGGGCGGGGAGGGCGAACCGATCAAGGCGCGCTACGCAACGGGCCCCGAGGCGGGGCTCGTCGCGATCGATCCGAAGACGCGCGGCGTGGTCGCGATGGTCGGCGGGTTCGACTACTCGTTCAACGAGTACAACCACGCCACGCAGGCGAAGCGGCAGACCGGCTCGACGTTCAAGCCGTTCGTCTACGGCGCCGCGCTCGAGTCGAAGAAGTTCACCGCCGCGTCGCTCATCCTCGACAGCCCGGCCGTCGTCCCGATGCACGGCGGCAAGACGTGGTCGCCGAAGAACTCCGACAACACCTGGCGCGGACCGATCCGGATGCGCGAGGCGCTGGGCGGTAGCCGCAACGTCGTCGCCGTTCGGCTGCTGATGGACCTCGGCATCGACCCCGTCCAGGACTTCGCGCGGCGCATGGGCGTCCGCGGCGAGATGGTCGACAACTACACGATGGCGCTCGGGTCGTCCGAGCTGAACCCGCTGCAGATGACCAACGCGTACGCGACCTTCGCCAGCGGCGGGATGTACGCCGACCCGTTGTTCATCACCAAGGTCGAGTCGGCGCGCGGCGACACCGAGCGCTTCCAGACGAAGTTCGAGCGCGTGCTCGACCCGTCGGTCGCCTACGTCCTCAACGAGATCCTGCAGGCGCCGGTCTCGGGTTACACCGACTCCAACGGCGTGCGCCGCGGCGGTACGGCGCCCGAGGTCCGGGAGCTCGGCCACCCGGTCGCCGGGAAGACCGGCACGACCAACGAGGCGCAGGACGCCTGGTTCATCGGCTTCACCCCGCAGCTCGTCGCTGGCGTCTGGGCCGGGTTCGACGACAACACGTCGCTCGGCGCCAAGGAGTACGGAGGCCGCGTCGCCGCACCGATCTGGCTCGGCTTCATGAAGACCGCGCTCGAGAACGAGGAGCCGCAGAAGTTCCAGCCGCCCGAGTCCGGCGTGGTGACCGCGGTCATTGACCCGGCGTCCGGCAAGCTCGCTCGCAGCGGCGGCATCGAAGAAGTCTTCGTCGCCGGGACCGAGCCGAAAGAGTTCGCCGAGGCGTCGGTCGAGGAGGGGAGCGAGCAGACGACTTCCCAGGCCTCCGACTTCCTCCTGCAGCAGTTCGAGCAGTAGCGACGCCCTCGGGCGCGATGGTACCCTCGGTCGACCCCGAACCGGTGCCTCGATGTCGCTCGCCAGCAAGTTCTCCGTCACCCGAATGTTGCCCTCCGGCCCCGTCATACGCGGCGGCGAGGTGTCGCGACGGGTGCAGAGCATCGAGCCATCAGGGGCGAAGTACGCCGGAGGATTCGAGGCTGAAGCGCCCGTCCTGCCGTTTCTCGTTTTCGGCCTGACCTACGAGACCGACCTCGTCATCGTCACCGACCATCCCGACTACGACATGCACGAGCTCGCGCGCATCGCGACGCCCGAGGGCGATGTCTGGATCGCAAAGGATGCGCGCGCCGGGACCGGCGAGCAATTGGTCGTCGCCGACATCGACGGCATCGATGACTGGCTCCCGGAGGTGCCTCTTTGCCGACGCCGAGAAGCGCTGCACATCGAAGACACCTCCGACGCGAAGTACCTCGACCTGCGCTTTCAGTACCGGAACTGGGACGGCCTCGACGTCGATCTACACTACCGTGGGAAACGCCCGACGACGCTGCAGATGAAGCGGAACGGTAGCACGATGGGGCACTCCAGAAACCAGGTGATGGCGGTGCTGCACCTTCCTCACCTCAACTTCGCGAAATCCGTCGAGATGTCGATCGACGGCCAGCGCCGCAAGATTCACCGTGTGGCCGGTCTGGTCCCGATGCAGATGGCGCTGCGGCAGACCCAGGGTGGCATCGGACAGGCCGACTACCGGTGTAAGTTCGACGGTGGCGTCTACACGACGGTCCACCAGATGGAGTCAGACCACGTGGTGCGCCGTCAGTGGAACTACGAGCACGGAAACTACGTGCAGCACGACCCGCTGCGGTCGCTCAGTTTCGATGCGGGCGGGGAGGGCGAGCCGACGGAGATTCGCAAGATGAAGGTGTGGCAGTGGACCGCGCACGACTCCCCCACCTTCGAAATCTGGTTCGACCGGGCGCTCCCCGACCTCCGGCGCCCTCTCGCCGAGCGCTGGTCGGGAACGTGGGGCATGAACGTCGGCGACGGCATCGGACACGCCGTGGGCGACGTGTCCGTCGTCCCGCAAGACGGTGGCTGTCGTGTCGAGGTGACCTCGCGCAAGCCGTGGTGGGTCGCAGACCGCAAGGTCGTCAGCGAGATCCGGTGGGAGGGGGACGGATCATCGGCGGTTCAGACCGTGGTCGAGCCCGTCTGATCGTATAGCGGGGCGGATCGCCCGCATACCCCCAGAGGCCGGAAAGACCCTCATTGTTCCCGCAGGCGCAGCCTGTGGTTTGCCGTTCCGGCGCGCAGCGCCGGCCTGGTTGCCGCGGGCGCAGCCCGCGGATCGCCCGCACACCACCAAATCCTGCCCGCGTCCGCGGGCACCCGCGCGCAGCGCGGCGTAGCGCGGGGCGTTAGCCCCGTGCGCGGCGTCCGCGGGCTCCGTTCATGGTCTGCGCCTCCGCTCCGAGGGTTCGCGGAAGCGGCACCGCCGGCGCGGCCCCGCTACGCGCCCCGTTGGGTGAGGGCCGCGCCGGCGGCCCCGCATCCACGAACCCCTCTTTGCGGAGACACGACCATGACCTTCACCCACGAACGCCTCGACTGCTACCGACTCGCCGTCGCCCTTGCGCGCTGGCTACGCGCGACGCGCTTTCCGCGGGGCTCGGCCGACCTACGGCGCCAGGCGCTGCGGGCCGCCGACTCTATCGTGCTGAACATCGCCG
Source organism: uncultured Bradymonadales bacterium (assembly GCA_964411125.1). GTDB lineage: Bacteria > Myxococcota_A > Bradymonadia > Bradymonadales > Bradymonadaceae > JBFIHF01. Next base: position 231 of record CAYPJU010000010.1, on the reverse strand, counting down.
AAGGCGCCGGTCGACGAGGGGACGCGGCGAAAAACCACTTCCGCATCGCGCTCGGGTCGGCGGCCGAGGCGTGCGCGGTGCTCGACCTCGTCGGGCTGGCGGGTGGCGCCGAGCGGCAGGACGACCTGCGACGCATCGGGGCGATGCTCGCGGTGCTCAGCCGGTGACGGGGCTGCGGGCGGCTGTGGCCGCCCGCTCGTGGTCGTTCTCGTTCTCGTTCTCGATCTCGTT
>CAYPJU010000009.1:64863-115998 GCA_964411125.1 uncultured Bradymonadales bacterium | reverse complement strand
TCGATTCGAAGAACTCGCCAGGGAGGATCAGCTTCGCGTCGGTCATCGGTGCCTCCGGTCAGGGACGGCACCATCGCCGTCCCCACGTTATCGGGAGCGGCCGGCGAGCGTTGCGAAGAAAGTGTCGGGCGGAGCGAAAGGCTAGTTCGGGCGGTCACTTAACGCGATCGGGTACTCTGAAAACGGAGGAGTGAGCGGTTCACGAACGGGCCGCAGTCCGCCGTCAGTTCGTCTCATTCGGCGAACTTCGGGTCGCATCCTGGTCCCGATTCAGTCTCGGGCGAACTTGGTCGCGACACCGTTGGCGGCTACGATGGGCGAGTTCACACCGATCGGAGCCTCGAGTGACGAGGAAGCTCAAGACGTGTCCCGAATGCGGGAAGCAGGGCGAGGATCTGCGGGCGTGCGACACCGCCGGGTGTCCCATCGCGCCCGAGAAGCGCGTCGTTCTCGATCTCTTCATCGACGCAGGCCGGCGAAAACCGGAGTCGCTCGCGGACGCGTCGAACCTGGAGATTCCGACGGCCGAAGGCCTCGAGCACGTGGCGGCCGAGGACCTTCCGAACATCGACTCGACGGACGTGGGCGTCGATTTCGACGACATCGAAATGGTGGACGTCGACGAAGTAGACGAGGTCGCTGCGGCGATGCAGGCGCAGATGAGAGCAGCCTCGGAGCGGTCGCTCGGAGATCCTGATTCGGAAGTGACGTCGTCGCTCGAGGTGTTGCGCCACGACATCGCCCGAGACGATCTTCGCGACTTTCCCGCCCCGAAGCGACACCGGCCCGCTCCCCAGCCACGCAAGGCAGTCTACACGAAGAGCCGAAGTCCGGTCCGGCGAAGGAATCCGCCGCCGGCGCCCGGCGTGGTCACTCCCCCCTCGAACCGCATCCACGTGGAACAGACGCTGGAGATGGCCGCGTTTCGCGACGCGTGGGATGCGGGGTGGGACTACCTGTCGATGCTCGCGCCGATCGTGGGCGCCATTTGCTGCATCTTTGTCGCGACGCAATTCTGGGTCGGGCCGGCGACTCCGTTCGTCGTCTACCTGTTCGCGGTCCTTCCCCTCGCCGTCGTGGCGCGCCTCGGCCCGTTTAGGACGACGGAGCTCGAGCGAACGGTCGGCTCGCCGTTCTTCCTCGGCAACCTAATCCTGGGAGCGCTGATCACCGCGTCGTGGTCACTCGCGGCGACGCGCGAGGCCGTGCTCAACTTCACCGACGAAGAGGTCGCGTTGTTGGCGGTGGAGGATTGGAAGCCGGAGATCGCCGCCGTAGCCTGCCAGCGGTTCATGGCGGCCCGCGGAGCCTCCCCCAGTGAAGTCGCAAAGGTCATCGAGGCGACGCCGGTCCGCGTGCTCGAGACATGCCTGACGGGGCTGCAAGGAGCCGGCTCGGAAAACGCCGTAGAGTACATGGCATTTCGCTTCGATCAGCAGGTTCGCTCCGGCGAGGCAGATCCCCCGACGTGCGACGAGCTCGGGCTGCTGCGGACGGTGGCCCCACGGCATCCGCGTCTGTTGCCTTCGGCCTGGCTTTGCCTGGCGGGCGAATCGGACGCCGACCTGCGAGGTTGTTGCGCCGATACCGTTCGCATCCTGGCCTCGCTAGAAAATCTCACCCCGGCGCAGACAGCGGCGGCGCTCGAGCCCACCGAAGCGATCGCGTCGTTCATGCTGGCCACGGCGTTCGGCGTGCACGGTGCGCTCGATGAGGCCTCGGCCTCGATTGCGCAAGATCTCGATCTCGACGGCAAGGGCGGCCGAAGTGCGGCAGTGAAGCTCGCATGCCATCGGGATCTCGTCGGAAACCCCTCGGTCCTGTCCCGAGCCACGGTCGTGCTCTCCGTCGCGTGCCCGCGGGGCGGACCGAAAGGACGCCTCACGCCCCGTCAGTGGTCGGACCTGTGTGCCGCCGCTTCGAATTCGGAGGTCGAAGCGATGTGCGGTACGTCCGCCGTTCCGATCGAGGAGGACAAGCCCGCCCCGACGATCCTCGAGACTCCCGTCATCAGTGACTTCGACTGATGGCGATCTGTCCCCATTGCCAGACGCGGACCGAGCGCTCTCTGACGGCGTGCCCGACGGGCGACGGGTACTACACCATCGATGAGGAAGAGTGGGCGGAAAACCGCGACAACGAACATCTTGGCCAGCTCGTCGGAGGTCGATTCGTGGTCCGAGGCCTTCTGGGCAGCGGGTCGATGGCCCACGTTTATCGCGCTCTTCAGGTCGAGGTGGATCGCGACGTTGCGCTGAAGATGTTTCGCGCGGAAGATCTCGTTCGCCCGGACGATGCGCGTCGCGACGAAGCGCTCGCCAAGGCCCGGCGTCGGTTCGCTCAGGAGGCCCGTGTTCTCGGAAAGCTCGCTCACCCCAACTGCGTGACGCTCTACGACTTCGGGTCCCAGGGCGATTTCCTCTACATCGCGATGGAGTTCGTGTCCGGGCTTTCGTTGCGACAGGCGATGGTCCGCGGCCTTCGTCTGGATGCCATCGTGGAGGTCGTGCGCCAGATGCTGCTCGCTCTCCGAGAGGCCCACGACCTCGACGTCGTGCACCGAGATCTCAAACCCGAGAACGTGATCCTATCGTTCAAGTACGCGGACGACGAACCGGTCGTGAAGGTCGTCGACTTCGGCATCGCGAAGTTGGTCGGCCACGACAACTCGGAAGGGGCGGTGACATCCTTTGGCGCGCTCTTCGGAACTCCGGCCTACATGAGCCCCGAGCAGTGCCGGGGCGCCGTGGACGAGATTGGGCCTCATTCCGACATCTACGCCCTCGGCTGCCTGCTCTACGAAATGCTGTGCGGCCGACTACCGTACGAGTCTCAGGTCCCGGTCCACATGCTCCGGATGCACATGGAGTCGCCGTTGCCGGCCATCACGCCGCGTCGGGGCATCGACGTCTCGCCGGAGCTCGCCCGATTTGTCACGAAGTGTCTGCAGAAGGAGGGGACGTCACGGTTCGCCAACGCCCGCGAGGCCCTCCTGGAGTTCGATCGCGTGACATCCGACGCCGCGCTGCCTCGCCTGACGTCGCCGGGGCGCGGCCGGGTGTCCGTCCCGAGAAACCGGATCGCGGGGGTCGAGCTCGCCCCCCCGGTTCCCGAGCGCCCGTCGCCCGCCCTGACCGTGCCTCCGGCCACGGCGCCAGCTCGACCGGACTCGCCGCGGGCGAATGCGGATACGAAGGTTCTGGACGTTCACGCGACGATGGGCGCGCCCCGGAAAGTGACGTCGGCGGGACTGTCGCGGCTCACCATCTTCGTGGCCATCCTCGCGATCGTCGCGCTATTGGTGGCTCTCTCGCTGCTCGCTGCGCTGCTCACGGGTGCTCTTTGACCGGCGAAACAGGACTCGTCCGACGACCCGCCCGGTGCCGAAACTGCGCCGGATTGAAGAATTGCGCCTGCGGGGTACCCCGCCTAAAATGCCGAAAGGCTCTTCCCGATACTTTTTTCCGCCCATGGTCCTGAACGCCCAGCTCGGGGATTACATCTTGCTGCGACGGCTCGCCGTCGGCGGGCAATCCGAGGTGTTCCTGGCGGTGAAGAGCGGGCCTCGCGACTTCACCCGTCCGGTGGTGATCAAGGCGCTCCCCTCCAACTCGCGCGACGACCATCGCCTCGTCGACATGTTCTATCGCGAGGCGTTCATCTCGTCGCGCTTCTCGCATCCCAACGTCATCAACGTTCATGACGCCCGCGTGGTCGGCGACGACCACTGCATGTTGATGGACTTCCTGAACGGGCAAACCGTCGCGGACATCGCTCAGCGCGGCTACCAGCAGCATTGCCCTCCGACCATCCGGCAGACGGCTCAGATCATCGCGGACGCCGCGGATGGTCTCAGCTACGTTCACGACTTCAGGGCTCTGGACGGCTCTGCGTATTCGGTCGTACACCTCGACGTCAGCCCCCAGAACATCATGGTGACGTACCAGGGCGTCGGGATGGTCTTCGATTTCGGGATCGCCAAGATCATCGGGCTCGACGACTCTCGGCCAAAGCTGAGCGGCGGCAAGTACGCCTACATGAGCCCCGAACAGCTCCGCGGCGAGAACATCGACCCACGCTCGGACATCTTCTCCCTCGGCATCATTCTCTACGAGCTCTGTTGCGGTTATCGCCTCTTCCGTCGGGCGACTCCGCCCGAAGTCATCAAGGCGATTCTCGACGAGCCGATTCAACCGCCCCGTGCGTTGCGCCCGGAGGTTCCCGAGGCGCTCGAGGCGATCATCATGCGGGCGCTGGAGCGCGACGTGTACAAGCGGTACCAGTCGGCCGCTGACTTTCGAAACGACCTCGTTCGGTTCCTGGAATCGAGCGGGGAGGGCGGCGATCTGCGCCGTTCGCTCGGGGCGTATGTCTCGAACATGTTCCGCCAGGAGCGCGCCGAAGTGGCAGCCGCCTTGAGTGCGGCTCCGACGCTGGAGCAGGCTACCCCATTGAACAAACCTCTTTCGGAACTGGGGAGCCTTCCAAACGGTGGGGGGGACCCGACGATGGAGCTCCTCGTGAACGAGAGCGTCGAGCGCGCTTACGCCGCCGACCAGGGGGACCGTGCGGAGCAGCAGACGCGCGAGCTCCAGCGCGAGTTGGAGCGCATGCATCGCCGACAGCGCCTGTTATTCGCCGCCGTGGCGGTTTTCGCGCTCCTGGCCGTCGTCCTCGGCTTGAGCCACGTCGCGGGGAGCACCCCGAGCGTCGCCGAAGAGAAACCGGCCCCGGTCGCACCGGCCCCCTGAGCGCTACTGCAGCGCTTCGCGGACGATCCTGCCGAAGTTGTCGACCGCCGCGGAGATCCCCGACACGTCCGATCCGCCTGCCTGCGCCAGCGTCGGCCGTCCACCTCCGCGCCCCCCGACGTAGCTCGCCGCCTGGTTGATGAGGTCCCCGGCCTTCAGCTTACGGTTCGCGACCGCCGAATCGGTGACCATGCAGAGGAGGGCGGGCTTTCCGTCGATCTCCGCGGCGAGCAGGGCGACGCCCTCCTCGAGCTTGTCGCGGAGCGAGTCGGCGTACTTGAGGAGCTGGTCGCGGTCCCGCACCTCGATGCGTTTCGCGATGACCTTCACGCCGTCGACGTCTTCGGCGTCGTCCACGATCTTCCCCGAGTCCTGCGCGGCGAGCTTCTGGGTGAGCTGGTCGACGCGCTTCTCGAGCTCGGCGCGTTCCTCGAGGAGAGCGGCGGCCCGATCGAGGAGGTGCCCGCGTTCGGTCTTCAGAGTCCGCGCGAGCTCGGCGACGAGCTTGCTGTCGTCGGCGAACGAGTCGAGCGCGACACGGTTCGCGATCGCTTCGATGCGGCGAATTCCTGCGGCGACCCCCGACTCCGAAGTGACGCGAACGACGCCGATGTCGCGCGTGTTCTTCACGTGGGTACCGCCACACAGTTCGATCGACGGGGAGTCGGCGATCTCGACGACGCGGACCGAGTCGCCGTACTTCTCGCCGAAGATCGCCATCGCACCGAGCTCGTTGACGGCGCGGTCTCGTTCGACGTCCTCGTGAATCACCACGTCGTGCGCGGCCTGGACGAAGTCGTTCACCCTCCGCTCGACTTCGGCGAGTTCCTCTTCGGTCAGCGGCTGCCCGTGGCTGAAGTCGAACCGGAGGCGGTCTGGCGCGACGAGGGAGCCGGCCTGAAAGATCTGGTCGGAGACGCAGTGGCGCAGCGCTTCGTGGAGCAGGTGCGTGGCCGTGTGGTGCGACTCCACCAGACGACGGCGCGAAGCGTCGACTTCGGCCGAGAAGGTTCCCTTCGCGGCCGCTTCCGTCAGCTCCCCCTCGACGGCTCGGACGGTGTGAACCCACCCCATCGGGCCCTTCTGCGTGTCCTCGACTTCGAGCACGACGGAGCCGTCGGTCGCACGAATCGTCCCCGTGTCGCCGACCTGTCCGCCCGACTCCGCGTAGAACGGCGTCTCGACCAGGATCACTTCGTAGCGGTCGTCACCGAGCGGGCGGTATTTCGAGATCCGGGTCTCGGCGCTGTCCGAAGCGTACCCGACGAACGAGGAGAGCCGGTCCGTCGCGTTGACCCAGTCGCCGACCGCCGCTCCGAGGGCACGAATGTCCTTTGAACCCTTGGAGGCTGCTTGATGACCGGCCCAGTGCTCCTTGTAGCCCTCCCAGTCGATCGTCATGCCGCGCTCCTCCGCCATCACCTGGGTGAGGTCGGGCGGGAAGCCGAACGTGGCGTGAAGCTCGAAGACGACGGCGCCCGGGAGCTGACCTTCGTCGGCGTGATTGTCAGCCTGCTCCTCGAAGAGCGCGATACCCCGATCGAGGGTACGGAAGAACCGCTCCTCCTCGAGGCGAATGAGCTCGCCCGCCTGCGCTCCGAGTTCACGAAGGTCCGGGTAGACGTGGCCGAAGTGCTCGACCACCGACGCGGACACCTCGTGGAGGAACGGCTCGGTGAAACCGAGCTGCCGGCCGAAACGAACGGCGCGACGCAAGATCGAGCGCAGCACGGAGCCGCGCCCTTCGTTCGCGAAGCGTGCACCATCGACGAGGGCGAACGTCACGGTGCGTGCGTGGTCGGCGATGACGGCGAAAGCGGGCCAGCGTTCCGAGGAGAAGAACGCGTCCCAGTCCTGATCCGTCGACTCTCCGGCGAGCTCGAGCGTCTTCCGGATGATCGGGAGGAAGAGCTCCGTGTGGAAGATGTTGGTCGTCCCGGCGAGGATCGTCGCCATTCGGTCGAGCCCCATGCCGGTGTCGACGGACTTCAGGGGGAGCGGCTCGAGGTTGCCGTCTTCGTCGCGATCGAACTCCATGAAGACGAGGTTCCAGAACTCGACCACACGCTCGTCGTCGTAGCCCTCGACGAACTCGAGCTCGCCGATCTCGGGATGCTTGTCGTAGTGGATCTCGGTGCACGGACCGCAGGGGCCGGTGGGTCCCATCGACCAGAAGTTCTCCTCGTCCCCCTGCTCGATGTCGCCGAGCCGGAGCACGCGGTCCGGATCGACCCCGACCTCCTTCGTCCAGATGTCGAAGGCCTCGTCGTCGTCCTTGTAGATCGTCACGTAGAGCCGCGCCGTGTCGAGTTCGAGGACGTCGGTGATGTAGTCCCACGCCCACTTGATGGCGTCGCGCTTGTAGTAGTCGCCGAAGGACCAGTTCCCGAGCATCTCGAAGAACGTGAGGTGGCGTCCGTCTCGACCGACCTCGTCGAGGTCGTTGTGTTTTCCGCCAGCGCGGATGCACTTCTGCACGCTGGCGGCGCGTTTGTAGTCGCGGACTTCGTTCCCGAGCAAGAGGTCCTTGAACTGGTTCATCCCCGCGTTAGTAAACAACAGCGTCGGGTCTCCGACCGGTACGACGGGGGACGACGGGACCACCTTGTGGCCACGGTTTTCGAAATATTCGAGGTAGCTCGCGCGAAGCTCGTCGGGTGTCATCTGTGGCTCTTCGTTTCCGCAACATCGCGGGCCGAACGATGTACCACCGCAGGGCGGGGCGTTCAACGGATCGGCGGCACCACCGGTCCATGGTGCAGTGACCCGTGGTTGTCGACGCAGCGATGGGGGTCCCTCGCGCCCTCCGGACGGCCGCTTGCCGATATACGTAGCCGGTTCCTTACCCGGGCCGTAGGTGTTATGCTGTCACTAGAAGGTTCCCCTCTCACTGAACGCGTGACGCGATGACCTCGGAAACGAGTGACAAGGCAGTTCGCATCGAGCGTCTCAGAGCCATCGTGAACGAAGACCATTCACGCGTGGCCGACTGCGACGACCCCTGGATTGTGCTCAACCTGGATCGAGACGCCGAATGGGAGGCGGCTGCGGCGCGTTACGAGCGCTACGAGCGCTTCTATCGTGCGGAGAACTTCCAGAAGCTGGGTGACCAGGAGCTGACCCGCAAGGCGCTGGACGTTCGCCGGGCCGTGGGGCGCGCGATCGTCGAGATTCAAGGGGCGATGGAGTCGATGAGCGTCGACGAGACGGGCGCACTCTCCGACCTCGACCCCTCGGCCCGGGCGATGGGTGACATCTACTTCCGTGACGGGCTGACCTATCTCAGGTTGGGCGACCTCGACTCCGCGCTCGACTGCCTGCAGCGCGCCAAGGAGTACGATCCGACCCGGGGGCTGCTGCTCGCGTACTACGCCTACACGCTCTTTCGGCGTCGGACGACCGACCCCGAGACCGTCGGCGAAGCTCGCACGAGCATGATTCAAGCCGCGAAGATGGATCCTGCCAACCCCGACGTTCACGTGCTCGTCGCGCGGTTCTTTCTGAAGATTCGGGAGGTCGAACGCGCAGTGCGATCGATCGAGATGGTGCGGAGCATCGACCCCGACCACCCGAAGCTCGAGATCCTCGATCAGCGGCTCCAGCGAGCGCGCGCGCACGGCTGAAGTGTTCGATCCCGACCTCGTCCAAACGTACGACTACGAACTGCCCGCGGAGCTGATCGCGAGCGAGCCGGCGCACGAGCGTCGTGCTTCGCGGCTGATGGTGGTCGGACCGGGCGACGAGCTGCGCCACGCCGGCTTCGTCAACTTCCCGGAGCTCCTCCGTGCCGGCGACCTCCTCGTCTTCAACGACGTGAAGGTCGTGCGCGCGCGGCTCGCCGCCCGCAAGTCCACCGGTGGCGCGGTCGAGCTCTTCGTGGTCGACGTCCTGACGCCCGAAGGGACGGACCGCTGGACGCGGCCGGCGCCCGATGGGCGGCTGGTGCTCCACTGCATGACCCGTTCTTCGAAGCCGGTCCGCGCCGGGACAGTCCTCACACTCGCGTCGGGAGGCAGCGTTCGCGTCGTCGAGGGAGATCGAGGTTTCGCTCGCGTGGAGATCGAGAGCGAGATGTCGGCCGACGGTTTTCTCGCGCGCGAGGGGGTGATTCCGCTGCCCCCCTACATCGTGAAGCGGCGCCAGGAAGAGGGGACCGAGGAGTCGACGGATGAAGACGCCGCCCGCTACCAGACGGTCTACGCATCGTCACCGGGCGCGGTGGCAGCGCCGACCGCGGGTTTGCACTTCGACGAGGCGATGCTCGATCATCTCCGCGCTGCGGGAGTGGAGCTCGCGACAATCACGCTTCGAGTCGGCCCGGGGACCTTCAAGCCGGTCACCGCGGAGCGCCTGACCGACCACGAGATGCACTACGAGGAGTACGTCATCGGTGAGACGTTGGGTGACGCAGTCCGTCGGACGCGGGAACGGGGTGGGCGCGTCGTCGCCGTCGGCACCACGACGGTCCGCACGCTGGAGGCGGAAGCGCGCCGCGAGCACCCCTTCGAGCCGGGCACGCGCTCCACCGACCTGTTCATCAAGCCGGGCTTTCGGTTCGGGGTGGTCGATGCGATGCTCACGAACTTCCATCTGCCGCGATCGACGCTGCTCGCGCTGGTCTTCGCATTCGGCGGTGTGGAGGAACTGCGCGCGGCCTACGCCGCCGCGGTCGCCGAGCGCTACCGATTCTACAGCTACGGGGACGCGATGTTCATCCGGAGGCGCGAATGACGGTCGAACGTTGCGAGACTTTCCAGTGGACCGTCGAGGCGAACGACGGCGCGGCCCGGGCAGGGCGGTTGGAACTCCGAAACGGCGTGGTCGAGACGCCGATCTTCATGCCGGTCGGGACCAAAGGGACGGTGAAGGCGATGACCCCCGAAGAGCTCACCGGGATGGTCGGCGCGCAGATCATCCTCGGCAACACGTACCACCTCTATCTGCGTCCCGGGCTCGAGATCATCGAGATGCATGGCGGTCTCCACCAGATGATGCACTGGGACCGACCGATCCTGACCGATTCGGGCGGGTATCAGGTGTTCAGCCTCGAGGACCTGCGCAAGATCAAGGAAGACGGCGTCGAGTTTCAGGACCACGTCGACGGCTCGCGCCACATGTTCACCCCCGAGCGCGTCGTCCAGATCCAGGAGACACTCGGCAGCGACATCATGATGGCGTTCGACGAGTGCCCGCCGCACGACGCCCCCGAACGCTACATGCTCGAGAGCATGGCGCGAACGACCCGGTGGGAGAAGCGCTGCCTCGCCGCTCGCACACGCCCCGACTGCGCGCTCTTCGGGATTTTGCAGGGCGGTGTGCGCGAAGACTGGCGAAAGATGCACGCCGAAGAGCTAGTCCCCGAACCGTTCGACGGGTTCGCGATCGGCGGGCTGTCGGTCGGTGAGGAGTCGCAGGCGCTCTACGACACGGTCGAAGTCTCGACGCCGCTGATGCCGGACGACAAGCCAAAGTACCTGATGGGCGTCGGGACGCCCGAGGACCTCGTCGAGTGCATCGCGCGCGGGGTCGACATGTTCGACTGCGTCCTGCCGACCCGGAATGCCCGCAACGCCCAGTGCTTCACGTCGTACGGCGTCCTCAACGTCCGCAACGCGACGTCGGCGATGTCGATGGACCCCATCGATCCTGCCTGCGACTGCTACACCTGCCAAAACTACACGCAGGCCTACGTCCGACACCTCTACAAGTCGCGCGAGATCCTCGCCGCGCGGCTCTGCACGATCCACAACCTCACGTATTACTTGAAGCTCGTAGGCGACGCGCGTAGCGCCATTCTGGAAGGCCGTTTCGCCGCGTTCCGCCGCGACTTCTACTCGACGCGCGACGTCACCGCGCCGCGTTGAGCGGGAGCCCGGCGACGACGTACCACTCGCCGTCGATCTTCGGCGCCTGACGAGGCTAGCGAGCCGGGTTGAGTGACAGCCCCGCGATGACGTTCCACTCGCCGTCCAGGCGCCAGCCGCCCGATGCTCCCAACCCCCAGCCGAGCAACGGCCAGTGGTAGCCGAACGTTCCATCGAAGCCTCGTTCGGGCTCGGCGTCGCTCCAGCGGGCCGAGGCGGAACCGTTCCAATGGCTCCCTGAAAATCCAATGCCGCCGTAGTGCACGATCGCGTCGAGGTCTGCAGAAGCCGGTTGAACGAGCCGCACCGCGGTCCCGGCACGTGACAGAAGCTGCGGCGCTCGGACGAGCCGCGCGGCGGCTTCGTCCAGATCGGAGACGCCGTACCAGACGTCGAAGGTGCTGAGCGCCATCATCAACTGGGCGTCGAAGCCGACCCCCGCGCAGCCGAAGTCGCAGGCGGCGAGGGCGCGAAGCGACGTATTCTGCCAGCGTCCCTCGAGCGTGGCGTGCGGTCGGGGGTCCGCAATGATGTCTTCGATCGCGGCATCGCCGAGAGTGTCGGTGTAAACGCCGACGGGGAACGCCAGGCTCCAGTCGCCCTCGCGGATGTTCTGGTCGAGCACGAGGTCGACGTAGCGCCAACGGTCGGGTCGTTGGTACGGGAACGGTGGCGCTCCTTCTTCGGGGGTCCGCTGCTGCAGACCGAAGAGCTCGGCGCCGGCATAGAGGCGAGGCGACACGTAGTGCCGCGCGGTCTCGAATCGGCCGTCGAAGGCGAGCCCCGCTTCGGCGCGGCCGAGGATCGAGAAGGTGGTGGAGGCGTCGAAACCTCGGGCGGCGGTGACGGTGCCGAAGTTGCCGACGACGGCGGCGGAGGGCGTCACCCAGAACGCCTCGGGGCGGCCGAACGGGATCGCAGCTTCCACCGCCGCGGTCGACGAGTGGATCGAATCGACCAGGCGGCGCGTCGAGTGGTCGAGGTCGACGCTCCAGCGGCTGAACGAGGCGTCGAAGTCCGAAGCGAAACCGAGGTCCGCGGCGAGCTGCGTCTCGATCTCGGATGGATCGGTGAGGGCCGAGAAGCGGCCGTAGAGGGAGTGTCCACGTCCGCCGAGCGACACCCCGACGTCGGTCACACGCCAGTCCCGGTAGAGGCCGCCGAGTTCGTTTCGCCGTAGCCGCCACGCGGTGTCGTCGGCAGGATGTTCGAGGTGTGCCCTCAGGTGCAGCCGTCGTCCGACGCCCAGGTCACCGAGCGCCGCAGGTTCGAGCCGGCGCTGGACGACGTCGTACTGCAGAAGACCGTCCAGTCGACGGGTGCGGCGGGCGTCGCCCGACACCACGCCGATGCCGACGCCGACGTGCCCGTCCGAATCTCCGAGAACCGTCAATGCCGCGAATGGGGCGAGCCAGTAGTCGAGATGGCCGCCCACCACACCGTTGGCGGCTCGCACCGTCGGCGGGAGAAAGCCGCGCGCCTGTCGCTGGACAGGCCCAATGGGCCATGGCGGAACCCGAACGTCCTCGAAGGTCCACCCCTGCTGCCCCCACCGTGCGTTCCCGACCGTGGCCACCGGCAAATCCACCCGCGGTGTCGCGGGACAGTCCCCGCTCGCGGCGGGAGCCGTGCCCCAGCTTCCCTCCTGGAGGGTCATTTCCTGGTCGCCGATGACTGCACCGGCCCATTGGGTCGTTTCGATCTCGTCCGCTCCGTCCGCCTGCCGCACGACCCCGCGCAGCACCCACCCGATGTCGGTGCGGACGGCCTCTTCGACCCACCAGCGTGAAGCATCGAGCTCGAGATAGAGTTCGGTCGCGACCCCTTCGCTCCATGAAGCGGCGCAGTCGGAGCCTCGCCGGACCCCCTCACACGCGAGCCGGCCGCCCTCGATGGTGCACCGGTCGGCGGTGAATCCCTGAGGCGACCAATCGAGCCGGCTTCGAAGGCGGTCGGTTTCGTCGGGGGATGGCAGCGGTAGAGGGTCTGCGTAAGCGCTGGCGCTTCCCGCGCAGAGCACGAAAAAAGCGCACCACCGGGAGAGGTCAGTGCGCTTCATGGGGAAGCCTCGGCCGAGGAACGTGTGTCGAGACTACTGGTTCGCAGCGTCGTTCTGGGCGGCCATCTTCTGCCCGGAGAAGTCGACGTAGAGGTATTTGCCGTTGCGGTCGATGTCGGGTCGCTCGTACTGGCGGAGCATGATGGTCGCCTTGACGGTATTCTTGTCGACTCGGTTCACCTCGACGCGCGTGACGTTGCGGTCGAAGAAGGAGCTGTCGACGAAGCGCCGGAAGTTGTAGGCGGAGACGACCGTGTTGTTGAAGGTGATCGTGACGGCGCCGTTTTCTTCACCGAGGTCGTAGTCGGCTTCGCGCGCTGTCTGGAAGAAGACCCTCGTGACGTCGTCGCGTGCGTGGAATCCGACCCAGGTGAGGCGGTTCTTGTTGCTACGGTCCTGGCCCTTCTCGATCGCGTCGTTGAGATGCGAGACCTCGTCGCGGGTCCCGGGGATGATGCCGCTGTACATCTTCTCGGGGGTGAGATCTACGGGGAGGGGTGCCTGCGCGCCGCCGGGGTTGAAGACGGTGACGTAGGAGGGTTCGACCTCCTGCTGCCCTTCGGCGCCTTCGCCACCCGTCGCGGCCTGCTGGCCATCGGCAGTTGCGGGGGGCGCGGCGGTCTGGACGGGCGCGACCTGTCCCTGGGCAGCGTTGACGGTGGTCGACGGAGCCGTGCTCTGCGGCGTGCCGTACTGCGCCTCGGCCTTGTCTCCGTAGGTACGGATGACCTGTGCAGAAGCGACGGAGCTGACCAGCATCAGCGACGACAAAGCGAAGGCGATCGTGAGTCCACCCGAAGTACGCATAGAAAAGTCCCGGTTGGGTCGTGTGAGAACGCAGCGAAAATATCACCGAAACGGCGAGCGGGGCAAGTTTATCGCCGGGTGTTTTCGGCGCGTCGGCGCGCGATTGGAACGAAGCAGCGCGCGTCTGGCTCGATCCGAGAGTGGAACTCGCGCCACCGGTTGCGTGATCGCGGTGGCCTCGGTACAAGAGTCGCGAAGGTACGGCGCTGGAATTTTCATGATCATGCAACCGCGAGGAGTCGGGTGGATCGAGGTCGTCTGCGGCCCGATGTTCTCCGGCAAGACCGAGGAGCTCATCCGACGGCTCCGCCGCGCCCAGTACGCTCGCCAGCGCGTTCAGGTCTTCAAGCCAGTCATCGACGACCGCTACGACGCCGAGGCGATCGTCAGCCACAACAAGGACTCCTTGCCGAGCTGTGCGGCCCGCGACGTCGCCGAGATACGGGCGAACCTGGAGGCTCAGGTCGACGTCGTCGGGATTGACGAGGTGCAGTTCTTCGGACCGGAGGTCACCGACCTCTGCCAGGAGCTCGCCAATGGCGGCCGTCGCGTCGTCGTCGCGGGGCTCGACCAGGACTACCGCGGCGAGCCGTTCGGGCCGATGCCCCATCTGCTCTGCGTGGCAGAATACATCACCAAACTGATGTCGATCTGTGTGAAGTGCGGCAACCCCGCCGGGCACAGCTTTCGACTCGCCACCGACCCGCAGCAGGTGTTGGTGGGCGCGACAGAACAGTACGAGGCACGGTGCCGACGCTGTTTCTTCAACTCCGAGGAGCGAACGTGAGCAGTAAAGACGACCTCATCATCGACGATCGCGAAAACCTCTCCGTTCTCATCTCGGAGGAAGATCTTCAGGAGCGCATCCGCGAGCTCGGCGCGCAAATCGAGGCGGACTACGACGGTCGACCGATCCACGTGATCGCGGTCCTCAAGGGAAGCTTCATGTTTCTGGCGGACCTGGTGCGCGCGATCCCGCGGGACGACCTTTCGGTCGATTTCCTCGGGCTCTCTTCGTACGGAACGTCGACCAAGTCGAGCGGGGTCGTCCGGGTGACGCAGGATCTTTCGTTGCCGATCGAGGGGAAACACGTCCTGATCGTGGAGGACATCATCGATACCGGGCTGACGATGAAGTACCTGCTCGACAACCTTAGAACACGCCGTCCGGCGAGCATCGAGATCTGCACTCTGCTCTCGAAACCGGACAACACGGAGAACGAAGTCGAGATGAAGTATGTGGGATTCACGATTCCCAACGAGTTCGTAATCGGCTACGGCCTAGATTACGCAGAAAGATTCAGGAACGTTCCCTACATCGGTGTCGTCCGGGTTTGACCGGACCGTGTGGGTCGTTCGCCGACGAGCGACAGGAGAGTTGCATGGCAAGGCGCAGACGAGACGCATGGATCACCGCGGGCATCATCGCCGCGACAACGGTAACCCTCGGCACGGGCTGCGAAAGCCCAGACTGGAGTAATCCAGAGTACGTGTCGAAGAAGATCGCGGAGAGCGACCCCGCCGTGCAGCGGCAGGCGATCGGGATGGTCCCCGAGCTTCCCGAAGACCAGCAGAAGGCGACCGTGCCCGCGCTCGTCGAGGTCTACAAGGGGAAAGGCCCCAACCAGCGTGACGCGATGGAACTGTTGCTTCAGTTCCGGACGGTGGAGGCGAAGGACGCGTACCTGGCCGAGCTCGAGACCAACGAGACGGGGTACGCCGGAGCTTCGGCCGAGGCGCTCGGTGACGCGGGCGTCACCGACGCAGTCCCGAAGATGCTCGAGATTCTGGCGAAGACCGACAAGAACGACGTGAAGCTCGGGATCATTCAGGCGTTCTCGCACATTCCGACGCCGGAGATGGTGCCGGCGCTCGTCGAGATCTTGAAGCTCGACGTCGACTCGAACCCGATTCAGCTGCACGCTTACACGTGCGAGGTGCTCGGGAATCTGGCGCAGCAGAACCCGTCGGCGATCACCGACGACGCGCTGCATCAGCTGTCGCTCGCCGTTTTCTACGGAAACATGAAGGGCCAGTCGCTCGACCTCGAGTGCGGCCTCGCGATCCAGCAGATCGGTCAGCCGATCGTTCCGCACCTCCTCGCTGTCTTCAAAGGCGAGCGCGAGGACGTGCAGAAGCTGATGATGAAGTACGACACGGGTGAGAACGCGTCGTTCCCGCCGAACTCGCCGAAACTCATCGCGGCGAAGCGGCTCGGCAGCCTGCGCGCGAAAGAGGCGATAGAGCCGTTCAAGGCGTACATCGATCAGCCGAAGGCCGCCCCCAAGTCGATCCAGGGGATGAAGGCGAACCAGTGGCGGCTGAAGGAGGCGCAGGTGACCTCCGAGGTGATGATGGGCCTCGGCGACATCGGCGACGAGAGCAGCGTCGCACTGCTCGAGGACGTCGCGAAAGGGGACTATCTGAACGAAGAGTGGAGCGACATCAACGTCGAGTGGAGCATCGAGCTGCAGCTCCGTCAGGACGCCGGGTTTGCGCTCAATCGTCTCGGCAGCCGCAAATCGGTCCCGGTCCTGCTCGACATCGCCGAGAACGGAGTGATCAGCGACCTCGAGGTTCGGGCCGATGCGCTCGCGAAGTCGGGCAATCCGCAGAAGGCGGAGGTTCGTTACCAGTTCAACTGGATGACCTTCCAGACGGCCGCGATGCTCAGCGACGGCTCCGACGTAGCGGCGTTCGACGCGCTGGTGCAGAAGACGTCGAAGAAATACCCGGAGCTCGGCACGAAGATGGGGACTATCCTCCCGGTCGTACGTCTCGCCGCGGAGTGTAAGGCGGCCGGCGATGCCGGTGCTCAGGCGAAGTGCTACGCTCAGAAGCTCGCCGACAACCGCCCCGAGCTTCGGGAGAAAGCGGCGTGGGAGCTCGGCCGGCTGCCCCAGGAGGTCGCTTCGAAGGCGCTGGTGGAGAACCTCGGCATCCAGTTCATCGACACCCGCGAGATCATCGAGTTCGGGCTTTATCGGAACCCGAGCAAGGAAGCGATCGCCAAGATCGATCAGGTCTTGAAGGACGAGGAAGGGAAGGGGGGTGAGCACCGTCTCGACCGCTATCGCCTGCAGCTTCTTCGGGCATACCTCAAGAACAACCTCAAGTGACTCGGACTCGATGGGTGCCTCTTCTCGCAGCGTAGAGATCCTCCAGGGCAACGCGACCCTGCGACGGCTCATGGGCGAGATTCTCACGCAGATGGGGATTCGGCCGACTCTCTGTTCGGGGGACGAGCCGGCCCCGTCGACGTTGAGCGACCTGCTGGTCGTCGACGTCGACAGCGGTGTGCCGAACGCCCGTGAGCGTGCTCAGAGCTACTTCGACGATCATCGGCACGTCATCTTTTGCGGCGTCCGTGGCTCGCGCGACGAGTTCGAAGATCAGCACTGGCTCGGCCGCCCGTTCACTCCGGCGACGTTCATTTCGCAGTGCGTGCTTGCGCTGGGGCTGCTGGAAGAGGACTCCAAGGGCGGGGCGACGCCGCCCAATCTCTTGATGAAGGGGGACGAGCCGATCACGCGCGAGCTGGCGTACGACGAGGCGCAGGAGCTCGAACGTCGGCTCGGTCTGAACCCGGGGTCACTCGCGAGCCCTTCGGAGGTCACGGGCGGAAGCGAGGATGCCTTCGAGGTGCTCGACGTCGAGTCTTCGTTCATCGAAGAGGTGGACGAACTGAACTTCTCGCTGGGCGGGTCGGTGGTAGGCGAAGTTTCGACTCGCCGGGTCTCGGTCGACGAAATCGCACTGTCCCAGGACGAAGAGATTCGCGTGAGCCGTCAAGCGCGTAGTCCGACGTTCAACCAGACGATGCCCGATACGCCGATGGCGCTCAGCCCCGACGAGACGTCGGATGTCTCCGAGCACGGTCGGTCGTCCGACTCGTCGCAGCCCGCGGCGGACATCGTTCCCAAGTCGGGCGAGGCTGGTGACATTGGTTTCCAGATCAAGGGGGTTGCCCGAATGCTCGCCGAGTCGTGGCATCGGATCGCGATGACTCCGCGGACGGACGACCGAGCAGACCGGATCGAGAAGATCCTCGTGGCCGCCGTGGGCAAAGGGATCCGTGGAGCGGCGAAAGAGCTGGAGCGGGTCCCTCAGGCAGCGGGGTTCGCCGGCAACTTCGCAGCCCTGACGTTCGTGGACACGATCCGGACCATCCGCGACCGCAAGCTGCGGGGGCGGCTCGAGGTGGCCATTGGGGACGAGGCGTTCGTCTTTTACGTCGAAGGGATGTACCTGCACGACATCGACGCGTTGTCGGGGAACATCGACGGCATGCTTCTCGAAATTCTGCACCAGGGAGGAGCGGTAGACGCGAAGACGTTCGAACAGCTCCGAACGGATCTGGACGACGGGCGGCTGAACGCGCCGCTCGAGATGATTCTTTCCCGTCGAGGGCTCGTCGCGGACGCGACGCTTCAGAGCGCGAAGGTCGTTCGGGCCCGCGAGATATTTCGACGACTATGTGGGACCCGGGGCGGACAATTCGCGTTCCTCGAGATCGTCCACGGCGACGGCCAGCCCTGGCCCGTGGACTCGCTGCGAATCAACGTGGACCAACTGATGCTCGAGCTGCTGCGAGAAGCGTCGATCGACACGGGCGACTCCAAGGCGACCGATCGTACGATGCTGCAGCTCGACGCGACGCGTGCCGCGTCCGTCGACCGATTGACCCCCGCGGAGCGCGAGGTCCTCGACATCTTCCGGACGGGTGAGACGCTGGAGTCCGCGCGCGAACGGCTGCAGGCGCACGCGGGACCGGAGGATGTGGAGCGGATTGTGGACCGACTGAAGAAGGTGGAGCTTCTGAAGCGCTCCAACCCGCAGATCGAGGTGTCCGACGAGATACGCGAGCGGGTGACGCGCCAGAGTTCGGTCGTCGAGCCGGCCCCTGGGGTCGAGTCGTCGGCTGAGCTTCGCCTGGACGAAGGCTCCTCCCCGGTCGAGGAGGACGTCGCGACGGTGGGCCGCAAACCGAGCTACGAAGTGGCGGAGGACCAGTTGGGTAAGGAACCGGCGACGGTGGGTAGTCGCGCGAGCTACGAGCTGGCGAGGGACGAGTCGGAGTCCGAGGAGACGGTCGGTCGGAAACAGAGCTTCGAGATGACCGGCGGGGACCTCGCCGAGCCGACCGAGAGCGAGAGCGTCGAGCGGAAGCAGAGTTCCCGGCTGTCGAGCCAGCGTGGCAAAGAGTCGGGCAAGGCGCACGAGGCCGAAACGGTCGGCAAGCGGCCGAACTTCGACATGGACCCCTCGCCGTTCGATACGGGTGAGGTGGACGCGCTGGTCGAGGAGGCGATGCTGGCGTACGAAAAGTCGATCGCCGAAGAGAGCGACCCGGACGACGCTTGAGCGCTCGGAATCGGGTCGTCGAAGGCGTCCGCTCGTTGACGGGGCTTCGGCGGCGGATGTACCTTGGGTCCGAAGTGAAGAGAACCCGTAACGCAACAGTGAGGTCATCATTGACCGCGGTCTGTTTGGCCTGCGCCATCTCGGCGTGTTCCGAGCCGTGGGACGACCCTGGTCCGCGCGAGGCGTTCGACGCATTCTTGATGCACTACTTTCGAGGTGAGTCGGAGCTCGCGTTCGAGTACGTGTTGCCCGAGGATCGCGCGGCGCTGACGGCCCCACTGGAGAACGCGAAGGGCCTTCCCGAGAAGGCGACGCCGGAGGCTCACGAGATGCTCGTCGTCGCCGAGGTTCACAACGTGTACGACATCAGCCGCATGGCCCTCGCCGAACCGCTGACCAGCGCACCGAGCGACGGCCAACGGGTCGAGCTGGTGCTGCAGATGCAGGATGGTTCGAAGTCGGGAGCCGTCATGGTCTGGCAAGACGACCGCTGGTACGTGGATCTGCCGATGCAGGAAGCCAATGAGTGACGAAGAGACACCGAAACAAGTAGCCGGTCGAGCCGTTCAACCCACGGCTCCGGGCGTTCTGACGTCCGTGGAGATCACGCGGAACGCGACCCTCAATACCGGCGACCTGGTCGGCGGCCGTTTCGTGATCGTTCGCTACCTCGGCTCGTCGGGCGGCGGTGTCAGCTACCTCGCCGAAGACACGTCGGCGGGAGGAGAAGTCGTCCTCAAGGTGCTGGCGATGGAGCCCCCCGATGCGGCCGAATTCGGGCACATGGCCGAGGCAGTGCGACTCGCGAGCACGATCGACCACCCGAACCTCGTGAAGATCATCGGGATGGGACGCACGGAGGACAAGAAGGCGTTCATCGCGATGGAGTTCGTGAAGGGGCAGAGCCTTTCGGCGCTTCTGTCGAAGGCGCGCAAAGCGGGACGCGCGTTGAGCCCGAGGGAGACTTTCACAATCCTCGCGCACGTGACCCACGCGCTCGACACGGTGCACCAGTTCACGCACCACGGGGTGCTGACGCCGTACAACATCTACCTCGACCACCGTGGCGTCGTGCGCGTCGGGAACCTCGCCTGGGGGAAGATCGCAGCGGACTATCTGCATCACTTCGGCGAGGGGCCTTACGTCGACAGCATCTATGTTGCGCCTGAGGCGGCGCAGTCTCCCGATCTGATGAGCGACGCGGCGGACATTTACAGCCTGGGGATGCTCGCCGCGGAGATGCTGAGCGCACAGGGTTTGCCCGACGATCGCGACGAAGCGAAGGCCGAAGCGATCATGTCGCTCACGAGCTATCCCGCGGTCCTCGGCAAGTTGATCTCGACGACGATCGGCGAGGATCTGGCGGCACGCCCGCGTTCGGCGAAGACGTTCCGCGAGCAGTTCCTGAAGGCGATGCGGGAGATGAAGATCGACGTCTCCGGGCCGGCTCCCGAGGGCGACCTGCAGATCGAGCCCGCGATCAAGGAGAGCAAGGACGACGAGGAGAATCTCTTCGACATCCCCGAGCTCGCGACGCTCGGCGAGACCGTGTCGAACCCGGAGGACGAGCGATTCCTCGTGCAGAAGGGGGGGCTCGACTACGGGCCGTTCACTTCCGAGCAGGTGCTCGAGCAGTTGCGGCGCGACGAGATTGACGAGTTTACGCCGGTCCTCGACCGGGTGACGACGCACCGCGTTCCGCTCGGCGAGATGGAGCGCTTCAAGAAGCAGGTGAAGGAATACATCCCGATCCGGGAAGAGCGCCGTCGCAAGGAAGCCGAGGCGCGGGCCGAGCTCGAACGAAAGGTGAAGAAGGGGGGGTATGCGGGCCT
The DNA here is from genome assembly GCA_964411125.1 of uncultured Bradymonadales bacterium. Classification (GTDB taxonomy): domain Bacteria; phylum Myxococcota_A; class Bradymonadia; order Bradymonadales; family Bradymonadaceae; genus JBFIHF01. Next base: position 95,321 of record CAYPJU010000009.1, on the reverse strand, counting down.
CGCGGTCGCGGTCGTGATCGGTCTCGTGTTCCTTGTGCTTCAGATCCTCTACTTCATCAATCGTCCCGACCCGATCAGTCTTCCGATCCAGGAAGCCTTCGCCGAGATGGACTACAAGTTCCTGCCTCCGCCCAAGGAGTTCACGGCGGTCGCGGTCGACAAGGAGCTCCTCGAGAACATCTTCAACCCGAAGGCGTCCGAAGAGGAGATCGCGAAAGCGATCAAGAAGCGCCAGAAGAAGCGAGGCCGGCCTAGCAGCACCGCGAAGAAGGGGGAAGACGGCGGTGTGTTCGAGGTCGACATGTCCGCGGGTGGTAGCGAGCACACCCTCACCGACGAGGAGGTCAACGACGTGATCCTCGCGAACTTCGGGGGGCTCCGGTCCTGCATCCTCAAAGAGCTGAACAGCAACCCGAGCTTCCGCGGCGTGACGGTTCAGTTCTTCATCCGTCCTACGGGTACTACCGGCGGCGTGAAGATTCGCGAGGGCAAGTACTCCGGTACGAGCGTCGGCGATTGCCTGACGTCACGGTTCCGCGGCATGAAGTTCCCCGAGCACGGCGGCTTCAACCGCGGTGTCACCTATCCTCTCATGGTCCAGTGAGGCCCGTATGAACGCGAAGACGCTCAAAGAGATTCTCGAGAACAAGTTCGAGGCCGAATCGAAAGACGGCGCGGTCCAACTTCCGTCGGGGGCCCGTGTCACGTTGCTGGTCGAGTTCGGACGCGAGGTCCTCCGCGTCGCGCGCGTGCGCTCGGTGCAGTTCGAGGGCGACTGGGTCGCGATCGTGGGGGAGAGCGACTCGATCTACGTCGACGGGAGCAGCAAGTTCGCGATCAAGACGGAAGGCAACGTGGGCCGCGAAGAGCAGCGTCCCGGGTTCCATTGAGCGCCTGGCACACCCTCCAATTCAGCACTCTCCAACTCGCCGACGACGACGCGACGCGCTCTCTGGGTGCCCGCATCGGACGCCTGGCGGAACGAGGCGGCTGTTTCATCGGTCTGGTCGGCGACCTCGGCGCGGGGAAGACGACGTTCGCTCAGGGGTTGGTCGACACGCTCTCGGACGGCAAGTGCGAGGCATCGAGTCCCACCTACACCCTTCACCAGCAGTACGACACCACCCCTGTGGTGCATCACTTCGACCTGTATCGTCTGGACGATCTGGACGATCTCGAGAACGTGGGGTTCTGGGAACACGCGGACGAGCCGGGTTGCATCGTGCTGGTGGAGTGGCTGGATCGCATCCCCGAAGCGTGGCCGAACGACGGCATCGTCGTCGAGCTAGAGCACCGAGCGAATGGTCGTACCGCCAGCATTTATGCGGGTGAAAAGTGGTTCGAGGACATCGTGAAACTGGCGTGACCTCCATGCCACAGCATGCTAATCTCTCGCCACGTTAGCATCGGTGGTGAAATGAGCGAGGAACACGAAGTTTCGGACATCGAGGTCGACCGCATGGATGTGAGTCGACCGCGAAAGACGGTGGAATATCAGCGGCCCACGGTCGAGGTCGAAGGGCACCCGCTCTCGGAGGGTTTCCCGGTCCAGAAGGTCATCCTGACGATCATCGACGGTCCGGACAAAGGGACGGCGGGGACGTTCGAGAAGCCCGTGATTCGCCTCGGGGCCGACCCGCTCGCCGACATCGTGCTCAGCGATCCGACCGTGTCGCGATCTCACGCGGAAGTACGCCGCCGCGGCGAAGAGTTCGAGTTGGTCGATCTGGAGTCGACGAACGGAACGTTCATCGACGGGATTTCGGTGGGGCGGGTCGCGGTGACGGCGGGACAAATCTTTCAGGTGGGTCGCACACAGGTCCGACTGACGTGCCACACCGAACAGGTCCCGATCGAGGTCACCGACAGCACCCGCTACGGCAACATCGTCGGGCAGTCGGCCGCCCTCCGTGAGATTTTCAGCATCATGGACCGGGTGGCGCCTTCCGACCTCTCGGTGGTCATCGAGGGCGAAACCGGAACCGGCAAGGAACTCATCGCTCAAGCCATACACGAACAATCGCAGCGCAAGTCGAAGCCTTTCGTAGTGTTCGACTGCTCGGCTTTCCCGGCGACGCTGCTCGAGAGCGAGCTCTTCGGGCACGAGAAGGGAGCCTTCTCGGGCGCGATGAACCGTCACCGCGGGGTGTTCGAGCGCGCCGACGGCGGCACGATCTTCTTCGACGAGCTCGGCGAGATGGACATCGAGTTCCAGGCGAAGTTTCTGCGCGTGCTCGAGACCGGAGAAGTTCGGCGCGTGGGGGGCGAGAAGACCTTCAACGTCGACGTCCGCGTAGTCGCGGCCACCAATCGCAATCTCGAGGAGCTGGTCGAAGAGAAGAAGTTCCGACGCGACCTGTTCTACCGACTGGCCAAGGTCCGTTTCAATCTCCCGGCCCTGCGCGACCGCAAAGAAGATGTCCCGGTCCTCGCCGAGCACTTCCTCGATGCGCTCGTCACCAGCGGGCACAAGCCGATCATCACCGAAGATGGGATGCGGACGCTGCAGGCTTACGCGTGGCCCGGAAACATCCGCCAGCTCCGCAACGTCATCGAGAAAGCCGTGGCGATGTGCTCGGACGGCTCGATCACGGCGGAGTACCTCGGCGGTGAGCTGGGGATGCAGGACATCCGACCGGGAGCGGGCGGGTCTTCGGCTGCCCCCGGAGTCTCGACGGTCGCGCCCCGCGCCTCGGCGAACCACGCCGTGGTGATGACGCCTCTCTACGAGGAGTCGGGAGACCTCGTGCCGTTTCGCGATGCCAAGGAGTCGATCATCGACGACTTCGAACGGCAGTACCTCGAGAAGCTGATCGAGAAGAACAAGGGGAACATCTCGGCGGCCGCGCGCGAGGCGTCTGTCGACCGACGACACCTCTATCGCCTCCTCAAGAAGCACGACCTGATGGACGACTGACTGACCGCGGTCAGTTACTCCTCGTAGATGTCTTCGATTTCGGCGAGGATCGCCTGGAGATCGTCGCGAGTCGCCTCGAGCCCAGTGTCTCGTACTCTCGGTTTCACGAGGTCGTCCGTCGACACGATCGGCGTCGAACCTCGCCGGTTGCGAGGGTCGTCGCGCGGCACTGCCTCGAGCTCTCCAGTCCTGATGATCTGCGTCCCCTCACCGAGTCCTTGAAGGAAACGGTTCTCTTCCTCGATCTTCTTCGCGAGCCGCTGACGGACACTGTCACCGAAGGAGAGTTCATCGTAGCCGGGATCGACGCGATGCATGATGGCGAGCAGTTGCCGGGCGACGTTGCCGGCAGCCTGGGGGCGTTCGCTCGGGATGGGAGAGAGCATCGCGTGAACCAGCCGCTTGAGATCGGTCGGCACCGCGAGCAACGAATCGAGCCTCGGGATCGTCGGGTTCCGCGCACGGTCGAGAGCACCTTCGACATCTCCATCGAGGGGGTTGGTGCCGGTCAAGAGGCTGTAAAGGAGCAAGCCCGCCGAATAGATGTCGGTGGTCTGGTCGAGCCGATTCGAGGCGTTCGCCTGCTCGGGGGAGAGGAAGTCGAGCTTCCCCTTCACCACGTGAATTCGGGTGTTCCGTGGGTTGATCGCCGACAGCGCGATCCCGAAGTCGATGACGCGGACCTCACCGTCGAATCCGACGAGAACGTTCTCGGGACTGATGTCGCGGTGAATGATGTTGAGCTTTCGCCCGCGGTCCCGAAGATTGTGAGCGAAATCTAGGGCGAGCAGGATACGGCTCGTGAGCCAGAGGGACTCGGAGATTCCCATCCCCTCGAAATGCCGATTACGCGTGACGTAGGCGAGGGAAATCCCGGAGATGTATGGCATCACGGCGAAGACGACGCCCGACTTCTCGTCTTCTCCCAGATCGGTGACCGGGGTGAGGTTGGAGTGGTCGAACAGAGCAGCCAGCCGTGCTTCGGCGATGAATGCCTTGCGGGCCTGGTCGTCGTAGCTGAGCGGCGGGAGGAGGAGCTTGACGGCGCATCGCCGCTGAAAGCCGCCCGGTCCGCGGCGCAGCGCGAACCACACTTCGGACTGACCACCGACCGCGAGCTTGGCCTTGAGTTGGTACCGTCCGAGGACCTGTGGTACTGACATGCGGTTCGATCCACGAAAGTTTAAACCGGCGAATACTACACCGAGCGCGGTGATTATAGGGTTGAGGCCTTCCGGTCACAAGCTGGAGCAGAGGACGCGAGGAGCACCATGACCGATCAGTCGAAACAAAAGATCGTGGACGTGTCGGACGAGGAGCTCATCCGGCTTCGAGACGCGCTGCTCACGAAGTACGGATCCTACCTCAAGCCTGGAGAATCCTTGTCGATCGACGCCGAGCGGACCGTCGAACACAGCTGGGCGAGCATCGTGCTGGAGCGGGGCCAAGACCTTCGGGTCGAGCTGGAGGCCGCGGCCCTGCCGGCGGACACGGACCGTGTCTGGGACGCAAACTCGGAGCTCGAGAACGTGCTCGACTTCCTCGACGTCAACCTCGAGGAGTTCTTCGAGGAAGACCGCCACGCCCGATGGCACGACGACTGGCGGCAGTACGACTACCACGACAGCGTCCTTCGGTTTCGGGGGTCGATCGTGAAACCGGGGCTCGAAGCGCTCGCCGACGAGTGGCTGGCGGGCGCCGAAGATTCCAATCGCAAGGACTTCGACTGAGTGGAACAGCGGCTCTCAGCGCGCTTTGCGGCAGCGTTCTACTTCGTCCTGGGCGGAGCAGGGTACCTCTTCGGCGGCGTGCTCGGGGGGCTGGATCTACTCGTCTGGCACAACCGTTTCGGCACCGACACGGGGATCGATGCGGCGGCCGGAATCGTCACGGGGCTGGTGGTCGTCGTGGCGAGTTCCCTCCTGGAGCGGTTTGCCGAGTGGGCGCGCAAGTTGAGCGCGGCCTTTTCGGATCTCCTCGGTGAGCTCACTCTCAGCGAGGTCTTCGTCCTCGCTGTGTCGAGCTCGATCGGCGAGGAGCTCTTCTTCCGCGGCTTCGTTCAGCAGATTTTCGCGGTGAAGGTGTTCGACGGTGTGGCGGGTGGGGACTACATCGCGCTCGCCGTCGCTTCGGTAATCTTCGGGCTGGTCCATATCGGCCCCGAGCCGCGAACGTTCCTGCCGTGGACCATCATGGCGCTCGTGATGGGGTTCGTGCTCGGCGGCCTCTACATGGTGACGGGCAACGTCCTTGCGCCGGTTCTCGCCCACTTTACAATCAACTTCCTAAACCTCTACCTCATCTCGCAGAACGCCGCGAAGTCGGACTGACGATGGATCGATTCACGATGTACCCGGTGGCTTTCGTCACGACCGTTCAGCCCTACCTCCTCACCTGGGTGATCGCGATCTCGTTCTTCCTCTGTCTGGCAGTCGTCGCGCTGATGTCGAAGGGGAAGGATTGGAAGCAGGTGCTGCTGATGTTCGGAGGTGGTTACGTGGTGACCGCGGTCATCGTGACCCTCGTGAGTTCGATGCTGCTCGACATTGCGATCATGCAGGTCGAGGTCGTCAGCGTGGAGCCTCGCTCCAGCTTCGACTGACCGCGGTCATTCCAATCTGCACGCTCCCTCAATCGGACAACCCGGGCAGTGCTCCTCACTGCGCCGATGGATGCACCGCCCGCTGATTCCGAGGTGAGCCAACGCGAAGTCGTAGAGGAGAGGGTCCTCGGGTCGCAACGAGCGAAGCGATTCAGTCACCTGTCGGGCAGCTATTCCGTCTGCCGCTTTCCGGTCCGTGAGTCCCAGGTAGCGGCAGATTCGCGAGGTGTGGGTGTCGAGCGGCATGACGAGCTCCGATGCCGGGAGCGAGTTCCAGAGTCCGAGGTCGACCCCGTCGTCGTCACGCGCCACCCATCGGAAGAACATGTGGAGGCGCTTCGTGGCGCTTCCGTCCGCGGGATCGGGGAGGAGATATTGAAGACCGCGGCTGACGTCCGGGCGGGCACGCCTGGCTCGGATCGTCTGCACGAAGCTCGATGCCCGGTCGAGGTGTTGGTCCCCCGCGCCTGCTGCGTAGCAACTCTCGAGGGAGCCGAACTCTTCGATCGCGCCTCGCACGCCGACCAGGAGGTCGTAGAGATCGTCTCCGCGGGTCATGCGGTAGACAAACCCGTCGAACGTACGCGGAGTGAGGCGCTGGAGAGCATCGAAGGGGAGATCGTCCAGCCGATCGAGCGTCTCTCGAATCGCTCTCCGAACGAGCGAGACGCGACCGTAAGCGAGCGTGCTCGCCAGCAATGCTGCGACTTCACGGTCTTCCGGCCGAGCAAACGGGCGGACGAGACCGACCGGATCGGAGTCGATCCGATCACGCACGTCGATCTCATGAACCAGCGCATCGAGAAACCCGCGCAGTTCCTCGGGATCGAAAGGTCGGGTAGTCACTTCGTCGATCTCCTTCGTACTATTTTTTGGCCCGTCGGTGAGGTCTGCGTACAGTGACCTACATGTAGGACATGGTGCGAGAACGCACCGCCGGCGCGGGCAAGATGCCCGCTGCCAGAAGATGATCCTGATTCCACGGAAGGAAGAATGTCGTCGAAAAAGAAGCTCACGCTCTACTTGCCCGAAGAACTGTTGGACGAGACCAAAGAAGAGGCCGCCCGGCAGGACCGCTCGATTAGTTGGATCATCCAGATGGCGTGGATGATGTCGCGTGAGAAGATCAAAGACCTTCCCGGGCTCGACGAGATCCAGGCCGATTTCGCCCGAGCCGACTGACCCAGTTTCACGACAAAGAGTTTTCGCTGCAACCGAGCCTCGAAAGAGCGCTCGGGCAAGTCCCTCGTGCGCGGCGAAGCGCCGAACTCCCGGCGAACGGGAGCGGTGCGCTCGACAGGCGCGACAGATGTGACCTCACATCTGTGGCGCCTGTTCGGTTTCTTGGCCTTCGCAGGTTTTACTTCGGGTTGTCTGAGCGGTCGCGAAGGTCGCGTCGTGTCTCTGCCATGAGCTCGGCGAGATCGGGGTGGGGCTTTCGGCACTTCGCTCGCCAGGCCCGGGCCTGCTCTTCCCACCGACGCTCCATCTTCGGCATCGAATAGGCCTCTCCGAAGAGACGTCGCGCCTCGCGCTTGCAGTACACGCTGGTCTCGGCGGGGTCGACGTACGGCTCCCCGGTGTAAGGGTCCTTGATCTCGCCGCCCCATGCGCCACTGAACGCCCCGATGAGCATCGGTATGCAGAGGTAGAGGGCGCAAAATCCGAGGAAGAGACCTCCGCCTCTGCGCAGTTTTCGCGCTCGAGCGATCTCGCGGTCGAGTTCCTGAAGTTTGTTCTGTTCTTCGGCTGTCACGGGGCTTCGTATACCGCGGATCATTGGCGCGCGGGAAGGATGATCCGGAAGGTTCCATCATCGTCGGTCTTCCCCTCGCCGAGGATCACCCGTTCGTCGTCGACCATCTCGAAGGCACGGACGACGACGTCGCCGAGCTCCCTCCAGTCTCCCCCTTCGTCCGACATGAGGGGGGTGCCGAGAACTTCTCCGCGGGCAACGACGGGTGAAGGTAGCTGGATGGTCTCGAGCGAATCGAGGTCCGAAACGTCGACGGTGAAACGGGGGAGGGCGGCGTCGGGCGACGCCACGACGACGCGGTAGTCGACATCGTCGACCCAGGCCGAGAATTTGCCGACGGCGTCGGTGGAGACGGCGATCGGCTCGGCGAGGTCACCTTCTCGCGGGGTCATCGTGACCTGTGCGCTCGTCACGGGGCGGCCTTCGGGAGAGATCACCACGCCTTCGACCTGACGACGAAGGACGAGTTCGAGCGAGTCGAGGGGGCCCCCCGCGTCGACGGAGTAGCTTTCGAAACGGGCCGATGCGACGGGCATCCCCGGTGGCGTTCGAACTTCGACCGCGTAGTCGCCGAGGATGAGCGGAAGGTCGAGCACCCCATCTGCGCCCGTCTTCTGCCGGACGCGCATCACGCCCATCCCGGCGGAGGTTTCGAGGGTGACGGATGTGTCGGTCCAATCGATGTCGCGCTCGACGTCTTCGGGGACGCTGAGGCGAACGCGCACCTCCAGCGGTTGCGTGTACTCGCCGAGTGACAGGCTGAGCGATCGAGCGTCGGGGTTCTCGTCGAGCAGGTTCGACCAATCGGAGTCTTCGATCTCGAAGGCGCCGGGAAACGAGACGTCGGGGACGTAGTTGATTCGACGTCCTTCGTCGGGGCGGTTGGGCTCGGCAGGGGCCACGTAGAGGTCGTAGATCCCGGAGTCCTGGAGCGCGTTGAAGGAGAACTCGCCGGAGTCGTTCGTGATCGCGGTGCTGGTGACCGATCCGCTCTCTCGCGCGACGGCGAAGACCAGCGCCCCTTCGACCCGGACAGCCTCACGGGTGAGGGCGTCGGTCCTCGAGAGGGTGCCGGTGATCTGAACGGTCTCGGCGTTGAGGCGCAACCTCGGGTCGGTATCGAGTTCCAGCCGGACGTCTCGCCAGATGCGGGTCGGCAGTGTCTGGTCGTCGGGAAAAAACGAGATGTCGTAGCGTCCCGGCGCGACGAAGAGTTCGTAGGTGCTGGCTTCGACGCGGGTCTCACCGACGAACGGGTCGCGGGTGGAGCGCTGTTTGAACTTGAGCTGCCCACTCGCCTGGCCGCTGACGCCGACGAGCTCGATGGTACCAGCGACCCGAACACCCGGTGTGGCCCCGATCACCAGCGGCTCGCCGAGATCGATGGGAGCGGGGGGGACGATCTGAGCGGGGTAGCTCGAGCCCTTTGGAGGCTGCAGCGAGAATCCGATGACGCGGGGCTCCCCCTCGACGACGGTGCAGAGCGCTTCGGTGCAAATCTGGCTGCCGGGGCAGTCGGCGTCGACCTCACACCCTCCGGCGCTCCCGTTGTTCGAGCCCACCGACGGCCCGGTCGGTCCGCAGCCGTTCATGGTGAAGAGGAGGGTCGCGAGCGCGATGGCGTGGAGCGTTCTCATCTCAAAGACACGCATCGGGTTGAATGTCGAGGATCCAGGTGTACGACGTGACCCTGGTGCCCTCGTCGCGCGGGACGACCTCCGTCTCGCTCAGTCGATCGATCTCGCCGTCGGCGACGTAGACCCAGAGGGTCTCGCGCGATACTCCGCGCAGGTCGGAGTCGCAGGGAAAGATCTGCCGCTCGATCGGCTGAAACTGAAAGTAAACGCCGTCTTCCAGATCGGCACCCGGTTCGCGCCCGACCTGTCCCGAAGTGGCGTCCGTCTCTTCTCCGAACCAGAAGTAGTAGAGCGTCTCGTCGTCTTCGTTGGGGTCGAACCCCCGGACCGAAAACGTGACCGGGTCGGCAGAGTCGAAGGTGACCCTGGGCGAGCTCGGCTGAAAGAAGTCGAGCGTGGGGCCGATGTTGGGCTCGTCGGGTTCCGGTTCGATTGGTGGCGCGATACATCCCATGACCATCAGCGACAGGGCCGACATGGCGAACGGACTACCGATGTGCATGGCTCGTGCCACTCGATTTTCGCCCTTCAGGGGAGGAAACGGGCCGCTGAGGGCCCAGATCTCGGAAATCCACGTCAGCAACCGTGACGCGAATGTCAGAGTCACTCGAACGATTTCTCGAGATAACGGAAGATGGTGCGCGGGTCGACGTCGAGCTCGCGCGCGGCCTGGGTTCGGTTGCCACCGTTTCTCTCCAGCGCGTCCATGATGTAGCGGTGCGCGAACTTCTCCTTTGCATCGGCGAGCGAGAGCACCTCGCGGTCCCCGCCATCTTCCAGCTCGAGGTCAGCGGCGGTGAGTACCGGCCCGTCGGCGAGGACGAGCGCCTTTTTCAGGCGGTTCTCGAGCTGTCGAATGTTTCCGGGCCACGAGTAATCCATCATCGCCCGCAGTGCGTCGTCCCCGAGCTCGCGCTTCTCGACGTTCAGGTCGGTTGCGATCTTCTGGATGAGGAAGTTTGCCACGAGGACGATGTCATTGCCGCGCTCTCTCAACGGCGGCAGGCGGAGCATGACGACGTTGAGTCTGTAGAAGAGGTCTTCGCGGAACCCCCCCTCACGGACGAGTTGCTCGAGGTCACGGTTCGTGGCGGCGACGACCCGAATGTCGACACGTTCGCTGTCGGTGGCGCCGACTTTCGTAATCGTGCGCTCCTGCAGGACCCGCAGGAGTTTGACCTGCAGATTGACGGGCATCTCGCCGATCTCGTCGAGGAAGATGGTCCCTTTGTCCGCGGCCTGGAACTTTCCTTCGCGGGTGCTGCTCGCGCCGGTGAACGCTCCTTTGACGTGGCCGAAGAGTTCGCTCTCGAGGAGGCTTTCGGGAATCGCCCCGCAGTTGATCGTGACGAACGGCCCGTTCGAGCGCGGACTGCGGGCGTGAATCTCGTTGGCGATCAACTCCTTGCCCGTGCCCGTCTCCCCGGTGACGAGTACGTTGACGCCGGTAGGGGCGACCTTCTCGATCGTCCGGTAGACCTCGAGCATGACAGAGCAGGCGCCGATGATGCTGCCGAATCGCTTGCCGTCGAGCTTGTCCTTGAGTTGCGCGTTGTCGGTGCGCAGGTCGTTCACGAGTACTGCGTTCGACAAGATGAGCGAGGCCTGGGCGGCGAGCGTCTCGAGGAGGTCGAGGTGCATCCGGGTGAAGAGATTCGCGATGTTGTCGTTTCCGACGTAGAGCAGGCCGAGCATCTTCCCGCGGTCGAGCAGCGGGACGCACATCACGGAGCAGAGGTTCAGGTTGATGACGGACTGGCTGCTGTTGAACTCGGCGTCGTGAAGGGCGTCGGAGACGATGATGGGGCGCTGTTCGGCGAGGACCTTTGCGATGATCGAGTCGGAGACCTGCTCGACGGCGTCTTCGATGTTTTCGCGTTCGACATTTCGCGCGACGTGGACGACGAGCTCGTCGCCGCTGGTGAGGATGAGGAAACCCTTGTCCGCGTTCGTCAGCTCGATCGCGGCGTCCATCAGGTTCTCGAGCAGGTTTTCGAGGTCGTACTCGCCCAGCAGTTTCTGGGAGAGTTCATGCAGGCGCAGGAACCCGGTCACCTGTTGCTTCAGCTCGTCGCTGCCGCCGCGGACCGATTTCTGGTGGAGGACGGAGAACCGAAGTGGAATTCCTCCGATGTGAATCTCGTCACCCTCGGCGAGGTCCTGTTTCCGCCGCTTTCGTCCATTGACGACGACATCGAGCTTCCGGTCGACCGTCTGGATGGAGAAGCTCTTTCCGTCGAACTGGATGATGGCGTGGTTGTCTGCGACATCCTGGCCGGAGAGAACGATGTCGTTGGTCGGGCTGGACCCGATCGTGGTCATCTTCTTGACGAGCCCGAAGGACTTCGGGGCGTCGCCGCGAGCGCTGTCGAGTACGATTGCGGGCATAAAGCAATTTCACCAATCCAGTTGAATCGACAATCCTAATGGAAGGCGGAAATCGGTACCAGCGTCGGGATTGACCAACTCCGGCGGGGGCGCATCGAGGGTGCGAATGCGGACGCGTTCGGTCTCGAAGTTCACGAGCGAATCGATGACCCCTAGGACCCAGATACCGGCGAACGCGCCGAGCCCGATGTACGCGTTTCGACGCCACCGCAGAGCGTTGGCGTAGTTGCAGTTCTGCTCACCGGAGGCGCAGTCGAAGCGCCCGTTCTCGTTTCGAAGGGGGACGATCGACCAGTACGAAGCGATGTTGACGGCGAGCGCCGCGCCCTGCAGGAGAGCGATGGCGGTCCCCTTGGCGACCTGGCCGTTCTGGAATTGACCGATGCCGAAGGGCATGAAGTTGAGCCAGTAGACGCCGCGAACGCTCTCGCGCTCGATGTAGAGGGTCTGGGTTTCGCCGTTGCCGTTGGATGGGTTCTGGCTTCGGACTATGGCGTCGAGCTCCTCGGAGTTCGCCTCTCGGACGGACTCGAAGAGTTCGACCACGCTCGCCGGGAAGATGAGCTGGTCGAGCTGATGGTCGGGTTTGGAGCGGAGCAGCCGGAGGAAGACTTCGCGCGCGGCGTCGATCAGCTCCGTCCGTTCGACGGAGTCGATGCTCTGTTGAGCGATGAAGTAGAAGCCGACGCCGAGCAGTTCGCGCGCCGCGATGAGGTCGGCGGGATCTTTCAGCAGCGATGCGTCGACGTCGATCGGCTGCAGGAGTGGGACGAGGATGCCGTAATCGGTCTTGTTGAACGCACTGCGGGCCCGCGCGAGACGCTCTTCGGGATCGTCGGGCAGGTCGAGCGGCGGGGCGGGGCGGGCTTCGGGGCTCTGCGGTGCAGGCTGCTTCGGGGCCTCTGTGTCCGACTCGGCGGGGGCGGGGGCGGCCGGGTCATCGGAGATGCCCTCGGCGCCAGACGTCGGTGGAGCTTCCTCGTTCGCGCTCGTCGCAGGTTCAGGCGGAGTCTGCCCCGTGGCACCAGCTGACGAGAGAGCGACCGCGATCGCGGCCAGCCCCCCGAGCATGTTGAGTCGTGCGAACCTTCCAGTCACTACCGGGCATCGACGCGAGAATCGAAATTGACCTGCACCGTCGACAGCGCCCCAGGCCGGACGGTGACAGGCACTTCCCGGCGTTTGGTGAGGTTGTCGTGCGGCGCGATCCGAAGCGTAATGCGCTTCACCGATTCCGTCGAGTCCGCCGGGCCGAAGGGGAACGACAGGGTGGCGTCGCTCCCGTTTGCTCCGATCGGGATCGGCGTGCTGCTCCCGCCGATCCAGACCATCGCGCGGCGGTTGGTGTCGACACGCACCCTGCCGTCTTTCCACGCCAGGACCACCGGCATCGGGCCGCCCGCCTGGGGGCCCTGGACTTCGATGCGGCTCGACCACGGTTTGGTCCCGCGGCTGGTGGCGCTCAACTGATGGACGCCGGGGGTGAGCTCGACGCCCTTGCGTGCTTCGAAGACCCCGACGGCGCGCCCATCGATGAAGAAGGTCGCCCCCGCGGGAAGGACAGAGAAGCTGTAACGATATGTGGGTACGGCCTTTTCGCCGGCGTCGGGCTGCACATCCTTGGGATCGGGGGCCGGGGCCGTCGTGGTGGTCGGGAACCCGATCGAAGTGACCGGCGGCGCAGGTAACACCGGCGCGGTCAGCTTTTTCTCGTCGACGGGAAGCCGCGACACCGCGAAGGCGCGAGCGCGGTGAATGGCATCGCCCGCAGACTCGGTCGCGGCGAGGAGCTCGGGCGTGGGCGGCTCGTCTTCGACCTCGGGTGCTACTGCGACGGGGGCGGTCACCGGCTCGGGCTTCGCGGGGGGGACGACTGCGTCCCGGGTCTCCAAAGATGGGGGCGGGCGCGGAGTCGTGGCCCGCTGATACGCGTAGCCCCCGACGCCGACCGCGACGATGGCAGCGACCACGACCCAGGGGAGGGTGTTGAGCAGGGACCGCCGACGGCAGAGGCTGTCGAGCATCTTCTGAACGGCCCGGTTTTCAGGGTCGTACGCCAGGATCCTGTTGAAGAGCGCGATGGCGGCGGGCACGTCGCGACGATCCTGAGCATTCTTCGCGCGCTCCATGAGCCGCTCGACGATTCGCTCGTCGAACGCTTCGCGGGTCTCTTCGGGACGTCGGATGTACCCTCGCAGTTCGGCCCGTGGATCGGTCCACCCCATCGGTGCGATGAGCGCGTCGAGGGCGCGTCGGACCTCGGCAACGTCGTCGTAGCGGTCGTCGGGTTCGCGTGCCAGGCACCGCACGATCACCCGCGCGAGCGGTTGCCCGACCCGCGGATCGGCAGTCAGCGGGTCGGTGTACTCACCCTCCAGCACGCGACGGAGTACCTGTGGAGCATTCGTGCCCTCGAAAGGGAGGGACCCGGTCGCCAGCCAGTAGAGGACGGTCCCGAGCGCAAAGATGTCGGCGCGACGGTCCGCCTTCTTCCCGTCGATGATCTCGGGCGCCATGTGGGCGGGGCTCCCGAGGAGCGAGCCGGTGGCGGTCATCGTCTCGGCGTCGATGACGTGGGCGATGCCGAAGTCCATCAGCTTGATCTCGCCGTCGAGGCTCACCATCACGTTTTCGGGTTTGAGGTCGCGATGGATGATCCCGTGGTCGTGGGCGTGCTCGAGCGCGGTGCAGATTTCGTGCGCGAAGAGGACCGCGTACTCGGGTGGGGGGGTACCCGCACGGGCGACGAACTGGCGCAGATTCTCCCCTTGCACGTACTCCATGACGATGTAGGAGCGTTCGGCGTCCTCGCTGGAGAAATCGTAGACCTCGAGAATGTTGGGGTGGCGAAGGCGAGCGATCGCCTTGGCTTCACGGTGGAAGCGCAGGCGGTTCTCGAGCTTTTTGGCGAGGTGGTTGTGGAGGAGTTTCACCGCGACTTCGCGTTCCAGAGAACGGTCCCGCCCCCTGTACACGACGGACATTCCGCCGTGACCGAGTTCTTCGACAATCTCGTACCGGTCGATCGTCTGCCCGATCATCATTCCACGCGGTGAATTGCCGGCATGCGCCGCCGGCGAAGCCAGCTTAGGAGCCGACCAGTCCCGTGTAAAGCCGTGGTGACGCAACAGAGAGGTCGTGTTAGAGTCACTCCTCTTCTCCAGAACCGCCGCGAGTGAGCCCCGTGAACGACGGACGAAAAAACGTCCCCTTTGCGCTCCCCGATGACGAGGACGACGACGTCTTCACCAGCGTCGACATCCCACGCCGGGAGACGGCGCCGGAGGCAGACGCGGAGCCCTCACCCCCGCCGGGGGTGAAGTTCAACACCGGTCCGAACCCGGCGGTCCGCGCTCCGGGACCGTCCAAGCAGCCCGGCGGGTCCGCGTCTACCGCACAGCCGACGCAGCGACGTCCGACCGGCTCGACACCCGCCATTCAACTCCCGCAGCCTTCCCTGACGGTGGAAGCCGCCGACATCTCGGTGGCGCGAACCGTCGACGTCAACAAGCCCACTTACCTCATCGGGCGCGATGGAGCCGATCTCGTCCTCCCCGACGAATACGTCTCGGACTTCCACGCGCAACTGCGGGCCCAGGGGGACGTCGTCGTCCTGGAAGACCTCGGCAGCGAGAACGGCGTGTATCTGCGCATCGCCGACGAGATGAAGCTCGAAGACCACGACGAGATCGTCACGGGGCACCAGCGGTTCATCTTCCGCAAGAGCTGGGACCCGCCCCCCGCGCCGCCAACGAGCCCGTTCGGCCGCCGAGCACCGGTCCTCGGCGGTGAGCGCCCCGGCGACGCGGCGCGGCTGATCCAGGTCTACCACGGCGGTACGATCGGCGGCATGTGGCGCATCGCGACGTCGCTCATGATCGGCAAGCAAAACGCAGACGTGTGCGAGCCCGACGACCCGTGGCTGTCGCCGTCGCACGCTATCATCGAACGGCGCGGCTCGGACTTCTACATCAAAGACACCAACAGCCAGTTCGGCACGTTCATTCGCCTGCTGGAGTCGGTGGAGCTCATCGACGGAGACTACTTCGTCGTCGGGCGTACCCGCATCAAGATCACCTATCCATGAAGACTCGCACCCTGTCGGTCGCGGTCCTCGTGACCGCGTCCGTCGGCTGCCACGTGACCGGCGCACCCGATCCGCAGGCCGGGCTCGGTCCGACGGCAACCGTTCGCTCTCCAATCGCCGACGACGAAGTCGGAAACCTCCACCTCGAGGAGTCGGGGCTGTGGGCGTACATCCCGAAGCGAACCGCCGAGTCGGCCGCATTCGTCGAGGGGCAGCTCGTCGCGTTCCAGCCCACGAAGGACGGCCCCAGGCATCTCTTCGCGGTGGTGGAGGTCGATGCGTGGGGCGTTCGCCTGCAGCGGCTCGACACCGAGCCGGTGGAGCTGAACCAGGAGGGGAGCTTCTTCGGGCTTCGAGCGCCGGGTGAATCCCTCGGCGAGCAGTGGGGCTTCTGCATCGTCGACGGTTCGACTTCGTCGGAGTGCCTGCGCGACGCTCCGCCCGGGACTCGCTGGCACCTCTATCGTTATGACGACGACAGCTTCGAGGTGGCGAAGCGGAACCGCCAGACCGGGCGGCTCCGGCACCTTCCGGTCGCGCTCGACGACATCGTGGCGGTCGGCAGCCTGGGAACCGACGACCTCGCCCCCGGAACGGGCCGGTTCGTCGCCGTTCGCTCCGCCCCGCGGCCTCGGCCGACCCTGCCACGCATCGTGGCGGAGCCAGGGTGCCCGTCCGACGAAACCTGGACGCGTCAGGAGCTTCCGGCTTACGGGGACCTGACCCACCCTGCGCACATCGAAGCGGCGGCTTGGACGGCGGCAGCCGATGTGCTCGTCCGCTGCGACGGTGACCGCGCCACGCTGTTCGTCCCCACGCTGTTTCGCCCCGGGATCGAGATCGCCGGCGAGACGTTCGACGCCGCCCCGTTGCTCGGGGTCGTGCCCACGGAAGTGAGCCTGGAGGCGGCGCCGCTGGCGGCCCGTGCCGCGGGCGCGATCGCGACCGGGGACTGGACGTCGGCCGACCTGTGGCTCGACCGCCTGGTGCGCGAA
Source organism: uncultured Bradymonadales bacterium (assembly GCA_964411125.1). GTDB lineage: Bacteria > Myxococcota_A > Bradymonadia > Bradymonadales > Bradymonadaceae > JBFIHF01. The sequence goes on along the minus strand of CAYPJU010000009.1, from coordinate 78,939 downwards.
CATACGGACAGCGACGTCGACTCCATGGTGTTGAACGCGATGAGCGCCATCGCTGCCGGAGGGCGCCCCGAGGCTGCAGTGGCGGCGGGGGCGTGGGCGGCCCGAAAGGACTGGAACCCGGCCACCTCGGCGGCGTGGATCCTCGGGATGGGCACCGCCGAACGCGAGCTCGGGTCGCAGAAGGGCGCGTTCGTCAGAACGCGTCAGTTGCCCGAGCTGCTCGACCGCAGTGGCAACGAGACCCTTCGCGGCTACTTGATGTTCCACCGTGTCCGTCAGCGCCTGCAGGGCCGCGACACCGTGGGCGACCTTCTGGAGAAGCTCGAGCCGTATCCGCTCTACAGGCTTCTGGCCCGCGCCGAATTCGCGGCGCGAACGAGCCCCGGTCAGCTCGGCGTTCTCGCCGCGGAGTTCGATGCGAAGGGCGCCCGGCCGCTGCTCGACATCCTGACAGCGACCGACGTGGCGATGCCGTGTCCGTCGACAGGCTGCATCGCAGACGTTTACGGGCGTTTCTGGGCCTCGGGCGCGCTGGAACCCGAAGCACTGTCACGGGTGGGACTGTCACTGCATCGGCCCGGCTACGTGGCTTCGCGTGTGGCGGAGGGCGACGACTGGAAGACGCTTCGATCGCTCGTCGCGCTCTATCCGCTCGTGGACGCCGAGGAGCGCGCCGACACGGTCGATTTGGCCCGCGCGAGCGCGGAGCGGGCGATCGCGGCGTCGTGTGGCAAGACGGCTCCCGCGCAGCAGCTCGGGGAGCTGCGCCGCATAGGTATCGACGCGGCGCTCCGGATGGAAGACTGGGAGCTCCTACCCCTCGACGCGACGATGGCGTGGCTCGCGATCCGTGGAGTTCCCGCTGCGTGCGATTCCCCCGAGGAGTTGGTGGCGCGCGCATCGGAGCTCGCGGAGAGGATCGGTGCGTCTTCCGTGCCGGCTGCGCTGCTCGACCTGTGGGTGGAGCGAGCGACGAGCGAAGATTTCGCGCGGGTGCTGGAATCGGCCGCCTCCTACGCGTCCCGGTACGAGCGCGGCGGCCGGTGCGCGAGCTGGAACCTCGCGCTGGCGGCCCGGGCAGCGGTCGACGGCCGCATCGAGGACGCGCGGCGGTACATGTCGGCGACCGACCCATGCCAGGGTGAGCGCCGCGGGGACCTCGACATCGTGCACGCCTATCTGAATTTTCAGAAGACGGGGCGGGTGTCGGCGGACTTCGACGAAGGCGTGCGGACGCGGCTCGCCCAGATCGTGCATCAGAAACCGGATCCCAACGAGACGTGCGTGGGGGCGTCGCAGCTCGAGTACCACCTGCTGCCGATCCTCCCGGAAGAGACGGCGGAGCTGGTCATGCGGCTCCCACCCGACCCGGCGCCGGTGTCCGACGACCTGACGATCGTCGACGCCAACGACCGCCTGCTCGGTGCGACCGAGTCGCTCGCGGATGTCCGGACCGCGGCGGTCGTCGCGGACTGGAAGCGCGCAGCGGCGAAGCTCGGCCACGCGAACGAGGCGCTCGCTTTCCTGGGCCATGCTACCGGTATCGCGCGCGTTCGCCTCGTCGACGACGTCATGTTCGCGGGGCAAGCAGCCAAGATCGCGGCGGGCGAGGTCGAAGCGACGGACGTGATGCCGGCGGCGCTCGTCGGCCGTCGCGGCTCGTACGAAGATTGGGTCGCCCCGGAGAGTCCCGAGCCTCGAGTCGTCGACGCGATCCTTCGCGGCGACGAAGCGGAGCTGCGAGCCGTGGTCGAGGCGAGCCAGACACCGCGAATTTCGCAGTTTTGCAAGGCGCCCGATCGAACGCCTCGCGGGACGGTCCTCGATCGTACGGACGAAGGTCTGGAGGTCGTAGACCCGAACCGCGAGATCGAGATCCAGTAGCGGTCGCAGCCGACTCGCCGGCCTGATGGGGCCGTTGTCGCCCCTGGCCGGGGCGGGGGAAATAGCGTGGCGTTGTTGCATCGTCCGCTTTGGTGGTATCTTTCGCGCGATGCGCCATCCCGTCTCCACAACCATTCTCGCCCTGATCCTCGCCTCCGCGCTCGTCGCTGCGTGCGATCGCGGGCCTCGTTCCGGTCCGTCGGCCACTGCTCCGGTCAGCGAGGACGTCCTGTACGTCGTCGAGGGCCCATCCGCGCCCGCCGCGGTGGGCTCGAAGCAGGACGTCGCCTTCAAGATCAAGGCGAAGCCGGGCTGGAAGATCAACAAGGAGTACGACTGGTCGATCGACTTCGAAGGGGGTGACGGCGTCGTGCTCGAGACGACGGAGGTCGGCTCGTCGGAGATCATCCTCACCGACGCCGAGGCGCAGATACCGGTCGAGCTGCAGGCCAGCCGCGCGGGACGCATTGACATCCCCGCGAAGGGCAACTTCTCGATCTGCAACGAGACGAAATGCGAACTCTACCAGAACACGGACCTCACCTTCGTGCTCGCTGCTCAATAGCTCGCCGGCCACTCCGTCGAGAATCAGGGACCGAATGACCACCGCAGACGAAACGCTCGCTCAGATTGCCGAGGAGGTTCGCGCCTCCTTCGAAGATCATCGGCCGCTGATGTCGTTTCCTCAGTTTCTCGACGCATTCCGCTCGAACCCGGGACATCACGCCCGCAACTCGGTGCAGTACCTGCGCGACTGTTTCGAGTACTTCGGGCGGTCGATAAAAAACGAGGTATGGGGAGAGGTGCCTCGCTTCGATCTCTTCGACGCGCCGTTCGACGAAGGCCGCGATCCGTTGATCGGACAGGAGCTCGCCCAACAGCGAGTCTTCCGGTTGCTCGAAGGCTTCGTGAGCGAAGGCAAGATCAACAAGCTGATCCTGCTCCATGGACCGAACGGGAGCGCGAAGAGCACGTTCGTGAAGACGATCCAGCGGGCGATGGAGGCGTACTCTCGGACCGACGAGGGGGCTCTGTACCGCTTCAACTGGGTCTTCCCGAGCGAGAAGCTCTCGGCCGGGGGGACGTCCAGCGGGATCGGATTCGGGTTCAACGCTCGTTTGGCCGAAACTTCGGGGCTCGACTCGTTCGCGTTCCTCGACGAAGAAGAGATCAACGCGAAAATTGCGAGCGACCTCAACGATCATCCGTTGCTGTTGATCCCGCGCGAACAGCGTGAGGACTTCATCCGCTCCACGCTCGGCGAAGACGACGAGTTCGTGGCGAGCGATTACCTTCTCCGCGGCGATCTCAGCCACACGAGCCGGCAGATCTTCGACGCTCTGATGGCTGCCTATCGCGGGGACATCCGCAAGGTGCTCAAGCACGTTCAGGTGGAGCGGTTCTACGTCAGCCGTCGGTACCGCCGAGGTTGCGTCACGGTGGAGCCGCAGATGCGGGTGGACGCTTCGTTGCGCCAGCTCACGGTCGACCGCAGCCTGAGCGCCCTCCCGTCGAGCCTGCAGAACCAGACGCTCATCGAGCCTTACGGCGATCTGGTCGACGCGAACCGGGGGATGATCGAGTACGACGACCTCTTCAAACGACACCCGGACCTCAACAAATACCTGCTGGCTACGAGCGAGAAGGGGACCGTCTCGCTCGAGTCTCGCATTCTGCACCTCGACATGGTGTTGATGGCGACGGGGAACGAGGACTACCTCGACGCGTACAAGCAGACTCCGGACTACGTATCGTTCAAGGGACGTGTCGAGTTGGTTCGAGTCCCCTACATCCTCGACTACGAGCTCGAGCGGGAGATCTACGACGAGCAGCTCGACGAGCTGGCGCAGCACGTCGCCCCGCACACGACGGAGCTCGCGGCGTTGTGGGCCGTGCTGACACGGTTGCGGCGCCCGAAGCCCGACGCCTACGACAAGAATGTGCGAGACATCGTCGGGAAGCTCACGCCGATCGAGAAGGCGGATCTGTACGCGACGGGCCGGGTCCCCCGTCACGTTCCCGCCGACCGGGCGAAGGAACTTCGGTCGCTCGTCCCGAAGATGATGTCGGAGGGGGACGGCTCCAGCGAGTACGAAGGGCGCCGAGGGGCCTCTCCGCGGGAGATGAAGATGATCCTTCTGTCGGCGGGCCAGCGCGAGGACTACCCGCACCTGTCGCCGCTGGCGGTGTTCGACGAGCTCCAGAATCTCGTCAAAGATGCGAGCGTCTTCCCGTTCCTGCAGATGAAGCCGGACGGCGACTATCACCGCCACGAACTGTTCATCGACGCGATCCGTGAGCGATACCTCGACGTGCTCGACGAGGAGATCAAAGACGCGATGGGCCTCGTCGACGCGGGGCAGTACGCCGACCTCTTCGCGCGCTACGTGGATCACGTCAGCCAACGCTTGAAGGGGGAAAAGGTCTACAACCGCATCACCGGTTCCTACGAAGACCCCGACGAGCGGTTCATGGGCGAAGTGGAGGAGCTGGTCGGAGCGGAGGACGCCGACGAGTTTCGCCAGAGCATCATCTCGTCGATCGCGGCGTTCTCCATCGACAATCCCGGCCAGAAAGTCGACTACGAGCAGGTCTTTCCGAATCTGTTCCGCCGGATGCGCAGTGCCTTCTTCCAGGAGCGCCAGAAGCAAATTCGGAAGATTCTGGAGAAGATGGTCGACTACTTCGACGGCAAGACCGGCGCGCTCGGGCCGAGCGACATCGAATCGGTCGAGCGTACCCTTCAGAATCTGCGGGAGCAGTATGGCTTCCGAGCGGAGAGCGCCCGAGAAGCGGTAGCCTTCCTGCGGTCCAATCGTTATAACGACTAGCCACCTCGAGAAGTGAGAGCATGAGCAACAAACGACGAATCGTATCGATCGTTCTCGCTGGCGCTTTGCTCTTCGGAGCCGCCGCGCCAGCATGGGCGAACCCGACGGAGCAGATCGAGCAGCTACGGGCGATGCTCGACCAACAGGATCAGATCGACGAGAAAGACGCGGCGCTCAAAGACCGCCAGATGGCCAGAAAGTGGCTGGAAGAGGCCGAGCTACTGGCGGCGAACGGGAAGGACTCGGAGGCGAAGCGGCGTATCAAGCGTGCTGAGTTCGCCGTCGAGCTGGTGACCGCGCTCGTGGCTGCCGCCGTCGTCCGTCAGAAGGCGGAGGAGCAAGAAGCCGCCGCGTACGGCGTCCCGGAGACGGTCGCGAAGCTGCAGTCCGACGTCGAGGCGCTCCGCGCACAGAAGGCCGAGCTCCAGCGAGAACTCACTCAGCTCAAGCAGCAGAACAGGTAGACCCATGAAGCGATTTTACCGAGTCTTGTTCGTCGCCTTCGTCGCGTTCGCCCTGGCAGCCTGCGGTCCTGGGCCGAAATCGCAGCAGCTCGACGACCTCGAGCGCCAGCTTCAGGATCCGAGCGCCAAGGACGTGAAGGACGCGCCGGGGGCCAGCAAGCCGTACCGGGAGGCGCGGCAGTATCGCCGGCTTTCGCTCGAGGCGTGGGAAGAAGGCAAGGAGGAGATATCGCAGGAGTACGCCGTCCTCGGGCTGCTCCGCTATCGAACCGCCGTCGCCATCAACGAGCAGCATGCGGCGAAAGCGCGGCTGGACAAGGCCAATGCAGCCGTCGGCGACACCAACCCGGAGATCAAGGCGCTCAACAACGAGCAGATCAAGCTCGCCGAAGATGTCCGGCAGCTCGAGATGCAGGTCGCACAGCAGCGCCGGATGAAGGAAGAGGCCGACCGACGCGCGTCCGCGATGGCGAGCCAGCAGAACATGCAGTCGGGGCAGAACGACCCGGGGATGCGGCAAACGATCCAGGCGAAGTTGACCGAAGCGCGCACCGCGAAATCCGCCGCCGACGCCGTCAACGCCCAGACGCATGCGCCCGCGCAGTACAACCCGGCCGAGAACACGCTCAAGACGGTCGAGATGATGCTCGCCAACAACCAGGTCGGCCAACCTGCCCTCGCCGAAGCCGAGAAAGCGAGGAGCCTCTTCGTTGCGGCGAAGAACGAGGCTGAACCCAAATACAAGGTGGAGCTGGAGAAGCAGAACCCGTCGCTTCGGCGGAACAGCCTGCGGACCGACGCCGAGAACATGTTCGGCGGATCGAACGTCGTGAGCGAGCCGGCAGGCGCGCGGATCGTCTTCCCCGGGAGCTTCGACAAGGGCTCTTCCACCGTAGCGGCCTCCAAACGCGGGCTCTTCGAACAGCTCGGTGACCTCGCCGCCTCGTACGACGACTTCACGATCTACGTCGAGGGGTACACGTCGGCTGGCGATGCGACCGAGAACCTGGGCCTGTCGCAGTTGCGGGCTCGCGCCGTCAAGGACATCCTGGTCGGCAAGGGGGTGAAGTCGACCCGGATCGAGACGCGAGGTCAGGGCCAGGAAAAGCAGCGCTATTCTGGAACCCAGAACGACCGGGTGGAGGTCGTTCTTTCACGGTGAGCGCCAGTCCCCCCGATCAGCGAGCCTCGCGGCGACCTCTCCGGTCGCCGTTCCTGTTTTTGGACTCATCGAGCGGCCGAGGACGGTCGTTGCTCGCTCGCGCGCCGACGGCCGTACTGACCGAGATCGACGACCGGTTCGTCGAACTCCCCACAGGACGCGAGGTAGATCCCGTTCGGTGGCTTCGCGCTCGCGGCACGGAGAACCTCGCGGGCTTCCTCGGATACGAGTTCGCCTGGGAGCTCGATAGTCCACGCGCGACCCGAGCGAAATCGACCACGCCGCGCTGTTGGGTCGGAGTCTTCGACGAGTTCGAAGAAGTCGACCAGCTCGAGTTCGAGGGCCGGAGCGGGAAGTTGCTGCCGCTCGAGTCCGAGCGGACCGAAGCCGACTACGTCGCGGACGTCCAGGAGTGCGTCGACGCGGTGTGGGCGGGCGAACTTTTCCAGGTCAACTACACGACGCGATTTCGGAGCCGATGGGACGGCGATCCCGCCGGTTTCTACACAGAGCTTCGCGCGGCGAATCGCGGCGACTACTTCGCGCTGCTCCAGGCGGACGGGTTTGCGCTCGCGAGCGCATCTCCCGAGATGTTCGTGGAGGTTCGTGAAGGCGTCGTGACGACGCGACCGATCAAGGGCACCCGCCGCCGCGAAGAGAACGTCCAGGCGGACCAAGCGGCCGCCGCCGAGCTCCTCGCGAGCCCCAAAGATCGCGCCGAGAACGTGATGATCGTGGACCTGATGCGTAACGACCTGACCCGCTGCTGCGAGCCTGGTTCCGTGCGGGCGACCGAACTCTGCACCCTCGAATCGTTCGCAGGGCTGCACCATCTCGTCTCCACCGTTCGCGGCGAACTACGCCATGGGCTCGACCCGATCGAAGTTCTCCTGCGCTGTTTTCCGCCTGGTTCCATCACCGGCGCTCCCAAGCTGCGCGCGATCGAAATCGCTGCGTCGCTCGAGGGATCGGCACGGGGGGCGTACACCGGGACCATCTTCGCCTCGACGGCGGAATGGCTCACGAGCAGCGTCGCCATTCGAACCACCACCCTGGTGGAGGACGGCGACTCGTTTGTCATCGAGTATGGCGCGGGGGGAGCGGTAGTCTCCAACTCCAGCCCCCGCGGCGAGTGGGACGAGGCGCTGGCAAAGCTGGCGCCGCTGGCTGCCTTTTCGCAGGGTCGGGACCGATGATTTCCGACGACGACCGGAGTTTTCGATACGGCGACGGACTCTTCGAGACCGTCTTCGTAGATGATGAGGGACCGGTGGGGCTCGAGGATCATCTCGCCCGATTTCGCGCGAGTGCGCACGAGCTCGGGTTCCCGACGCGCTCGATCACGGCAGGGGAGGGGGCTCTGCTCGACCTTCGAGGAGCCCCCGCGGGGTTGTGGCGAGTGACGGTGAGCCGCGACGATCCCGACGCGCCCTTTGGCGGGTCGGGCTGCGTGCGCGCCGTTCGTCGTGAGCCTCCCCCGCGGGAGCGTCCTCGGCTAACCCTGGCGGCGAACACGTACTTTCCGGGGGACTCCCTCGCTGAACACAAGACCACCAACTGGCTGCGGAACATCGAGGTCCGCCGTCGGGCTCGGGTCGCCGGGTTCGACGATGCATTGCGCTGCAGCATCGACGGGTTCGTGGGCGAGGCGAGCGCGGCGAATCTGATCTTGAGCCTGGGCGACACCCTGGTGACTCCAGCGGTCGACGGCATTCTGCCCGGCACGACTCGCGCGCGGATCGTCGAGGCCCTGGACGTGGAGGAGCGTCCGGTACGGATCGTCGAGCTGTCGGAGGCGACCTCACTCTATCTGACGTCCGCCGGGCTCGGGGTTGTGGCGGTCGACAGCCTTGACGGTCGCGTCCTCCAGGAGGGGCCGTTGCATGAACTCTCACGAGTGGCCAGACGATCATGAACGAGCCATGGAGCCATCGGGGAAACGGGGAGCTGGTGATCCTCGACAACCGGGATTCGTTCGTCTTCAACCTGGCACACCGCTTCTGGGAGTGCGGCGTGCACGATATCGCGGTGGTTCGCTCCGACGAGATCTCCGTCGACGAGCTGGGGCGCTGGCGGCCCGCCGCGCTCGTGATTTCGCCGGGCCCCGGACACCCCGACGACGCGGGCGTATCCCAGGAGGCGATCGGAGCGTTCCACGGCCGCGTTCCAATCCTCGGAGTGTGCCTCGGGCATCAGGCGATCGTCACGGCGTTCGGAGGAGTAGTGCGGAGGAACGAGCAGCCGTGCCACGGGCGCGCGACCCGGGTGGCGGTCGAGAGGCGCGGGGCGCTGTTCGCAGGGGTTCCCGACGCCTTCGACGCCGGCCGCTACCATTCCCTCGCGGCCGTAGAACCACTCCCGGAGAGCCTCGTGGCGACCGCTCGCGGGGATGGTCTAGTGATGGCGCTGGAACACCGCGACGAACCGGTGTTCGGTGTTCAGTTCCACCCCGAGTCGGTGTTGACGAAGCAGGGCTTTGCGATCCTGACCAACTTCGCCCGCATCGCAGGGTTGGTCAGAGCGAGCCGATGACGCGATCCGCGTCGGAAAACATCTCGTGCATCTGAAGCTTCTCGAAGATCGCCCGTGCCTGTTGTAGCTGGTCTTTCCCGTCGTCGGACTCCCCCCGCTCGATGAGGAAGCGCCCGTAGCTCGAGAGCGCCTTTCCGAGCTCCCCCTCGTCTCCGACTTCGCGCAGCAGCGAGATCGCATCGCGGTAGCACTCGTCGGCCAGAGCGACGCTCTCGTCGCGGTACTCGTCATCGAAGACGAAGTGGGCGTGAAGCTCGGCGAGGGACTCCATCCCGAGTCCGAGCATCAGTTGGCTGTCGAGCTGCGTGGCGATCTGAATGGCGTCGTTGGTGAAGCCCAGAGCCTCCTCGCGGTCCGATTCCCGCAGGGCGACCTTGCCTAGATTTCGGAGAATGTCGAAGAGGGCTCGGCGTTCGTTCGCGTCGTCGGCGACCTTCATCGCTTCCTCGAGGTGGCTCTTCGCCTCCACGACCTCACCCGCACGTAGCGCTGCTTCGCCGAGGTTGTTGAGGATGTAACAGAGCGCGCTCCGGTAGCCGATCTTGCGTGCGAGTTTGAGCGCCTCTTGCAGGAGCGATACGGCGTGCGAAGTCTCTCCGCGGTCCAAAAAGAGGATCCCGAGATTGTTGAAGCTCTCCACGACCCCCTGCTGGTCGCCGACCTTGCGACGCAGCTCCAGCGACTCGCGGAAGTAACGTGCGGCGGCCGTGATCTCGCCGCGATTGAGGGCGAGTGAGCCCATGTGATGCAGGCTCAGTGCGATCGAACGCTCGTCCCCGAGCTCTCGGCGAAGATGCAGCGCCGCCGAATAGAACGCCTCGGCTTCACCGTAGTCTCCCCGCATCCAGTGAATCTTACCGACTTCGTCCATCGTCGATGCGATGCCGCGCTCGTCCTCTTGTTCCCGGAACAGGTAGAGCGCCCGTTCGAGATGGTCGTTGGCGAGGTCGTACTCGCCGAGGCTGATGTAGGCGCGGCCGATGCGATGCGATGCGGCGCCCGCTGCCCCTCGATCGAGCAGCAGCCAGGAGTGGCGGAGCATCTCGCGATAGTGGGCGAGGGCCTGGTCATACTCGCCGCGGAGGTCGTAGAGGGCGCCGAGGTCGGCGAAGGCGTCCATCTTGAGCCTCATGTCGGCGTCACTCAGGTAACTGAGTCCCTTGACGAGCAGGTCGACGGCTTTCTCGATGGCATATCGGTCTCGCGCCATGCGAGCGGCCTCGATGTAGCGGCGCGCGGCGTGGTCGAGGCAGCGCCCGAGGTCGAAGTGCGTCGCGATCGTCCCGACGAGCTTCTCGTGGTGCGGCTTCGGACGCGATTCGAGCCACTGGGCGAGGAGTCGATGGTAGCGCTGCTTCTCCTGCGCCTGCATCGCACCGTAGACCGCGCTCCGCTCGATACGATGCTTGAAGTACATCTCCTCCACGCCACCGAGGCTCGAGTCGTCGCTACGACGAATCATGTCCTTTCGTTCGAGGCTCTCGAGGAGCTCGTCGCAGCGGGCGTCATGGTCCGAGTCCGACCAGTAGGCGGGAGCATCACCTCGAGTCTCCTTGCGCAGCCGATTCATCGCGCGGACCGCCTCGGGCCAGAAGACGGTCCCTGCGACCGACGCCATCCCCAGGACGACGCGTTCGTCTTCGGTCAAGGTCGCGAGGCGCGCCTTCACGGTCGCCTCGACGGTCGAGGGGAGCTCGGCCCGCGCCAGCTTCACCGGGTCGATGCGCCAGTCGGAACGACGCGTGTCGATCGTCCCCTGGGAGATCAGGATGCGGAGCATCTCCTCGACAGACAGGGGGTTGCCATGCGCAGCCTCGGTGATCTTGGCGACCAGACCCGGGGGGATCTCCTTCGCCTTGCGGAGTGTGTCGCGCACGAACGACTCGACCTCCGCATCGCTCAGCGGAGAGAGCTCCAGCTCGTCGGCGACGTCGAGATCGTAGATCCCGCGATCGATCATCACCTCCTCGGGGTTCCAGGAGACGAGCATCAGGACCGGACTGCCGGAGAGATGCTGGACGAGAAACTCCACGAGCCGTAGGGAACGCGCGGTGGCGTACTGCAGATCCTCGAGCATCAAGACCAGGGGGTCGCTCGCGGCGTCGGCGCGCAGGACGTCGGCCAACGCCTCGTAGCTGCGTCGGTCGAGCTCGTGCGCGCCTTCGGAATCTCGTACGGTCGGGACGTGGGGCGACTCCTCGAACGTGAGGTCGACGAGCTGCCCGACGAGATGGGCCAGCCGCTCCGCGTCCTTGCCGTCGACGATGGAGCGCACCGCCTCCATCAACTTGCGACGGGCCGACTCGGGGTGCTCTTTGTCGCCGATGTAAAACCGTTCTCGGAGGAGGCGCGCGAACATCGAATAGGGGCCGCCGGAGTCGTCGCGGCTGGCGGCGTGCAGGACCTGCGCCGCGAACGATTCGTTCAGGCGGGTCTGAAACTCCGCGAGGAGCCGGCTCTTCCCGAGGCCGGTCGGTCCGACGACGGAGACAACGCGTAGCGAACCAGTGTCGACGACCTGCCGGAAGTGACCCGAAAGTCGCTCGAGCTCGCGTTCCCGCCCGACGACACGCGTCTCGATACCGTAGACGCGCCAGGTTTCGAGCGGCTCACGCTCCCGCGCCCGGCTCATCGTCATCACGCGTGTGATCACCGCCATCGGCGTGCCACACGACGTACAGTATTCGGCGCTCACCAGGTTGCTCGTCGCGCACGAGGGACACGGCGTCTTGTCGGCCGAACGCGTCAGACGCGTACAGCGGTCGCAGATGACGACGCCCCAGGCCACTTCGCGGTCGCATTCCTCGCAGTGCGGCTCGCCGAGCGCGCTGCCGCACCGGCCACAGCCGGGGACCTGTGATTCGTTGAAGTATCCGCAATACGTGCAATTCATGAGCGACCAGAGGCATTCGCGGCACGCGCGAGCGTGTCCGCGGGTGATTCTTACGATTCTCGGCGTCCGAGGGGACGATGCTCATATCGACTGGATCGAGAGATTGCAAGGATGTGGGCGGATGTAGGTGCGGCTGCGCCGTCGGAACTTTTTCGGCTTTCTTCGCAACGGAGCGAGGTCGCGGCCGAAAACGTACCTGTAACCTACGAGGAGGACGTCATGTCGAACTTTCAGTGCAGCACCATCATCACCAGCAACGACCGGTCTGGATTCGCGCCGGCGGGGCGCGCCCGTGCGAAAGCCGATGCCCCGGAGGAGACCAACGAGGAGCTCGGCTGGCGCTCTGGCCTCGATTCCGTCGACCGCGCGGTCGATGAGGTCAGCGAGTACGTCCGCGGGGAAGTCGAGGAACTCTTCGCGGGTACCGACGGGGCCGAGAATGTGGTCGCACTGCGGCCGGGGCAGGTCGCGGTTGGCGAACTCAAGGCGACGCTCGCGGGATCCGCCGGTGTCGGGGCCGACTTGAGCGGACGGCTTTCCTACTCGGTGTCACGCGATTCCGAGGACCGATACGAGGCAGTGTTCGAGGCGAACGGCGGCGCGGCCCTCGAGGTCGGAGAATCGATCGAGGACGAAGGAATCGCTGCGGACGTCGGGTCGACTGGAGGAGCTCGCGTCGTCATCCGTGGAGAGGGGGAGGGTGCCCGAGACGCGATCGCCCGTATGCTGGATGCCGGAGGGGCATCCGCTGCGATCGACATCGCACGTGAGTCCCCGCACCTGGAAGTCGCACGCGTCGAGGGCGCCGTCGGCGGGAAGGCCTCGGCCGGGGCGTCGCTCTTCGTCGGGGGGAGCGCGAGCTTCCAGGGGAACCAATGGGTCGGGGTTTCCGAAGGAGGCATCCCGGTGGTCCGGACCGAACAGAGGGTCGCGTTTGCGATCGACACTCCGGCCTACCAGTCCGCCGACCGCAATGCGGCCAGAACCATGATGCGAGGGGCGATCGCGGGGCAGGTCGGGATCCCCCCGGAGCTCGTCCCCGACGAGCTCGCCGAACGCGTCCTCGATGCGACGGGCGGGGAGGTGGGGGTGACGCTCGCCGCGAAGCTGGAGACCTACACCGAGGTCGGCGGAGAGAACGGGCCGATGCAACTCGGGATGACGCTCTCTGTCGAAGCGGGGGCGCGAACGTTGAGGCTCGACCTAACGACGCGACTCGAGGCCGACTCGGTCGACGCTCGGGAGACTTTGGGGGGGCGTGGCGTGGCGAGCCTCTTCGCGCAGCTCGAAGGGCGAGCGCGGGTCGACGTCGGGCTGTCCGAAGTGACCTTCGACGGCTTCTCGCTGCGTGGCTTGCCGATCGAAGCGAAGAGCGGCATCGAGACGACGGTGCCGGTATGGGCGATGCGCTGTGAAGTGCGCTGACTACGCTTCGCCGAACTCGCCCGGAGCGGCGAGATAGACCTTCCCCCCCGCTCCTTCGATCACGGTCTTCATCGTCTTGGCCCGATCTCTGGCGACCCCCCACGCGATGACGGTGGGGGCGAGGCGCGCCAGCTCCAGACAGCGGGCGTAGTCGAGCGACAGCAAGATAGAGAGGACCTGGCCGATGTTGCGATCCGAATAACCGGGGTGCCGTAAGACGACGTCGACGAGGGACGTATTCGCGTCGGCGCCCTGGAGGCGCGGATCATCGTATCGTCCTGTCTCCAGCGGGTCCCCGTCTTTCGGCTCGTCGGCGACACTGAGCACGACAGGCTCGTCATCGTCCTCGGCTTCGAATTGGGGGCCGGTCTCCTCGACCGCGAGGTCGTGGGTTGCGGGGGGCGGCCGCTCGGGGCGCGACGCCGTTCCGGTGAGTGCGGCGTCTCGGACCCCGAGGAAGACGAGCGGGTCGACCCCGGATGAGGCCAGGGACGCGAGCGTGCCGAAGTATTCCTCGGCGTGTCTGGCGACCTCGTCGACCCGCAGCGAGCGACTCGACACCGCGGGCGTGAGGCGCAGCGCGACTCGCATTCGTGGGACGTGAGCGAGCTCCCCGGGAACTTCGTGGGGCGCGACGTCCTCGACCTCGACGTCGTACTTCGCACGGAGGTTCCGGCGCAGCCGCTTCTGTAGCGAAGTGTAGCCGTCCGCGTCGAGCGCGCTCCCGAATCCGAGGAGGACGTCGACCCACTCCCGTTCGACGTCGAGGAGGAAGTCGAACCCCGCGGCGGCCATCGGCGCACGCCTTTCGTCGTCGTCTCCGCCAGCATCGTCGGTGCCAATGGCCTCGAACGCCGGTCCGTCCCCGCCAGATTCGTCCCCGCC
>CAYPJU010000009.1:0-64763 GCA_964411125.1 uncultured Bradymonadales bacterium | reverse complement strand
CGTCGGTGCCAATGGCCTCGAACGCCGGTCCGTCCCCGCCAGATTCGTCCCCGCCGGATTCGTCCCCGCCAGATTCGTCTTCGCCAGGCTCCGAAGCCCGGTCGGAGTCCTCCCGGCCAGATGCCGGCTGCGCCAGGCTCAGCAACGCCCCGGCGAATTCTTCGGCGTCGTCGTCCGCGACGGCGTCGCCGAGGCGAACGATCGCGAGCCAGAGGTCGCGAAGCTCGTCTTTGGTCTGAGGGAACGGCCGGCCGGCCTGCAGCGGGATCGCATCGGAGTCCGCGTTCCATCCGGCGCGGGTCAGTGCTTCACCGAGACCTTTCACGTCCCCGGGCGGGGCAAGCTCGACCACGACGAACTCACCGTCCGTCACCAGCCGCAAAAATCCTCTCCGACCGAAGACGGCGTGTAACTGCTGCCACATACCGGACCGCCCGGGGGGAGGAGACGTCTCCGCCGTGGAGATGTCCAACGCTTCGAGGATCTCGCGCCAGTCAGCCAAAGTTCTTTCCTGGTCCCGGTACAGAAAGTCGATTCGACGAGGTGGTATCGAAACGAAGGTACAAAAAAACCTCCCGACTCGCATCGGGAGGTTGCAAACGAAGTTGGAGGAGCGTCAGTCGTCGATCTCCACGCCCGTGTTCATATCGATGATGATCACGCCACGCTCGGAGTTCTCCTCCTCTTCAGAGTCCTGCTGGGGCTCCTCCCAGCGATCCTCGGGCTGATAGAGGGGGAGATGTAGCGGCTGCAATCCGTCGTCCCGCCGATCTTCCCGCCTCTTGTATTCGTCGTAGATGAGGTAGTCAGGGATTTGCATCGGCTTTTCCTCCTTTTCGGCCGCAGTTACGGCTCTATCGGGGATCGGAGCTCCTTCGCTCCTGTCAAGTACGATTTTAGTCACGAGGGGGAGTCCGTCTAATTTCTCACCCTCACAAGTAAGAACGATCGCGAAGGCATTTGGATTCAGATTATTTGCTTGCCTCGGATTCCCTCGTCATTCCTGCTCGTCGGCGGGTTTCGAAAAATCTGATCGGGGATCGGTGGGATCTCCTGCTTCATTTCCGGGTTCGAGGGTCGGATTCGCCGACGCGCCCCCCGATCCGATCACATCGTGGATGTCGAAGATGTTCGGACATTCCGTCGGGAGCCAGTCCGCGAGTTCCCAGGCGGGCTCGTCGTGGGCCGCGGCGATCGCTGGCGCGACGCCACCCCGGGTAAAGAAGCTCTCCCGCAGCGCGTCGATCCGATTGGCCGCGGGCGTCTCGGCGTCTGGCGATCGTGTGCCGGCGGGAGCGGAACGGGGCTGGGCGTGGAGGCGGACCGAGATCGTCATGAGCACAAGGTCGCCCCCACCTGTAGGCCGTGTCAATCGAGACGAGGAGGGAGAGATTGTGACAAAGGCGCTTCGGACTGTTTCCTGAACGAGTGCCGCGCCTACCTTGCCCTTACGCTGTTGCTAATTCGGGGGCGCGGCGCACGAACCCTCGGAGGCGACATGGGTCAATTTCGCGATAAGGTTGTGTGGATCACGGGTGGTGGAAGTGGACTCGGTCGAGCGATGGCTCACGAGTTCGCGCGACGCGGCGCGTCGGTGGCGATTTCGGGGCGTCGGGAAGAACGGCTCCGAGACGTCGCGCGGGAGCTGGAGGTCCTCGGAGCACCACACCTCGCCGTACCATGCGACGTGACCGACGAGGCGCAGGTACGCCGCGCCGTCGAGGCGGTGAGAGACACGCTCGGGACGATGGACGTGGCGATCGCCAACGCTGGCTTCGGCGTCGCGGGACGGATCGAGGAGATTACGCCCGACGAATGGCGTCGCCAGATGAACGTGAACGTCGTCGGCCTCGGAATCACCATTCACTACGCCATGCCCCAACTGCGCGCGACAAACGGCCGAATGGTGCTGGTCGGAAGCGTTGCCGGCTACGTACCTGCTCCCGAAGCAGGCGCTTACAGCGCGTCCAAGTACGCTGTCCGTGCGATCGGTCAGGCGCTTTCGATGGAGCTCGTGGGGAGCGGCGTGTCTTGTACGACCCTGCAGCCGGGGTTCGTGGATACGGAAGGGGGGAGGGTGGACAACACGGGGACGTTCCGCGCCGACCGTAGCGATCCGCGCCCTCGAAACTTGATGTGGTCCCCGGAAAAGGCTGCTCGCGTGATGGTCGACGCGATCTGGGCCCGTCGCCGAGAGTTCACATTCACGGGACACGGTCGCGTCGCCGCGTTCGTCGGCCGCCACATGCCGGGGCTTCTGCATCGTTTCGGCGCGCGGCTCAACGAGTGAGGCTTCGGCGAGACTCTCAGGGGTTGCCCGGGTCGTGGGGCAGGCTCCCGCGCGGCGACCGGAAATACATGAACGGCGTGTAGTACTCGAGGTTGGAGACGCGGGACGTGTAGATGTCCGCGTAACGTTCGATCTGCCGTGTCATGTGGCTCTTGTCGTTCCCCGCCCGTAGCAGGAAGCCCCACCGCGAGTTGAACTCTCGTCCATCGCTCCCGACGAGGGGAGCGATCTCCTGATCGAGCGTCACGAGCTTCGCGCGATACTCGCCGAGCTTCTCTCGAAGCTCCGCGGTGTCGGCGGTCTCCACCTCGCCGTACTGTTTCTCGATGCGCTGCAGACGCAGTCGCACGGCGCTCATCTCGTGCTCGAGCTGCTCCTTCTTCGCCATCCGGCTGGCGATCTGCCGCTGGTGGTCGACATGGTCGGAGATCGCGTCGAGCTCCTCCTCGAGTTCGCGAAGGACCAGCGCGGTCCTCCATCGACAGATCTGCTTCGACACGTTCACGTCGCCGTAAATGTGGTCCCCGACGTAAAGGATCTGCTCCCCATCGAGATCGAAGCATTGTTCGACGAGGCGGGCGTTTCCTCCGAGGTAAGCGCGTCCCTGCTGGATGCCACCCACGACGGGTCGCAGCAGACCGTCCTCGGTGACGACTTCGTAGATGGGGCCGGGCTCCATGAAGAAGAGCGGCTTGCGCGCGGCGACGATGACCACGTCGAAGAGGTCACGCCACGTCATCTCGTCTGGGAGATATTGGTCGAACGCGTAGCTCATCATGAACGTCGTGTACTCCCACTCCGAGTTCGTGATGACCATCAGCTTCTTGCCCGCCATCTTCTGGTCGAGGAGGGCGGCAGCGGTGCCGGGGTCGAGCTCGACGTATCGGTCGGGGTCCGACATGATCGCCGTCTTCAGCTCACCCTCGAGGTGAGCGGCATCGACCGCCTTGCGGACGAGAGAGTAGAGGTCGCTGTACTTCCAGGTCCCCTCGATCGCCCCGGAATCGACCAGTGCGACGAGCTGGGAGTAAATGCAGGCTTCCGAGATCGAGAACAGGGTGTTGAGGAAGACCCACCGTGGATCGCCCAGGTCGACGTAGGTTCGCGCGTACGCGGTGCGCATCTCGCGGTACTCGAGGACTTCGCCGCCGTGCATCGCGATCTTCACGTACCCGAAGCGGTTCGCCTTGACGACGTTCCCGAGCTCACGGTCGATCACGAGTCCTCGGGTCACGAGCTTGGGGTCGAAACTCAGGTCCTGAACCGGAAACCCGATCGCCGCGAGCCGGCCCCGGATGTGTTCGTACGCAATCCCTTCCCACGCATCGACGTTGTAGTGGACCAGGGTGTAGTCCATGTCGTAGCCGATCGCATGAATCGATCGCATGTTGAGCGTCCGATTGCAGAAAATCCGCCGGTTTTCCGGCGCGTTCGAAGGGTGTTCGGTCACGGGTTCACTTCAAGGCTGGGGGCGTGTCTGTCGCGGGATCGAAGAAGTCGCACTCGGATAGGTCGAGGACCTCCATGCAGCGGTCTTGTTTCACCTCGCGTCCGCTCTGCAGGAGGTACCATCCGACTTGATTGGTCATGAACGACGCAGCGTCGAATGGAGCGTTGGGGTTCGGTGCGTTGAAGGTGTGCTCGCCGTCCGACTTCAGGTAGGCGAGCCGCAGAGCGCTGACCCCGTCGCCGTTGGTCGGAATGGTGGCGCGTACAGGGAACCGCGCGTCGACGTTGTACTCGCCGCCGCCGTCGGAATCTGCAGGCCCCCACGCTCCGTCGTCGAGGTCGTCGGCATCGAAGAGCGTGCCGGGATACGCGGGGTAGCGGTCGAACCAGCTGACCCCCTCGTAGACGAAATTGTTCACCAGGTACTGGTTCTCGGTCATGTTCCAGCGGGGATCGTAGGAGGTGACGTCGAGAATGCCAGCGGCGCGGGCGATGGCGATGGAGCTGCTTATCGGCACCGTCTGGTCGCCGATCGTCCCGATCATCAGGAGGTTCGTCTCCCCGGATTGAAACCGAGGATCTTCGTAGGGAAACTGGATCGGGTCGCGGAAGTATCGCGTCGCCCAGACGGCCGGGTCTGCGCCCTCGAGCAGCATCTGGGATACGGCGAGGAACTTTCGGAACGTCGGAGTCTGCCGAGGAATCCCCCAGCCCTGGGCCGGCGCAGCGAGCGGCGCCCCCGCCGGGTAGAAAATGTTTTCGAAGACGAAGTTCTGCGGGAACGTATCGACCACCTGTTTGAGCTGCCCGTCGCTGGAGTAGACCTCGAGCTTGAGCGGGTCCCCGAAGTCGACGGGCGAAAACTCGTTGTCGGCGGAGAGCGTGCGGCGTTGAATCTCCGCCTCGAGCGCGACGGCGTCCAGACCGTCGGGGTAGAAATCGGACTTGTAGACGCGGTCGGCCGGGACGGTGCCGTCGAACTCCCAGATACAGGCCGTGATCGGCCGACAACTCTGGCCGTCGAGGCTGCAGGTGCTCCCGCCGCCGCAATCCTCGTCGCCGCACCGCGAGCGGGTCGGGCAGTTCATCAGGTGCTTGACCATGTCGAGCCGCGGATGCAGGAACCCCAGGCGCGCTCGTTTCGAGTTGGCGGATAGAGAGTCGGCCGAGATCCCCACGCGGAAGCGGCCGTTGCGGACGTGAACGACGGAACGCTTGTCCTCTTCGGGGACGGCGGCCCGGGCCTCGCGGTTCGGGTTGCGCAGGACGATCCTGTCTCCGTTTTCGATCCCGTCGAGGATCGTGAAGGGGACCGTCACCGACGAATCTGCGCTGGCCAGAATCATCGAGACCCCGACCTTTCCTCGCCACTCGCCCCCTTCGTTGATCGGACTTCCGACGAAGAGAGGGCCGAACATTCTCAGGTGGACTCCGTTTCTGACGTTCCCGATGGTGGTCCGGATCGCGATCTCGCCCAGAATACCGCCCCCTGCGTTGGACGCGACGTTTCGAACCGTGGGCTCGATGCCGGCGAGGATCGCGGACTGAATGCCGCCGAGCGAGGTACCGAACGCTCCGAAGACGACGTCGCCCCCGAAGTCGACGATGCCGTCGGCATTGAAGTCGCCGGCGATCTCCGATTCGCCGTCGCCGTCCTGGTCCCAGGGGGAGACGAGCCCCCCCCGTGCCTTCACGTAGGGACTATCCTCGTCGATCTCGGGAGGGAACCGCTTCTCGCCATCCCAGGAGCGCAGGATGCGGATCAACTGCATCTGATCGATCGCGGTCTGCCGCATGTTGTCGCGCGAGTGGAGAATGTCGGCGGTGAAGTACTTTCCGCCGGACTCCGGGATGCCGTCGTTGTTGAGGTCGCGAGCGCGATGGTGCTCGACGATCCCCGCAAACCCCGGAACGTTCAGGCGTTCGGCGAGCCCGCCGATCAAGCCCTGGAATTCGGCCGGAACGGCTACTCCGTGTCCGACGGCATCGATGGCGCACATCGCAATGCCGAACTTCGCCATCGATCCGCCGAACAGGAGGACCACTTCGAGGCGGGTCGAGGAGATCGCGTGCGAATAGATGACGGTATTGAACGGCGGCTCCCGCACCCCCGGGATCGTCGTGGGGACGGTGCACATGAACGTCACCTCGTCCTCGCCGACTTTGGCTGACCGTGTGGCGAGATCGATCTCGAAGCTCTCGTCGTCGTCCGCCGGGTTGCCGTCCGGACCGGCGAGCTGCACCGGGTCCGTGTCGGCGTCGCCGTCGTCGTCGGCCATGAAGTAGGGGGAGACGTAGCTCCCCGAGACGACGTAGTCGACGTTTTCGAAGGAGTCCTCGAGCGCTCCCGCGGCGGCCGAGTCGACGCCGAACGACTGCACCAGGAGCGGGACGACGAGGTCCAGGACCGGTTGGAGATCGAACGTCATCGGGTTGGGTGCGCCCGGCTCGTATCCGTTGTGCACCATCTCGAGTTCGGGGGGATACTGGTCCTGCAGCCAACTGAGCGGGCCCTCGCCGTAGAGTCCCGCGCGGATTGCCTGGAGCTCTCGGGTCGGGTCCTGGGTCGTGAAAGTCCAGGCGAACCGAATGTCGGCGAGTTTCTCGTCGAAACGGTCGGGGAGGACCCGCGGCAGGATTCTGCGCAGCGGTTCGAGCGCTTCGGTCTGTCGGGTGTGGTTCACCCATTCGAACGGGCTGTCGACCGCGAGGCCGTCCTCTCCGCGCAGCGCGGAGGTGAGGACGACCGCGTAGGTGGTGTCGGGGTCGAGCGGTAACACGGAGCGCATGATGAGCGAGTTCGTCTCGCGCTCGTAGAACGTGAGCGTGTTGCCTGGCGCGTACGGATCGCGGCTCAGGTCCAGCACGTTGGGGACGTCCCACACGCCGTCGTCGTCCGTGTCTTCGATCGGGTCGAGCTCGCCGTCGCCGTCGAGGTCGACCTCCAGGTAACTCTCGTAGAGGAGGTTGGTCCCCTGCGATCTCGGGTCGTTGGCGAAGAAAGCGCCCGGGCGCTCGTGCAAGATCGGATAGTTTCCGCGGCCGATGTCGAGGAGTACGAGCTCACCGAAGGCGTCGCTGTCGGGGTCGACGTTGACGAGGTACACGGCGTCGTCGCTGAAGTCGGGGACGGGCTCGGCGTGACGCTCCAGAAGGTTGTGGAGATCGAGCGGACCGTCGAACGACAACCACATGGGCGACACGAGGCCGAAGCCCGTCATCTGGTTGATCTTGCGGCGCACCTCGTCTTCGGCAACCGACGACCCGTCGAGCGAGACGTTGACCCGGCGGCCCGTCGGGCTGTCAGGGTCGACGACCGTCGCGAGATCGTTCGGGAACGGGATGTCCGGAAAGGGTCGATCATCGAGGTCGAACCGCAGTTGGACCCCGCCGAGCGGGCGCGATTTGGCGAGCCCCTCGGGTTCGACGTTCGACTCGGCGCAGCCGACAAATGCGAGCAGCGTGAGGCACGACAACAGTCTTGTTCTTTGCACGTTTTGACCTGCTAAATCCCGCCTCACAGTCGTTAGACATCCTGGTGGTGTCAAGGGCGGCGCTTCGCACGCGACGGGGCGGGTCGGCGTCCCATCCCGGCAAGGCCGCGCGCGTCGCTCGTCGGTGGCCGTCGGCACCGCCATGGGGTATACGAATCCTCGTTCGAACAGAGAGGAGATCGATGAGCACCAAGCTATTCGTGGCGCTGGCCGGCAACATCGGAGCAGGGAAGAGCACGGCTTCGAAGATCATCGCCCGGCACTTCGGCTTCGAGGTGTTCCACGAACCGGTCGTCGAGAACCGTTTCCTCAAGAAGTACTACGCGGACATGAAGCGTTGGAGCTTCACCCTCCAGATGGAGTTCCTCCTCAAGCGCCTCGAACATCACGCACACATCGAGCGAATTCCGGAAGGGTGCGTGCAGGACCGAACGCTCATCGAGGATCCCGAGATCTTCGCCAAGTACTTGCACGGTCTCGGTCACATGACGGACGCCGAACTCGATCTCTATTTCGACTACTTCCGGCGCTTCAACGAGAACATCCGCCAGCCCGACAAGGTGATCCTGCTGCACACCCCCGACGTGAACGTGCTGCTGCGCCGGATCGCCGCGCGCGGTCGCGAGGAGGAGCGGGGCATCGGGTCGGAGTTCCTGCGGGGGCTCAACGCCTACTACGACACCTTCGAACAGGTGGCGCGCAACAAGTACGGTCTCGACGTGCTGGCGCTCGACATCTCGGACCGCGACTTCCGTCGTGGCGAGGAGCGCGTCACGTTCCTCGAGGAGATTCGCGATTTCTTGAGCACCGGCCTGCCGAGCTCGGGCGAGCTTCCGTTCGTGCGCGAGCCGACCGACTACTGACGTCGGCGAGACACCATCGCCAGCACGCCGACGACCACCACGAGCTCGACGACCCCCGCCACCTCGAACGCACGGATCGCGCCGAACACCTCTTCCACCCACCCGGCGGACGCGTTGCCGAGCGCACCTCCCGCCCCGAAGACGACCACGTAGAGGAGGGCCTGCCCCGACGACCGAACCTCGGGCGGAATTTCGCGGTCGAGCGTCGCCATCGCGGCGAGCAGGAAGCCCCCGAACGACAGTCCGTGCACCGCTTGAAGCGCGATGAGCGCCCACGGCGAGGTCACGGCCGCCGACGCGAACCACCGAATGCAGGTGGCGACCGCGCAGACGGCGAAGAACCGCTCGGGGCCGATTCGCTTCAGGAGTGGAGCGCCGAACGCGAGGACGAAGACCTCCGCCGTGACACCGAGTGCGACCGCGGCACCGGGAACCCAACCCCCCATGCCGCGATCTTCGCACAGAAAGACGAGGAAGAGGTTGAACGGAGCCTGGGCTGCCCAGTGAAGCCCCCACAGTGGCAGGAGAAGGTAGAGGGCGGGGCGCTTCAAGAGGCGAATCGCTTCGGCGAGCGACGGCGAAGCGATCTCCACCTCGGACCGCGGGTAGCTCCAGACGCAGGCCGTGGCGAGGGTCGCCAGCGAGGCGATCGCCCACGGCGCCCAGCCGGCGACGGTCTGGTGGGACGCGTCCATACCGAACCAGGCGACGGTCAGCGCCGCAACCCCGAACGCGGCCGACCCCCAGGCGCGAACCCGACCGAACGCGTCGTTCCCGAGCTCCCGGATCGTGAGAGCGTCGACGAGCGGTAGATACGCGCTCCAAGTGATGTTGGAGACGATCAAGACGGTGTAGACCGGAGCGGTCGTGGTGACGAACGGCAGGAACCAGAGCGCCGCGGTGCCGATCAGGCTCAACCATCGCACGACGGGGCCGACGCGACCGAGCATCTCGGCGATCCGCGCCCAGCCGGGCATCACCGCGCTCCGGAGAAGCGTCGCGATGCCGAGCAGCGTACCGACGGCGGCCGAGGTCCACCCGACGCTCACCAACCATCGCGGTAGATAGGTCGACATGAACGCGGACGCGAGGCTGAACGCATAGGTCGCGGATAGCGCAATCGCCCAGTGTCTCCGCTTCAATCCAGTGGCTCTTTCCGGCATGCTGGCCGGGATATCACGTGGGTCGAGCAGACGAGAAGTTCCGATGAAGCAGTTTTCGCACAACGCTCCCGCAGTTTTCATGGCCGTCGCGTGCGTCACCCTCGCCGCGTGCGACGTACCCGAGGAAAAGGAGCTACCCGGCGTCGAGCCGGGGCCGCAGGCGACCGTGCCGATCGATGCGATCCGCGTCTCCCCGAACGCTCCCGAGGGGGTCGCGATCGCCGCCGCGGACGTGCAGGCCTATCTGGCGCGCATGGGAACCGACCTACCGCTCGAACGGTCGACGCGCCGCGCCGCATGCAGCGACGGAGGGACGGTCATCGAGTTCGTCGGCGACGGCCTCGGCGACCGAGGCGACTTCCAGTCCGACCAGGGCTGGCGAGTAGAGGAAGAGCGATGCGGAGGGGGACGGCGCGTCACCCTCGACGGAGGTGGGTCGCTCGGCCGCCAGTACGCAGCCTACGCATTTCTCCACGAGCTGGGCGTCCGATTCTTCCATCCAGAGGAAGAGTTCGTCCCGACCACGGCGGGGTGGCCCGAGGAGCCGATCGCGATCGACGTCGAACCGGCGTTCCGGTTTCGGTCCGTCACGCTGCACCTGACCCACCCCTTGGAGCTCGGAGACCCGCTTCGCCTCGGTGTCGCGAGCTATTCCGAGGAGGTGCGCAACTACATCGACTGGCAGATCAAGAACTACGCGAGCGTGGGGCTCGTCGGCAGCGACTTCTTTCCGCACCTGGCGGACTACGGTCACCGGCGTGGACTGCCCCGGAGCGTCGGTTTTGACCTGCACAACCAGCAGCAGGACTACCGAGGCGTCGTCGATCCGGACAGTCCGCTCCCGTGGCGCGATCAGATCGCCAGGGCGATCGACGCGCGGATGGGGAGCGACCCCGACGACTACCCCGAGCAGTTTCATTTCACCTTCAACCCGTCGGAGTTCACCGAGCTTCCCGACGAGCTGATCGTGGACCAACTCACCTTCATCGCCGACTACATGGCGATGAAATACCCCCGCACGATCTTGATGACGACGAACCACGGCACCGCGGGAGAGCCGACGGAGAACTACGAGGTCCGCTACTACGACCTGCCGCAATTCGCGCCCGAGAACCTCGGGGTGAAAGTCCACACCCTCATGTTCTACGATCTCGTCCGCCCGGCGCCGGTCTACGGCAACGAGAATTTCCACGCGCAGTTCGACTTCATCGCCGAGCAGTCGGAGGTACGTCGGATCTGGCACTACCCCGAGTCCGCGTGGTGGCTGACCTTCGACATCGCGATCCCGCAGTACCTCCCCATCACGATCGAGGCGCGCGACCGCGACCTTCAAGCGATCGCTCCGTTTCTGGCCGACAAGCTCGACGGGCACCGTGTGTTCGGGTCCGGACACGAGTGGGGCTACTGGCAGAACGAGTACTGCAGCTTCCGGATGGCGGTGGACCTGGACTACCGGTGGAACGACTGCGTCGCGGACATCGCCTCGGTGGCGGGCGACGACGCCGATGAGGTTGCGGCGGCCGTCGAATCGATCGTCGAGCTGCAGCAAGAGCACTGGTTCGACCCCGACGTGATCAGGTGGTTGGCCGGCAGCGACGACGAGACCGAACTCGCGCTGCAGATCGGGATCGACTTTCATCCCCTGGCGCCGCGCCCGGCGACAATCGCGCGATGGGATGCCGCAGAGATCGAACGGTGGGACGACGAGCTCCGCCCGCGGCTCGAATCGATCGCGGCCGCCTACGAACCGATCGTGAGCACGCTGCGCGGGATCGAAGAGGCGGCGTCGGAAGATGCGCGCCCGTGGATCTCCGAGATCGCCGACGGGACGGAGGTGAACTTGCTGCGCGCCCGCCACGCGGCCCTGGTCCACGACGCGGTGGTGGTCTATCGCAAACGGCAGCTCGGGCTCGACGTGGGCGACTCGACGCCCGAAGGGCTCCTGCGGGAGGCCGAGCTCGTCACGGTCGAGGTCTCGAAGATCACGCGGAGCCGGTCGGAGGACTTCCGCTACACCCCCAAAGCGCGGGCGATCGGGCCGGCCACCGAGGATGGGACCGACGTCAATTGGACCGGCTATCCCTACCGGTACTTGCACCGCGCGCACCACGCCTTCTACTTCAAGCGGACGAACCGCCTCGCGGCCGAGGTGATCGAAGGGAGTGGCGCTCCCGTCGAAGTCTCCGGCGTTCTCGTGGAGCTCGGCGAAGTCGTCCGCGTCGACGTCCTCGACGACGAACTCACCGAAGTCGCGATCGACCTCGGAGACGGCACGTCATCGGCGGAACGCAGCGTGGAACACAACTACACCTCCACCGGGGTGTACCGGGTCAGGGTCGCGGCGACCCGCGGTGAGTCTCCGTTCGAGTTCGAGTTCGACGTGGCGGTCGCTGCCTCGCGCGACCACGGTGTCGACGGTCAACTGATTGCGCCCGACATAGCACTCGCCGGCCAGATCGAAGCAGTGCTGCCGGGATTCCTCGTGGGAATCGTCGACGACGACACGATCGTCGCAGGCACGACCGCAGACGAGGACCCCGTGGTGGCCGTCGGCTCTCTCCTGAGGCTCGAACGCGAGGCCACCAGCATGCGGTTCGCGACGGCCCCGAAGACCCTGCAGATTCCCCTCGCGGTGGGGGGAGCCGATTCGGAGGTGGGCTTCACGATCCAGAACGGGAGGTTCGTCGGGGAGGATGGCGGTTTCCGGCTCTTCGGGGACATGTCGACCGACGCCGTCATCGAAGCGATCGTGGAACTGTCGGGCGGCGCCTTCGATCGCCCGTCGGCCGAGGAGCTGGTCGCCAAAGAGTTGGGCTTCACCGTCGACACGCTGCCCGAGACGGTTCCCTTCGAGGTGCTCTATCCGAGCGAGTGACGACGGAGCGAAATAGAATTTCAACGGGGGTTGGTTTTCCCCCTCGAGCCCCGGTAACGCGGCGCGTCCTCTGGAAAGGACACGGGACTTTGCAGCTTTTGCGTCGACGTTATCGGGCCAACGCGGACAATTGCGTTGCAAATGCGCCGACGTCCGTACTACAAGAGGCGGAAGAATTGCTTGCCTTTGTATCTCCCGCCCCTCGACCTCCTCCCGGTTGACGGAAATCGTAATGACTGACGTACCCGAAACATCCTCGACGGTTCAGGATTTCTCGATCCTGCCACTTCGCAACACCGTCCTCTTCCCGCAGGTGGTGATCCCACTCGCCGTGGGTCGACCCAAGTCGGTGAAATTGATCGAAGACGCTGTTCAGAGCGAAAAGCCGATCGCGATCCTGACACAGAAGAATCCGGAGACGGACGATCCAGACTTGGACGATCTGTACACGGTCGGGACGGTCGCGCGGATTCTGAAGGTCGTGAAGATCGCGAGCGACAACTACAGCGTGATCATTCAGGGGCAGTCGCGCATTCGGTTGCGTGATCTGAACCAGGAAGACCCGTTCTTCGTCGGCTCGTTCGACGTCCTCGACGAGAACGAAGGCGCCGAAGAAGACGAGGTCGAGATCGAGGCGCTCTTCATGAACCTGAAGAGCACCGCGAAGCAGGTCGTGCGTTTCATCCCTGAGATGCCGAAAGAGGCGCTTCAGATGGTGGACGGCGTGAATGACCCCGGTCAGCTTTGCGACTTCGTCGCGGCTCACATGGACATTTCGACCGAGGAGAAACAGTCGATCCTGCAGACGGTGAATCTGCCCGAACGGCTCAAGACGGTCGTCACCCTGCTCGCGCGCCAGCTCGAGGTTCTGCGCGTCTCGGACAAGATCCAGAGCCAGATCAAAGAGGAGATCGACAAGAACCAGCGCGAGTACTACCTGCGCCAGCAGCTCAAGGCGATCAAGGAGCAGCTCGGCGAGCTGGACGGGGAGGGGGGTGACCTCGAAGACCTCGCACAGGCGATCGAAGAGGCGGACCTGCCCGAAGAGGTCGAGGAGACTTGCCGCAAGCAGATGAACCGTCTGCGGATGATGCAGCCGGCGTCGAGCGAGTACGGGGTGACCCGGACCTACCTCGAGACGCTGCTCGACATCCCGTGGCGCGTCCAGACCGAGGACAAGCTGAACATCCGCGGAGCGCGCAAGATCCTCGACGAGGACCACTACGACCTCGACAAGGTGAAGAACCGCATCATCGAATACCTCGCGGTGCGGCAGTTGAAAGACGACATGAAGGGGCCGATCCTCTGCCTCGTCGGCCCGCCCGGCGTGGGTAAGACGAGCCTGGGGCGAAGCGTCGCTCGCGCTCTCGGTCGAAAATTCGTCCGCATCAGCCTCGGCGGTGTGCATGACGAGTCCGAGATTCGTGGACACCGTCGGACCTACGTCGGTGCATTGCCTGGCCGAATCGTCCAGGGCCTGCGCAAGGCGGGGACGAACAACCCCGTCTTCATGCTCGACGAGATCGACAAAGTCGGACGAGATTTCCGCGGCGACCCCTCGGCCGCGCTGCTCGAGGTTCTCGACCCCGAACAGAACCACAATTTCTCCGACCACTACCTCGAGATTCCGGTCGACCTATCGAACGTGCTCTTCGTCGCGACGGCAAACATGCTGGACCCCATCTCGGCACCGCTGCGCGACCGAATGGACGTCATCGAGATCCCCGGGTACACGATCCACGACAAGCGCCACATCTCGCGCGAGTACCTGATCCCGAAGCAGCTCGACGCCCACGGGATCACGTCGGAAAACCTCCGAATCAACGACGAGGCGCTCGACCAGATCATCGGCAACTACACGCGGGAGGCCGGGGTTCGTAACCTCGAGCGCCGTATGGCGGACATCGCCCGCGGGGTGGCCGTGAAGGTCGCCGAGAACCTGTCCCGCAAGGCGGACGGCGAGGAGCCCGAGGAGGTTTCGATCGAGATCACCGCGGACAACCTCGACGATTACCTCGGGCCGCAGAAGTACATGTTCGAGGTCGCGCAACGCGTGTCGCAGCCCGGCGTCGCGACCGGACTCGCGTGGACCGCTGCTGGCGGAGACATTCTCTTCATCGAGGCGACCCGAATGCACGGTAAGGGGGAGCTCCTCCTGACCGGTCAGCTCGGCGACGTCATGAAAGAGTCCGTGCGGGCCGCACTCTCGTACATCCGAAGCCGCATCGAGGAGTTCGGCATCGAGAAGGACGCGTTCCGGACCAACGACATCCATCTCCACGTGCCCGCCGGGGCCATCCCGAAAGATGGCCCGTCCGCCGGCATTACGATGTTCATCGCGCTGCTGAGCCTCCTCACGGATGTGAAAGTGCGACCCGACGTCGCCATGACGGGTGAGATCACCCTGCGCGGAAACGTGCTACCCGTGGGCGGAATCAAGGAGAAGGTCCTCGCTGCCCACCGATCCGGGATCAAACGAGTCATCCTCCCGGAACGGAACCGAAAGGATCTCGTCGACGTGAACGAAGACATCCAGGAAGAGCTCGAGTTCTTCTTCGTCGACCACGTCCGCGACCTTCCGCCGCTCGTCCTCGAAGAAAATCCGGCTTCCGGCGCCGTCCCGGTCGACAAGAAGTCGAAACCGGAAGGCGACAAACCGGCCGACACCGTCTGAGAAAGGCGAACCCACGAAAAAAAGAAGGCCCGCCGATGGCGGGCCTTCTTCTTTGGGCTCTGTCGCGGTCGCGATGCGATCGGTGTCAGACGTACTGGACTTCGATAATCTCGACGTCCCGGGTTCCGCCGGGGGTGATCACGGTCACTTCCGCGCCTTCTTCCTTACCGATGAGCGCTTTCGCGATCGGGCTCTGGAACGAAATCTTCCCTTCTTTGATGTCGGACTCGTCATCGCCGACGATCTTGTAGGTGACCTCTTCGTCGTTGTCGAAGTAGTAGATGGTCACCGTCGAGCCGAAGATGACGCGCGACCCTTCGTGCTGCGTGACGTCGATGACTTCGGCGTGCGAGACCTTGCCTTCGAGCTCCCGAATTCGCCCCTCGACGAAGCCCTGCTTCTCCTTCGCGGCGTGGTACTCCGCGTTCTCGCGGAGGTCACCGTGTTCGCGGGCGAGCTCGATCTCTTTGACGATCTTCGGGCGTTCGACCTTCTTGAGTTGGTCCAATTCGGCGCGCATTGCGGCCATGCCCTCGGGTGTCACGGGTACTTTCATGGAAGCTCCTCGAACATTCGCGGAAACGGGTATAATCGCGCGAACTCGTACGAGTCGCAAGCGCCCGTGGAGCGGCGATCGCCGCCCTCAGGGGGAGTGATAGCTCTGCAGCGACTGTACGTGCGGACCGCGTCCTGCGGACTCCGTCATCGCGCTGACCGTCGCAGCAGCCCCTGCGACGGTGGTGTAGTAGGGGATGTTGTGGTTCAAGGTCTGTCGACGAATCGAGTGGCTGTCTTTCACGGCGTTCGACCCGACCGTCGTGTTGATTACCATGGCGATCTCGCCGTTGATGATGGCGTCGACCACGTGGGGCTGCCCCTCTTTGACCTTGTTGACCGTGGCGACCTTCAGGCCGTTCGTCTCCAGGTATCGAGCGGTGCCGCGGGTCGCAACGAGTTCGAACCCGAGGTTCGCGAGCTTGCGCGCAACCGGCACGATCGCCCACTTGTCCGAATCCTTGACCGACACGAAGACTCGCCCCGATCGAGGAGGGCTATTGCTCGCGGCGATCTGCGCCTTCATGAAAGCCGCCGCGAAATCGGGCGCAATCCCCATCACCTCGCCGGTGGACCGCATCTCGGGGCCCAGGATCGTGTCGACCTCGGGGAACTTGGTGAACGGGAAGACAGACTCTTTGACCGAGTAGTGGCGCGGCACGACCTCTTCGGAGAAACCGATCTCCTCGAGAGACTCCCCGAGCATCGCTCTCGCCGCATACTGCGCGAGGGGATGACCGATCGCCTTCGAAACGAACGGTACTGTGCGGCTCGCCCGCGGATTGACTTCGATGATGAAGACGTGACCGTCTTGAACGGCGAACTGCACGTTCATCAGCCCGACGATTTCGAGCTCCGCCGCGAGCGCTTTCGTCTGCTCCCGGACGGTTCGCAGGACGGCCTCCGGCAGGTGCGGGGGAGGGGTCACCGACATGGAGTCGCCGGAGTGCACGCCCGCCTCCTCGACATGCTCCATGATTCCACCGATGACCGAGTTTTCTCCGTCCGCCACACAGTCGACGTCGACCTCGATCGCGTCGTTTAGGAACCGGTCGATGAGGACGCCGGCGCCGTGCGACTCGGATTCGGCGCGCCCGTAGGTAGCGACGAGCTCGCTCTGGTCGCGAACGATCTCCATCGCGAGACCACCGAGCACGTAGCTCGGCCGCACGAGGAGCGGGAAGCCGAGTTCTTCGGCGGTCCTCTTCGCTTCGTCGAGTGAATGGGCCGTCCGCGCGGCCGGCTGACGCAGCCCCAACTTGTCGACGATGGCTCCGAACTGCTCGCGGTCCTCGGTCCGATCGATCGCATCGGACGCGGTTCCGAGAATCTTCACTCCGTGACGTTGCAGCTCCGCCGCGAGCTTCAGGGGGGTCTGCCCCCCGAACTGCAGGATGACCCCAATGGGTTTCTCGTGATCCACGATCGCCATCACGGTCTCGAACGTGAGCGGTTCGAAATAGAGTCGATCGGAGATGTCGTAGTCGGTGCTGACCGTCTCGGGGTTGCAGTTCACCATGATCGTTCGATACCCACGGTCGCGCAGGGCGAGGACGCCGTGTACCGCGCAGTAGTCGAACTCGATCCCCTGGCCGATACGGTTCGGTCCGCCGCCCAGGATCATCACCGACGGATCGTCCGAGGACTCTGCCTCGTTCTCGCCCGATTCGTACGTGGAGTAGAAGTAGGAAGTGCTCGCCTCGAATTCGGCCGCGCAGGTGTCGACCTGCTTGAAGACCGGCTCGACCCCGAGCGCGGCGCGACGCTCCCGTACCTCAGCGGGTGAGACCCCGACGAGCAGTGCGAGATGTTCGTCTCCGAGCCCCATCTGTTTGGCGTGCCGCAGAGTGTCGGCGGAGACATCGTCCCACGTCTCCACGACCGCCCGTTCTGCGCGGACCATCTTCCGGATCTCGGCGAGGAACCACGGGTCCCAGCCGGTGAGGCGGCTCAACTCTTCGAGTTCCATCCCGGCCCGCAGCGCATCGACGACATACCATGGGCGCATCGGGGTGGGCTGAAGTAGGCGCGGACGAAGGGCACGCATCGCTTCGTCCAAGTCGGAGGGGAGGGCGGCGCGGGGTGTCAGCCCCACCTCACGAATCTCCAGACTGCGCACCGCCTTGCCGAACGACTCGGGGAACGTGCGACCGATCGACATTGCCTCACCGACCGATTTCATCTGCGTGGTGAGCTGTCGGCTCGCCTTGGGGAACTTGTCGAACGCGAAGCGGGGAATCTTCGTCACCACGTAGTCGATGACCGGTTCGAACGCCGCCGAGGTCGTCTGCGTGATGTCGTTTCGGATCTCGTCGAGCGTGAATCCCACCGCGAGGAGAGCAGCGACTTTTGCGATCGGATACCCGGTCGCCTTACTTGCGAGGGCCGAAGAACGACTGACGCGGGGGTTCATCTCGATCACGACTCTGCGCCCGGTCGAGGGCTCCACCGCGAATTGGATGTTGCACCCGCCGGTTTCGACTCCGACCTCTCGGATGATGCGAATCGCGTCGTCGCGCATCGCGTGGTACTCGCGGTCGGACAACGTCTGAATGGGAGCGACCGTGATCGAATCCCCAGTGTGGACGCCGAGCGCGTCGATGTTCTCGATCCCGCAAATGATCACGACGTTGTCGTTGCGATCCCGCATCAGCTCGAGCTCGAACTCCTTCCAGCCAATGAGGCTCTCATCGATGAGGACCTCGTGCGAGGGGCTCTGCATCAGGGACCACTTCACGTAGTCCTCGAACTCCGCGCGGTTGTAAGCGATGTTTCCGCCGCTCCCGCCCATCGTGAAGCTCGGTCGAAGAATGGCGGGGAAGCCAACCTCGTCCAGGATCTTCCAGGCCTCGTCGAGAGAGCGCGCGACCCCCGAACGCGGCTGTTCGACCCCGATGTTCTGCATCGCTGCGAAAAACTTCTGACGGTCCTCCGCACGCTCGATCACCTCGGGCCGGACCCCGATCATCTCGATCCCTAGGCGGTCGAGTACGCCGCGGGCGTCGAGCTCGATCGCGAGATTCAGCGCGGTCTGCCCCCCCATGGTAGGAAGGAGGGCGTCGGGACGTTCCACCTCGAGCACCTTCTCGACGTACTCGGGCGTGAGAGGCTCGATGTAGGTGGCATCGGCGAGCTCGGGGTCCGTCATGATCGTGGCGGGGTTCGAGTTCACGAGAGTGACTCGATAACCTTCGCGCTTGAGCGCGCGAATGGCCTGCGTACCCGAATAGTCGAACTCGCAGGCCTGTCCGATGACGATGGGACCCGAGCCGAGGATGCAGACGGACTCGATGTCTTCGCGGCGAGGCATGAAATCTCCGGACGGCGACGCCCGGGACTATGCAATGTGGGGCTTAGAAGCGCAAGCGGACCGACGTGGCGATACCACCTCGAGTCGGTGCAATCTCGAAATCGAACCGGCGGGCCTCCTGTGGGCCTTCGTCTGCTCCGAGCGCTCGGATGATGAGAAAGGTGCCGAGGCCGACGCCGACGACACCCACCCCGAGGCCGACGAGGTTGAGCGTCTGCCCGGTCCTGCCGCGCCTTTGGACTTCCAGGAAGTCGTCGAACCCGTTGTCGGTCGCGCAGTCGAGATCGACTCGGGCGTCGGCGTCACCGTCGATGCAGGAGCCATACGCTTCGTCACTTTCCCGTGCGTCGAGGACCTGAAGCCCGCCCACGATCGCGACGCCGAACCCGACCGCGCCGATTCCGAGCGCGACGATCCCCGGTACCAGCGAGGGGCCCTCGGGGTTGGTCGTCCCATCTTCGACCACGATGGGGTCGGACGCGGCGGCTCCGGCAAAACGGAAGGAGAGAGTGGCCGGTTCGTCACGCTTCAGGACGACGGTCTCGGTGTACTCCTCGCTCCCGGACCGAACGGTCACCACATGCTGCCCGAGCGGAAGATCCTGGAGAGTCGCCGGAGCGGTCCCGACCTTCTTTCCATCGATCGAAACGTCGGGAGTGGCTTCGCCGTCGATCTCGACGACGAGCTCGCCGACGGTTCCATACAGAAACCCGTCGACGAGGTGCGGGACGATCTCCGCGGCCTCGGATGCCGAGCCCTGGATCGACTGGTCCTCGAGAGTGGCGACGAAACGATTCGACGAGAAGTCGAACATCTTGAGATCGAACTCGTGAACGCCGCCCGAACCCTCGACGGAACCGAAGACTACGCGGTCGGCGTCTACGAAGTCCCGAATGATCTTCATACACGTCTCGTCGGGTCGCACGCAGCCCGCGGTCGTCGCGAGGTCGGTGACGGTCACTTCCCCGCCGGGGGCGTGTGTCATCTCGGGATGCTCTTCGATCGTCTCGGCGAGAGACGCCTCCAGGGCGGAGACGACGGCGGGATCGGCGTTCGTGCTTTCGAGCTTCAGTGTCATCACGGACGCCTCCTGTGCGGCCGCGACGGCTGCGGTGGAGACGAGGCAGGAGATGAGACACGCGCTGAAGATGAGACGAAGTGGCCTCATGAGTACCTCGGATGCGTTGCAAAGTGGTTCGAGCCCGATTATTGGTGCTCGCCAAACTCCTAGCAAGTAAAGAATCCGCCATGTTCACCCTGCACTCCGTCGAAAAGAGATTCGGTGGTCAGGTGGTGCTCGACGCCGCTTCCTGGGCGCCTCCGCATACCGGTCTCGTCGGCCTCGTCGGACCCAACGGCGCAGGCAAGACCACGCTTCTGCGCATCCTGATGGGGGAGGAGGAGCTCGATGGCGGACGCGTCGCGGTGCCTGGCGGTGTGACGATGGGTTACCTCGCCCAGGAGCTCGCTGAGGCCGATGCTCGCGGGTCGGTCATGGACGTGTTGCTCGCCGGGCGGGGCGACCTGTTGCAGCTCGAGGAACGAATCGACGACGTACGCCGAGCGATCGACGGCGGGGATTCGTCACGCGTCCACGAATTCGCAGAGCTCCAGGAAGACTTCGAACGGGGAGGGGGGTACACGTTTCGCGCAGAAGCCCGCCAGATCGGGACCGGCCTGGGGTTCGGCGCCGACGAGCTACAGCGCCCTATCCAGACGTTCTCCGGTGGTTGGCGAATGCGCGCGCAGCTCGGCAAGCTCCTCGTGCGGCGGCCCGACGTTCTGCTGCTCGACGAGCCGACCAACCATCTGGACACGGAGAGCCTCGAATGGCTCGAGAGCTTCATCGGCCGGTACGAAGGGCTGGTGGTCGTCGTCAGTCACGACCGCTATTTCCTCAACCGAATGGCCACCGGTATCGCCGAGCTGCAGGCCGGCACCATCACTGCGTATCCGGGGAACTGGGACGCGTACCGCGAGCGGAAGGCCGAGGAGACTGAACGGCTCGCCGCCGCGGCGAGCCGTCAGGCGAAAGAGGCCGAGCGGATCCGCGATTTCATCGAACGTTTTCGATACAAGGCGACGAAAGCGAAACAAGTTCAGAGCCGCGTCAAGGCCCTCGAGAAGATGGAGTCTATCGAGGTTCCCGAGGACCAGGTCCGCGCGGTCGAGTTCCGATTCCCGCAGCCGCCGCGGGCACCCGACATCGTCGCGCGACTCGAAGGGGTCGCGAAGAGTTACGGGCCTGTGGAAGTCTGGAAAGGTCTCGACCTCACGATCACTCGAGGCGACAAGATCGCGCTAATGGGGCCCAATGGGGCAGGAAAGACCACCCTGCTAAAAGCCCTGGCCGATGAGCTCGCCATCGACGCCGGAGAGCTGTACGTCGCGGAACGGGTCGCCGTCGGCTACTTCGCGCAGCACGCCGTGGAGCAGCTCGACGAGCAGGCGACGATCTACCAGGAGCTCGTTCGATCGGCCGACCTCGAGGTCTCCAAGCGGGTTCGGAGCATTCTCGGTGCGTTCGGCTTCTCGGGCGACGAGGTCGACAAGCCGATCGGGGTGCTCTCCGGCGGCGAGAAGAACCGAGTCGCCCTCGCCAAGATGATGCTCGCCCCGGCGGGGCTGCTCCTGCTGGACGAACCCACGAACCACCTCGACGTCGCCTCGCGGCAAGTGCTCGAGTACGCGCTGCGAGACTTCGAGGGGACGTATGTCGTGGTGAGCCACGACCGCTACTTCGTCAACGAGGTCGCCGAGAAGGTCGTCCACCTCGAGGATGGACGGGCGACTGTCTATCTCGGTGATTACGACTACTACAGGTGGAAGCGGCAGGAGGCCGAGGAACGCAACGCACCGACCGCGGTCGAGACTGGGCCCTCCGGGGGCTCACGTAAAGAAGCGAGGAGAGCAGCCGCCGAGGAACGCACGCGCCGGAAGGCCGCGACCCGGGAGCTGCGAGCTGCGGTCACCGCGGCAGAGGCGCTCGTGGAGAAATGGGAGGCGGCCGTCGCAGAGGCTGAGAAAGCGCTCTTGGACCCGGCGGTACACGCTGACCCGGATGCTCTTCGACGCTGGTCGAAGCAGCACTCGGACGGGGGGAAGGAGCTCGAGGCAGCGCTCGAGAGATGGGAGGCGGCCAGCGGAGACCTCGAGGAGTTGGAAGCTAGCCTCGACGGGAAAGGGTGAGGCTCACCACTCTTCCACCGCCGTCACGATAGTGTTGCCGTCTTCGTCGGGCAGGATCGTGTAGGTGACGTTGCGGTCGTCCTTCGAGAAGGTGAGCATCGGCCCGCGCGTGTTGAACGGGTGGTCGGGAACCTGAGATGCCGCAAACTGCTGGATGTGGTTGGACTCTGCGAGGTCCCATCCGCGGGCGAACATCGCCTTACTGTAGAAACTCGCCACCGTAGCGGGGTCCTGGGTCGACTTCAGCATTTCGAACGAGATTGGCTCGTCCTTCTGCAAGGACTTGGACCTCGCGACGAGCTTGCAGCCCGGGCACGATGGCACGAACTCGTTCGGCCCGAGGTTCGCGGAGTTGGGGTTCTTGAATTGGTTGACGTCGAAGTCTTCGTCGGCCCACACACTCGTTACACGGGTGAGGCCGTTCGAGGACTTCTGAGCATCGATGAACCGCCAACCTTTCATCACTTTGTTATGGTCGCGGAGGAGCTCTTCGTGGCCCCACTCCTCGAAGAGTTCCTGGTACGAGTCCGCCTTGATGATCGGCCCCCCCATCGCCGTGTACTTCTCGGACACGACGTAAGGGATTACCTCGCCGTCCATCATCGCGCTGATCATTTCGTGCGCGTCTTCGCGATGCTTGTCGGCGTTCTTCGGGTCGGTGCGGACTCGCTCCTGGGGGATGTGCGTCCACTTCCGTGAGTTGATTCCAGCGGCGACCATCTCGGACTGGTAGTAGTCGAGGACCTCGCGGGGGGACTTGCCCGTCTGACCGACGGCAAAATAGACCGTGTTCCCGTTGACCTCGTAGGCGCGCGGGGCGAGACCAGAGCTTTCGATGAGTTTGGTCGTGTTCTTCGGCGCGAAGACGGCCTGCGACATGAAGTCCGCGATGTCTGCGTCGGCATCCTTGGGTTCCACGTGAACAGGGTCACGCGCGACCAGGACGAAGAACACCGCGGCGGTGACACTCGCCGCCGCCGCGAGCCGCAGCATCAGCCAGCCGATCGTTTTCATCTTGCTCTTCATAGACAACTCCAGCTCTGACACCCACCCGTGGTGTTGTCGAAAAACTCGTCGCGCTCGTTGCCGCTTCCGGGGACCTGGTCCTGCGGGTTCCCGCAATCCGTGGTCTCGCCACCATTCTGCTGCGCAGCAGCGTTCGCGGCCATGCAGTCCTCGTACTCTTGTTGTGCATCGGGGTTGTAGGTCTCACCGCCAGGGCCCTCGAAGCTCGGAATCCACTCGAACTTGATCGCGGTGTCGTAGCGGTCCTCTTTGGTCATCGCGAGCCGCACCACTGCGAACGTGATGTACTTGGAGGTCGCACGCGGCGGATTCGCGACGTGAGATCGGGCTTCGATCGTTCGGTCGGGGAAGGCGATCATGTTGACCGTTCGTTCGGCCTGACCGCCCGAGATTCCGTAGCGAACTCCGGCGGCGACGGCGGGACGCATGCCAGACATGCTGATGATCGAGTTCAACCCCCCGAGGAAACCATTGCCGGTGACGTTCTGGAACTCTCCCCACCGCATCCCGTCGTTGAGAAGGTCGTTGCTGATCGAATCCTCCCACTCGACGATGTACTCCTCGTTGATATCGTAGGTGACCTTGCCGTCGGCGCTGCCGATGTTCTCGACGAGGTCGAGCGGGCGAACCCTGGTGTAACTCTCGAGCATGTTTCCGCCCGAAACTCCGAAAGCGGTGACCAGGTTCTCTCCGTCCAGCACGTAATCCAGGGCTTTGCCCCCCGTCTGGCTGTGGTAGTAGGCCGCTCGACCCGCACCGATCGCAGGCTGCATATCCCAATCGGGCATGAGCTGCGTCTGCATTTCGATTGCTTTCTCCCACATGTCGGAGTGAGCCTGGGCCTTGACCAGGACAGCGCCGTGCTCGAGTTGGTGCAGGTTGAGGATTCCGATGAACAGGATGATGTAGACGGGGAGTCCGATCACGAACTCGGTGAGGGCCGAACCCTTTTCGTCGCGGTCGAGTCTGCGGAAAATGCGAGCCAGTGTGCGTTTCGTCGTCATTTCACCGTCCCGTATTGGCCATCGGAATTACTCATGCCTGTCGCCGCGATGTAGAAGGCCGCCAGATCGAGCAGGGCAGACTCGCTAAAGTTCTGCGCGCCCCCGAAACTGAAGTCCGACGGGGAGTTCATGAACGCGATCGGAGATGTCAGGATCATGTAGGGCAGGACGTCGAGCACCATCCCGGTCATCGTCGGGTTCGGCTCCTCCGGAAGTTCGAGGGGGCGCATCCTGGCGGTCCAGCGCGCGGCCCACATGTTCGGCTGATCGAAAAGTCCGCGGAGCGCCTGCAACGGGAACGAGCCCGACAGCACCGAGGTCGCGTCCGAGCCGCCCGAGATCGAGCCTTGCAGCTGGGCGGCGAGGTCACTGATCAACCCGCCGTCGTAGACCATCTCGCTGCGTGTCATCGCGAAGTAGCCGCCCCCTTTGATGATGGGAGTACCCTCGGAGTAGTCGGCGGAGAGGTAGTTGAACTTCTGACGGTCGCCGTCGTTGTCGTCGGAGAATCTGTCGGGGCGAATCTTGTACGAGAATACGATGTTGGAAGTGTTGAGCAGCCAGTTCTTGTCCGTAGTTCCCGTGAACGTGTTCTGAATGCTTCCCGAAGCTCCCGGATGGATCACGTAGGGGAGGGCGGCCTCACCCAGCATGAAAGCCGTGGTCAGGCAGCCGAGTGGAGTGCTCAGAATCCCCATCAAGATTGCCAGCGGGTCCCGGGCGAACCCTTCGCTCTGGATGTAATGCTCACCCCACATCCAGAGGTATTCGAACGAAAGAACGGAGCTGATGCACATCCTCATGTCGGCCCACGGTCGGCCTGCGAGCGGACCTGCGTCGAGGACTCCCTGGCCCCAGTCGATCGGGCTCGAGAGAACGTCGCCAGAGCCGTCCTTCAAGATCGGAAGTTCGTCCACCTTCCTCGTCGCCGGGTAGAAGGCCGAGTAGTTGGAGCCGAAGAGGCTGTCTGCGAGGTTCGTGATCCGAACGAACCATTGGCGCACGGAGGAAAGGTTCCCCGGGGGAGGGGGCCATGCGGTGGTCATCGTCCCTCGGTTGCGGATTCCGCGTCCGACGCCCTCGCCCCAGCCCCACCACACACCGACGTCCTTCATGTAGCGCTGGTACTGGTCGAGGTTGAGAACTTCGCGGCTCGCGAAGCGAGCTCCGAGCCCACCGACCCCCATGGTGAACATGTTGGTGGAGAGAAGCTCCGCGGTCTCCGATAAGACTTGCACCGCGCCCTTGGCAGCTCGCCAGCACTTGGTGAGCTCTCCGGACAGGCACGCGGCCGAGTACGCCGCGGCGGCCTCGACCATTCCCAGGTAAGCCGCGGTGTACATGGTGTCGAAGGCGTAGAACGTCTTCTTCGCAATGTTCGCGTAGGCGATCATGTTCATCGTCCGCGCCTTGATGGCGGCCTGACTGAACGCGGCCGTATCCGCCGACACCTGGGCGTCCATCTTGTCCTGAGCCGCCTGTCCCGCATCGTACAGGACCATCGCGGTCATGAAGACGATCAGGAACGCCGCCATGAGGGCGAGCATGACCGCGCCGCGTTCTTCGGAGTGGAGCCGCCTCATCAGGTTTTGGAGCAGGTTCCGCATCGTTCAGTCTCCCAGGATCGAATCGATGAGACTGTTGAACGACTCCGCCAACGAGACAGGATGGATGGGGTTGGCGTCGATCTGGGGGCGCAGCCCGTACGAGGCCTCGTACTCGGTGAAGTAACCCGTCGTCCCACCCACAGTCTTTCGGGTGCCGAAGATGTAGGCGAACCACGGGAACGCGTTGACGTGGTCGTACTGAACCGTGGTTCGGATCTCGCCGTCGCCGACGGTGTAACTCGCGCTGGTCAGGCAGTACGCGATGTAGAACTTCTTGGCGCCACGCTCGGCGAACGTCGAGGTGTCGAACGCGCGAACGTAGGAGACCGATTCGTTGCTGTACGTGTTCCGCTGCGCCCCGGTGCGCGCCTGCACAGCGGCCGCACCGGCCATCCCGAGCGGGGAGAAGGTTCCTGCACCGATCGCCTTCATTCGGTCGTCGAAGAGCGACGAGAACTCGCAGGCGGCTCGATACTCCGCGGGGGCTGCAGGGGCGAGCACGGTGGCGGCCGCGATGCGGGCGCGCTCTTCGACGCCGGCCTGATCGCCGCCCATACCGTGGCGCGCATTGCCGCCGCGGGTCTCTGGCTCCCAGACCCAGGCTGTACGACCGGCCTGGAACGTCGCGAGAGCCATCAAGACGTTCGCGCTGCTGTTGATTGCGAGCTGCGCGAGGCCTGAGGTGAGGAGGAGGAAAATCGGCATCACGATGAGCGTTTCCGTGAGAATCGTGCCGCGCGAACGAACGAGCGCGACCCGTTTCGGGGCGCGAAGCTCGCGGGAACGTTCCATCACGTACTGGTAGGTGGCAAAGAGGATCGCCCAGAGGCAGACCGCGAGCCCGATCTCGAGGAGAATCGGGATGGTGACCATCCGGTAGAAGTCGATGTGGACCGCGGCGACCTTGATCGCCTCGAGCACGTGGCTGTCGACGAAGACGAGCGCGAAGAGGCTCAGAATGACGCTGACACCAGCGACATGAACCGCAGCACGCGTCGACCAGTCGACGACGTGGGTCGTGAACGATCGAGTCTGAGGTTGGGCTTCAGCGGTGTCGGACTTCATGGGTGCAAGACCTCTGGGCATGTATCCGGTGCACCTACATCGGGTGCACTGACTGCTATAGCAAGCACGAGGCCAACTCGTCGGGCACCCCGTATTACAGCAGTTTAGAGAGGATCGTTCCCGGGAAGAGGGGCCATTCGTGCCAACGTGTCACACCGGTATGGACCAGACCCCACACTCACCGACCCGAACCCACCGTTGTTGGGCGGAGGGCACGGGATACAAAGGGGACGGCCGATGTCATCACTGGTCGATGTCTCGTGGCAGAAGTTAACATAATATACATTATCGGACTCGAAGGCTCTTGAAAGGAGCGGACGACCGACCCGGCGCTCACGGCCACGAGCACATCCCCTGAGGACGTGGTGCGTGTCCGGTTCGGACAATGAATGTTCGTCGAGTTTGGTGGGGGTAAATCGAAGCCGAGCAGATCGTCCGGCCGTGGATGGGACGGTTCACTTACCGAAGAGACGCGACAGGAACCCGCCTTTCTTCTTCGCGTTTCGGCGTCGCATCCGGAGCAGTCTGAGCTGACGTTTTGCATCCGAGTAGTTCGAATTGGCCATCAACGCTTCCTGGAACAGACCCTCTGCCTCGCGCTCTTTACCGATCCCGAGCCCGACGACGCCGAGGAACGTCAGCAGCCAGTCTTTCTCTGGGATCGCGGCGCTGATCTTATCGAGCTCTTCGAAGATTTCGCGGCCGCGCTTTTGAGTCTTCACGATGCCTTCGTCGTTCTTCGGGATCAGGAGGAACTCGGTGTAGAGCATGTGGGCCAGGTACTCGAGCTCGTCGTCCTTCTTTTCGTGGGCTTCTTTGAAGCACTCGTGGGCACCTTTGTAGCTGCCGGCCTGCAACATCGTCTTGCCGCGGCGGAAATCCGACTCGGCCTGCAAGATGGTGTTGATGTCCGGACCGCCGTCGATCTCGAAGTCGTACTCGGCGCGCTTGTCCGAATCGGTCAGGGTTCGATGGGCAGTGTTGAGCGCGGAGAAGATTTCCTGAACTTTCTGCTTTTCGGCGCCGAGCTCGTACTGGCTGAAACGGTCGACGTGCCACTTCTTTGCGAGTTCACGGAACTTGGAGCTGATCATCGCGGTGTCAGCGTCGAGCTGAACGCCCAGGAGATCGTAGTACGTCTCCTCCTGCACCCGCTGATGCATCGCCAGGATTTCCTGGCGAACTTCCTGAAAGTCTCTCGACATGTGTTCCTCGAAGTACGTTGTTGACCAAAATACGGGCTACGCCGGTTGCACGCAACAGCGCTGGAAAACGCTCTTTCACGCGAGAGCTTCTCGGTCGGGACCCAATGCGCCGCCGGGCACGCTGAAAATGCGAAAATCCG
Organism: uncultured Bradymonadales bacterium; assembly: GCA_964411125.1. Taxonomy (GTDB): domain Bacteria; phylum Myxococcota_A; class Bradymonadia; order Bradymonadales; family Bradymonadaceae; genus JBFIHF01. Next base: position 36,854 of record CAYPJU010000009.1, on the reverse strand, counting down.
ACTTGAACGTTCGCCGGGAGATGCTCTAGGTTGTCCAGCCTTCGGCGGGGTAGCTCAGTTGGTGAGAGCGCAGGATTCATAACCCTGAGGTCGAGGGTTCAAGTCCCTCCCCCGCTATCGACGACCGAGGCGCTCAGCGTCTCGGTCGTTTGCGTTTCTTGCCGGCAGAAATCAGGGGTGCCGCGCGAGTTCGGTGTTCTTCGGCTGCGATTCGAAGAACTCCCGGACGGCTTCGCTGGCGGCGAACCCGCCTTTGATGCGCCAGATTGGGGTGTTGCACGCGAGCCCCGAGACCCCGACGCGGACCCCGTTTCGTTCGGCGTATCCCACGAACCAGGTGAATCCCAGGTAAGGGTCTTTGTTCGAGAGCGTTCCGGTCTTGCCGGATACGGTGATGTCGTTGGGGAAGCCACGCCGGTTGAAGAACTTTCGCGCGGTACCCTGCTGGGTCGTCTTCTCCATGAAGACACCGAGCCGGCGGGCGGTCTCTGGCTCCATCACTTTGCGGAACACCCGCGGTTCGAACTGCTGGCTCACCTTTCCATCGGGCGTGACGACACGGTCGATGATGGAAGGCTGCATCATCACCCCGTCGTTCGCGAGCGCGGCACCGATCATCGCCCCGTGCAGGGGGCTGAGGTAGGTGTGCCAGAATCCGGCGGCGGTGCGGGCGCGTTCATAAGGGTCATCGACGAATTCCGCCGTGCTGACCTCGACGGGGAGCTCGAATGGAATCGGTTGATTGTACCCGAACCGCTCGGCCCACTGCGCGAGCGCGTCCTGCTCGAGGTGGTTGTAGGCGAGCTTCGCCATGATGGAGTTGATCGACCAGGCGAGCGCGGAGTCGAGGGTGGCGCACTTCGTGTCGCGTCGCTTGTCCCCTTCGATGTTTCGCTTCGTCAGACTGCTACGCCCGCCGTGGTAGCAAGTCGCGGCGTCCGGATCGATCCCGGCTCCTTCCATCAGGGCCGCCGCCGTGACGACCTTGAAGACGGAGGCGGAGGGCGCGGTCGACTTCATCGAGATGCCCTCGATGGGATTGTCCGCTTCGGTGTGGCTGACGAGCGCCAACACCCTGCCGGTAGGCGGATCGATGAGGACGCTGCCGCCGTGAGGGACGTTGTAGTTGTCGAACATCTTTTCGAGTTCGCGCTGCACCGACGGGTCCACGGTGAAGACGACCTTCGTGCCATCCGCGAGGGTCTGCACGAGCTCACCTTCCACGACGTCGGCCTTGGAAATGTCGAGTCCGGCCTGTTGCCATTCCGAGGGAGACTGCGGCAATCGCAGTGGCCGGAAGGTGCGGGCAGCTTCGACGAGGGCGTCCGCCGCAGCGGTACCGTCTCGGCGGGCGCTCCCCTCCTGTTCGAGACCTTCGAGGGCGCCTTCGATGTTGGCCGCCCTCCCCGCCTGCTCTGCAGCGTCACGGACGACTGCCGTGGCGTCGGGGGTCTCGGCGAAGGTCACGGTCGTCGGGAACACAGTTCCGGCGGCGATCGCTGCAATGGCAAGAAATGGTGTACGTCGCATGGTATCCCGTCCGTGGTTCAACGCGGAGTATTACAGAATCTATTCACCGCGCCGTCCGTGGCGCGAGTGGCAGGCCGATTCAGTAGCCTTCGTACATCTCGAGACGGTCACCGATCGAGATCTCCTTTTTGGAGTCGGTGACGAGCGCGAGGGAGAAGTTCTCCCGAACGTCGAGCACCATGACCTGACCGACCTGTCGCCACGGAATCTTCTCGTCGTTGTTCTTACCGCGGAAATCGAGCCCTTCGTTGCGATGGTAGACGAAGAAGCGATTTCCGGGACGGATTCCGTCCGCAGCGCCTTTGTTGACGAAGACGTAATGGAATTCGCCGTAGGCGAAGAGTGCTTCGAGCCCGTCGACGATCTCGGCGACCATGTCCTTGTCGGACTTGACCGGTTCGACGTTCTTGAGCTGTCGCTCGTAGGGGATGAGGAAGTCTCCGCGCTCGATCTCTCGCCACGCTTGAACGATGGTGGCGGTGTCGTAGTACTTGTCGCTGACCTCGTCGACGCGCAGCGATCCGAGGACGATGTATTTGTGGCCGACGGTGTCGCCCTCGCTGTCCTCCATCTTGCCCATTTCGCGTACGATGGCGAAGACGTCGCCTTCTTTGATCTCGCCGCTGGTGGCGCGTCGGTCGTCCTCCTCCATCTCGTCCTTTTCGTCCTCGGAGTAGGCGTCGTCGCCGGTACCGATCCATGCGACGTCGAGAGGCGAGAGCATGTTGGCTTCTTTGGGGGAGCCGACGATCCGTCCGGAGTACTCGAGGGCGTCTTTGGTGACGAACCCTGCGACGGGCATCAGGAGGCCGCCTTCGCCCTGCTCTTCAGCGACGGCACCGCCGTCGGTGGAGGGTGCGGCCTGTGCCGCGCGCAGGTAGATGACGTCGCCCGGGTAGATCCAGTGGGGGTTGGTGATGTGGGTGTTGTAGGACCACATCTTCGGCCACTGGTAGACGTCGCCGTAGTATGCGCCGGAGAGGTCGTAGAGGGTGTCACCGTCCTGGACGACATGGTAGTCGGGCGTCGCGCGATTCTGGGCGGTTGCAGGCGCTGCGGTTCCCGCGATGGCGAGGCTCACGGCTGCTGCCCCGATAAACCTGCGTCGTTTGCTGTTCCACTTCATCAACGTGCCTCACCTGCCTGTTTGGTCTTGCTGTGCAATTCAGTATTGGTCATTGCGGGCGTTCCGCGAGTTTTTGCGACGCCAGCTTGCCGGCGTTGGTCGACGGATACTGCCGCGTGAGATCTTCGAGGAGGCGCGTGGCGTCGGCGCCTTTTCCGGTCCGGTCGTACGCGATGGACATCTTGAGCATCGCGTCGGGAACTTTGTTGCCGTCGGGCTGTTCGGCCATGACCCGCTGAAAGTACGAGACGGCGGCGTCGAACTTCCCGAGTCCGAAGTGGCACTCCCCGATCCAGTAGAGAGCGTTGTCGACGTAGTCGGCGGACGGCTTGGAGGCGAGGAAGGCCTCGAAGCCACCGAGAGCGTTCTGGTAGTTCCCAGCCCGGTAGTCGGCGAGCGCGTCCTTGTAGGTCCCCAGTGCGCTCTTTGCGCGCTTGGGCGCCTCGGTGGGCTTCTCGTCGTCGCCTCCGAGCTGAGCGGTGGTCGGCAGTTTCTCGTCCGTCACGTCGGGCTGCGCCGCCTTCGTGCTGGAAGTTCCGGAGGTCGAACCGCTACGTGGGCGTGGCGCGCCCCCGACCGATTTTTCGAACTCGCGGAACTCGGCCTCTCCGATGACGAGTTCGCCATCTGCGGTCGGTTGGGGCGATGGCGCGGCGGTGGTGACCTGGCTGGTGGGCACCTGCTCACGAGGTTCGGGTGCAGGGATCGGGTCGTCGTCGTACGAGCCTGCGGCTTCGCCGCCGAGTGGAATGCGCGTCACCGGGGTTTGTTCGCGTTTGGGCGCGTAGACGTTGCCACCGTTCCAGTTCGTCTGAGGGGTCGGCGCCGGGCGCGCGGCGTATGTGTTGCCGGTAGCCTGTCGCCCCATGATCCCGTTGCGCTGCAGGGCGATTCGGTTCGCGTCGACGCGGTCTTGCAGGAGGAAGACGGCGTCTTCGAGTTCCTCGATGCGCACGGTGAGGCGACCGTTGGTTCGCTCGGCCTCCTCGAGTCGAGCTTGCAACACTTCGACCTGTTGGGCCTGCGTCGCCACCTTTTCCTGGTGGGCCTGATGGGCGCACCCGGAGAATGCCGTGAGAGAAACGGAAGCGACGACGAGAAACGCACGCTTGCTCCGTCCGCCCCGAGTCATGCCCGCTACAACGTCTGTGATGGCGAGAGATTTCACCTGCAAGCGCCCTTCGTGTCGTGGGTTGAGAGCGAGGTTAGCATGGCCTTGGGGGGTGTCAAGAATGGCGAGCGAGCAGCGCTTGAGCGGCATGGCGTGCGGCCCTCTACCCTTCCTTGACCCGTTTCCGCCTCAGGGTATACTCGCGACTACGAATTGCCCCAATGATAAAACAAGGTGTTGTGTGGGCGCGCCGTAGCGGCGCATTACGCGGCCGGGGCATGCTCTCGGAGGACGATGAAGATGGTACGCTGGACGACGATACGAGCGGTGATGCTGGGCCTGATGGTAGCCCTTTCGGGCTGTGCCAACTGCACGGACGGGACCCCTTCCGAAAACAACGGAACGAACAACCGTGAAGAGCCGATGGTCGAAGTCCCTGCGGGTGCTCGGCTCGAGCACGTCGCCGAAGGCCAGACACCGTGCAACCCGATGGCTGCTGTCTGCGCGAAGGACGTGACCTTTTCCTCTTCGATTCCGCTGAAGGTTCGCCTGGTCGACGGCGACGGTACCCCGATCGACAACACGAACATCAACTTCCAGCTCAACGCCGGGAACGCTGCGGGAACGACGCTCGTTTCGGCGGGTGCGGCGACCGACGCCGGCGGTTTCGCCGAGACCGAAATCCGCGGCGGAACGACCGGAGGAACCGCCGAGGTCCAGGTCACCGCTGGAGGCGAACAGTCCTCCGTCGCCCCCATCAAGTTCATCGTCGCGGTGAACTCCAAGGGGGCTTCCAGCTACACCATCAGCTTCAACCACATCGGCTCGGCGAACCTGAAGGATCTCAAGGTACGCGCGTTCGAGAGCACGGTGACCTGTGACCAGGTGAACGCCGACCACGTCCGCGAGTATACCCCGGGACAGAACCCGACGCTCACTTCGATCACGTCCGGCGCGAACGTCGCTGGCGCTGATGGGACTCTGCCGCAGGTCGTGATTCCGAACGTGCCCGACGGCACGGCCTACACGATCGAAGCGCGCGGAATGTCGCGCAACAACGTAGAGGTCGAGGCAGCGTTCGGCTGTACCGACGGCAATCCCCCAATCACCAACGGAATGGGCGTCAACGTCGTCGTCGACCTGGTCGACAACCTCCCGCGCATCGCCGGCACCTACGACGTCAACCACACCTTCAGCATCATTGGCGCCGTCTGTCAGCCCGACGGAGCCGGAGGTTTCATGGGCGTCATCCCCGGCGGCGTCTGCCAGGCGATCGACCTCATCGGGCGCCTCGCGACCGACCCCGGCAGCTTCCTCGTCGGTGACGGGATGAGCCCGGGCCTTCTGCAGCTCATCGTCGACTTCCTCCCCGACGGAGGTCTCAAAGACTCCATCAACTCCTTCCTGAACAACGGGTTCATTCAAGACGTCGCCGGTAACGTCCTCAACGATTTCTTCCGCGAATGGATCGACGAAGAAGCGCCGGCGTGGGTCCGCAACACGATCAACATCACCGGCGACATCTACGAGTCTCTGCAAGAGTTCCGCGTCAACGGCATCATGCGCATCAAATGGGAGCCGACGCCGCTGCAGGACGAGACCTCCGGCGAGCTCGTCGGCCTCCTCGAGCTCGGAGGGATGGATGGGACGGAGAAGCCAGGCGAGCAGGTCTGGAACGAAGTCGTCGTCTACTGGACGGGCAACTGCCCGGCTGGCGACGAGGCCTGCCGTGAGCGCCCCTTCAACGCCGGTGACGTCGGAACCCAGGGCGTCGTGAACGGACTCTTCACCGGCACCCTCGTTCCCCTCACTGGCGAAGGACAGACCGGATACGGGCTCGTCATCGACCCGCACTCCCTCACCCTCAATTACGGCGCATTCATCCTCGGCGTGCTCGAGAAGGTCATCCTTCCCTCCGTCTTCGGAGACCAGACCGTGAACAGCGTCGAAGCCGCGATCGAGAAGCTCCTCGGAGCGGTCGTCGGCGGCGAGGGATGCATCGGGTTCGGCGACTGGGTCGACGACAACATCGGCGGCGGCGGCAACGTCGCGGTGTCGCTCTGCAACAACCTGCTGCAGCGCGCCAGCGACGGCATCAAGGACTACCTGACCACCCAGCTCACGATCAGCGGCGAGGACAACTTCCTCATCGGTACCGCGGACGGCGTCCCGTGCAAGGTCCACGAGCCCGCCGCGTACGCCGGCGACTGGGCGAGCAAGCCCCTCCCCTACGTCGAGAAGCTCGGCGAGAACCAGCCCTCCCTCGAATGCCAGTGGGACGTCGACATCAAGTACGGCGACGCCCCCGATGCCATCATCGAGACCGGCGGAACGTTCCACGGGGTTCGGTCGGCGTTCTGAAGCTCCACACCCAAGAAGCACGAAAGGACGGGTCGCCGACCCGTCCTTTTTCTTTGCGCACCGCGAAATTTCACTTCCGGCGTCAGCTCTCGCGAACGTCGATGCCCAGGTTCCTGCAGGTGAAGATGAAGACCTCGAGCTCCGTCCCTTCGAGGTGTTCCTCGGGGAGGGCCTTTCGTATCTCCTTCCAGCTCAATGAGCCCTTCGCGAGGCCGCGCCGAAGCAACTCTCGCTTGTTGCCGTGAAAGTCGGTGATCGACGGGTTCGAGTCGAAGTGCTCTTCCTCTTCCTGTTTCGCTGCGCCCATATCCATTTCTCCATCAGTTGTTGGCGGTTGAAAGGAACGTAGGCACAAGATTCCCGAGAAGTAGTTTTCTCATCCAACCGGCCGAGTTGTGACCAACTCGTCGACGCCCGTTCCCGCCCAACGAAACCATTCTCCGAGGAGGTAGATAGAACCGAAAACGAGCGTCCATCCTTCGGTCGGGCAAGCGTCGAAGATCTGCGCCGAGCGCCCGTGTGACCGCACCTCCGCGGGCGTCACCGCCTCGCGGATGTCCTCGAACGACGCAGCGCGTTCGCTCTCGACCTCGACGATGTCGATGGGAATGCCCATCTCGCCGAGGAAGCCGAACATCCCCCGAAGATCTTTGTCGGCCATCGCGCCGATGACGCATCTCGTCGGCGGACCGTCGGCCCGTATCCGAGCCTCCAGTCGACGGGCACCGGCGGGGTTGTGAGCGGCGTCGAGCAGGAAGCGACGTCCTCTCGCCGTGCGCTCGTCCATTCTGCCCGGCCACACCACGGAATCGAGCGCGTCGAAGGCGACAGGCGGAATCCAGCGAGGCCCCAGATACTCGCGCGAGGCGTAGAGCGCCGTGGCCTGGTTCTCCGACGCCGAGCGGGACCGCTCGTTCGGGTTCGAGACTTCGACGAGTCGCGCGCCCGGGAGCGCGGCGAGCATCTGCTCCGCCTCGGGATGGGTCTGAGGTCCCACGACCATCCGAACCCCATCGCGCCACAGCCCGGCTTTTTCCCTCGCGATCGCCTCGATCGAGTCGCCGAGCCATTTCTCGTGATCCATCCCGATGTTGGTCACGATGGTCAGCGCCGGCTCGATGGCGTTGACGGCGTCGAGCCTACCGCCGAGGCCGACCTCCCACACCACCACGTCGACGTTCGCGTCGCGAAACAGCAGTGCCGCGGTGAGCGTCGTGAGTTCGAAGAAGGTGAGGCATGGATCGGACGCCGGGTCGCCGTGCGCCGCCAGGACGGCCTCTCCGTGGGCGAGGACGGACTCGCGTGAAGCGGGTGCACCGTCGACTCGAAATCGCTCGCGCAGCTCAAGCAAATGAGGGCTGGTGAAGAGCCCCGTCTTGAGCCCGTGTGCTGTGAGAATGGCGCTGAGGTAGGCCGCGGTGGAGCCTTTGCCGTTGGTCCCGCCGACGACGATCGCGGGGGCGTGGCGTTCGGGGTGCCCATGCAGAGCGAAGGCCCGACGAATGTTGTCGAGCCCGAGCTTGATAGCGAATTTGTTCTGGTCGAACAGGCGGCCGGAAAACGCCGCCCATGCGTCATCGGAGATCAATCGCGGTACTCTAGAGCGTCCTTCAGCTCGAGATAGCGGAGGTGACGCTCGAAATCGGCAGGGTCGGTGATGAGGAAGTTGCCCTTCTTGTCGAGTTGGAGGAGCTCATCACGCAGGAGGTCGCCGAGGAGCTTCTTCGTCTCGCCGATCTCGAGGGAGAGGACCTCGGCGAGGTCGTCGGGAATCGGAGCAGCCTGGTCGAGAGAGCTGCTCGCTCGGAGCGCCTCGGCGCGGAGCTGGTGCATCATCCGGGCACGGGTCGTTCGGAGGCAGAAATTGCTGATTCGATACTGCGCTTCGGTGAGTCGCCGCGCCATCTTCCGCATCATTCTGACTGCGATCTCGTTGTTGGCGCTCACCATTTTCTCGAACTGCTTCGCATCGACGGCGATCACGGTGGCGTCGGCCGTCACCGTGGCGGTAACGGTCCTGGGTTGTTCGCTGACGAGCGAGACTTCGCCGCAGAAATCGCCGGCGCGGAGCTCTTCGATCGTGACCTCGCTGTCGAGGATCCGCTTGGAGAGCCGAACGCGGCCCGATTTGATGACGTACATCTTCGCGCCATCATCTCCTTCGCGGAACAACACGGTGCCCGCGGGGCACTGGGTCACTCCCTTCTCACCTGCTTTCGCCAATTTCGGCCCTCACCGCTACTTTTCGTGACTTCCGTGGGCGGTCCGCTGCACCAGAACCTCGACGGTATTGGGGGCGGCGCCTTTTTCCGTAGATCGGAGATAGTCGAGAAGGTGGGTTCTTAGCAAGTCGAGGTCGGCGATCTCGTCGACATCATACCAGAACCCGAGAAGCTCGACGTCCGCGTCGACCGCAGCACAGTTGGCGAGCGTCGCGGCGAGTACCGCCGGCGTACTCCAGGGGACGTCTCGGAAGAGCGGATGAACGTCCTCTTCTCGAGCCGTCTCCGCGAACCATCGAGATCGAAACCCGACGAGGTAGTACCCACCGTCGAAGCTCGGCCCGAGCACGACGGGGGCATGACGCAGTGCGAGGAACGCCTCTTCGAAGTGTCCGGAGGCCAACGTGGGGCTGTCGGACCCGACGATCAAGACCTCGCTGCACTCGCCTGCCAGTCGCATCCCCACATGGTCGAGGCGCTCTCCGAGCCCACCGTCCCCCTGGGGGACGAATTCGAAACGGTGACGCACGGCTGGAGCGAACCCTGGATGGTCGCGGTCGCCGGTCCATGCCAGGAACGGTTTCGCATCGGGCACGCTGGCGATCGTCGCGGCGACATCGGCGATGAAGGCAGCGTGGAGGTCTGCCGCCGCGTCGTCGCCGATCGTCGCGGCGAGGCGCGTCTTCACCTGCCCGGGGATCGGAGGCTTGGCCATCATGACGATCGCGCGCTTCATTCCCGAAAGTACTGCGCGAAGATCGTGTAGAGAATCTTGTAGCCGGCGTTGACCGAGCCTTTGACGGTTCCAGTGACCTTGGAGACCCCGACGCGTTTTCGGTAGCTGACGGGTACCTCGACCGCAGCGACCCCTTTGCGCGCCGCCTTCACCTGCATCTCGACCGTCCACCCGAAGTCTTCGTCGCGCATGCCGATTCGTTGGAGCGCGTTCCACGTGATGGCGCGGAAAGGCCCGAGATCGGAGAAGCGGTAGTCGTAGAGAAACTCGACCAGCGTACATGCGAGCTTGTTTCCCACCACTGCCTGGGGGAGGAGCGCTCCGCGCTGACGTTCGCCGATCGTCCTGCTGCCGATGACGAGCTCGGCGTCGCCGGTGAGGATCGGCTCGACGATGCGAGGGAGCTCCTCGGGGTGGTCACTGAAATCGGCGTCGAGAAAGACGACGATGTCGGGTGGGTCGTCGGCGATGAACCGAAGCCCGGCGAGGCACGCTGCGCCGTACCCGCGCTGCGGCTCGCTCACGACGACCGCCCCACCCCGGCGGGCCACTTCGGCAGTACGGTCCGTGCTCCCGTTGTCCGTCACCACGACGCGCCGAGTCCAACCGGAGGGGATGTCTGCGAGGACGAGGGGGAGACTCTTCTCCTCGTTCAGTGCGGGGATGACGACGTCGATTGTGATGTCGCCAGGGGCCTTCAGGCTCGATCGGCGAGGCCACCAGACGCCGCCCTTCCCTTTTTCGAGTATCGATTTTTCCGGCGGACTCACGGCTTTTCAAAGCTTGGGGTGGCGGGCATAGTAGCGGCCGCGCGCGGCGCGGTGCAACGGTCAAACCCACACGGTACGCACAAATGAGCGACGACAAGACAGCTTATCAGCGGGCCGGCGTGGACGTCGAGGCGGGCTACGAAGCCGTACGTCGCTACGAAAGCGTCATCGCGTCCACCCGGACCGCCGGGGTCCTCGGCGGCATCGGAGGGTTCGCGGGGATGTTCTCGCTGCGCGACGCTGGCGTCTCTCTGGACGATCCAATCCTCGTATCCGCGACGGACGGAGTGGGGACGAAGCTCAAGCTCGCGTTCGCACTCGACCGGCACGAGACGATCGGCATCGATTGCGTCGCGATGTGCGTGAACGACATCGCGGTGACGGGCGCGAAGCCTCTGTTCTTCCTCGACTACGTGGCCACGGGGCGGCTCGATCCCCGGCAAGCGGCGGCAGTGGTGGAAGGGATCGCTGCAGGGTGCGTGCAGGCGGGATGCGCCCTCGTGGGGGGTGAGACGGCCGAGATGCCGGGGTTCTATGCGCCGCGCGAATACGATGTCGCGGGGTTCGCCGTCGGGGTCGTCGACCGCTCGGCGATCCTGGACCGCGCCGCTGTGCGTGAAGGAGACGTCCTCGTCGGGCTCGCCTCCACGGGGTTTCACTCGAACGGCTACAGCCTGGTCCGAGCGATCCTCGACGAGACGTCGGAGCCACTCGATCAGTCGCTCGGCGAGCGCACGCTGGGCGAGGCGCTGCTCGCCCCGACTCGCATCTACGTCGAAGCGCTCGAGGCGATCCGCGGGGCCGGCGTCGACCTGCACGCAGCGGCGCATGTGACCGGCGGTGGGTTCGTCGAGAACCTCCCACGGGCGCTCCCCGACGGGCTTGGCTACGAAGTCGACGTCACTGCGTGGCCCGTGCCCGACGTCGTTCGCCACGTCTGCGACCTCGGTGCGATCGAACGCTCCGAACGCTACGGCGTCTTCAACATGGGGGTGGGGATGGTGCTCGCCGTCGATCCGCGCTCGGCGGGCGCTGCGATCGCCGCGTCGCAGGCAAGCGGCGTCCCGGCGTGGGAGATCGGCGAGGTCATCGCCGGTGAGTCTCGACTTCTCGGGCTTGGCGGATGAGTCAGCTCGGCACCCTGATACGTGCACGCATCACCTCGGCGATGAATGGAACGAGGGGAGTCGACGGCCCCCTCCCTTCCATTCTGCTCGGGGTTTTGGGAGGGCTCGCGCTGCTCCTCTTCATCGGCGAGTCGGGCGCCGAACGCCTCCTCCGAGTTCCCGAGACCCTGGCGATGCCCGACATGGGGGGCCGAGAAGCGGTATCGGGCAGCTCGGCCGTGGAGTCTGCGTTCTGGCTCTCGACGCTCGTCGTCGCGTTCTTCGCCTTCAGGGTGATGGAGTCGCTCTTCCGCAGCAGCAGTATTCGGGCGATCGAGCTGCTCCCGGTGCGCCCGGCAGCGATCTTCGGGGAGCGTCTCCTCAACGCCCTGTTCGAAGCGGTCGCGCTCGGTACAGCGGCCTCGGTGATCTTCGTCCCCCTCGCGTGGCACGGCCGGCCGGAGTTGTCGGCGCTGTGCGCGTTTCTGCTGGTGGGAGCGACGCTATGCACCGCGTGCGTCACGATCGGCACGAATGCCTGGTTCGGTGCGAACTATGGCGGCGCGAGCGGCCTCGGCGATGCTTACGGCGGTCATGGCGGTGCGTTCATCTATGCACCCGCCGTCTCGTTCGCCGTGTCCGTCGGCTGCTGCTTCATGTTGCAGCTCGCCGCACGGGAGGTGTTGCTCGACGGCGCCGTCACCCGGGCGGCTCAGCTCTCGGCCGGCGTGGCCGCGGGGCTGGCGCTCCTCACGCTCGCCGCAGGGGCACGAGACTTCGTCCGTCATTACCACCTCGTGGCGGCGTTTTTCCGCGAAGCGGACCAGATTGGATACCAGTCGGTGCTGGACTATCAGGCGAGCGTCTGGGCGGAGGAGCGCGGAGAGAAGTTGGTGAGAGGGCGCTCACGGCTGCTCCTGCGGCGGGACCTCGTCCAGTTTCGGCGGGCGTTCGCGGTGTCGCGGTCGGTCACTACGATCGGCGCTGTCGTGGGCGTGCTCGCGGCATGGGGCCTCCCCTCGGAGGTCTTTGGTACCTGGGCGGTCGCGCTACTGCCCACCGCCCTCGTGGTCGCGCTGACGAAACCTTTCGGCCGCGCCGACAGCGAGTCGTTGGGTGGCGCCTCCGACGCGCTTCTCCCGGTGAGCCCTACGGAGGTCACCGCCGCGCGTTCGGGGCTCGCGCTCTGGGAGACCGGTCGAATCGTGGTCCCCTACGCGGTCGCGGTCGCGATCGTGCGAACGCTCCAGGGCGGGGTCATCGAAGGCGTGGTCACGGCGGTCTGTACTCTCTTCGTCTCGGGGGGAGTCCTCGCCGCCGCTCGCATCGCCCGCCGCTCGTCCCGGGGCCCTTCCCCGTCGTTCGCGGCTCTGCTCGCGCTCCTGACGGTCGGCGCCCTGCTCTTTTCCGTCGTTCCTGTGTTCGAGAATGCCGTCCAATGACCGAGAAAGTCCTCGACATCCGTGGCCTGAAGAAGTCGTACCGAAAGCTCGTCGCGGTCAGTGACGCCAGCTTCTCGATGGAGCCCGGCGAGTTCGTCGGATTCATAGGCCCCAATGGGGCAGGCAAGTCGACGACGATGAACTGCGTCGCGGGGACGATCGTCCCCGACGCGGGCGAGATTCGGGTCGCCGGAGTGGACGCGGTCACCGACCCGGTCGGCGCACGACGGCACATGGGTGTCGTCCCGCAACACCTCAACCTGTACGGGTATCTGACGGGCGAGGAGTATTTGCGGTTCGTCGGCTCCGTGCGTGGCATCGACGAGGCGCAGCAGACCGAAGAAATCGCCGAACTCTTCGCGCTGACGGAGCTCGAAGACGCGCGGCATCGGATCGTGAAGGAATACTCGGGGGGAATGGCGCGCAAGCTCGCGATCTGCGCGGCGCTGCTGGGGAGTCCGCCTCTGCTCTTGTTGGACGAATCCTTCGTCGGCCTGGATCCGGAGTCGACGTACGCCATCCGAGGCCGCCTGGCGAAGCATTGCGACGGGGGTGGCGCCATCCTGCTGTCGAGCCACGTCCTCGACATGCTGGAGCGGATCTGCACGCGGATCGTAATGCTCGTCGACGGGCGGGTCGCGTTCGACCGGAGCATCGAAGAAGTCCGCGCTGGGTTCGGCACCGGGTACGACGACCTCACCGAGCTCTATCTGAAGACGGCGGGCAAGAATCCTGCGCCGTGAAGGTCTCGCGGAGGCCCGTACCCGACGGGACGACTTCAGCGGCGGGGAACCGTCACCTCGACGTACCCTTCCCCCGCTCGATGGACCACGACATGGGCGGCTGAGCCAGCCTCACGTGCCGTGACGATCCAGTCCCCCGTTCGAAGACCGGCTCGTTGCCCGGGCGCATCGCGTCGAACGAACTGGAGCTGGTAGCCGCGATCGCGCGCGACGAGCTCCGCGCCGAGCACCGCGACCACTTCTTCGAGCCCGAGACGCCCAGGAGCGGACCTTCCAAGGACTGTGGCGTCGAGGACGAGCCTGCGCTCGAGGCCTTCGGCACCGAAGGTTGCGACGGCTTCCCCTCGCCGAGGATCGACCACGAGGACGGTCCCGCCGTTGCTGGTGGGCGGGAGCGAGATTTCATTCGGGAGTTGGCCCGCGGTCCGCGCCGTGGTGAAGGGGCGGCCGTCGTCGAAGACGAAGACGCGCGCGCCCGTCACCGGCGCGTTGTATTCGTCGGTCGCCCACAGGCGCAGGAGCGGCGCGGGCTCGATCGTTACCCGATGGTCAGTACGTCCGGTCCGAACATCGAGCGGGAACTCGCGTACGCCGAGCGACGAATCGACGACGAGTTGCCAGTCGCCCGGGAGCACCGTAGCGCGCAGCGGCTCTTCCCCCTGCAGCTCGACCACGGCGCTCCCCGCCGAAAGGGTTCCGCCGAAGACAGTCGTCCTGGCCGGAGCGACGACGGTGACAGCGACTTCGACGGGCTCGGGAAGCTGGAGGGACGCACCGTCCTCGGCGTCGATTTCGAATCGAGCGATCCCGGCGGAGGTTTCGACGACTACCGAGAGCCTCGAAGGACCGCAGCCGGAGAGTTCGAAATCGGTCTTTTTGAGCCGTTCGACGGCACAGCGAACCCCCTTGGCGTCGTGGGCTGCGACGGTATCGATCGCCACACCCCCCGTAGTTTCGACGCGAATTCGCCAGCGCCGGGTCGCGTCGAATCGTTCGAGTATCAGTTCAACTTTTTCACCCATCGGAACGAGGGCGAGCTCGACGGGGGCGGAGGTCCAGTCGGCGATCGAGGCCTCGATGACGGCATCGGCGGGCAGTCCGCGGAGCGTGGTGGCTCCCTCGTCATCGACGACGACCGCACCGCCGGCGGTGGAGTTCGGATCACGCCAGGAGACCCGGGCTCGGCGAACGGGGGCGCCGGATGCGTCGACCACGAGCACCTGCACCGCCCTCCCGGGTCGCAACCGGACGTCGAGCGTGGCGGGGTCGGACATCAGGACCGTGTCGACCACCGGGGAGGATGCGGGCGGAAAACCGGGCGCGACGGCGACGGCGCGAGTGGGCCCCGGCGCGAGTCGCTCGGCGGACCAGTTTCCTCGGGCATCGGTGGCGACGATCGCCCCAGGCAGGTCGCGTCCGTCGTAGACAGCGACGGTCGCAGCGACCGCAGGGTCCCCCGTCGGGAGCGTCACGGTGCCGCGGGCCTCGCGGCCGCGGTCGAGCGCGATGACGATGGTATCGGAAGCATCGATGCTCCGGACGGACGAACGAAACCCGCGCGCTTCCGCGCCCACGACGTAGGTTCCTGCTGGGACTCCCTCGAAGGAAGCGACCCCGGCGTCGTCCGTCGTCGCCTTTCGGACCACGAGCGCGACCTCGGCGAGCGCGAGGCGCACGTCCGCTCCTTCGACGGGCTCGCCCAGGCCGTGCACGACCCGTACGTCGAGCGTCTTCGCCTCACGGAGCTCGACGGTAGAAGTGTCGCTCGGGACCTCGGCCCACATGGCGTGTCCGACCCGATCGGTACACCACATCTCCAGCGGCATCTTGGTCTTGGGAACCCGATGGGCGACCCCCTCCGACTTCGTGGGGGGATAGGTCCCCGCGACCCCGAACACGCAGTTCGCCTCGACAGGGACGCCCTCGTGTAGAGTCTCTAGCCCGTCCTCGACGAGCTCGGGAGAACCCCAACCCGCGTCGACATGGCCGAGGTCGAGTTGCAAATCCTTCGGCGAGGTCCCCGCGTCGTCGGTGCTCCCGACGTCTGCCGGTGACACGGTGGTACCGTCGCCATAGTCCGAGACGACGAACGCCGCGACGAGCGCGAGCCCGACGACGATCGCCACGGAGATGACGGCGACCTTCTTCACGTGCGTTTCGAAAAGTCAGGCACTATAACCTCGACGACGGACACGTCCCGGCGCGTTTCGCGGGGCGTTCGCCCCTCGCGCCCGGGCCCGATTGCCGCCGCAGTCGACGTGCGACGACTCGGCGATTCTACATGGCCCCGACGCCCTCAGCGAGGACCTGCAAGGGAGAGGAAAAGTGCTGAACGAGTTCAAAAAATTCGCGGTGAAAGGAAACGTGGTCGACATGGCGGTCGGCATCATGATCGGCGGGGCTTTCTCGACCGTCGTGAAGTCGGTCGTGGACGACATCCTGATGCCCCCCCTGGGCCTCGCGACGGGAGGCCTCGACTTCAAAGATCAGTTCGTGGTCATCAGCCCGGGGAAGACGGCTCCGCCTTATGCGACGCTCGATGCAGCTCGCGAGGCGGGCGCGACCGTGATCTCGTACGGGCAATTCCTCAACAACATTGTGAGCTTTCTTCTCATCGCTGTGGCGCTCTTCCTGATCATCCGGTGGATCAACAAGCTTCGCGGGCCCGAGCCGGACGTCAAAGCGCCGACGACACGACCGTGTCCCTACTGCGTGACGCAGATCGACATCGCCGCGACACGATGTGCCCACTGCACTTCGGAAGTGCCGCCGAACGAGGCGGACGAGGCGGCGTAAAGGATGGTGGGCCCCGTCGACATACCGCTGACGGATTCAGGCGGCGGAGTTCTCTTCGGCGAGGACCTGGGGTGGGAACGTGAGGGCGATCTGCTGCACCTCTGGCATGGCGAGGAGGCGTGGCGTGTCGGATTGCCCGCCGGGGCGACCGCGCTCCGTCTAGGACCGTCGTTCGGCCCACTTCCGTTCCTGCTTCGCCCCGATCCACCACTCATCGTCCCGACGGGTCTGTCGGTGACCCACGACTTCGCCATCCCGCTCCACGCGGAGCTGGGCGCGGTCGCGAGCAAGTCCTTGCGTCTCAAGGAGTTCGGCCCCCCCGACGCGACCCGCTCGCTGTACGGCCCGGTCGATTTCGGATGGCTGTGCTGGACGGTTCGCGACATCGACAGGACGCGCGCTCGGGCCACCTTCGGAACAACCCTGAACCTGTGGGCCTCGGTCCGGTTGACGATCCGAAACCACGCTTCGGGGAATCACGAGGTCTCGAAGATCATGATGCCCCACGAGTCGATGGGGTTGTACGGGCACGACGAGGAACTCCGAGTCTCCAATGTGCAGATGACGTTGTTGAGCGACCACGCAGCGGAGCTCATCATGACGGACCCGTCGGGCGCGAAGCCGATCAGCGACGTCAGCGGCGTCGCCCTCTCGCCGACGAGGCGGACCTTCGCGCTGAGCCACTCCTACAGGAACAAGACAGGTCTGGAGTACGGGTTTTGATCGAAAAGCTGCAAGACTGGTGGGGGACCGTCGACGCCTGGGAAGTCGCATTTCCCTGGCTGCTGGCCCTCGCGACGATTATCGGCGGGTGGCTCGTCGGCAAGCTGCTTGCCGCGATCGTCGGCAGCTTTTTCAAACGACGTTCCGAGCACATCGCCGCGATCGGACGGCGCATCGCATTCTACGTGGTGATGATCGCTGCCGTCTTTGCGGCGCTCGGGCAGTTGGGGATTCAGCCTGGGACGCTTCTGACGACCGCAGGCCTCTTGACGGTGGCGATCGGTTTCGCCGCACAGACGTCCGTCGCGAACGTGATCTCCGGCATCTTCCTCCTCATCGACCGACCGTTCTCCATCAACGATACGGTGAAAGTCGACACCACGGTGGGCGTCGTCGTCGCGATCGATTTCCTGAGCTCGAAGATTCGAACGTTCGACAACCTCATCGTCCGTATCCCCAACGAAGCACTGCTGAAGGCGACGATCATCAACTACTCGCTGCATAGCGTCCGCCGGATCGAGCAGACGATCTCGGTCAGCTACGACACCGAGCTGGACGACGCCATCGAGGTGCTCTCCCGAGCGCTCGACGACCACCCCCTCATCCTCGACGAACCAGAGCCATTCGTCCTGGTCGATCTCCTGGCGGACAGTGGGATCACGATCATCGTCCGCGCCTGGTGCATCCGGGAGGACTACGTCCGAGCCCGGAGCGCGCTGACGATCGCGATGCGAAACGCCCTGCGCGACGCCGGGATCGAGATCCCGTTCCCGCAGCGGGTCATCCACACGCTGCCGGCAGAGTCGAAAGAGCGGACCCCGCCGGGGCCCGCTCTCTGATTTCGCGCGGTCTTCCTCGCTCAGGAGTCGGAGAGGATTCTCCGAGCGATGGAACCGAGTGTCCCCTCCTCGCCGAGCGTTCCGTACCAGTTTGCCTCACGCAGCGCGGCGCTACCGCTCGTCATGACGTTCTCGATCAGTTGGTCCGCGCAGCGGCGAACGTGGACGTGAACGAGGGGATGGTCGAAGCAGCGTTCGAGGAACCGCTGGGCGTCGGGTGAGGCCCAGAGATGTTTGCAGGCGTCGTGGAACTCGCGCCCATAGTCTTCGCTCGCCAGATATCCCGGCATCTCCGACAGGAGCGACAGCGGCCGCTCGAGGATCAGCTCGGCGATGTGGGTGTTGCCGACGAAGGCGCGAATGAGGACCGTGGCGGCCTCCTCCAAACGGCCCGCCTCGAAGTAGGCGAGCGCGAGGTTGTAGAGCACGGCGGGCTCGGCCGGAACGCGCTCGTAGTCTTTGATCGCGCCGTCGACGTCACCGAGCGTGTGACGAATCTCACCGGCGAGGTAGCGGCAGCCGCCGTACTCCACCGAGTTCATGTCGGCGAGCGCTTCGAAAAGCGGAAGTGCTTCTTTCAATTTCTGTTGTCGGTAGAGGCAGAGGGCGCGGCCCTCCATCGCCCGGAGGAACGGTCGGTAGCGCTCGTCGTACCAATCGACGAGCCCCTCGGCCGGGAACGCTGCGGCCATCGCGTCGTCGTAGTGGGTGACAGCCGATTCCAGGTCTCCGCGCTCCCAGGCGACGAGCCCGAGATGGTTGTGCAGCTCGGCGTCGTTGGGAAACTTCTCGACCGCCCGACGCAGGATCTGCCCCGCCTCGTCGAGGCGCTGCTTCGCGATCGCCTCGAGGGCGCGTTGGAAGAGTGCCTCGCGGCGCTCGTCGATCTTCGCGTCCGCCTCGAGGAGACGCACGACCTCCACCATCATCGACTCGAGCAGTGCGCGAAGCTGGTCGCGCCGTTCCGGCTCGATCTCGTCCATCGATCCAATCGCCGAGAGAAGCTGGCGGACATCACCCAACAGTTCGAGCAGCACTTTCATATGCGACCTGCATTTTGGATTGCGTTGACAACCCAAAGGTCACCCGAGAGGTCCGTTCGGTCAAAAAAACTTCATGTAAAGGGCTAACGAACCCTCGAGTGAGGGTCGAAGGTTCGCGGGGCTTTCAGCGGGCGCGCGTTCGGTTGTAGGCGGTGCTGACCAGACCGGCGCTGGTGATCCCGAGGCCCGACGAACCGACGAGGTCGTCGAGGTTCACGTTGGTCTGGATGGCGTCCACGAAGATGTCCGAACTGATGAAGATGTCTTGCTGACCGGCCGGTACACGAGGGATCGTCACGGTGTGACCGAACTGGCCGGCAACCCCGGCAGGCCCTGCCGACCAGACGTCCCAGCTCCGGTCGTCACTGCGCAGCCGAACGCGGAAGACCGGACCCGCCGACGAAGTCACGGAGACCCTGCGGGAGTTCACGTCGACGGAGGTCTGGCTGCCGTCGGGGAAGGTGCCGAGGGAGAGCGCGGCGGGGAAACTCTGACCGTTCCAGAGGGCGACCGAGAATTCGTCGGGGAGTTGAATGCCGTTCGGGCCGACTCCCGCTCCCGCGGTGTCGCCGATCGTGATGGCGACGATCGCGAAGCGGCCGCCGACCAGCGAGCCGTACGGAGGGGCGATCGAGAGCCTCCGAAGGTCGGGGCGCCCGTCGCCGTCGTCGTCGGCAGTGGCGGAGATTCCGAGGGGCACGAAACCGGGAGACGGAAGGACTACCCCGCCGACCAGGACCGAGACCTCAGTTCGCGACCCGTCGAGGATCGGGAAGTTCGAGATACCGACCTCGGTCGCGAGATTCTGCCGGACCGCGGGGCGAAGGTCGACCGTCGGGAAACCGTCGTAGTCTGCGATGAGCTCGGTCGTGTTGCCGTCGCGATCGATGTCGGCGCTGTCCACGACGTAAGGAGTCTCGGTCAGCAACAGGGGCTGCGCCCCGTGGTCGAAGCGATTGAACAGGGGAAGGAGCTGGGCAATCACCGAGCCGCCGCCCATGCCACCGCCCCCCATGAAGAAGTCGAAGAGATCCGCGAGAGGCACCAGTCCCGCGAGGCCCCAACCGATGCGAGGGCCGCCCGCGGACTGGGCGTAGTAGGTTTCTTTGAGATCGACGTCGAAGCCGAGCGCCGACCCGTAGGCGACGATGCCGCCGGGCAGCGGGATGTCCTCTTCCACGATCCCCGGGACGTTGAGTTCGGAGACGAAGAAGTCGCCCAGCAGGCGATTCAGCGACAGTTCCAGGAGACCACCGGCGAGCGAGGCGCCGGCGAGCCCGAGTGTGATGTCGCCCGAAGAGTGCAGGCCGGTGGTGTCGAACTGGCCCGTGAACCCGGCGATGTCGCCCGTCCCCGACGCGCGATTCAGCGACAGCCGCACGTCGCGGGCGCCGATCATCTGCACCGTGAGCCAGTTGTATCCGTCGTGGAACACGTCGACGTCGAAGGTTCCCGTCAGCGGGTCCGCGACTTCGGCGATGCCCCCCGCATTGGTGACCTGCGTGGCCTGGCCGATTCGCACCGTCGCCATCGAGACCGGACCGCCCGTCTCGGCGTCGACGACGGTGACGCGCACCGTGTCGGGCGCAACCGGACCGGGGTTGGTGAAGAGAGCCTCGCCTTCGCACGGGACCGGAGCGTCGGTACCGACGATGGCCGAAGCGTTCGCCGTGGAGCTCCCGGCGTCCGCCCCTCCGAGTGCGGCAGGCCCTGAAGCGAGCGAAGCCGCCGGGGGGTTGCTGAGCGTCCATTGGAATCGAGCAGCGATGCCACGCCCTGCCCCGTCGTACGCGAAAGCCTCGAGGGGTACACGCTGGCCTTCGACGATCTGCTGACTCGGGGTGGCGACTTCGCACCGAACCACGGTGGGCTCGGCGATGCACTCACCCGCGTCACATACTTCGCCCTCGGCGCAGTCTTCGGCGCCGCGACAGAGCTCGATGAAGCAGTTGCCTCCGACGCATTCGTACCCATCGGGGCAGTCCCCGTCGGCGTCGCACTCGGGCGACAGCGTGCATCTACCGTTGAGGCAGGCCTGGCCGTCCCGACAATCGTCGTCGAAGAGGCAGCCGGGGCGTGGGCGGCAGGTGTTGTCGGGAGCGCAGCGCTCATCGGGGGCGCAGTCGGCGTCGTCCCGGCAATCGAAGTTACTGGTGCACTTCTCGTTCTCGCAGATCTGGTCGTCGGGACAGTGCGGGTCGACAAAGCACTCGACGCAAGCGCTGTCGAAGCAGTAGAGGTCGCCGTCGCAGTCCTCGTCGTCCTCGCACGTCAACACGACGCACTCGCACCCGCGCTGCGCGCGGTCGGGCGGACAGCCGAGGTCGCACGGTACCGCGGTGCAGTCGCCTCCGTCGGCGCCGCAGATCTCCTGGGTGCAGATCCCCTCGTCGTTCTCGAAACACTCCGGATCCACACCGTTGTTGACGACGCCGTTGTTCGACTCGACCGCGCACGTCCCTTCGTCGCAAGTCCATCCTTCCGGACACTCGTCGTCCGTGGAGCATTCGCAAGCACCATCGTCGCAGACGTCCTCGGCGACGCATGAACCGAGCAGACAGATGCGCCCTTCCCTGCAGTCGTCGTCGGAGCCGCAGCGGTCCTGCAACTTGTCCCGGCCGCAGCCGAGGGCGAGCGTCATCGCCGCCGCGAGGAGAACCAGAAGAGGCATCGAGCGGGAAGGATTCATCGTTACTCCTGGTGCATCACCGAAGGCGCAGGCTGCGCGCCAACTGACGCTCGCGCCGCAGCGCGTATCGGATGATTGCTTTCTTGTGGGACTGAGAGATGTGGCGGAACGCGACCGCGACGCCGCGCTCGTCGTCGTCCTCGCCGACCCGTACGATCTCGCCGCCGGCGAGGATGTCGGGGTTGTGGACGCTGGGGATTTGCAGGCGCACTTCGACGAAGTCGCCCATCTCGAGCTCGACGTCACCTTCGCGAGTCGGAACCCAGAGTCCCTTGTCGTTGATGACGACCCAACGCTGCTCCAACAGCCCGATCCCTTGCGCGGCGACCATTCTGTGAATCTCCGCCATCTGTTGCCGCACCGCCCGCAGCTCGTTGAGCACGAACACGACTTCTCTCGAGAGCTCGTCGGTCCGTTCGCTCCAGTCGGGCGCGTCGTTCATCACGCCGTCGGATTCGAGGACGGCCAGGTCGAGGATTTGAGCTTCCAACGCCGGGATCTCGCTCGCGTCGATCTTACGGAACGAAAACGGAAGGAGGCTTCGGACGCGCACGGAACTTCGGCGGTCTTCTCCCGAGCCTTTGTTGATCTCTTGCATGGTCAATCGCGTGCAGGATTCGAGTTGTCTGAACGCCGAGCACACTAGTTCCAACGCCGCTCGCTTGCAAATGCGCGCACCCCGCCCTACACGTCTGCCATCGCCCCGTTCCCCCCACCGGGAGAGCATGCCGTGCTGCACCTCGCCTCAAAGACCGACGAAGGCTGGTTCGACCGCGTCGCCGATTCGCTCGACCTCGTGTTGATCGACCACGCTCACCTGGAGAAGCGGGCCGCCAGCACCGCGCTCGCGATGGTCTTCAAGTACACCTCGAAGATCGAGCTCGCCCGCGAGCTGTCGCGCGTCGTCCGCGAAGAGATGGAACATTTCGAACTCGTCCTCGATCTGATGGACGCGCGGGCGATCGAGTTCTGCCGGCTCGATCCCGCGCCCTATGCGCGGACCCTCGCCGCGGAAGTGCGCAAGCAGGAGCCGAAGACCCTGCTCGACAAGCTCCTCGTCGCCTCACTGATCGAGGCCCGCAGTTGCGAGCGCTTCCAGATCCTCGGAAGTCGGGTCTCCGACCCGGAGCTCGCGGCGACCTACGCGGAGCTCGCCCGACAGGAGGCTCACCACCACACCCTCTACACGCGGCTGGCCCGCCTCTACTTCGATGCAGAGGAGGTTCAGGAACGCCTCGACGAGCTCGCCGCACGGGAGGCGGAGATCCTCGACACGCCCCACGACGAGCCCCGCCTGCACAGTCGCTGAGGTTGCACCGGGGCAACCGGCGTCGCAAACTGTCGCCATGAAAGTCGAAATCGCCGCCATCTTCGCGCTGCTCGCTATGGCCTGCAGCAACGATCCAGCCCCCAATCCTGCCTCGAACAGCTCGTCGGACGTTGGGACAGGACCGGACGCCGCACGAGAGAACGACGGGGGTGGAACCGCGGACGGGTCGTCGGTTGACATGAGCACCCCAGCGTCAGATTCGGGGGCCGGCGAGGACGGCGGAAGTATCGATGCGGGCTCGCTCCCCGTCGATCTAGGCCCTTCGCCCGATCCGACGGCTGGCGCCGGCGAAGCGGAGCTCGTCCGCGACGGCTTCGTCTTCACCGAGGGCCCCAGATGGTTCCCCACCGAAGGCGTGCTCCGCTTCACAGACATCCCCCAGGCTACGATCTGGGAGTTTACCGAGCCGGACGTCTTCACCGAGATCACCACTGCGAGCGAGAGGGCCAACGGGCTGGCGTTCGACGCCTCGGGCAAGATGCTCGCCGCGCAACACCAGGCTCGGCGGGTCGCGATCTTCGACGGATCGACGGCCCGAACGCTGGTCGGCGACTTCGACGGCGCGGCGTTCAACTCCCCGAACGACCTCGTCGTCCGCGGCGACGGCGTCGTCTACTTCACCGACCCGCCCTACGGTCTCGGGAGCCGAGAGCGCGAGATAAACTTCAACGGGCTCTTCAAGTTCGACCCGGCGACGTCGACGATGACCGCGGAATGGGAAGGCGACCCCGACAGTACGCGCCCCAATGGCGTCGTCCTCTCCCCCGACGAGTCGACACTTTACCTCGCCGATACGATGGGTTCGAACGTCCTCGCCTTCGACGTCGCAGCGGATGGGACCCTCTCCAACGAGCGAGAGTTCGTCCAGGTCGAGGGACCGGACGGGATGGCAATCGACGTGTGGGGCAATCTCTACGTCACCACGCGTGGCGGCGTCGAGGTCTTCGCCGTCGACGGCACGTCGTGGGGCCTGCTGCCGGTGCCGCAGCGCCCGGCGAACTGCGCCTTCGGGGGCGCGGACGGCAAGACGCTCTACGTAACGTCGCGGACCGGTCTCTACAAAGTTCGGCTCGAGGTCCCCGGAATCTACTGACGCCTCATGCGTCGATTGACACGCAGCCCTGTCGCAGCCGGTCGATCGCGGAGCGCCATCGATCGCGCAGGCCCGGGTCGATCGGCTGCAGCGCCCCACCCCGCCGCTCGACGGCGAGGGGGAGTCGCCGCAGCGGCTCGGAGTAGAACTCGACGATCTCCCCCTTCGACTTGCCGTATTGAGCGAGGTGCGTCCAGGCGGCCTGGGTGTTCGCGACCAGCATGATCGCGATCAGCGAAGCGACCGGCTGGAGCTCGGGGGCGGCCAGGACGAAGGTGCAGTCGCTCGAGACGCGGGCTCCCGACAGATCGAGACACATCGCTGGCTCCGCGGTCCGCCGAGGGACGACGAGCTTCGGCTTCGCGTAGTCCGCGTCGGCCCGCGGCCACCAGATTCGGTACCACGGCATCGTCCCCCGCCGCGCTTCGCGGCGAGACTCCAAGATCGGGCGGAAGCGCCCCAGGACCTCTTCGATCGCCTCCAACTCTTCGGGGTCCGACCGCTCACCGGCGAGCCAGAGCACGACCTCGTCGCCCGGAGTCTCTCGGTAGATCCGATTCGCCACGCAATCACCCCGCCGCAGAAGCGGCCGAGCGAACCTCTCTGCTGCGGCGGGGAGCTCGCCGCGGCGGTACAGAAAGATCGGCGTTCCCGGCTCGGCATCGACGTCCGACGCGGTGCGTCTCGTGACGCGATCGGCACCGCTGACGAAACCCTGTCGATCGATCGCGACCTCGCCGAGCGGAAGGCCCTCGAGAGGATCGGCGGTCGCAAAGGGAGTCCACGACTCTGCCCGAGGGTCATCGCGAGATCCCGCCGTCCGGCGGCCCGCGAAGACGAGGGAGTGGTGCCCCGGCGCCGCATCGAATCGTCCCGGCCCGAGCCGCTCGAACTCGAGGCCTTCGAGCCCGCTCCCGAGGTGAGCACGTAGTTTGCGTGCCCCCGTCGCGGCGAGCCAGTACTCGCTCGTGAGCTGCAGGAAGAGACCGCCGGCGGCCAGAACCTGAAGTGATCGATGAAGAAAGAGGTAGTGAAGGTCGATGCGTGGCCCGAAGAACTCGCGCAGGTGCGGATGCTCCTCGCGCAGCCCGCGGAAGAGTGCGGCATTCCCCTTCTCGCCGACGTACGGCGGGTTTCCGACCACCACGGTCGCCGGATGCACCCCCGGACGGTCGGCGAGTCCATCGCCACAGTGGACGAAGTCATGAGCCCCGTCGCGGCCGGAGAGCCGCTCAATGGCGGCTGCCGCGGCGACCGCCAGCAAAGGATCGCGCTCGACGCCGACGAGTGCGAGCGACGGGGCGCGGCGTCCGAGTGCGCAGAGGAGCGCGCCGTCTCCACATGCCAGGTCGACGCCGCGACCGACGGCGTCGCGGTCGACTCGAGCCACCATCGAGTCGGCGAGATCTCGCGGCGTGAAGAAGATGCCGTACCGGGCGCGCTCTTCCTTCGGGATCTGCTCGTCCAGGGCATCGGGCATCGCCCCGTCACCCCCAGACTCGCTCGCCGCGATCTCCGTGAATTCTTCGAGTGCGCGGGCCGAGACTCGTCCCTGGAGTCGCTGCGTCAGCTCGTGGACGCTCGTCTGGGACTTGCGAACGATGGCCGCGGCGAGTGCCCGCCGCCATCGCGGAACTTCTTTCGTGGCCACGAACGTGACTCCCTTGCTCTAGGGCAGCGATTGTCCGTATCCTAACATGCTGCGTGAGTGGTGCGGCAATGTGCCGCGCGGCCACTCAATTCGACACGGAAGTATGGCCGACAGCACAGAAGTCACTCCCGGAACGGTGCTCCTCGACCGCTACGAGCTCGTCGAGATCATCGGCCACGGGGGTTTTGGGACGGTCTGGCGGGCCCGTCAACTGCTGATGGACCGCGACGTCGCGGTGAAGATCCTCCCTCCGGAGTTCGTGACCGTCCGCGACATCGTCGCCCGCTTCGAGCGCGAGGCGAAGCTCGCGAGCCGACTTCGGCACCCCAACACCATCACGCTCCACGATTACGGGAAACAGGACAACCTGCTCTTCATCGTGATGGAGCTGTTGGTCGGCGAAGATCTCGCGGACCTTCTCAAGCGCGAAGGCCGTCTCCCGCCCGACCGCATCATGAGCATCGCGAGCCAGGTTCTCAAGAGCCTCGCCGAGGCTCACGACCAGCATATCGTCCACCGCGACCTCAAGCCGGAGAACATTTTCCTGTCGGTCGTGGGGGACGATCGAGATCACGTGAAAGTGCTCGACTTCGGCATCGCCAAACTCGCCCAACCGACGGGCGAGGAGGACCAGGACGCTCGGAGGCTCACGCTCAGCGGGAGCACGGTCGGCACCCCGACTTACATGTCCCCCGAGCAAGCCGCAGGCGAGGAAGTCGACGGCACCACCGACCTCTACGCGCTCGGGATCCTGATGTACGAGATGGCTTGCGGTCGCCCGCCCTTTCACGACAAAGACCCCGTGAAGGTGATGCGGGCGCAACTCTTCGAGCCGGTCCCGCCGATGCGGGACCGAAGCCTGCAAGGAACCGTGCTGGATCGCGTCGTCCAGAAGGCGTTGGCGAAGGACCGGGACCAGCGCTTCCAGAGCGCCAACCAGATGTTGCTGGCCCTCGCGGGTGAAGCGGTGGCGCGACCGAAGATTCAGGGGATCTCGTTCAGTCAGCTCGGCGAGGAGACTTCGACCGACGACGTGAGCCTGGCGCAGTTTCTCGAGCCCAACACCGGCGACTTCACCCCCGAAGCGGAGGAAGATCGCAACGAAACGCTGGCGTTCGTGAAATCACGCGACCGGGACGAGGCGCCGAGCGAAGACGATTCCGTCCCCTTCACCGAAGTCCCGCCGAAGGAGTCCGTCAGGACCCCGCTGGCGAGTCCGGGGTCGAGCTCGTCCATCGTCAGCCTCAGCGGAGAGCCCGACGACGCCGAGGTGATCCTGCTGACGAAACCGAAGGAGGCGGCGCCACGAACACCGGTGGCGGTACCGTCGCCCCCCGCCGAAGAAGTGGAACAGGATGTCCCCCAGACCGCCCCCGAGGACGACGTGGCCGACGCCGTGGAGGCGACCGACGCCGCCGACGCGGCGAACCCCTCCGACGTTCCGCCGCCGATGCGGCTGAAAAAGCAAGCGGTCTCGCCGTGGGTCTGGATCGTAGGAATCGTGGTGGCAGTCGCGATCGCCTATCTCGCGACCCGCTGACTCAGCGACTGACCTTCAATTCGTAAGGCTGGCAGACGCTCCCCGATTTCCAGCGCAGCTCGACGAAGTAGAGGCCGCCCGGCAGGTCGAGTCGGAAGCGCTCCCGCAGGCCCAGGGTGCCGTTGTCGACGTTCGCGATGAGCCCCCCGTCTTCGTCGAGCACACGCATCACGAGATCGGTCTCCCGGGCTTCCGCGTCGATCTGGACCGACTGCGTGCCTTCGGGAGCTTCCACGGCGAAGGCCCAGACGTCGACATCCTCGACGCTGGCGAGTGCGCCGCGGCGGGTGCCGACGAGTACGTCGGCGCGACGGCGATCGTCGTTCGGCTCGGCTTCCCATGTCGTCCCGGCGGCTGCGTCGGCGAGTTCGAGGACGTAGTCGGGTTTTCCGGGCTCGCCGAGTTTTCCGAGACGCTCGGCCCGCACCTCGAGTATCTCCTCGCCTCCGAGCGTCAGCCCGCACCCGACGACCTCCCGCTCTTCGCTCGACTGGCGGAACTCGGCGACGGGCTCGGAGTCGAGGACCCACCGCAAGCCGAGATTGCTCTGCTCGTCGGTCCAGGTCAGACGCGCGCTGAGCGGCACGGTCGCCGTCTTCTTGTCGGCGAAGGGTCGCAGCACTTCGGGGAGCGTTTCGTCGCCTTCGCTGACCGGATCTGCTGCCACCTCGGGCCTGAACACTCGGAACTGGTCTCGGTCGTCGGCGGCGTGGAGGTAGCCACCGATGCGGAGCGGTTCGGCGGGCAGCGACACCTCCATCGGCACGGTGTCGTTGGGCTCGGTCTCCAGCGTCCCGTCGAACGGCGGGTGGGGTCGTGCGTCGACGCGATAGATCGCCTGGGGGTCGACGTCCCCCATCGCTTCCATCACCAGGAAGACGGGGCGGTCGGGTGACAGCGCGACGTTGGGGAGCCGCCCCGCGGCTTCGGGGGCGACCGAGACGGACGCAACGGGAACCCGTAGCGCCGGATCGGCGTAGAGTCGCGCGAGCTGGCGAACACCACGGACGGGCGCGAACTCGAACACCATCGGCGTGTTCGACGGCCCCACGAGCTTGAAGACGTCTCGGTCCCCTTTGCGGCCGTAGTAGCCTTGCACTGCCCCCGGGAGCGGAAACGTTCCCGCGCTCGCGAGATCGTCGTTCGGCTCGGTCTCCAACCCTTCCCCTTCGAGACGTCGCTTCAGCCGTATCGTGTAGTCGCCGGCAGCCCCACCACTGCGGCGGATCGCAAAGGCGGTGGGCTCTCGCCCCACGCTGAGCGCGGGGATGCTCTCGGCTCCGCCGACCTGAGCGGCGTCGTAGCTCGCCGACCCTACCGACAGCGACACGTCGAGCTCCGCGGTCGGCTCGACTGTGACTTCGAACTTCTCCCGCTCCCCCGACTTCGTGGTGAGCGCGAACCAGTCGACGTCCCCGGCCGAGTCGATTCGCCCGCTGACCGGGCGAAGTTCGCGACCGATCTCGATGCGTGACGCGTTCAGCTCTTCGTCGTTGGGCTCGGTCTCCGCCGGTCCCGATGGACCGGTCGTCGTCGGCTTCATCTTCCGTGCTTCGGAATCGTCGGAGAGATGCCGGCGGATGGCATCATCGCAGTCACAGGCCGAGACCGCGACGATTCCCGCCAGAATGGGGAGGGAGAAGCGGTTCACTTCTGGTTGTAGCGCTTGATCACTTCGTCGGTGATTTCGAGCCCCGGCTTGGCGTACAGGACGCTCGACTCGGTGCGCTCGAGGATCATGTCGTAGCCCTTCTCTTTGCCGAGCTTCTCGATGATCTTGCCCATCCGCTCGAAGATCTCTTTGGTCGCCTCGGCCTCTTTCTTCGAGAGGTCACCCTGCAGCTCGAGGTAGAGCTGCTGCAGCTCGTACATCTGCTTCTGCAGCTCCATCGCTTTGGCGCGCTTCGCTTCCTCGGAGAGCATCATCGCTTGCTGTTCGAGGTCTTCCTTCATCTTTTTTACGGCTTCCTGCTTCTTGTCGAGCTGCTTCTGCTTCTGGTCGAACTCCTTCTTGAGGCGGTTCTTCGCCTTCTTTCCGTCCTCGACCTCGAGGAGCGCGCGCTGCAGATCGACGTAGGCGATCTTGACCGATTGTGCCCACGCCGAGGACGCGAACGTCGTGACGAGGAGCAAGGTGGAGATCGTGAGAGCGAATTTTTTGAAGAATGTATTCATGATCTGTTTCTCGATTCGTTCAGAAGGGACTACCGAGGCTGAAGTCGAAGACTATCGGCTCCTCGTTGCGCAGACGTGCCAGCGGGATTCCCCATTCAAAGCGGAGCGGTCCGATCGGGCTGAACCATCTGAACCCGAATCCGACGGAGGTCCGCAGAGCATCCCTATACTCGAGCGCGTCGTCCGTAAAGAGGTCGAGCTTGAGCGCGATCGGCTCACCGGTGTCGAAGGCGTTGCCAGCGTCGGCGAAGACCACGCCGCGGATGCCGACGGACGTGAGGATCGGGAATTCGATCTCCGCGGTCAGAATCAGCCGCTTGTTACCGCCGATCTGGAAGTCGTCCAAGATCGACCCCGGATCGTTCGGGTCCGCCGCGACGTCGCGTGACGGTCCCAGGCTGAAGCGTTCGAACCCGCGGACGGTCGTCGGGCCGCCGACGAAGTAGCGCTCGAAGAGCGGGACGGGTTTGTGGGGGTCTACACTCTGCACGTAGCCGATCTCTCCATTCAGCCGGAGCACGAAGTTCCAGATGAGGGGGAAATACCAGCGGGTGTCCGCGTCGTATTTCACGAATTCGTTCTGACTACGCGTGAAGCGGTCGTCGGCGAGCTCGACCCGCGCCGAGTGGAACTGGCCCTTGGTGGGGAAGAGTCGGTCGTCGCGGTTGTCGAAAGAGAGACCGAGCCGCGCCGAGGACGTGATGCCACCGCGGAAGAGGTTCCCGACCTGTTGGGTCTGCCGCTGTTCGCGTCCGCCGGGCCGAAGCTCCACGTCCTCCAACTTGTACGTCATGTTGACGTTGAGTTCGTTGGTGAGCGGATAACCAAACGAGAGGCTCCCGCCGCGCGTTCGGCGTCCGAAGTCCTGGAAGACGAAGTCGAAATTGTAGAGGTCGATGCTGAACTGCAACTTCGTGTCGAAGAGGTACGGTTCGGCGAACTGGGCGTTGAAGAACGTCCGAATGCGCGACATCTGCAGGTTGAACGACAGCGACTGGCCTCGGCCCAGGAAGTTGTTCTGGGACACCTGAGCGTTGACGATGAACGACTCGAGGCTCGACAGGCCTGCGCCGACCTGGAACGTCCCAGTGGGCCGCTCCTGGACCTCCACGCGGGCGTTGATGATGTCGCTGCGGTCGCCGCGCTGGGTGGTGATGTTCACCTTCTCGAAGAACCCGAGGCGCGAGACGCGAGACTGCGAGACCTGAACCTTCGTGTTCGAGAAGAGATCTCCTTCCTCAATCTCGAGCTCGCGACGGATCACCTTGTCGCGGGTCTTGTCGTTTCCGACGATGTCGATGCGACCGAAGTAAACCTTGTTGCCCTTCTGGATGTCGTACGTGACGTCGACGATCTTCTCGCCGCTCGCCCGCGGACGCATCAGCGGGTTCACGTTCACGTACGCGTAGCCGGCGTCCATGTAGAGGTCGCGGATACGTTCGGCGTCCGCGCGGGCCGTGCCGTAGCTGAACGTCTCGTCGGGCTCGAGTTCGACGAGGTCCCGCAGTTCGTCTTTGGGGACGATGAAGTCGCCCTGCAGATCGACCGCTCCGGTGTCGAACTGCGGCCCCTCCTCGATTCGAATCGTGACGAAGATGTAGCGCTTGTCGCGGCTGAGTCGGATGACGGGGCGAGAGACCGAGACTTCCACGTAGCCCTTGTCGTAGTAGTACGCGGTGATGCGCTGCAGGTCGGCTTCGAACTGCTCCTCCTTGAAGGTACCGAAGCTCGTGAGCATCGCCGACCAGTCTCCCTCGCGGGTCGCCATGATGTTCTTGAGCTCCTGGTCGCCGATCGCCGCGTTCCCGAGGAACGTGATCTTCTTCACTTCGACCTTGGCGTACTCACGGATCTGGAAGGTCACGATCACGGCGCCGGGGGTCGTGCGGTCGACCGTCATCTCGTAGTCGACCTCGGCGAGGTAGAAGCCCTTCTCGGCGTACAGCTCGCGGATCTTCTCGGCGTTCGCCTTCACGTCGGCGACGTTGAGGACCTGGTTGGTCTTCAGGTTGACGACCTCCTCGATGTCCTCGAGGGAGAGTTCGTCGTTGCCCTCGTATTCGACGCGCGAGATCGCCGGTTTCTCGGCGACGATATAGGTCACGACGACCTTGCCTTCTGCGCGCGTCGCGTCGACGCGTATGTCGTCGAAGTACCCGAGGCGATGGATGCGTTTGATGTCCTCGGAGACGGTGCGGAGGTTGAGGGGCTTGCCCGCCTCCGTCATGACCTGATTGAGGACGGACTCCTGTTCGACCCTCTGGTTTCCCGAGACCTGCACGACATCGACGACGTCGCCCTCGGCGGCGGGTGCGCCGTCGGGGATCGTGGCGGTGTTCGGGCGCGGTGCAGGCGCAGCCTCCTCTTCCGGATCGGCGGTCTGCAGATCGGGGTCGGGAGGGACCTGGGCGGTCGTTGGGAGCGACCACGAGGCGGCAAAGGCGAGCACGAAGGCAAACCAAAGAGCCCTGAGGCGGTTTCCCGGCTGTCGATGGGGATTCACTTCCGGCCAGCCATCCATCCATGGGCGGGGCGCGCACTGTGCGCGGCCCGAGCAGATTCCCTACGCATTGCAGCGAATCACGAAACTTCCGAAACGCTATCTACGTCCTCTTCATCGTCCTGGACGAACACCTGTTTGGGGTGTGAGGGACGCTTGTGGAGGAGTTCCTCCGGCAGACGGTCACCAATTCGTTCGTCGCCGGCGTGCATTGGAATCACCTTCCCATCGTCGACGAGCAACTGGATGCTCATCTCGTCAGCCAACAGCGGGTCGTGGGTGACGACCACCACCGTAATCCCCGTCTGTTCGTTGAGATCACGGAGAAGCGCATGTATCTCAGCCCCCGTCTTTCGGTCAAGGTTCCCCGTCGGCTCGTCGGCCAACAAAACCTTCGGTTCCCGAAAGAGCGCGCGGGCGATCGCGACGCGCTGCTGCTCTCCGCCGGAGAGCTCTCCCGGCTGGTGATTGAGCCGTTCTCCGAGGCCGACCCGCTCCAACAACTCGCTGGCTCGTCTCGCGGCGTCGCTCCGCTTCATCCGCCCGATGAGGCCCGGCATCATCACGTTCTCTAGCGCCGTGAACTCGGGGAGCAGGTGGTGGAACTGAAAGGCGAAGCCGATGTATTTGTTGCGGAACGCGGCGACTTGCGCCGGCTTTCGGGTCGCGAAGACGTCCTCTCCGTCGAAGAGGATCGTTCCTTTCGTGGGCGCGTCGAGCGTCCCGATGACGTGCAGCAGCGTGCTCTTCCCTGCCCCACTCGGGCCCATGATCGCGACGGTATCGCCGCCGTAGATCTTGAGGTCGAGCCCGTCGAGCACCTTCAGGACGTTGCCTCGATGCTTGAACGTCTTCTCGAGGTCTTTGATGTCGATGTACGGCTGATCAGTCATAGCGAAGTCCATCGACGGGGTTGAGTCGGGCCGCCTGAATCGAAGGGTAGACGGTGGCGAGGAGGCTGATGGCGATCGTACAGAAGACGACGGCGGTGACCTCGACGGGATCCACGTCCACAGGGAGCGTGCTGATGTAGTAGACCTCGGAGTTCAGCGGAAATCCGACGGTCTCGAGGAAGTAACAGATCGCGAGCCCGAGGCAGAGCCCAATCACCGCACCGATCACCCCGATCACGAGCCCCTGGAAGACGAACGTGCGCATGATTCCGCCGTTTGAGGCCCCCATCGACTTGAGGATCGCGATCTCGCGCCCCTTCTCGATGACGATCATGATCAACATCGCGACGATGCTGAAGCTCGCGACGAGGATGATGAACGTCAGGACGACGAACATTGCGATCTTCTCGAGCTTGAGCGCGTAGAAGAGGGAACGATTCAGCTCCTTCCAGTCGAGCACTTCGATCGACGGTCCGAGCGACGTTTGGAGGCTGGCCGCGACGAACTCGGCCTCGTTGACCGATGCCGTGCGAAGCTCGATGCCGGTCGCCCCCTCCTGGCTCAGGAAAGTATTGGCGTCCTCGATCGCGGTGTACGCGTAGTTCGCGTCGTACTCGTACATGCCGCTGTAGAACACCCCGACGATCTCGAAGGGGCGGCTCCGCGGGATCGGTCCCATCGGTCCCATTTCGGCGTTCGGTGTCACGACGTTCACTTCGTCGCCGAGGCTCACCTGGAGAGCCTTCGCGAGCTCGGGGCCGATGATGAGGCCAGGCAATTGCCCCGCGTCGTCCGGCCCCTCTTCCTGCCCCGGGAGCGGCGGCATGTCGCCCTCGTCGGCCTCGAGCCCTTCGGGCTGCTCGTCGGCTTCACCCAGAACCTCGTGGGGAAGCGGCGGCATCCCGAAGTCGTCACCGTCTGCGGAGTCGTCGGAGCGCGGCTCGTCGTCGAGCTCGTGCGGCAGTGCTGGCATCCCCGATTCTTCTTCGAACTCCCTTTCGGCGTCCCCGGCGCCGTTCTCCGAGGGTCCGCCATCGGGCTTGCGTCCGCCGTCGGTGCCCCGTATCTCCGCCATCTCGGAGCGCTCCGAATCGAAACGGTCGAGCAGTTGGTCCATCTCGAAGTTTCGCTTCTCGTCGAGCTCTCGCTTCAACGGACGCGGATCTCGAAGGTACTCGAGCTTGCCCTCCCGCATGTCGCTGACGAGGGTTGACACCTGACCGATGTGGTCGGGGTCGATGCCGCGGAGGATCACACCGGAGAGGTTCGTCGGGCTCGAGACCATCACCTCGGCCTCGACATACGGAGAGGCCCCCTGGACTCCCTGGTGCTTCCGGGTCTTCTCCGCGAGCTCCATCGGGTCTTCGAGCTGTTCGAAGTCGGCAGCGCGGACCACGATGTGGGCTTTGGTGCCGAGGATCTTCTCCATCAGGTCCTTCTTGAATCCCCCCATGACGCTCAAGACCACGATCAGCGCCGTCACGCCGAGCGCGACACCGGTGACCGAGATGACCGTGATGATCGAGAGGACGCTCCCCTGCCGCTTGGCGCGCAGGTAGCGGGACCCGACGAAGCTCTCCCATGCCATCAGTCGATGTCCTCGACGTCGACGACCTCACCCGAGCCTTCCTGCAGGAGGAAAGCTTCGATGAACCTGTCCAGGTCCCCGTCGAGTACGGCGTCGACGTTCCCGATGGTAACCCCCGTGCGGAGGTCCTTGATCTGTTTGTACGGGTGCAACACGTAGGAGCGAATCTGGCTGCCGAAGTTCACGTCCGACTGCTGCGCGTGCGACTCGGCGGCTTCCTCCTCGCGCTTTCGAAGCTCGAGCTCGTAGAGCTTCGACTTCAACAGCTTCATCGCCGTCGCCTTGTTCTTGTGCTGCGAGCGCTCCGACTGGCACTGCACCACCACCCCGGTGGGGTTGTGGGTGATGCGGACCGCGGAGTCGGTACGGTTGACGTGCTGACCACCGGCTCCCGACGCGCGGTACGTATCGATGCGCAGGTCGGAGTCGTTGATCTCGACCTCGATGTCGTCGTCGACCTCGGGAACCACCGTGACGGCGGCAAACGAGGTGTGTCGACGTTTGTTGCTGTCGAACGGGCTGATTCGGACGAGCCGATGCACCCCCGACTCGGCCTTCAGGAGCCCGAACGCGTACTGCCCTTCGACGATGATCTCCGCCTTCGTGATGCCTGCCTCGTCGCCGTCCTGGAAGTCCGCGACATCGACCTTCCATCCTTTGTGATCACAGTAGCGGGTGTACATCCGGTAGAGCATCGAAGCCCAGTCCTGCGACTCGGTCCCACCCGCTCCGGGTTTGATCGTGACGATGGCGTTCGAACTGTCGTGGGGGCCCGACAGCATCCGCATCCGCTCCATTTCGTCTAACTGCGCTTCGGCCTCCGACGCGAGCCGCTCCGCTTCGCTCTCGGATTCGGGGTCGCCCCCCGCCTCGGCGGCGAGCTCGAGGAACACTCGCGCGTCCTCCACCTTCTGCGCCAGCGCCTCGACATCGCTGACGATGTCGGCGGCCTCGCCGCGCTCTTGCATCAATTTTTGAGCTTTGTCGGCATCGTTCCAGAAGCCGGGGGCCTGACTCAGCGCATCCAGCTCTTCGACCCGCGCTCGCTTTTGAGCGAGGTCAAAGATGCCTCCCGAGCTCGGCCACGCGGCCATCGAGCTCTTCGATTCTAGATTTCAGTTCACTCATCGGAGCCTCCAGAACCCGCTGTCACGGCGGGGCGCACTGTGTAACCCCGCCCCGTACGCGTGTCAACGCGCCGACCTCCCCTTCGTCTTCCCGGGCGCGGCGGTATCGGGGACTCTTGGCGTTCGGCGCCCCGAACCAGGGCGCGTCCCACAACTCCCCCCCTCGTAACCGGATGGGCGCTGGGAGCGGAGAGCGACATCCGCGGCAATCGACGGGCCTCGGAATCAGGGAGGTTCGGTTTCCCCCGAGCGGTCGACCCAGATCGGGGAAGCCCAGGCGCGATTCCCGTCTTTCTGGCGGACCTCGAGGTAGTGCAGCGACCCTTCGCGCGCGTCGAAGGGCGAGCGGTGTTCGATGTCTCTCCCTTCTGCCGGGAGTGCTCGCGAGCTCCAACCAGCCTCGTCGTGGGAGTGGAGCACAAGCTCTTCGACTGGCGCGGTCGCGTGGACCTCGACGCGCAGTTCTCGGCTGCCGGGCGCGACCACCCCGCCCATCGGGGTTTCGTCGAGGGAGAACGCGAGGAAGATCCGCGCAGCCGTCGTCGCGTAGGTCCGACGGGCCCGCAGCGCTTCCCAGATCTTCTCGCGACTCAGGTCGTCGGTCCACACCGCGGCGAAGCCGGGCTTGTACGCCTGATCCACGTGGCTGAGGAAGTGCATGTCGCTCGACCCGACGAACCCCATCCGCCGCCCGCGAGCGAGTTCGTCCCGCACGAAGTTTCCGCTGTCGGCGGGCGCTTGCTGGATGTCGTAGTTCATCAGCAGCTCGACGATTCGGCTGTCGGTCGGGATTTCCCGGTGGCCATCGTCGACCGCGTATTCGTTGTCGAAGTAGGCGGACGTACCGTGCGTCGAATAGATTTCGACCAGGCGCTGCTCTTCCCAGTCCGGCGGGCCCCAGTGGTACTTCGTGTCGGCCGTCGGCCACGCGGAGCTGTGAGGAATTACCAGATACTGACGCGTACCGAGGCGCTCCCTCAGCTCGCTCGGCGTCTGCGAATCTTCGGGACCGCTCTCGCTGCGCCGGTTGTGGTGGACGAGCACCGGATCCGGCTCGTCCGGCCCATAGTAGAGATTGCGGTGGCCGTAGAAGTACGACGTCCACTCGTGGGCCGTGAGCGTCGCGAATTTCGACGGCTCGTTCCACTGGTCCGCGAGCTGTCGAATGTACGCCCATTCCGAATCGGTTCGTCCCTGGATGCCCGCGAGGCTCGAAAAGCCGGGGCTTCCGATCATGTCGTGGTCGCTGAGAAACGCGAAGTCGTGGCGCTCCTGGCGGCGCTGACGCCAGTACACCCAGTCCGGGGGACGGTCCGCGTCGTAGGACAGGATGGAGTGCAGGTGGGTGTCGCCGAAGTACACCTGCCGCCCCGACCGGGTGACGACGATGGGATTCGACTCGACCGGCACCCGCGTACCGTCGACTCTTGCCGTTCCGCGAAGCCGGTGAACGCCGGGCTCCATCGCTGTCACCTCGAACGTCGCGAGGTCGGCCTGCCACGCCGCGTGCGGGTCATCGGGGGGCGGACGATCCCAGGAAACTTCCGTGGGAAAGTCGAGCGACGAGAGCGCCTCGAGCGACAGCGCCGCATCCTTCACGTCCACGAGGTTCGGCAGGAAGTAGTCGTCCATCGGGCGGGCGACGACGAGCGACGTCTCACCGACACGCATCGTCGTCGGTGCGACCAGCTCGACACGGTCGAGACGCCGCGCGCGCACT
>CAYPJU010000008.1:114389-118528 GCA_964411125.1 uncultured Bradymonadales bacterium | reverse complement strand
ATGACCCGTTGGGTTTTGCGGTCGGTGCGTTCGTCGGAGCTCAACGCGGCATGTATTCGGCGGTGAACCCTGCGGCCCCGATCGCGACGCACGATGGGCAGGGCTCGCCCTCGTCGATCGCCATCGGAAGAACCACCCCGGCGCGGATCGCGCCGGCCTCCTGTTGCAACGTCTTCCAACACTCCTGGCGGGCGGCATCGAGCGCGAGGTCCTTACCTCCGGAGGTGCAGGTCACCGTCCCGGCGTTCTGCAGGGCGAAAAGTACCTGCGGCGCCGACGATCCGGGCGCGACGGGGGTCACGTCGGCGAGGAGAACGATACAGGTCGGGCAGCCCTGGTTCTTCGCCTCGTCGACGATGATGATCTTGTGGGCCGGGTCTTCGACCTGCGCGATGAGGTCGGCGATGCACGCCCGCCGATTCGTCATCAGGTCGGCTCCCTCGTTCTTCGCGACGCACGTGATCGATTTGCGCTCGACCTCGAGGGCGATGACTGCCTTGCCGCGGTACTTTTCGAGCTTCGGGGCCCCCGCTGTCGCCGGCTCGGGGTTCTCGTTTGGCTCGGTCGCCTCCGGCTCACCACCGGGGGGAGCTTCGGCAGGCTCGACGGGAGCCGGGCTCTCTGTGGTCGGCTCTACCGGAGGTTCGTCCGGGGTCGTCGTTTCCGTAGAGCTGCAGCCAGCGAGGAAGGCGATGCAGATGGCGATCGGCAGAACGCAATTCGTCGGGCGGTTCATGGATGAGTCTCGGTCGAAGTAGTAAGGTATGTCGAGATAGAGCTTGCACGAGCGCCGACCTGGTCGCAACGATCCGTCGGCACTCGGTCTGCACCCTGGGTTGATTGGAGCGGGAACATGCGCGGAAGCTGGTGGGTCTTGGTGGTCGTGGCGTCGGCAGTCGGTACTGCCTGTGGAGACTGTTCGCAGTCGGGCCCTGGCACCGGAGGGGCGGACGGCGGGGGTGCGCTCGATCTCGGGACCGATGGCGGCGGGGGAAGCTCCGACGACGGAGGGGGAGGAGACGGCGACGGCGGCGGTGGCGTTCCCGACATGGGGACGAGCGACATCGGCGACGTCGACGCGAACTCTTGCCAGGTGACCTGCGGCGACTCGTGTTGCGGTGACGGCGAAGAATGCGTCGACGACGCGTGTCTCCCCCAATGCGCCGGGGTGCGATGCGCGGACGACGCCCTCTGTTGTGAGGGTGCCGAGGTCTGCATCTTCAACGCTTGCATCGTCCCAGGCGCCGATTGCCGGTTCCCGGAAGACTGCGGCATCGACGAGTTCTGTGAACCGACGCTGGGGAAATGCGTCCCTCGGGATCAAGCCGATATCTGTGAGTTTCGCCCCCCCGTCGGCGAGTTCGAGCCCTCGATCGGCTGCTCGTGGCCCGGCAATACGCCGCTCGACGTGAACAGCAACAGTTACCAGGTGGTCGTCGCACCGATCGTCGGAAACTTGACCGATGACA
The DNA here is from genome assembly GCA_964411125.1 of uncultured Bradymonadales bacterium. GTDB lineage: Bacteria > Myxococcota_A > Bradymonadia > Bradymonadales > Bradymonadaceae > JBFIHF01. Next base: position 117,059 of record CAYPJU010000008.1, on the reverse strand, counting down.
ATGGCGACGGCGTGACGAACCAGGACGACATCCCCGAGATCGTCTTCCACTCCCGAACCCCCGGGTGCTGCAACAAACAAGGCACCCTCCGAATCGTCCACGGAGAGTGCCTCCCAGACGGCGAGATGCGAACGATTGCCTCCCTCGATTCCGTCGTCATGGCGAATGACAGCGCGCCCGCCCTCGGTGACCTCGACGGCGACGGCGTCGCCGAGCTCGTCGCCGTGAAGGGCCAGAACCTGCAGCCAAACGGAAAGGTCACTCCCCAGGGCCTCGTTGCCTGGAAGCGAGTGACGGACGACGGGTCGAGTTGGACGCCGCTTTGGGAGAACGATACGTATCCCACCTGGAACGTGCACACCCGAGGGGGCGCCACGGTATCGATCGCGGACCTGAACGGCGACGGAAACCCCGAAGTCGTCGTCGGCAACGTCGCCATCAACGGCCAGGATGGCACCCTGCTGTGGGATGGCGTGGAGACGAGCCAGGGGCTGGGCGGGATCGGCAACAACGCGTTCCTCGGACCGTCCTCCTCTGTCGGCGACGTCGACCTCGACGGCAATCAGGAGGTGGCCGCCGGCAACACGCTCTACGACCACGACGGCACCGTCCTCTGGACCTTCGAGTACACCTCGGACAACTCCCCTTGCGGAGGAAACCTTCCCTGTGACGGCTTCACCGCCATGGCGAACTTCGACGCCGATCCCGAGGGCGAGATCGTGATCATCCGGCGCGGCGAGGCGTTCGTGTTGAACCACGACGGTTCACTGCTGTGGCAACAGCCCATCATCAAGGACGACTGCAACAACAACGAATCTGGTCCTCCCACCGTCGCCGACTTCGACGGCGATGGACGACCCGAGATCGGCACCGCCGCCGCCGACTTCTACACCGTCATGGACATGGATTGCGACGTCGACGATTGGATGGCGCAAGGATGCCGCGAGCGAGGAGTCCTCTGGGCGACCCCCAACAACGACTGCTCGAGCCGTGTCACCGCGTCGTCCGTCTTCGACTTCGAAGGCGACGGCAAAGCAGAGATGGTCTACGCCGACGAGCAGAACTTTCGGATCTTCGACGGGACGACAGGTGCGGTGTTGTTCGATGACCCGAGTCATTCCAGCAACACCCGGATCGAAATGCCCGTCGTCGCGGACGTCGACAACGACGGAAACTCGGAAGTCGTCATCCCTTCGGCGACCGCCGACGGAATCAAAGTATGGCAGGACGCTTCCGACAACTGGGTGCGCACTCGCCGCATCTGGAACCAGCATGCCTACTCCGTCACCAACGTGAACGAGGACGGCACGATTCCGGCGGTCCCCCAGGTGAACTGGGCGAACCCGCGGCTGAACAACTTCCGCCAGAACGTACAGCCCGACGGACTCTTGCTCGCCCCGAACCTCGTCGTCGAGTCGGTCGACGTTCAGGGCCTCGGGTGTGGCGACAACTTCGAAGTCTCGATCCGGGTGACCATCTCCAACGACGGGTCGCTCGGCATCCCTGCCGGGGTGCCGGTCCGGGTCGTCGGGGCCAACGGCGGCGACGTCGTCGTCATCGCCGACGTGGCGACGACCAGGCGTCTGCTCCCGGGCGAGGACGAGTCCTTCGACCTCACCTACACGGTCCCGGCCGATTGGGTGCAGGCCGGGTTCACGATCGACGCCATCGTCGACCCCGACATGACGGTCAACGAGTGTCTGGAGGATGACAACGAGCTCAGGATCGACGGCTCGACCGTGAACTTCGCCGCACCTCAGCTCGTCTTCGACGGCTTCGATGCCGACGTCGCGACCTGTGGTCAGAACCGCGAGGTCGACGTCACCCTCACGGTCAAGAACGACGGGACTGCCACCGTGCCCGCCAACGTTCCCCTCGTGGTCACCGCCCAGTGGGCGGGTCAACCCAACGAGATCACCACCTTCCGGACATCCGCGCCCCTCAGCGCGGGAGCCACGGAGTCGTTCACATACACGTGGATGGCGCCTGTGCCCGCTGTCGGACGCATGATCGAGTTCGTCGCGACCGTGGACCCGAACCGAGAGGTCTACGACTGTGACGATCAAGAAATGGTCTCCGTGACCAAAGAATGCCGCCCTCCGATGTGACCTGGCGGCCCGCACCACGAACCTGTCGCCGCGAAGCCGTGACGCGGCGTCGCTCTGGCACAACAAAAAAAAGGGCACCCCGCGGGGTGCCCTTTTCTTTTCTGGGGTCGCAGGCTCAGTCGACGACGTAGACCACGCCGTTCATCGCACCGACGTGGATCTCGCAGTAGTACGGGAAGTCGCCCGCCGCCGCGAACGTCACCTCGAGCGTCTGGTTCCCATTACCCCCGTTTACGGCATCGGCAGCGGTCGTGATCGGGCTCGCCGCGTCTTCGGTGCCGTCTTCTCCACCCGCCATCGGATGGTTCGTGAAGTTACCCGTCCAGGTCACCACCGTGCCGGTGGTGACGATGATGCACGTGTTGTGTCCGATGACCCAGTCGTCGGTGTCGGTGACGTCCACCGCCGCCTGGCCGGTCAGGTCGGTGGCCGTCTCGAACGTGCAACCATGCGCTTCGAGGTGGGTGTCGCCCGTGGTGGTGCCGTTGTTGGTCCCGGCGGTGGTGCCGTTGTTGGTCCCGGCGGTAGTGCCGTTGTTCGTTCCTGCGGTCGTGCCGTTGTT
>CAYPJU010000008.1:103198-114289 GCA_964411125.1 uncultured Bradymonadales bacterium | reverse complement strand
GTGCCGTTGTTCGTTCCTGCGGTCGTGCCGTTGTTGGTCCCGGCAGTGGTGCCGTTGTTCGTTCCCGCGGTGGTGCCGTTGTTGGCGCCCGCGGTCGTTCCGTTGTTCGACCCTGCGGTGCCGTTGTTCGAGCCCGCAGTACCGTTGTTCGACCCTGCGGTGCCGTTGTTGGTCCCGTTGTTGTCTCCGTTGTTCCCGCCACAGGCGGCGAGCGTTCCGGCGCAAGCCAGCGCAATCAGTACACGTTTCATTTCGTCTCCTCTCTCTCGATCGAATTGTTGCAAAGTGCCGGGAGTCTATGCAGGAACCGATCCGGGGTCAAACGCTCTCCGGAACTCATTTTCCGGCGGCCTCCCGCTGTGGTTCAACCCCCCGAGTGGGGCGGCGTGCCACTCTCTTCGTCGTCTCGAATCCGCCGGGCCACCGTCATTCGCGCGAGCAGCAGCAGCGCGGGGGCGGAGTGGAAGAAGAGGTCGAAGATGTCGAGCGGCTTTCGTAGCGCCCCCTGCAAGAGCCACCGGCCCTTTTCGAGCACGTGAGGTTCGGGACCGAAGGGCCAGGGGGCGAGCAATGCGCCCACGGCGAGGACGGCGAGCAGGCGCACGTCCAGGCGTCGAAGAAAGCGGGTGACCCGGGTCACCGACGCCGTCTCCGTCGGCCGCCGATCACGAACGCAACGAGGAGGAGCAGCGGATGAGCGAGCGAGCCTTGCGTCGTGGCGCACTGCACTTGCCCGCCGGCGTGGACGTCCTCGTCAAAAGCAAAGTGACCAGGGTCACCCGCGATCGGCTCGTCGTACGTCTCGCCGGGGTAGGGGGCCGGGCTGTCGGGATCGAACGCGGGTTTGGGCGGCGGCTGGGAATCGCCGGTCTGCCCGATTGGCGCGCTGGTGGGGGAGGGAGGGCTGCCGCCGTCGTCCGTTCCTCCGGTGGTCCCGCCGGTCGTTCCGCTCGTAGTTCCGCCACTTTGGGTCCCACCGGTGCCGTCGTTCGTTCCCCCGCCGGAGGGAGGATCTTCGGGGCGTGGAGATTGGTCGTCGTCGGGGTCGGGGTCGACGGGGTCTTCGTCGGGACCAGGGACCGGTCGGCTACCGGCGGCGGTGATACGAATCGCGTCGAAGACGATGTGTTGGTCGGATGCGACGGAGAGGTTCGTGTTGTCGTAGAGCGCGACCGAGGCAGGCTGATTCGCTGCGAAGTCGAAGGTTCCGATCTCTTGCCAGCCCGACGGGTCCGCGCCCTGGTCGATGTAGACCTCCGCGTCCACGAGCCCGGTTCGGACTCGGTACTGTGCCGAGTCGTACACCGCGACGTTCGAGACGTTGTGATACTCGACCTTGTAGCGACCCGACGCCGCGACTTCGAAGCGCCATTGCGCCCAGTTCGACGGGTTGGACGAAGTGAATGCGTTGGTCCACAGAAGTGAGCCGCTCACCCCGGAGCCGTCGACTCGCCGCCAGTACTGGTTGGGACCGTAGGCGATGAAGCATGGGCTCGTCTCGTCGATGACCGCGCCGGAGCTACCGACGACCGTGTTGCATCCCGGCGTGGTCTGCGGCGGCGGAGGCGTGTTGTTTCCGCCGGTGAACCACGGGGTCTCCATGCGAGACGCTTCGACGGTCAGCTCGACATGGAGATGGTCGTGATGGGCGTGCTGTCCGCTGTAGTAACGGCTGTACGGCGTGCGGCTCGGGCTCCAGAGCCAGCGGTCCCAGATCACCATCTGGATTCCGATGTGCTCGGCGTTTTCCACCAGCCAGTTCGCCAGCGGGTCACCGAGTCCGTTGTCGGCTGCACCCCCGTCGAGCGGGATGTGGATGTCGATGGCTCGTCCGGTGGCGTGCACCGACATCGACGACGAGTTTCCGACGATCGGCCGACACGAGTACCCGCCGATGCTCGTCACCTGGGGGAAGTTCGCCTGGATGTAGTCTTTGAGGCGTTGTGCGCCTGCCGTGAAGGTTCCCGAACAGCCGGAGGTTCCGCGCCATGGGCCGGCACCTGTGTAGTCGATGTCGTAGGAAGCGGCTGTCGAGGAGATCTGTGTGGGGATCGTCCAGGGGCCCGCGATGGCGAGCTCCGACGCTCGCGTTTCGAGGGCGTCGTCACCCCACTCCGCGTGATCCTCGGGGACCGTGCACCCCTGCGTGAAGAAGAGACCGACCAGCGATACGAGCAAGATTCGCGTTTTCATCGTCATCCATTGGTGAATGTCTCTCTCCATCCACCCGATGGATTTGCGATTTCCGTACCAGAGTCGTCGAGGCCTGCAAGTGACGGAAAACGGTCGAAGTTGCGGATTTCCGCACCGTTAGTGGCTATTCGACCGTGTGACGCGGATGCCTCGCCTGCGACTCGGACGCCGCAGCGGTCGGTCGTCAGATCGTGAGCTTCTCGGGGCGGAATCGAAACGCCGCGGTCGGTACACGGACCCCCAGGTTTCGAAACTGCTGAGCGCGGGTCACGACGGCGGCGCCCTCGAGGAGATTGAGCGCGATCGAGACAGCGCCGCGGCGCTCGGGTGGCTCGAGGTGAGAGCCTTTGACCCAGTCGTTGAACGCCGCCATCGCCGGGCCGCACCAGATCTGATAGTCGAGCGCGCGCTCGTCGGTACCCATGATCGCCCAACGGCTCGACATCCCGAGGTACCATCGAAAGACGAGCGCCATCCGATGTTTGGGATCCTTCGCGGCTCGCTCGAGCTGCGCGGGATCGCGCCGAGACCAGAAGGACTCGCACTCGGCCCAGATCGCGTCGATGGTCGTGCCGAGCGTTCGCTTCTCGAGGGCCGCGCGTTCGTCGTCGGGGACGGCATCGAGGCTCGGGTACTTACGATAGACTTCGTAGAGCTTGTCGGCACGCACGCCGAACATCGTCCCTCGTTTGAGCACCTGGAGTTTGACGCCGAGTTCGAACATGTCCGCGGCGGGCGCCATCATGACGTCGCCGAACGTGGTGTTGGCGAGCATTTCGCGACCCTTGTCGGAGAGACCCGACTCGACGGCAGCCTGGTTGACGGAGCCGGTGAGCACGTAGGCTGCTCCGAGCGCGAATGCCGACGCCACCGCCTGTGGAGTCCCGAGTCCACCGGCTGCGCCGACGCGGATCGGGCGGTCGAAACCATGCTGTTCGACCAAATGGTCGCGAAGGTTGGTGATGACGGGGAAGAGCGCGCCCAACGGCTGATTGTCGGTGTGCCCGCCGGAATCGGATTCGACGGTGATGTCCTCGGCCACCGGGAGTCGTGCGCCGAGCTGTGCCTCCTCGGAGGTGAGCCAACCGCGCTCCACCAGATCGCGCAGGAGTGCATCGGGAGCCGGCTCCATGAACTGACGGGCGGTCTCGGGCCGCGAGATCTTGGCGAACACGTGGTTCGTCCTTCCGATGCCGCCCGATGGCAAGCGGTGGAGCCCCGCGTACGCGTAGCGAACGATCGGCCGGGTCAGCTTCATGTAGGCGGAGGCTGAGACGTGGGTGACCCCGCGACGGATGAAGAGGTCCGCCGTCGCAGCCTCGAGCTCCGGCTCGTTGGGCGCGTGGATCAGGTTCGCTCCCCAGGTGGGCCCTCTCCCCAGCGCCCCCTCGATGACGTCGAGGTCTCGTTCGATCCGCTCGATCCCGAGCCCGGCGGCGCCGTAGAAGGCGAGAATGTTCGCCCGTGCCGCGGCGATCACGAGCTCAGCGGAGGCGATCCCGTTCGCCATCGCCCCGATGACGTAAGGGAAACGGACGGCGTGGGTCTCGGCGAACGACCGATCGCCGAGCCATTCCGGGTAGATCGGTGCGAGGTGAGCGACCCGATGGTGTGCCGCCGAGCCGTTCGGACGGGCATCGGTCGCGCGCCCGAGGACGACGCCGAGCGCACCGTCGTCGGACTGGACGATCGTCGCGAGCTCCCGGAAACGTCGCGCCGCTTCGACGACGCTGCGGTCGTCGCCATAGGTCGGATGGTGTTGTTCGACTCGTTGCATCGCTGTCTCCTGAGGGCCGCGCGTTTTCTAGCCGAGGAGAGGCCGAACTTCAACGGTCACTCGGTGTACCAGGAGGGCGCGCAGGAGTCCTGGCACGCGCAGTCCGAGACGTATTCGTCGTCGAACACCGACCCGTCACACTGCTCGTCGGCGTAGTCGGAACATTCGCTCGACGACGAAATGTCTTCGTTCGTGCGGCACCCGAAAGTCTGGAACGTGCCCGAGCAACTGTAGAAACACGCGCCCTGGTCCAGGCCGCCGTCGCCGTTGTTGCCTGCCGAGTTGCCACAACCCAGGATGATGATGAGACCGACGATCGAAAAGTACGCGATGAGAAACTTCTTCATGGGTGTCTCCGGTGAGTTCATGGGGGTCTCCAGTGAGAGGTCAATCGAGGAGGATCTCCTCGACGAAGGGTCGAAGGTTGTATTGCGAGCTCATGGACCGCCCGTATGCGCCGGCGGTCGCGATCAGAAGCACGTCGCCGTGTGAAGTCGGTGGCAGGCGCCGCTTGTGCCCCAGCACGTCGCCGGTCTCGCAGATCGGCCCGACCACGTCGACGATCTGCGTCGGCTTCTGATCGAGCTTCGAAAGGTTCACGATGCGATGGTATGCGCCGTAGAGTGCGGGTCGTATCAAGGTGTTCATCCCCGTAGCGATCCCGACGTAGCGGACGTCGCCCTTTTCCTTGGTCTGGGTCACCCGTGCGACGAGGACCCCCGCCTCGGCGACCACGTAGCGGCCCGGCTCCATCCACACTTCCAGATCTGGGTGCGCTTCGCGAAACTTCGCCAACGACTCGGCGACCGCCTGAGGGTCCAGCGGCTTCTGGCCCGGTTTCTCGGGAACCCCGAGCCCGCCACCGATGTCGATCAGCGACACGTCTTCGAAATCGTTCGCGATCTCGGCCAGGAAGAACGCGTTCTCCGCCCAGGTCTCCGGCGTTCGCACCCCGCTCCCGACATGCATGTGAAGGCCGCGGACGGTGACGTCGTGCTTCTCGCGGAGCTCGTGAAGCCTCGGCAATTCACCCGGAGAGACGCCGAATTTCGACTTGGGGCCCGCCGTCTTCACGTACTTGTGATGCCCCTTTCCACGGCCCGGATCGATCCTCACGAGGACCTCCTTGCCGCGAAACACCTCCGGCCAGTTCTCGAGCGGGTACAGATTGTCGAGCGTGACGTGCGCGCCGAACCGGAACCCGTGTTCGTACTCCCATGCCTCGGCGAAGTTCGGAGTGTACAGCACCCGGTCGCCTGGCAGATTCGGAAGGGTCTCTCGGACGTGGTCGAGCTCGCCCGGGGAGACGCATTCGAGTCCCAGGCCGGCGTCCACGATGCGGCGAAGAATCCCGGGGTTCCAGTTCGCCTTGATCGCATAGAAGACACGGTCCGCCCCCAGACGAAGGGCCGAATTGGCCCGAGCCTCGAGGGTTTCCACGTCGTAGACGTACGCCGCAGGGTGATCGTCGCAGACGGCGAGCAGCTCGTCGCGTCGGCGGGTCCACCACGCGCCTTTGGTGGGGGTGGTGGTCGCACGCTCGTCCTCGAAAACCTCCTTCCACGTCGGCCCGAGAAGACCGTCGGCGACCCGCTCGTGGAAGAGCAACGTGTGGAGCCGATTGACGAGTTTGTCGGCATGCTCTTCGTCCACCACGAAGGTGAGATTCAAGTCGCTCGCGGCCTGCGAAACCATGTAGATGCGGTGGTCTTCGAAGGCCTCGAGCGCCGGACCGAGCTGGTGAAGGAGCGCTCGGATGTTGTGACCGACGAGACTGACGGCCGCGCACGGACCGATCTGGCGGGCATCACAATGCTTCGAGAGATCGCGCAGCACGCTTTTCATCGTCTGGTCGTCCAGGACGTTTGCCCCCGGATCGAGAGACACCGTCACGTTCGTCTCCGACGTCGCCACGAGGTCGACGGACGTCCCGTTCCGCTTGAACGCGCCGAAGGCATCGGCCAGGAAGCCGACGTGCTGCCACATCCCCAGGGTGTCCATCGAGATCAGCACCACACCGCTCTTCGCGCTGATCGCCTTCACCTGAGCGCCGAAGTCCCCGACGTCGGAGCTGATCAGAGTACCCTCCACCTCCGGTGCCTCGGTCGAGCGGATCTGGAGCGGGATGCCGTACTTGCGAACGGGATCGATGCACCGCGGATGCAGGACCTTGGCGCCCATCGTCGCTATCTCCTGCGCCTCGTCGTATCCGAGGAGCTTGAGGAGACGTGCGCTCGGAATCTGTCGCGGGTTGGCGGTGTACATCCCCGGTACGTCCGTCCAGATCTCGAGGACCTCCGCGCGAAGCTTGGCCGCAAAATAGGCGGCCGAGACGTCCGAACCGCCGCGGCCGAGCAAGACCGTCTCGTCGCTGTCGTTGCGCGCGATGAACCCCTGCGTGAGGATCACGTCTGCATCGAGTGCCTTCCAGCGCGCCTCCAGCGCGTCGTCGGGATCGAACACGCAGGCCGTGGAGAGGTACTGTCGCTGCTCGTTGGTGCCGACGACTTTTTCGGCTTCCAGCGCGTCGCGGGCGTCCTGCCAGCTCGTCGAGATCCCCTGGGCGTTGAGGAACTCCGCGCCCATCCGAGTCGACATCAGTTCCCCTAGCGCCATCGCGCGGGCATGCAGGCGCGGGCTCACCTCTCCGGTCAGGGATGCGCCGAGCGCGATGCGTCCGAGCTCGTCGAGCTCCTCGGCCACGGCATCGATCGACACCCCCAGGTCGTCGGCGAGCTGCTGGTGGCGGGCAGTGATGGACTGAACGGTTTCTTCGAAATGACCGAGCGGGGCGCCCCGGAGCAGCTTCTCCACCGCGTTCGAGATCCCACTCACCGCAGAACAGACGATCACGGGTCGCTTGCCCTGGTCGAGCTTCGCCTTGGCCTGCGTCGCGATCGTTTCCCAGCGACTTCGGGACGATACGCTCGTCCCACCGAATTTCATCACGTTCCAGGTCATCTCTGCCTCGTAGGGGTCCTGATGGTCTTTTAGGGTACGAGGCGGCCGCAGGCAACCGGCCCACGAAGCATGGCGCGGCGCTCTGTCGCCGCGCGGGAACCGGCCCTCGGTTGTCTGAACGACGGGGGGCGAAGCCCCATGTCGTTCAGCTCAGACGACGGCCTCGCTGTCCCCCGCGCACCCTCGCCGCTGCTCGCTGAGCCGGTGGCCGGCTCTCCGCCGTCGTGCTAGCTTCCGTGCGAACTCCAACCGGTGTGAAACATGACCTCTCGTGTCGTCCTGATCGACGGTAGTTCGCTAATCTTTCGGGCTTTCTTCGCGCTCCCCAACAGCTTTTCTACGGCTTCGGGGCTCCCCACGAACGCGATCTACGGCTTCGCGCTGATGTTCCAGAAGATCCTCGCGGGGAAGATGCCCGACTTCGCCGCGGTGGTGTTCGACCCGCCGGGGCCCACGTTTCGCGACGAAAAGTTCCCGGAATACAAGGCTCATCGCCCCGAGGTTCCCGGGGATCTCGTCAGGCAGATGCCGTGGATCGACAGGGTCGTGAAGGTTCACGATTTTCCCGTCCTGCGCGTCCCGGGGTACGAAGCAGACGACGTGATAGGCACGTTGACGCGCCGTGCGGTCGAGGCAGGCCACGAGGTCCACATCATCTCGGCGGACAAGGACTTCGCACAGTTGATCTCCGACCAGGTGAAGATGATCGACACGATGCGGGACGTCACCTACGACCCCGAGGTCGTTCGAAAGAAGTGGGGGGTCCCTCCGAGCCAGATGCGAGACTACCTGGCGCTCGTCGGCGACAGCTCCGACAACGTCCCGGGCGTCCCCGGGATCGGAGCCAAGACCGCCAAGACCCTGCTGGAGCAGTACGGAGACCTCGTCTCGATCCTCGACGCTTTCGACGACTTCAAGGGGAAGCGGCGCGAGAACCTCATCGAATATCGCGACCAGGCGCTGCTCTCTCAGGACCTCGTCACGATTCGAACCGACGTAGAGCTCGACGAGGAGTTCGAGGATCTTCGCATCGCCCCTCCCGATAGGGCGCGGATCAACGAACTCTACCGGGAGTTGGAGTTCAACTCCTTGCTCGCGCACGAGGACCAGGACGGGATCGAGGGGATCGATACCGACCGCTTCACCACGGTCGAGGACGTTCCGGCTCTCGAAGAGCTTCTGGACCAGCTCGCCGGTGAGGTCACCGCGGTGCAGGCAGTCTACGAGCCATGGGATCACAACGTAGGCCGCCTCGTCGGACTGGCGCTCGCGAACTCGAAAGGGGAAGGGTGGTACATTCCGGTCGAATCTCCGGAGGTGAGCCTCGCGGCGGCCCTTCGCACCTGTAAGCCGTTCCTGGAGGACCCCGAACAGCCCAAGACGATCCACGGGCTTCGTGACCAGTGGACGTTGCTGATGCGCCACGGCATCGATCTACGGGGGGTGGTGATGGACACCGAGACCGCGTCCTATCTCATCGATCCGACGAAGCTCTTGCCACACGGCGTCGATCAGGTGACGAAGGAGTTTCTGCAGCGGACGCTGCGGCCCCTGAAACAGTTGGTCGGCGCGGGACAGAGCCAGATCCCGATCCAAGAGTGTCCGGTACAGGAGACGACGGCCTGGGCGTGCCACATCGCGAAGGCGTGCGCGCAGTTGCGCGGACCGGTGAAAGACCGGCTGGAGGAGGAGGGCCGTACGGAGCAGTTGGCGACCTTCCACCTGCCACTGAGCTACACGCTCGGTCGGATGCAGCTGGTGGGGATCCGTGTCGACACGGCCGACCTGGAGGCGATGGAGGAGGAGTTCGCCGAGCGTCGCGATGCGGTCGCGGAGCACATCTACGAGCTCGCCGGGAAGGAGTTCAACATCGGCTCGACCAAGCAGTTGGGGGAGGTCCTCTTCGAGGACCTGGGCTTGCCGATCATCAAACGGACGAAGACTGGTTACTCGACGGCCGCCGACGTGCTCGAGCGGCTCGCGCCCGAGGCGGAGATCGCCTCCGAGGTGGTGCGATGGCGGACGCTCGCCAAACTGATCAACACCTACACTCGGGTGTTGCGGGAGAGCGTCAACCCCGAGACAGGGCGAATTCATGCGACGTATCAGCAGACGGTGAGCTCGTCGGGGCGCCTGATCACCACGAATCCGGATCTGCAGCGGACACCTATTCGAGGTGAAGACGGGAAGCGGATCCGCAACGCATTCGTGCCGCGGGAAGGATGGGTGTTGATCTCGGCAGACTGGTCGCAGATCGAGCTTCGGCTGCTCGCCCATTTCAGCCAGGACCCGGCGTTGGTTCAGAGTTTTCGCGACGACGTCGACCTGCACCGGCGGACTGCCGCCGAGCTGTTCGGCGTGGAACCCGACGAGGTGACGCCCAGACAGCGCAACGTCGGAAAGACGGTGAACTTCGCCACCATTTACGGGCAGGGTGCGACGGCGCTCGGACAACAGCTCGGCGTGTCGCGAAGCGAAGCGAAGAAGATGATCGAACGCTATTTCGAGGTGTACTCGGGCGTGCGTGACTGGGTCGACCGGTCTGTCGCCGACGCCCGAGAAAATGGCTGGGTCGAGACGCTCGTGGGGCGTCGTCGCTACGTCCCGGAGTTGTCGTCAAACAACCCGACCGAGCGCAGCTACGGCGAGCGCATCGCGGCCAACACCCCCATCCAGGGGAGCGCCGCGGATCTGTGTTTGCTCACGATGATGACGATCGACCGTCGGCTGATGGAGAGCGCGCTCGACACCCGGATGCTCGTCCAGATCCACGACGAATTGCTGTTCGAAGCTTCTCCCGACCAGGTGGAACCGTCGGTCGCGTTGATCCGCGAATGCATGGAGCATCCACACGAGCTGTCGGTCCCCTTGAAGGTCGACATCGGCACCGGGGCGAACTGGGCGCAGGCGCACTGAGCGACGTAGGCCCATTTGCGTGCGGCGCCCCGCACGGCCCATCTGTTGACGGCGGTCAGTCCGAAGGTGGGCTGCCGAACAGTGCGGCGGCGAGTTCGGCGCGGGAGTTGACGCCGATCTTCTTGAAAGCCGACCTCAACTGGTTCGCGACGGTCTGGACGGCGGACCCGCGCTCCTCGGCGATCTCGGCGTTGCTCGCCCCACGAAGGGCGAGCTTCACGACCTCCCGTTCGGAGGCGGAGAGGTCGTGCGGGAAATCGGGCTCGAGGGGGATGGAGAGGACGTACACTTCGGCACCGCCGACGTCGATCGTCTCGACCACGGCGGGGGAGTCCTGGTCGAGCTCGAACGCAACTTCGTCGCGATCGGCCCCGCCGAAGTGAAACCCACCGTCGGGCATGCGAAAGATGCCGCCGGGCATGTAGTCGTCGTCATCCCCCATGTCAGAGCAGTCGTCGCTTTCGGAACACCTGCACCAGTTGCACGAGGGCGGGACGGTCCTTGATGCCGAGCTTGGTGAAGATGTTGTTCACGTGGGTGCTGACCGCGGTCTCGGAGATGTCGAGCTCGTAGCCGATCGCCTTGTTGGCCAACCCGTCGCCGAGGAGGATGAGGACCTCGCGCTCGCGCCCGGAGAGGCCGCGAAGTTTGTCCCCATACCGGGAGACTGGCACCGCGACGACGAAGCGACGTCCGTCGCTGTCGAAGCGGTCGAGCACGGCCCACTTGCCATCCAGAACGTTCGACCAGTAGCGCTCTAGGTCGCCGCGTTGCGCGGAGGTGCGCCGCGACCGTGCGTTCTCCCGATCCTTCACCAGCATACGGAGCCGACTGCGCATGGCCGGGTCGGCGACGGGGTCGGTCTCGACGCAGTTCGCGGCAGTGTCGAACCAGACGGCATCGCGTTCGTCGAAAGTTTCCGTGTCGAGGCGGTGCCGCAGATCGTAGACGGCGGCGACGTGTCTCTGAAGCGCCCCCCAGCGTTCGCGCGCGCGCTCCGGTATCTCGGTCAGCTCTCGTTGCCGGGCGGTGAAGAAGATGAACGACCGCGAGGCAGGGTGGGGCCCGATCAGGCCGGCGGCATCAACGACACCTTGATGTTCAAATTCCCGGCGGAACCAGCGGGGAATCTTCCACGTGCGACGAATTCGTCAACCTGCACACGGCGTTCTACGACGAGGCTCCGTTGCTCATGATGTCCTACGTCAGCCCGTGCTCCGCGCCCGAGAATTGGGTACGGACCC
>CAYPJU010000008.1:82099-103098 GCA_964411125.1 uncultured Bradymonadales bacterium | reverse complement strand
GACCGCCTCGTCCCCCTGACGTACGGGGCTGACGCGGCCAGCTACCTGCCCGAGGTCGACCACGGGCTTCAGATCACCAGCCTTTCGTCACACCTCCGCGACGCGCGAATCTTCTTTTCCGGTGGGGAGCCGATCGTCGTCGCCGCGCAGCAAGGAGCGACTCACATCTGGCGCCAGAACTGAGCAGCGCCTCCGTGCCGACCGAATTCGCGGTCGGGACGAACCCACCCCCCGCCGGCTCGCCGGTGGGGGGTGTCTCTTTTCTGGCGCGGTCGCCGACGTCTGAACCATCTGCTAGGGTCGCGTCGACTCCGTGTCCCGACCCGGCGCAGCGTGAAGCTCCAACCATCTCTCCAGATTCCGCTCTTCCTCGCGACGCTCCTGATTCTCGCGGCGCCCGCTCCGGCCTTCGCTTTCGACTATCTCGAGCACCTCTGGTTCACGGATCGGGCGTGCCGCGATGCGCAGACGATGCTCGCCTCGCAGATCGCGGGGGAGCCTCAGCTCGAGTCCGCGTACCTCGCCCTCGCTCTGGTCTGCCCGACCCGATGGGAAGGAGAGTACTGCGAGGGGGGATACAAGCGGGCGCAGAGTCAGTTGACGGAGCTGGAGGTCGACTCGCGCGCCTATTCGTTCACCCTCGGGGATTACTCGGCCTTGGCCGACCATATCTCGAGGCAGGGGCCGGTCCGTAATCTGCCGAGGGCACGGAACGAGGGACTCGTCCTCGAAACGCTGCAGTGGTTCACGAGCGACAAGCGAGTCGGTGGCCCGATCGAGGACGTCGCCGAAGACGCATGCGAGACCGACGGGCTCGCCGACTGGTCGAGCTTACGCCGCGACGTCGATGAGACGTCCGCGACGTGGGAAGCCGCCGGATCGATCGAAGCTCCTCCCGAGGAGACCCTGCGGCCGCTGTCGAGGGCGGCGGTCGCTCGGGGACCCTTCGACCCCGCGCAGAAGTATTCGTTCGACAACCCTCACTACCTCGACCTCGTGTTGAGGAATCATCACCACTTCGGCGAATCGGCATTCGAGGCGTGGACCGGTTTTCACTCCGTCGCGGTGCGGATGCGGGAGGAGTCGTGCGCGGATCTGGTCGTGATCGACGAGGACGAAGCCGAGGACCTCGCCGACAACGTCGACGGTTGGGAGAGCGTCGACTGGGACGACTTGGAAGACGACGTCCGCGCCCAGCGGGTCTGCTCGATGCTCGGGGACCTCGTCAAACGCCGGTTACGGCGCTGGTCGAAGCATGCGCCGCCGGCGCTCGTGGGGCCGTCGAGCGCCGCCCTGGAGAGGCTCTCCACCGACGGCCGGGAGTCGGCGGAGCTCGCGGACGCGATCGTCACGAACATGCTCAGCCTCGTCTTCGAAGGGACCGCGCTCCACTACCTGCAAGACGGCCTCGCTGGCGGGCACATGAGGACGATCCGGAGCCGCGAAGCCCTGGTGGAGGTGAAACACGATCACGATGCGGACAACCGCGACGGCGTGGTGGCGACCGCGGTCACTGACCGTGGTCGGTTGAGTTTCGTCGCATGGGGAGACGGCTACCTGCTCGGCAAGCCTCCGCGGGCGGCGTGTGACGAAACATCGACATCTCCCGCCTCGGTGACCGCGTGTTTGTTGCGTTTTCAGCGCGGGTTGTTGTCGGTCGCGACGCGGGCGAGTTTGATCGATTGGGCACTTCAGGGGGGTGTGTTCGCCGAGACGAGGAGCTGTGAGGGAGCGCTGCGAGGGTTCGTCTGTATGGCGCTCCCCATCGCCGCGACCGTGACGCACGGCGACCCCACGACGTCGTCTCGGCTCCGGCCCGGTACCTTGCCGGTCCCCCCTCCCGATTTTTCGTACGAGTCACTGAGCGTCGAGCTCGGCTACGCTCCATTCGAAGGGGCACCTTCGGTGGGGCTGCGCTTCGCCGCGTTCGGCGAGTTCGACAATCCGGCTCACTGGCTCACGAGCTGGCAGGCGCGGGCGGGGAGCAGCTTCGGGGTCGACAGCCTGCAGAGCGTCACCGCGGACGTCGGCTTCGGATTTCACTACCGGCTCTGGGCGCGGGTGATGGTCGACCTCGTACCGGCGGTGTTCGTCGGAATCCGCGACTTCTCCGATTCTCTCGATTTCTTCACCGGAGTCAGCCCCCGGCTAGGGCTGACGTTCTTGCCGGAAGGCTGGGTGAAGATCCCGATCGAGTTTACGCTGCACGTCGAACAGCCGTTCCCGCTCTATTCGATCGATGGCGGCTTCGTCGGTGATCCGCTGGAGTACTTTCCGAGGGTCGCGCTCGGATTCGGCCTGGCCTACATGCACTGAATCGATCGTAGACTGTCAGCGCGCGACGTGGAGGAGGGTCCGTCGGGCGAAGGCCGCGGCCTGACGTCGCGTGGTGGGATCGTTCCCGCAGTACCGATCGGTAGAGCACCCGGAGACCACGCCGATCGAGTACAGATACTCGATGGCGTCGTAGTGAGGGCTCGTCGACGGGACGTCGGAGAAGGTCGGTCCCTGGGGCGCGGTCCCCGAGAATCCCAGCCCCCGAGCGATGAACGTCGCCATCGCTCCGCGAAGCGTGGGCTCGCCTGGACAGAACGTCGTGCCATCGCCGCAGCCGCTCGTGATTCCGGCGGTCTTTAGCGCTTCGACCGCCGCGAACGCGAAGTGAGAGGTGGGGACGTCGGAGAACGACGCGGTGGCAGGCGGAGCGGAGACGTTCAGTTCGAAGAGCCGCGCGAGATAGATTGCCGCCTGCGCGCGGGTCAGAGCGCCGTTGGGGTCGAACGAGCCGTCGGTGTTGCCGATGAGGATTCCACGTCCGGAGACGAACTCGACGTCGCTCCACGCTGCAGAATCGAGGGGGACGTCGGGGAACTTCGTCACCCCTATCCGAGCTCCGGCTTCGACGAGAGCATCCTGCACGAGGACGGGCGGCACGTCCCTGGCGTCTTCGCCGCGGCTGACGGCGAGTGCCGCGAGCGCCCCGACCGCTTGCCCCGTCGCCATGGTGCTGGGTTGCAGGCGAGTCGCGCCGTTCACGAGCCTCGATTGCGAGATGTTCTTCTCGGCGGCCAGCAGCCCGTCGACGTCGCGGGCGATCAGCACACCGATCGGAATCTGAAACGGCCCGACGCGGAAATTGGGGGGGCGATCGTCGAGCGATTCGAATTGCGTCTCGAGGTCTGCCGGTTCGTCGCACGCGTGCAGGTCCATCGCGTAATCGCCCACCGCGACGGAGTTCGCGAAACGGCGCTCGGACGGGGCGTTGCCGCCGGGGCGGTCGATGTCGGGTCCGACCATGGTGTATACGCCGACCATTCGTCGGCTCTCGCGGACGTAGGGGATCGGGTTCATGTGCCGTTCGATGGCATCGAATGCGGCAGGGATCTCGGGGCAGTCGTTCTGCTCAATGTTGTAGGGGGTGTCGTAGCCCTCGTCGTTGGCGATGGCCCAGCCCTCGATCCCCATCACGTTCTGGACGTAGTAGAGAAACTGCAGAGTGTGGAGCTTGGCCTCGCAGTTGGCGGCGAACCGCCGGCTCTCGAGGTCTTCGACGGTGTAGGGGTAGTCGTTGGCCCAGTTGACGCCAGTCCGGGTGAGGGTGTCGAAGTCGCCCTGGACGGAGTCGCCGCTGCGGGCGGAGTCGGGGGTGGCGCGGTACGACACGTGCGTCTTCCAGTCGGTGGGGTAACCCGCGCCCCAGCCTTCGGCCTCCCAGTCGGCTCCCCCCATCGCGACGACTACGTTGGCGAACTTTTGTTCGGTGGCGGGGCCGTATCCGGGAGGAGGGCTGTCGAACTTCAGCTCGTCGGGGACCGAGTCGTACTTTCGGATGATGGGCGCGACGGTGATGTCCTGCACACAGGCGGTCGGATCGAGGGCGTCGCTCGTCGAGTTTCCGACTCGCCACGGGTTGCCGGAGAACGGGATCAGGTCGCCGTACTCGGTAGCGTCGACGAAGACGGCGGCGTCGAACTGGACGACTCGATCCGGGGCCATCTGTCGGACCCGAACGGAGACGAGGTCGCCGGAGGTGACGCGTCCCGCGGCGGGGGTGGTCCGCTCGAAGAGCGTGACCCCTTCGGTCGAGAGCATGTCGCGCAGAATTTGCTGACCGACGCTCGGCTCGAGGCAAGGGACCCGTTGGATGCCGCACGTGTGGGAACGTTTACCGAGCGCGTCGTAGTGAGCGCGTACACGTTCGAGGAACTCGCCGTAGACTCCCGCGTCGTCGTTGAATCCCCCCTCGTCGAGCACGCTGACCCCGGCGGTCGTCATCTGTCCACCGACCCAGTCGGTCTCTTCGACGAGGGCGACGGAGGCGCCCATCCGCGCGGCCTGGAGCGCCGCCGCGGTTCCGCCGGTGCCGGCCCCGAAGACCACGACGTCGAAGGTTTCGGTCTGGGCGGGGCTGGCGATGTCGACGGCCGGCGATCGTCCCCCGACCCACGGGCCGACGATCCAGTCGTCGCCGAGCTGAGGCATCGCCCCGTCGGCGGTCGTGCCGGCGTCGGAGCCGGCATCGGAGGTCGGAAAGGTCGACGCGTCGGATCCGTCGTCGTCGTCGGGGTCGAGAACGATCGCTTCGGTCGCGCATGCGGAGACCGACAGGATGCAACAGAGCAGGGCGATGGGACGCGTCATTCGCATGGGGGGTAGGTCATCTGTTCTATCCATTCACGCATCAGGAGGACCCCCGTGTCGTCGGCGGTCTGCGTCGGCAGCTCGGGCATCTTGATCTCGGGGTCGGTGGAGCTCATCCGAAAGACGAGGATCGAGTTGTCGGGGTCGCCGGGGGAGATGTCGTAGAGAAGTCCACCGGACCCCCCGCCCGCAGCGACTGGGCGCCGGCACACACCGAACTCGGCCGGCTCCGTGACGGTCACGCTGAGCTTCAAACCGGACGGGTCAGCAGCGCCGTTGCTGTTGTGGCAGTGGGCGCAATTCACCTCGAGGTAGGAGCGCGCTCGTGCGTCGAGGTCTTGCGAATCGTCGGTGAAGTCCACCAGGGAGAAGAGGGCGTCGGTCTCTCCGACGCCGCGATCGAACCATCCGAGGCTCTCCCAATGCTCGAGCTGGTTGGCGGTGCCTACCTCGCCACCGTAGTCGTAGGTGTGGTTCAGTTGAAACGTGCGGGGCCCCAGTGGGGTGAGTACGTCGTTCTGATCGTGACAACTGCCACACTGGTTCTTGTTGGGGACGCGGTAGCGCGTCTGAACGGTCTCACCGTCGGCGTCGATCCGCTCGACGTCGATCCACTGACCGAGCCGGTGAAACTCGGCTTCGGTCTGCTCGTCGTTCCACACGTAGATGATCGGCTCCCAGATGCCTTCCGACTTCACCATGAGTCGAGTTTCGAGAAGTCGGCGGCCGCGGGAGGGGTCCCGCTCGTCCTCGAGGTAATAGAATGTCTTCACGAGGATCGTGTCGTCGGGAAAGGTCCAGCGCTCGTCCTCGTCGAACACGATCCGTCCGCCTTCGGGCATCACGATCGATCGCTCCTTGAGCGAGTCGTCCGCGAAGAGCACAGCGGCCGGCTCGAAGGGGAGAGCGCGTCCGTCGAGACACCATTCGCTCAGCGTAGCGGGGGGCGTCTCCCCGCGCCTCCATGCGGTCGGGACGCAATCGGGGCCGCCGAGATCGGTCCCGATGTCCGCTCCCCCATCGGCCGCGGCGTCGGAGAAATCGAGCGGCACGTCGGAGCCGCCCATGTCCTTGGTGGGTTCTTGCGGCTGGCTACAGCCGGCGGTGCAGACGAAGAGGGCGACGATGGCCTGGGTACGCATCATTCCAGAATGGTAGCCGGCAGCGTCGTTCCTTCACAGTCGTTATCACCGATCTCCGTGGACTGGTCGGCGAAGCCGGCGGCTGCATTGAACATTCGATAGGTGGCGTCGCCGTTGTTCGAGAAGCAGTTGGTGAGAGACCCGTCGGAGTTGTCTTTGTCGGGGCTCACCCAGCCATCCCACAGGAGGTCTTCGAGGGTTTCGATGCCCGCCTCGTCGACGACGAGCTTCATGAAGCCTTTGGGGGCCATGCCGTTGTCGGCGAACGTGTTGTCGTGGACCCAGTTCCCCTCGGCGTAGGGGTCGAAATCGGGGTTGAATTCGTAGTCGAGGCCGGTGGTCTGGAACGAGACCACGGCGACGCCAGCGGTCGAGTTCCCGGTGATCGTGTTCCCGTGAATCTCGTTCTCGTCGGACGACAGGACGAGGATGCCCGTGCCGGCGGGGACCAGACTCACCACGTTCCCCGCCTCGGCGAAGTTGGGCTGGTTGTTGTTCTCGATGACGTTGTCGTGAATCTTGTTCTGTTTTCCGCCCTGAATCGGCGGTCCGGGGAGGTCGAAAATCAGCAGGCCGCCGGTGTTGTCGTGCGTGTAGTTGCCGTGCACGTCGGCGTTGGACGAATTTTCGATTTCGATCCCGGCGACGTTCCCGAACGCTTCGTTGTCGCGAACGATGATGTTCATCGACTGGCCAACGTAGATTCCGGCGTCGGATGCGTAGCTGACGATGGAGTCCTCGATCAGGACATTCTGGCACTGCACCGGGTAGAGCCCGTAGGCGCCGTTCATCGTGTCCGATCCGCGTGACCACGTGATACCGATGTTGGAGAAGGTGACGCCGTCTGCGTCGGTGACGCGGATCCCGTCCCCGGGGGTGTTTCGCACGGTGAAGTTGGCGAAGACGACGTCGTCGCTCGTGGCCGACACTCCATTGGCGCCGCTCTCCTGATTCGAAAAGTCGAGAATGGTCCCTTCGCGGCTCTCACCGCGAATCTCGACCTGGGCCGCGTCGAGGGAGAGCTCTTCTTCGATGGAGTAGACGCCGTCGACCAGGCATACGACGTCGCCCGACGCCGCATCGAACAGGGCGTTTTGGATCGTGGCGTAGTTTTCGTCGGCCGACGCGCTCGGCCTGATCGTGACCGAGCAATCCTCGTACGGGGGTTCGAGAGGGCCCGTGTCGTCGCCCATGTCGACCGAACCCGCGTCGTCGCCGGAGTTGGTCGCTCCGGCGTCCGCCCCGTTGTTGGTCATCCCGTTGTTGGTGGCCCCGTTGTTGGTGGCGCCATTGTTCGACTCTTCGGGCTTCCCGCACGCGGCGAGGGAAGCGACGAGGAGGAGGAGGAGGATTCGGTCGGTCGCGATCATGTCATTTCACCCATTCGGTCGATCAGTGAAGACGAGAGTAGCGGATGTCGCGGGGCGGCTCCAAAAATCCCCGGCTACGCTCCGGTGCGTGTGTTTCGGGCCTCGTATCCCGCCACGGGAGCGGTGGAATTGACCCGGCGAGTGTCGACGGGTAACCTCTGTGTCAGGTCAATGCCGAAAAATCCAACCGACATGAAGTGCCCGCGACTGCAGGGCAGGAATGTTCGTGAGAAATGGTGGAGGAGCCAAGATGAGAGCACGCTCGAAGCGAATCGGGATCGGACTGATCCTGAGTGCATGCGTCGCGTCCCTCTCCGTGACCGCCTGCAAGGGCGGTGAAGGCGGAGGAGGAGAGGACGGCGCTTGCGTGGACGACCGGACCTATTTTCAGAACGAGGTCTGGACGTTCGTAGGGAGCGGTGACGGTTGTATCGGCTGCCACACCGTCAGCGGTGTCGCCCAGAACACGAAGTTCATCCTGCAGCCGGACACGACGCCCGACTTCCTCGACGCGAACATGGCCGTCATGCGCGACGTCGCCGCGTTCGAGCGAGAAGGCAAGTCGCTCCTGCTCATCAAGCCGTCCCAAGATGGAGTCGTCCACGAGGGCGGATCTCTCGCCCCCGTAGGCTCGGAAGAGTATGCGGCGCTCGAGGAGCTGGTCGAACGGTTCAAGGAACCGGTGACCTGCGGGGAATCGACCGCCGCGCAGGAGCACCTCGACGGGGTCGTCCTGTTGACCCCCGAAGAGACGTTCCGAAAGGCGAGTCTGAACCTCGCCGGTCGCCTGCCTACGGCGGCCGAAGAGTTCCGAATCCAGACGGGAGGCGTGGAAGCCCTCGACGTCGAGCTGGACCTGCTGATGGGGGAGGAAGCGTTCTTCACCCGCATCGAGGAGATCTTCAACGACATGTTCCTCGTGGAGCGCTACCTCGGCCGTGACAACGCGGTCGACCTGCTCGACGACGATTTCTATCCCGACGCTCGCTGGTACATGGCGGACGACGACGATCCACCAGACAAGTACGCCACGGTGAACCCCGCGTTCCTCGAAGGTGCGCGGGAGTACACGAACGATTCGGTCGCCATCTCGCCGCTCAAGCTCGCGAGTTATCTCGTCGAGAACGACCTCCCGTTCACCCAGATCGTGACGGCCGACTACATGATCGTGAACCCGTACTCGGCGCGAGCCTACGGGATCGAAGACCTGCGGTGGGAAGATCCCCACGACCCCGAAGAGTGGCAGCCGGGCAAGATCCCGGAGCATCCGCACGCCGGCGTGTTGACCGACCCGATGTGGCTCAACCGATTCCCGACGACGGACACGAACCGCAACCGCCATCGGTCACGCATGGTCTACTGGTTCTTCCTGGCGACGGACGTGCTGAAGCTCGCGGAGCGGCCGATCGACCCGAGTTCGATCACCGGGCACAACCCGACCGTGAACAACCCCAACTGCAATTCGTGCCACGCGGTCATCGACCCCGTAGCGGGAATGCTCCAGAACTGGGACGAGGACGGGAACTTCAATCCTCGCGAAGAGGGCTGGTACGCCGAGATGGTGCATCCCGGCTTCGCCGATACGAAGCTGAACGATGCCGACATCCCACGGGCCGCCCAGCGGCTCGCCGCTTACGTGGCGAGCGACCACCGCTTCGCGACCGCGATGGTGCATCACATGTACCGGGGCATCACCGGCAACGAGCCGATCCTCTTCCCCAACGACGGGACCGATCCGCTCTACAAGCAGAAGCTGCTTCAGTACGAGGTGCAGGACCGACTCTTCACGTCGATCGCGCAGCAGTTCATCGACACCAACTTCAACCTGAAGACGATCGTCAAGGAGATCGTGAAGTCCCCGTACTTCCGGGCGAAGACGCACGAGAGCAACGACCCGCAGAAGGTGCTGGAGGTCGGGGAGCTCGGTAGCGGGCGCTTGCTGACTCCGGAGCTGCTCGATCGCAAGATCACGGCGGTCACGGGGATGCGCTGGACGGACCGCGACGGCGATCCGTACCTGCTGCAGGAGAACGAGTACCTGATCCTCTACGGAGGCATCGATTCCGACGACGTCATCGCGCGCATTACCGAGCCGAACGGCATCATGTCCGGCATCCAGTATCGGATGGCGAACGAGATGTCGTGCCGGACGGTCGCGCGCGATTTCACGCAGGAGCCGGACCGTCGTCGCTACTTCCCCTACGTCGAGCCGGGCTTCGTCCCGCTGACGCCCGAGGGATTCGCGATCGCGGAGGCCGAGACGGCGATCCGCAAGAACATCCAGCATCTGCACTATCACATCCTCGGCGAGTGGCTGCCGGCGAACGATCCGGAGATCGATCGTACGTACGAACTCTTCGTCGACACCTGGCAAGAGGGAGCGAACAACCCCGAGCGTCCCGACCTCGCGCGTGAATGCCGCGCCGAGACGGACATGTTCGGAGTCGAGCTCCCCGAAGAACAGCAGATCACCTCCGACGACGACTACTCCATCCGCGCATGGACCGCCGTCGTCACGTACCTGCTGGCCGACTACAAGTTCCTGTACGAGTGAGGAGTGGCACTATGAACCGCCGAGATTTCATGAAATTGGCCGGTGCAACCGGGCTCGCGCTCGCGTCACCGCTTCCGTTCCGAGAAGCCGCCGCTCAGGAAGCGTACACGGGACCGCTCTACATCTTCGTGGGTGCCAGCGGTGGATGGGACCCGACCTCGTTCTGCGACCCGAAAGGTTACATGACGAGCGAGGACGACGCCGACGCGATGAACCGATCGTTCGCCGCTGCCGACATCGGCCAGGCGGGCAACATCGCCTACGCTCCCGTCACGAGCTACGCGGCGTTCGCTCAGAAGCACTACGAAAAGATGCTCGTCATCAACGGTATCGACACGCAGACCAACGGACACGATTCGGGGCGCCGGATCGTCGGTTCGGGCAAGCTCGACGAGGGCTTCCCCGCCTTCGGTGCACTCGTCGCGGCGCAGTACGGGCTCGGGCTGCCGATGGCCTTCGTCACCAACGGTTTCTACGACACGACCGCGGGCGCTGCTCCGCGGACGCGCGTCGGGAACGTCAACGCGTTCGAGCGGATCGCGGACTACAACCGGATCAACGACGATCGGACGTTCCATTCCGCCGAGACGATGCAGCGGATCGAGCAGGCCCAGCGCTCGCGCCTCGAGGCGATGAAGGGAGTGCAACGACTTCCCAAACTCGAGAAGTCGATCGGCACGCTTCACCTCGCGCGGTCGTCGGACAACGTCCTCGCGACGCTGCTCGAGAACCTCGACCGAGACAATCAGCCGGATGGGCAGATTCAGCGCCAGGCGCAGTTGGCAATCGCCGCCTACAAGTCCGGTGCATGTGTTTCCGCCACTCTGTCGATTGGCGGGTTCGACACCCACGGTAACCACGACAACAATCACCTCCCGCGGCTCACCCAGTTGTGGGACGGTGTGGACTACATCTGGGAAGAGGCTGACCGTCAGGGCATCGCCGACAACGTCGTCGTCATCGTCGGGTCCGACTTCGGGCGGACTCCGCGGTACAACGACGGGAACGGAAAGGACCACTGGTCGGTCACGTCGATGATCCTCATGGGCAAGGGGATTCGGGGCAACCGCACGATTGGCGCCACGGAGTACGAGCACAAGATCAAGCCCGTCGATCCGGGCACGTTGCAGGTTTCCGACGCGGGTGTTCGCATCGAGCCGGGTCACGTCCACTGGTGCCTGCGGAAGCTCGCCGGCATCGACGGGACCGAGATTTCGGCGGCGTTCCCCCTCGACGTGGACCAGTACCTGGACCTCTTCAGTTGACCATGGGCCCGAACGAATCCGGGCGCGGCGAGCCATCGTCGCGCCTCTTCTTTTTGTAGGCGGAAGTCTCCAGCGGGTTTGTGATGTCCGAATCTGCGGTCGCCGACAGGATCCGGATCGAGGTCGCTCGGCGCCTCGACGCGATGCTCAACACCCCTGACGTCGTTGCTCGCTACGACCGCAACGGGGACGGCAAGCTCGACCCCGACGAGCGCGACATCATGCGCTACATCGTCGAGGCGGAGGTCGTGCGGGAGCTCGACGATCAGCCGACGACGCAGGACCCCTCGGCCCCAGAAGCGCGCCCCCATAAGAAGGCCGTTCGCCACGAGTGGTCGGTGGAGGACGAGGTCGAGGACCTCCCTGTCATCGAGGTCGTCGACGAACGCTACGAATTGCTCAA
Source organism: uncultured Bradymonadales bacterium (assembly GCA_964411125.1). Lineage (GTDB taxonomy): Bacteria > Myxococcota_A > Bradymonadia > Bradymonadales > Bradymonadaceae > JBFIHF01. The sequence continues at coordinate 91,723 of CAYPJU010000008.1, read as the reverse complement.
GGAGCTCGGCAGCGGCTCGCAGGGGAACACGTATCTGGCGCGCGACCGCGAATCGGGGGACCACGTCGCCATCAAAGAGATGGTGTTTGCGCGTGTGCAGTCGTGGAAGTCGCTCGAGCTCTTCGAACGCGAGGCGAAGGTCCTGAGGCAGCTCGACCATCCCGCGATTCCGAAGTTCATCGACTCGTTTCGCCTGGAGGAGACCGAGGGGCAACCCCGGTTCTTCCTGGTGCAGGAGTTCGTCCCCGGCGAGGGGCTCGACGTGATCATCGCGCGCGGTGACACGATGCCGATCCGCGAGCTCGAGAAGTTCGCTCGCGCGCTGCTTCGGGTGCTCGAATACCTGCACGGTCTCAACCCGCCCGTGGTTCACCGCGATCTGAAGCCGTCGAACATCGTGTGGCACGCGGGGCGTTTCTCGCTGGTCGACTTCGGGGCCGTACAGCTCGCGAACCGGGGAGAGGAGGGAGGGTCCACCGTGGTCGGGACGAGCGGCTTCATGCCCCCCGAACAGTTGTCGGGGCGCGCGACGCCCCAGTCCGACCTCTACGCGTTGGGGGCCACGCTCATCCATCTACTCACGCACGAGCATCCCTCGCGTCTGCCGACGCGAAGGTTGGCGCTCGACTGGCGGTCGCTGGCGGGGAATCTTCCGACTCCATTCGCCGACTTCGTCGACCGGCTCGTCGCGCCGGCGCTCGAGGACCGATTCGCTTCGGCGACCTCGGCTATCGCGGCGCTCGACGCGATGCACGGTTTGCTTCCGCTCGCGACGAGACCCGCGCCGTCGAAGGTGATCCAGCGCCCTCCGGATGCTGACGCGCGGCTCCTCTGGAGCGGCGACGACCTCGTCGTCGACATGTCGCACTCGTCCCTGGCGCCGCGGCTGATCTGTTCGTCGATCGGGCTTGCGGTGGGGATCTTCCTCGCGATCAAGCTGCTCTACTGGCCCTACGCCGTGATCGGGCTTCTGGTAGGGCTCGTCGTCGCGCAATTCTGGGCGGGCGGGCCCAACGAGCGACTGCAGATGATGCGGGGCGGGAAGTTCCACCACATGTTCGCCCACGGGAAAGTGCGCCGCGAGTTGTCGGGGAGTGTTCACCGACTGCGCCTCGAGGGCTCCGAACTCTTCTTGCAGACCGAAACCGGGGCTCAGATTGCGGTCGGACAACACTGCTCGCCGCAGACCCGCCGCTGGATTTTCGGGACGCTGGACCACTATCTGCGAAGCTGACCGCGGTCAGTCAAGGCTCGCGTAGAGCGCCCGGCAGAGCGCGATGGCCCGCGGCGAACGCACGCGCCAGTCCATGGCATTGGGGACGTACCCGAACGTCAGGCGACGGCTGGGGTCGCACCAGACGAGGGCGCCACCCATCCCGGAGTGGCCGAACGACTCCGGAGAGGGGCTGAAGAGGTGGGGCTCTTCCTTCATGAATCCGCGGGTCCAGCCGATCGGCTTTTGAAGCACCGCGTCACGTCGCGACCAGCCCGTGCGCTTCTCGAGCACGCGTACGGTGTCGGGGCTGACGATCTTCCATCGGTCCGGCTCCGCGAACGGGAGCATCGCCCGGGCGAGGCCTCGAGCCGTCGAGGTTGCCGAAGCCCACGGGAGACAGCCCCTGCGCACCTCGATCTGATTGTAGACCTCCGTCGGTCCGGCAGGGACGGCGAACGCCCTCCGGGCGAAAGAGCCAGGGCGGACGACGTCGCGCACGACGCGAGCTTCGATCGAGTTGGGCTGCGTGAAGAGCATTCGCGACATACCGCGCAGTCGCTCCCGAGGGGACGGGGGGTAGAGGGTCGCGAAGTCGTCGTCGAACGCGTCGGTGGTACCGAGGCGGGCGTCCGACTCCACGGGATCGAAGACTTCGTCGACGAGGAATCTGCCGAGGGGGACGTCGCTCAGGCGGCGAAAGAGTTCCCCGGCGTAGAGCCCCCACGTCATCGCGTGGTAGCCCTGCGAGGTCCCGGGTCGCCAGGCGGGCTCTTGCTGCTCCAGTGCCTCGAGCACGACGTCGGTTCGCTCCGGGGCCAGGCAGTCGCGGACGGTGATTCTGCGGTCGAGAAAAGGGAGTCCGCCGCGATGGGTGAGCAATTGCTCCACCGTGACCGCTTCTTTTCCTGCGGTACCGAAGCCGGGCCAGTGGTCCGCCACACGGTCGTCCCATCCGAATGCCCCTCTCTCGGCGAGAATCTGAAAGGCGATCGAGGTGAGCGCTTTCGTGACGGAGAAGACGACGACACGGGTTTCTTCACGCCATGGCGTTCCCGTGTCTCGGTCTGCGAGGCCACCCCAGAGATGGACGACGGGTTCGCCGTCGAGGATCGCGTGAAACGACGCGCCTGAGACGTTCGGCTCCGCGAGGTGATCGGCGAAACAACGCGCGACGCGCTCGAAGCCGGGCGCGACGCTGCCTCTCGCGGGGAGGGAGACTACTGTGGGGTCGGACATCCGCCGTTCACTCGGTCTCGGGCTCGCACTGAACGCGGAAATTGGTGTCGTTGATGGAGCTACAGATGCTCAAGAACCCACAGGTGTCGGCGACCGTCTGCGTCTCGTCGACGCATCCGCATTCGGTGCAGCCTTCCGGGATCGGCTCGCATGAGGCGGAGAGCTCGGTCTCGCCGTCGAACGTCTGCAAGCAGTACTCGGTGTCGGGGTCGCAGCGCAGCGAGTCGTCGTCCGCACATTTGAACGTGCGCTCTTCTTCCTCGTCGGGTCCGCATGCGGTGGTCGTACCGAACGCGAACAGGCTGAGAGAGAGCATGACGAGAAGGGGTCGCAACATGGGGTACCTCGGTGGGTGGGCGGGTGTTCTATCAGATGGGGGAGGGTGCTTTCCAACGCGAATAGGGCTCGTCCCGCATGGGTAGACGCAGCCAGGAGTCCTCGATGTGGATCAGGTGGGCCCCCGCGGGTCCGACTTCGAACTGGTCGGCGTCCGCACCGGCGAGGACGAGGCGGAGCGCGTGACCCCGCCGAAAGAGGTAGGAGGTCGGGAGGAGGTCGAACTCGAGCTCGAGCCGCTCGCCTCGTGGAGCGTCCATCCCTTCGGCGCGGGCGAAGGTTCGATACGGTACGTCGGCCTGTCGATGCTGCGGGGGATCGAGCTGGCGGCGATGGATCGCGCGCAACTGGCCTTCGGTGACGTAATGCGTCGCTCCAGACGGCTCCACGTCTTCGAGGTAGGCGAAGATGCGGGGATCGTTCGTGCTGGAGGTGAGCGCGATTCGGACCACGGGGGACCCGGTGACCTCCAGGTCGCGGGTGAGAGGAATCGTGAACGAGAGAATGTCGTCGCCCTGTCGGGGCAGGTAGTGCGTGTAGGCGAGCGTGGGGAGCAGCGCCTGCCACCGCGAGGCTTTCCCGGTGCCGTGTCGCCCGCGCACGAAGAGTCGCGCTTCGGTGGCGCGCGGAGCGGGCTCGAGATCCAGCCGCCAGTGCTCGCGGAGATAGAGCGTCAGGGGACGCAGGCCGGGCGGGGGCCAGCGGTCGGCCGTGCGCCAGCGCTCCGCCCCCATCGTGAAGTAGCGGACCCGGGGCTCGCTCGCGAAAGCTCGCTCGGCTTCCGAGCCGGGGACGAGATGGGCGTCGAAGAAGCGCAGCAGCTCGCGCTCGTGGTCGAAGTTGGGCTCGCGCGAGGGCTCCCACGGGCTGATGTTCTGCTGCCCACCGTGTTCCCACGGCCCGATGATGAGCCGATGATCGGGGCGATCGTAGCGCAGGAAGCGGCGAATGGTCGCCCGAGGGTAGGCTCCGTCGAACCAACCCGAATAGTGGTAGACGGCCGCCGCGCTCCGAGTCAGCCGGTCGAAGTGCGCATGGGGGCTGAAGATGTCGAGCGTGGCATCGGGCAGCTCGTCGATGAGGTTCGGGTCGTCCCGGAATCGGACCCTCTTGCCGGCGGCGTGGACGTCGAGCGCGGGGACCCGTTCGGCGAGGTGTTGGGTCAAGATGCTGCGGTCCACGTCGTCGTCGACGGCCGCGACTCCCGGAACGAACCGTCCGACCACGAGCCGGGTCAGGGGGCCGAGGTAGAGCGCGGAGGAGACGATCGAGTCCTCGTCCGACGCGTAGATGCTGTCGATGAGTTGTTCGGCGCCTTCCTTGCTCGACTCGAGGATCAGGCGAAGAACGGCCTCGAAGTCGTTTCGATCGAGCGCCGCGTTGAACTCGCCCCAGTTTCGGGTGAACTTCTCGAGGTGGATTCCGCCGGGGGCCGCGACGTCTTCGAAAGCGTCGTAGAGCGAGAAGCGCGGCGCCACGGCGCGCAGGGCGGGGTGCTCGTGGCTCAGCATCCACTCCGCCGACGTGCCGTCGTATGAGACTCCGCGCGCCCCCACGAGTCCGTTCGACCACGGCTGAGCCACGATCCAGTCGATGATCTCGCGGCCATCCTCGACCTCGTCCGCGCTCCACGGGACGGGGCGACGGCCGCCCGATGCGCCGGAGCCTCGCGCACACACGTCGATCCATGCGTAGCCTCGCGAGACGAAGTACTGGCGGCCCGCAAACTGTCGATCGAAGAGTCCGCGGAGCGTGGGGGAATCGAACGGTCGCTGGTAATCGAACCGCCTGTGGTAGCGCGTTTGCCGGACGATGGTGGGGAGCGTCTTCGTCCGCGGCCGCGGCAGGGTCACGTCGATCGCGATCTTCACCCCGTCCCGCATCGTGAGGTAGAGCGAGCGGGTTTCAGCGTCGCGGTAGAGGGGGGCTCGCGCGGGTACGTCGGACCACGGGATTCGCATGGCACAGTTCTACACGATCGCGCGTCGCAGAGTCTTCCGCTGTTCCGTCAGAGTTTGGTCGAGCGAATGGGGTGTTCCCGGGCCGTCTCCCACGGAACTTCGGGCCACCACTGTTCCACTTCCAGGTCGGGGGATGGCACGAAGGACTCCCCTGGGCGGGGGACGTAGAAGTCGACGCCGGAAGATTTCGCTGCGGCGCGAACGCGCTCCACGGGCTCGGTCCAGCCGTGGTAGGCGAGGTTGAAGAGGCCCCAGTGGACGGGGACGAAGAGCGCACCTCGAGCGAGCTGGTGCGCTTCGATCGCCTGCTCGGGGCCGATGTGCCAGTCGGGCCACGCGCTGTGGTAGGCGCCGACCTCGATCATCGTGACGTCGAACGGGCCGAGGCGTTCGCCGATCTCGGCGAACTCCGGGAACATCCCGGTGTCGCCGGAGTAGTAGACGCGGTGCTCCGGACCGACCACGGCCCAGCCCGTCCAGAGCGTCGAGTTCTGATCGAACGCGTGTCGTCCCGAGGCGTGACGGGCGGGCGTGGAGACGAAGCGAACGTCACCCACCTTCGTCTCCTCCCACCAGTCCAGCTCGACGATGCGCTCCGGCGGAATTCCCCAATACTCGAGATGGGCCCCGACCCCGAGCGGCACCAGGAATCTCGTGTCCCACGTCGTCATCCGCCGCATCGTCGTGGCGTCCAGGTGGTCGTAGTGGTCGTGCGAGATCGCGACGACGTCGGGCACCGGAAGATCGTCGAGAGAGATCGTCGGGGGATACCAGCGGTGGGGGCCGATGTGCGTCAGTGGCGAGGACCGGTCGCCCCACACGGGGTCGACGAGCACGCTCACGCCGTCGACCTCGAGGAGGAGCGAGGAGTGGCCGAACCAGGTGATGCGAAGTCCGCCTTCCGGCGGCTCGCCGAGCGTCGACGGGTCGGTCTCGACGACGTCGACAGGGGTCTCGGGGGACCCGAACGAAGACGCTCCCAGGACTCCCTTCACCATCAACCAGTAGTCGTTGAAGAGCGGCAGTGGGTTGTCGAACTTGCCGTCCTTCCACTGCGGAGACTTTTCCATTCGGGCGAGGCGGTCACCGGATGCCGCCTTCCCGAAATCGGTCCACGCGTCGGCGAGCAGGTAGCCGGCGCCGAGGGTGGCGAGGGCTCCCCCGGCCGCGAGGAGCGTGCGCCATCTGCGCGGCGCGCGCTCGTGGGGCTGTTCTCGAGCGTCGTTCAATCGACGATGCGTGCAGCAGACCATCCAGCCGACACGGCTTCGGTGCCACCCTGGACCGTGCCGGTCGTGTTCGCTTCGACGACTTCGTCGGCGAAGGAGATTGCGCCACCGTCGATGAGTCGGGCGTCTCCGGTGAGGTCCAGGCTGACGGACGGCTGGTTCTGCAGCGGATCCGTGATGTAGTCGCCGATCTCGTTCATCGCGGCGACGCAGGCGCCCTCGATGAAGGTCTGTCCGATGCAGAAAATGCCGGTCGGGTCACAAATGTCGTTGCCGTTCAGGGCATTGGCCGCGAGGTCTCGGCAGTTCACCCAGTGGGCCAACGCGCCCCCCATGGTGCTGGCAGCGCCACCGGTCAGTTCGGGAATGATCGCCTTCTCGAGCAGGTAGACCTGGAGTTTTCCGACATCGATCGTCGCAGTGTGAGACTGAATGATCAGCTCGTCGTAGTTCTGGACGTAGCCCTCCCAGTCGTAGCGGACGGTGGCGGCGCCGGCGTCGAGTCCGGCGAGGTCGATCTCGTGCTGACCGCAGGTGGGGCCAGGGTTGTTCTGGCACGGCCAGGTCCAGTTCACGTGAATCTTGTGCCACTCTTCGTGGCCGAAGAAGTGAAGGTCGGCGTCCGCCTTGTCGATGACGAGGAGGCTCTCGACCTGCATCTCGTGGAGCAGAGTCTTGAGGTCGTTCGCGACCGCGGAGAACGTCGCGAGCGGCGCGAACTGGAAGAGCTGACCGTTGATGTAGTCGACGATCTGCTGCTGGACGCCGGTGTATCCGAGGAGGATGCCGACCGGGAAGCCCAGGGCCGACTCGATTTCGTTGATCACCAGGTCGTAGATCGACTGGCCGGGGTTGGCCATGAACTCGATGACGGTCACGAAGGTGTTGGAGCCGGAGCTCGCGGCGGCGACGGCTTCACTGATGTCCCACAGTCCGTCCACGGCGTAGCGGCCCGACGGATTGATGGGGAGGATCTCGATGTTGACGAACGTCTCGGTGATTTCGCCCGGGACGACGACGATCGAGTCGGCGCATCCCCAGCCGAGGGTCCGGGCACCATTGCCCATCGCCTCGGCGACGACGGTGTACGTCACGTCGCCGGTGAATCCTTCCCCGAGGACAGGCTGGGAGGCGTCGGGGCCCCAGAACTCGCCGCGCTCTTGCGGAGCACGCTGTCGCGGTCGGAAGGTGGCGCAGGTGACTTCGGCGGCGTCATAAGCTCGGATTCGGTAGGGATTCAGAGTGATCGGCGGCTGTGCCGGCTCGCGGATGTCGACGGAGATCCACCCTTCGGTGGGGGCGACGACGTCGAGACGGACGTAGAGCGGCTCAGCGTCGGGGTGACGCACCATGACGACCGCGGGTCCGATCTCGGTACCGAGCTGCAGTTGGACGGACGTCGTGCCGGTTTCGGCGGTGACGGCTACGTCTTGCAGGAGGCTGGTGTCGGCATCGGGCGCCGTCGTGAGCACGAAGTCGAGCTCTTCACCGGGCACTGGCGTCCCGTCCGCCGAGTCACGCAGTCGCACGCTGACTTCACGCGTCTGAAGCGTGAGCGCTTCGAGTGGAAGGGACTCGACCGATTCGAGGACGTACGCGAACTCGGGCTCTGGTTCGGGCTCCGGCTCTTCGTTGGGCGGCGGGGCGGGTTTTTCGTCGATGACGATCGGGTCGTCGCTGGGGACGACGGCGTCATCGGTACAGCCGGCGCAGCCGCTGGCCACGAAGAGTGCGGTCAGACCCAGAATCAAGGTTTTCATATCGTAACTCCATCGCCGCCAATGCGTTTCCGCGACGGCCAAAGCAAATCTCAGCATCAAACGCGGGGGTTATGGCGGATTCGCGTTGGAATTTCAAGGTGTGTGCCCCAAATACCTACATTTCCGCAGGCGTCCCCTGGATGGATACGCGACGCGAGGGTGCCGTCGGGTTCGATTGAGCGCCCGACGGTCCGGGTGTAGGCTCGGTGCATGGCATCGATTCTGGATCATCCCCTCGTCGCAGAGCGCTACTTCTTTCCGCGTCATTTCGCGGTCTCGGACCCGTGCTGGGTCGAGGTGAAAGACGCTCGGCTCTCCTGTTTCCACGCTCAGCGAGGGAACGACCTCACGGTGGTCCACTTCCACGGGAATGGGGAGGTCGCGGCAGACTATGTGCCCGACTTCGTCGACCTGATGGACGAGCTCGGGGCCGACTGCTTTCTCGCGGAGTACCGAGGATATGGCGGCTCGAGCGGTTCCCCGCAGCTGGTTGAGATGCTCGACGACGTGGACGCGATTTTCGAGGCCGTGGGTCGACCTGCCGAGGAGATCGTGGTCTTCGGTCGTTCGGTCGGCTCGATATACGCGCTGGAGTTGGCGGCGCGTCATCCCGACGTCGCGGGGCTGGTGATCGAGAGCGGCGTCGCCGACCCGCTGGAACGGGTGCTCTTGCGAGTCCGTCCCGAGGAGCTCGGGACGACCCTCGGCGAGTTGCAGAACGCGAGCCGCGAGCGGCTCGATCACGCTCGAAAATTGCAGCACCGGACGAATCCGACGCTCATCATGCACGCGCAGCACGACACGCTTGTCGACGCTTCGAACGCGGCGCGGCTGTCGTCGTGCCCGCCCGACAACGTGAAATTCGTGCTGCTGCCGCACGGCGACCACAACACCGTTTTTGGGGCAAACCGCGAGCGTTATCTGCAGGAGGTCGGCGCCCTCTTCGAGCTGATTCGAAGTGGCGGCTCCTATGGTTCGATGCGGTCCGCCGCCCCGCCCGAGCTCGGCCACGACCCCTTCACCGCGCTTCTGCGCGTCCGTGGAATCGGGATGCGGGGAGCGGAGTCGACGGTGGAGGTGCGACCGACGTCCGAGGGGGTCCGGATCGACGCGAGCGTGGTGGGTCGAGGTGAGGACTGGTCGGTCACGGAGGTCTGGAGCCGTCCACGCTGGAGCGTCGCTGCGGAGAGGATCCACGACGCGGTCGCTATCGGCGCGCAGCGTTTCGGGGGCCGTCCCGTGGAAGATGCCGGTCGGGTGTACGTCGCGCTGGGCGGCTCCCCCCCACGCGCTTTCGACCGTGTCGGCGGAAAGGACGATCACGCAAGGCGTGTCGCTGTCCAGGTGATGCGGATCATCGCGGAGCTCGGCGGTCCCACTGCTTCCGTGCTGCTTCCTGCGGAGCCCGACGCCTCGCAGCTACGAAGCGCCGACGACACGGTGGAAGTCGGAACGTTCGACCCCGGGGCGACCGCAGAATACGGGCGTGGGGGTGGCATGCCCCGCCGCGGCCCCGGCGAGACCAAACCTCTGGTGCAAATCCCGAGCGAGCTTCTGCGGCGGGGTGGTCCGGGGGACACGGCGGAGCTCGAACAGAAGGTCGTCCGTGGTGATCGAGGAGAGGACGACGAAGGGTGAAAAGCCCGACGTAGTCCCCTATACTCCCGCGCAATTCGACGACATCTGGAGTATCGCGTGCGCCTGGAACGAAACCTCTGCCTTCTTTTCGTCTGTTGTCTTTCGGCCTGCGTGGTCGAGCCCGAGCCCGACGAGGAGGAGCCTCTCGTCATCGACATTGTCTCCAACAACGGAGCACCGAACAACGGAGCACCGAACAACGGGACGCCGAACAACGGGACGCCGAACAACGGGACGCCGAACAACGG
>CAYPJU010000008.1:59642-81999 GCA_964411125.1 uncultured Bradymonadales bacterium | reverse complement strand
CGAACAACGGGACGCCGAACAACGGGACGCCGAACAACGGGACGCCGAACAACGGGACGCCGAACAACGGTGTAGACCCACTCGATGGCTGCGTCGACGGCGACGGCGACGGCGTGTACGTCGACTGTGTCTCGTTCGACGAAGCTTCCGGGCCCGACTGCGACGATACGGACCCGAACAACTGGACCGCTTGCGCTACCTGTGTCGATGGGGACGCGGACGGATGGCTGGGGACCTGCGACGTGCTCCCCGATGGTGCCGTGGGGACGGACTGCGACGACACGGATGCCGACAACTGGATGAGCTGCGCGACCTGCGTCGACGCGGATTCCGATGGCCACTGGGTCGGGTGCGACGCGTATTCGGCCGGGGCGATGGATTGCGACGACAACGACGCGGGCGTCAATCCTTCGGCGACCGAGATCCCGGCCAACGAAGTCGACGACGACTGCGACGCTGCGACCACTGACGAGTGTAGCTTCCCCAGGGTCCCGGCCACCGATCCGGAACCTGGAATGCTCGCCGGGATCACCGCCGCTCACAACTACTGGAGGGCGCGCGTCGGAGTACAGTCGTTGACATGGAACTCGGCGCTCGCCGCGTCGGCGACGAGCTACGCCGAGGAGTGCATCTGGGCCCACGACGGGTCGCGGAGTCCCGATGCCGGTTTTCAGTATGTCGGGGAGAACCTCTACGCAGCTTCTCAGCAGCCTTCGAACGCCGTGATGCTCGCTTCGGTTCAGGGATGGGCCGACGAGCGGTTCGACTATGCCTTCGGAAAGAGGGTGGGGGAGCCGGCCCCCGGCGTGGTCGGGCACTACACCCAGTTGGTGTGGGACGACAGCACGGAGGTCGGTTGCGGCTGGGCCCGCTGTTCGAATCCGCAAGGGCTCAACTTCTCGGCGACGATCGTCGTGTGTCGGTATGGGCCCGGCGGAAACTACTCGGGCGAGACGCCGTACGACTTCTCGAACGGGGCTTGCCTGGACCTCGACAACGACGACGTCTTCCAGGGCGCGGACGTCGACGACACCGACGCTTCACGATTCTGAAGCGACGTCAGATCGCCAGGATCCAGATCGCAACCGCGAGCACGAAGAAGGCCGCGACGATCCCCATCGCGAGGGCCGCCGACTCGGTGGCGGTAGCGGAAGCTGCGCCAGCGCGTTCGCGGTGGACACGGCCCGCGAACGGGGATGGCGCGCTGGTGGTGGGCTGAAGTTGGGCCGGCGCAGCCCGCATGCGCGGCACGACTCGGCTCCGCTCCGCGGGACCGAAAGCGCTGGCGTTCTTCCATGCGCGCTCCACGTCCTGGGGGCGTACCCGGCCGATCTGCTGGTTGGTGAGCAACCCTACGAGCGCGTCCGGCGACTGCGCCGTTCCGACGACCCGGCGGCGCGTGTTCCCCTCGTCTGGGAGCATTCCGACAGAGACGGGGTCACCGTCGACGTCGGTCGGCTGCATCGGTGTAATTTCCCAGAAGACCCGTGGGGAGGATCCGTCTTTTGCACGATTTTCGATAACGAACATGAGCCACCTCTCATCAAAGTATCCATCGCGTGGCTCCTACGAAGCTCGGCAGGGAGCGCCCGTCGTCCAGAAAATTGTGGTTCGCGGAGTCCCGACGTTGCATGGCGAGTCCGGTGGCGCTATTGCTTTGCCACGACCCTCAAGGAATTGAAGATGAAACCGAACCTCGCATACGGACACCTCGTAGCCAGCGTCCTCGCTGCCGACGGACACATGGATGACGCTGAGCGAGACTTCCTCGCCGCGCTCCTTCGACGACTCGAGCTCGACCCCGAGGAGATCGACGCTGTGATGCACTTCGAAGGCGCCGAAGGTGCCGAAGAGGCAGCGCGCGCGCTACCGGAAGCAGACCGTCGGGCTCTGATGGACGACGTACTCGGCGCCGTCCTCGCCGACGGAAAAGTGACGCCGCTGGAGCAGCGGCGGGTCCAGGCGCTCACGGAGGTGCTGGGACTGTGAAGCTCTCGCGACCCATTGCCTCGCTCCTCATGGCGTTCGGTCTGACGGCCTGCTCGGGCGGCACGGGGGTCGACGGCGACTCCACGGATGCTGGCGCAGAGGCCGATCTTTCCCCCGCAATCGACGCCGGCGCGGACGGAAGCTCGTCGCTCCCGGACACGGGGAGCCCCGGCGACGCTGCCCGGGACGCCGATCGGCCCGAAGTTCCGATGCCTCATCAGGCCTCGATCTACGAGCGTGGCCCGTTCAACGTCGGACACCGCCGCTTCGACATCACGTACGACGCGCAGCTCGAGCCGGGACGAGAGATCAAACTCTCGATCTGGTATCCGACCCTCGACGAAGAAGGGGAGCCGGGGCGCTACCTGCGTAACGTCGCATGGGACGCAGTGATCGGTGATGCTTCGGTCGCGATCGAGGGGCAGGCGCCGTTGCTGGTCTTCTCGCACGGCAACTCCGCACTGGCCGAGCAGAGCTATTTCATGACCGAGTTCTGGGCGTCGCATGGCTGGGTCGTCGTGGCGCCCTACCACACGGGAAACACGATCTACGACGTCGCTCAGGGCGGAGTTCGGTTCGACTCCGCGGCGGTCCGGCCGCAGGACGTGAGTGCTGCGATGGACGCGCTCTACGGTCTCGACGCCGACGATCCGCTCGCCGGAAAGATTTCGGATCAGGTCGTCGTTTCGGGGCACTCGTTCGGCGGCTTCACGTCGCTTGCTTCGACCGGCACCGGTTTCGCGGTCGAGGAGATGATCGAACTCTGCAGCGCGCCTGGCGCGCCTACGGAGTGCGAATTCATCGAGGGCGAGGGGGTGGAGGAGCTCTTCCGTGCAGGGTTCCTGGACGAGCGGATCGACGTGTCGATCCCGCAGGCTCCGGGTGGGTTTCTGGTGATGCAGGACGGGATCTCGCAGATCGAGATCCCGACGCTACTCATCACCGGAGCCAGAGATCGGACACTTCCCGAGTCGAGTGAGGGAGATCCGATCTGGGAGACTCTCACCGGCAGGCACGTGCGGGTCGATCTGACGAACGGAGGACACTTCACGTTCTCGAACATGTGCCAGTTGCTCCCTGGCCTGGCAGCCGCAGAGGACGACGGCTGCTCCGACGAGTTCGTCGAACCGGAGCTCGCGTTCGAGATCGTGAACGCGTATGGGCTCGCCTTCGCGCGCTTCCACCTGTTTGGGGACGACGAAGGACTCGAGCTATTGAGAGGAGAGGACGACCGCTACGGGGTCGAAGTCACGGTAGAGACGAAAGTCGGTGCCTTGGAGGAACGATGATCAAGGGAATGCACGCGATGTTCTATACGCCCCATGCCGAGGAGACGCGGGCGTTTTTTCGAGACAAGATAGGCTTTCCTTTCACCGACGTGGGAGAAGGATGGCTGATCTTCGACGCTCCCGAGGCCGACCTCGGTGTTCACCCGTCGGATGGTTCGACCGCGCACGAGATATCCTTCTACTGCGAAGACATCGAAGCGACGGTCGCGGAACTCACGGAGCGCGATGTGGAGTTCTCCCGACCGATCGAAGATCACGGATACGGTCTGGTGACGTACTTCCGGATTCCGGGTGGGCAAGAGGTTCAGCTCTACCAACCGCACTACGACAAGTAACCGCGGTTCAGGCGGCGTGATCGGCGAGCATGTCCAGGACTTTGCGCCACGCTTCGTCGAAGTAGTCGAACGTCTTCGCCCACTGGGGATGATCGTCGTGCTCGGTCGTCGGCCACCCCAGATGGGTGAGCCGGACGAGCGTGTTGGCGCGCTCGTCCTCTTCGAGCTCGAGCACCACGTGGGTGAGGCGTTCTCGGGTGTAGTCGTATTTCGGTGGAGCGTTCCACGTGAACGAAACCATCCGCTCCGGAACGAACGCGAGGAATTTGCAGCCTTCCGACCCTTGCATTCCGGCCGGAGCATCGCTCGCGAACCGTAATTCGAATCGCCCGCCGACGGCGAGTTCGACGTCGCTCTGCTCGACCCACCATTCCGCCAGCCCGTCCGAGGTCGTCCAGAGTCGCCACACCTCGCGAGCGGGGAGTTCCACGACGACTTCGTGACGAATTCGGCGCTCGGACTGATCGGAGGCAGGGGCGGCCATCATCTTCCCCGGCTCGCAGAGCCAGGCTCCTCCCTCGGCGATGTCTTCGGGGACGGTCACTGCGAAAGAGCGGTGAAGCGGCGGCTCCCAGAGTTCGACCTTGTTGCCCTCGCAATCGAGCACCCAGCCGAAGCGACCATAGTCGAACGACTCGGGTTCACCGACGAGCTGGACTCCCTCGTCGGCGAGCCGGGCGAGCTCCGCGTCGAGGTCCTCGACGCGATACGAGATCATGAATTCGGCGCTCGAGGGCTCGAAATAGGAAGTGTCGCGGGGAAAAGCGCTCCAGACGGTTTCGCCGTAGCGTTCGGGACGGTCGGCTTCACGCCAGCCGAAGACGGTGTAGCCCTCCGCGTCGCGCCAGACCCCGAGGTGCGTTTCGTACCAGTCTGCCAGCGCGTCGGGGTCGTTCGCCTTGAAGAAAATCCCACCGATACCGCGAATGCCCATCCTTTCCTCGCGCAGATGCCGAGATCTGCCACGCGTGAATGCTCGGCGGAGATCTCGAGGAGCCCTCGTTCGATCCTCTACCAGCTAGAGCGGGAGAGGTCGAGCCTGACGAGGCAGACAGGACTCAGGGTGTGCAGACGGGAATCGGTGTTCGATCGCAGCGGATCGCGTCGAAGGTGCCCGCGACGTTGCCGTCTTCCTGCCCTTTGTAGAGGATCATGTCGAAGTCACCGCTCACTCTCGTCTCATCGGCTTGCTCCACCCGCACCTCGAAATCACGAAGATTCTCGTTGCGCCCGACGAAGAGCGTTTCGCCCGCACAGGCGTCCGGCATCGTCGCGATTCGGGCGTCGATGGAAGCGACGAGCTGATTGTTGAAGGAGGGCCCGAACTCCCCGTCGTCTGGCGTCACCTTGAAGAGGGCGTATGTGTCCCCGGGCGAGAACTCCAGATCGTCGCATGCGAGGTCGCGGTCTGCGATGAGCAGGGTGAGCGTCCCGTCGGTCCCTGACGACGCGACCGCGACGCCCTGAAGGTCGACGTCTGCTCCCGCCACGGCCCCCATCACGCTCGCGGGGGCGAAAGCCGGGGCGGTGGAGCCATTGTTCGTCCCGATGGTCCCGTTGTTGGTGGCAACCCCGTTGTTGGTGGCAACCCCGTTGTTGGTGGCGCCCCCGTTGTTCGTGGCCGCACCGTTGTTGGTCGAGCCATCGTCAGTGCCGTTGTTTCCTCCGCACGCGGCGGCGAGGAGGGCGATAGTCGCGATTGCACGTCTCATGAGTTCTCCTGGGGCGAAACTTCGCCTGAAATCTGCGCGCCGACGGAGCGAGGGCAACGGAGCAGCGCGTCCAGGCGGAGTCCGTTCACCTTTCGCTCGTCGAACATGGTCGTCGTTCTGCGCTCGAAAAGCGACGCCACTCCGCGCGATTGCGGCGGAGCGACGTCGGAGATGGATCCGTTCGTTCAGGGAACGCAGACGGGGAGCGGGGTGCTGTTGCAACGCACCGCGTCGAAGGTACCCGCGACGGTTCCCTCCTCCTTTCCGTCATAGACGACGACGTCGAAGTCTCCGCGCACTCGCTCTTCGTCAGCCTCGGCCAGGCGTACCTCGAATTCGCGCAGGTTCTGGTTGGTCGCGAGGACTTCGCCGGGCCCGGCGCAGGCTTCCGGCATCTGAACGATCTTCGCCTCGAGCGACGCTCCGGCGTTCACGTTCGTCCCGGGGGCGAGCTCGCCGTCGTCGCTTCGGAAACGGAACTGGGCATATCGTTCGCCGGGAGCCAACGTCAGATCGTCACACGCCAGATCGCGATCGGCCATGAGAAGGATCACCGACCCATCGGTGCCTGTGGACGCGACGGCGAGGCCTTCCAGGTCCAACTCGATACCTTCGACGGATCCCATCAAGCTCGACGCGGCGAAAACCCCGTCCACGGAGGGCTCGAACTCCTCTTGGTCCTCCACGGTCTCTTCGACGACAGGCTCGCGTTCTTCCGGTTCCGTGACGTCGTCGGGGACGTCGGACTTCCCATCGTCCACGACGGCGCCATTGTCGGGTGTGGCGAGATCATCGGCGGGTTCGCCGTTGTTCGAATCGTCATTGCCGCCACAAGCTGCGGCGAGGAGAGCGAGGATTGCGAGAGATTTCTTCATGCGTTTCTCCGATAGAGGTGGGCGGGAACTCCGCCTCGTCTTCGGCGCATGAACTGTCACGGGTGGTGCTACACTCCGCAAATGCCCGATTTGCAGGGCATTTGCGCGGTTTCGACGCAATCGCGCTCAGAAAGCGATCGCGGTGCGGGAGTATGAATAGCCCTCCCAATCGGCGAATCCGAGGTCGTTGTAACTGAAGCTCTCCCATTGGAAACCCGGTTTCGAGACTCCGATGATGTCGAGCAGATAACTTCCCTGGGGATAGGGCGACGGCTGGTTGGTCACGGGGAGCGCACTGAATTCGGGGAAGTCGGGCAGCCGCAGACTTCGAGCGTTGCCGGGGAGAAACCCTTCCCAGAGCGACTTGAGCCCCGCCAGGGTCGGGACCGAGATGTTGAGATAGTAGAAGTCGGGCTCGATCGCGGGGTCGCGCAGATCGAACTCGATGAGGCCGTCGACGGGGCGGAGTCCGGGTTGCGGCGAGGTGACGTGTGCGATGCCGATGAGCCCCGGGATGTCGATGACCTTGCTCGTGTCGGTGATGCCGCGTGCGATTCCGATCGTCAGGGGAAGACCGCCCTGGTTGTACGCTCCGCCGACGGCGATGTACTTCGCGTCGGAGAAGATGCCCGTCAGCGCTGCCTGGTTAGCCGCGGTCACGATGTCGCCGTTCCCGGTGGCGACCTGAACCCCACCGTGCACACCTTCGAAACCGAGATCGAGCCACGGAACGACCTCGTTCATCGTGGGCCCGTTTGGATAGCGAGGGGAGTGGTTCACTTTGAAGGAGAGCGGGGTGTCGAGCGGAATGTTGAGGTCGAGGTCGACCGTGTAGACCTGCCCGTCCGCAGCAAAGAGGTAGCGTTCGACCCCCATCATCAGCGGTTTGAACGTGTTCGTCTGGTTGTTGTACAGCCCGCCGACCGCGATGAGCGCGAGGTCGCCGATGCGGCTGTTCAGTGTGTAGGTTCCGTTCGTGAGGACGACGTTGCCGTCACCCGGGTCGGGGTTCTGGCTCCAGGGATCGCGTTGTGTCGTGTAGACGATCGCCATCTGGAACTCGGTCGGCCCCGGCTCCGCGATCTTGTCGAGTCCGGAGAGGTAGCCGGTGAACGTCGCTCCCGGTTGTGTCGGCGGCTCGCCGGGCGGCGGACAGCAGACACCCGTGAAGGGATTGCACTGCAACGGGTCGTCGCACGGCGGGTTGCCGAGGCGGCAGAAGCATTCGAACGTTCCTTCCTCGCAACCCGCTTCAGGCGGGGTCGTCGGGCCCATCGGTGGCGGCGGATCGAGCGTGAGGAAGATCGTGATGTTCTCGGCGTCGACCCGTTGGACCGTCGCGCTGGACGTCCACTTGATCTCGGGGTTGCAGGGACGCGCTTCGAGGAAGAGTTGGTATGTGGCCGTCACCGTCTGCTCACCGAGCACGTCGGGACCGGAGAGGGTGACCATGCCGTTGACGTCGGTGTAACCCTGGTACGGGGTCTCCGGAGTCGTCGAGAGCATCACGAAGGCGTTTTCGAGCGGCTGGCCTTCGGTCGAGTAGACCGTCACGTTGACGGAACCGTTGACGGGACCTCCCCATGCGCCACCGAAACGGCTGCCGGGGTTGTAGAACGTGTATGGGACCGGGCTCGTCGCCGAGTCGTTGGGCGTCGTGACGGTCAGGTCGACCTGCCCGGGGGCGTGCGGCGGCGTCCGAACCCCGAGCGTCTGCGCGTCGATGATGTCGACGTCGGCAGCGGAGATCCCGTCGAACGTGACGTCGTCGGTACCTACGAAGCCCCGCCCGAAGACCTGCACCCAGGTGTTGCCCGCGATCGAGCCTCGCGCCGGTTGCTGGCCGTAGACCTCGAGCGGCTCGGTGAAGGTGAACGCGTCGCGGAACCGCGCCGTGACCTCGTCCCGCTCCACGACCACATCGACGATGCCCGCCGAGTGCGGCGGTGTCGTCGCGGTGATCTTCGTGTTGGAATCGATGGTGAAGTCGGCTGCGATGCCGCCAAAGACCACGTTGGTGGCGTCGGTGAAGCCTTCGCCGTCGATCACCACCACGTCTCCGCCGGCCACGTTGCCAGTCGCGGGCGTGACGCGGTCGATCCAGAGGTCGGCGACGTAGGTGAAGGCGTCCGGGAGGGTGTCAGTCGTCGTACCGTCGCTGGCCGTCACGTCGACGACGCCTTCGGCGTGCGCCGGCGTCTGCACGAGCGCGTGGCCCGGGCCCTTGTCCACGATCGTCGCGGGGAGCCCGTCGAAGGCGACGGTGAGCGAAGCGGCGTCGAGCCCCGCCCCGATCAGCAGCACCTCTGTGCCTCCCGAAGCGACTCCCTGCGTGGGGGAGATCGCCGCGACGGAGAACTCGCCCGGCGTCGAGTAATAGAAAGCGTTCGCTTCGATGTGTCCGTCCCCGTTCCCGTTCTCGAGCCGCACGTCGACGATACCGGCAGGGTGCGCCGGCGTGACGACGGTGGCCGAATCGCCGGTCGCGGCGACGGTCTGGACCGTCGCCGGAGCTCCGCCGAATTCGACGATGAGCGAACTGTCGAAGCCGCTCCCAGTGAGAGTCACGGTCTCCCCCCCGGCGGTCGACCCGGTCGCGGGACGGACCGCGTCGAGGTCGAGCGGGGCGAAGTACTCGACGCCGCCGGCGAGCGTCGCCGTCGCGTCCCGGTTGGTCACGCGCACGTCGACGACACCTGCCGGGTGCGGGGGGGCGACCACGCGCATCAGCGTCGGGTCGATCACGACGTGGCGCAGGCCGGTCTGCCCCCCGAAGCTCGCTCGCGTGTCGTCGTTGAAGCCACGGCCTCGAACGGTCAGCTCTACGCCCCCATCGGTCGGGACCCGTCGGGGCGTGACGGAATCGACGGCGAGCGGGGCGAAGTACTCGAACCCGCCCGGGAGAACTTCCTCTTCGGCGAACGCGGGGTCGAGCACCTTGACCGTCACCGGACCCGGGCCTGCGGCCGCCGGTGCGGTGCCGACGAGGTCGCCGTCGATGAGCTCCACGTCGACCTGCCGACTTCCGAAAAAGACGACGGTCTCCGTCGAGAACCCCGACCCGGTGATCACGACCGCGGTCCCGCCGTCGACCGGTCCTCGCGGAGGGATCACTGCGTCGAGGCGAAAGACTACGGGGCCCATGTCGCCCGGAGCGTCGGGGCGCGAGAAGTCGAAGGACGGGAGGTCCGGCAGCGGTTCGCGCATGTCGGGCGTCGGGTCGACCCCCATGTCGGGATCGGACGCGTCGGGAACGCCGACTTCGTCGACGACGCCGACGTCCCCGGCGCCGAGGTCGCCATCCGCGGGGGTGGGGCTGTCACAGCTGCCGCATCCGCTCGTGACGAGCAGCAGCGAGAGCCAGAACGCCGCGAAACGACCTACATGCACACTTTTCATCGCAAACCTGTCCGACAATTCATTACAGCTACGCGCGGGCAGCATAGTGATCCGCTCGACAGGTTTCAATCGCCTGAACGAAACGGGGCGTCCATGAGGACGCCCCGGAACGGTGCAGGGTTTCGAAGATTTCGGGCGCGCAAAATCGTGCGCGCCAGGGGGCTCAGACCTCGAGGTCGAGACTGCCGAGGAGGAACGCCAACTTCTCGCGCTGTGACTCGTCGAGCGCGCCGTGCAGTCGTTCGAGGGCGTCGACGAACCGCTCCTGCAACTCGCGATGCACCTGATGCTGCCTTTCGACGGCGGCGTCCGCGGCTTCACGGTCGAACGTGTCGGTCTTGAGCGCCGTCGTCAGCGCCTTCTTCGCCCGACGACGCTCCACGTCCGCCGCATCGCGGTCGAGGCGGTAGTCGCTGAGGATGTCCGCGACGACCAGCAATTGATCGTCGGAGAGGTCGAGCTTGTGTGACAGAAAACGCAGGGGTCGCTTTACGCTGAACATGCCGTGCCTTCCTCCGCGTTCGCGGCCGCGTCCGCGTCCACGCCGACCGCGTGGGCCGCAGCGACCGCCGCGATGATGGTTTCGATGGTCGTGATCGTGGTCTTCGCGGCCCCGGTCGGGACCGCCCTGATGCTCGTGCTTCATGTCTTTCTCCTTCGCTCGGCTCTGCCTGAGCGGGGTTCAGCCCGAGGCGCTACGCTCCCGGGACGTTTCGTATTCACGGTCGGCTTCGCCAGACCGCGGAGGAGATAATATCGCCTCCACGCGGGAAATTCCGCCGACGGTGCCGAAGATGTGGGCAGGCCGGAGGTCGGCGCTACCGAGATGCTGCGACCGCGGGTTGAATTGTTTTCTGTTTTCGCCAAGAGTCTGCGCCGCACAAGCGCGTGCCTCAGGCGCAATCTCGGAAGGATGGAACATGAAGAACGCGAAATTGATGATCATCGCTACCGCCGCACTCGTCGCCGCATGTGGCCCTGGCGACAACAACGGCAAAGGCACCAACAACGGCACCGGCGGGACGAACAACGGGACCAACGTCGGTAGCAACAACGGCACCGGCGGGACGAACAACGGGACCACCCCGGGGTCCAACAACGGGACGACCCCCGGGTCCAACAACGGGACGACGGCGGGTTCCAACAACGGAACTACCGGGGGACCCAACAACGACTTCGGCACCGAGATGGAGCCGAACGACGAGACGGCCAATGTCGTCGCCGTCGGCGAGGCATTCTCGGGCCGCGCCGACGAAGAAGACGTGGACCTCTTCTCGCTCGACTTGACCGCGGGAACGATCCTCACCGTGACGGTCACTTCCGCTGGGACCGCGGATGCGCTGGTGGGGGGCCTCATCGACCCCAGCGGGGAGATCGAGCGCGAAATCGTCATGGCGGCGGGCGCGACGCGACAGTTCTTCATTGCAGAAGACGGGGCTCATCTCTTCTCGGTGTTCGGGATCGACGGCGCTTCGACCTACGAAATCACGACCGCCGTCGACACCATGCCGGCCGCGACCGATCTCACGATCCCGGGCATGCAGGACGCCGAGCTCGACGGAAACGCGGTCGACGTCTACTCGTGGACGGCCGACAGCGACGACATGGTGACCGTCGAGACGTTCGCCGAGCGAGCGCCGACCGAGAGCGATCTGGACACGATCCTGTACGTCTGGAATCCCACGAACGGTGTGCTCGTCGCCAACGACGACAGCGAGGACGATCCGGACGGGACGTTCGACTCCAAGGGGACGTTCACCGCGACGAGCGGCCAGGAGTACTGGATCGTCGTCGACGCCTACGGGTACGTGCCCGACGGTGACCACAGCTACCAGCTCGTGACGACCCTCTCGATGCAGTAGTCCGCGTCCTCACGCCTCTTTTCACACGGCATCTCAGGTTGTAGCCTCGGCGCGTTCTTCAACAACTCGCCGAGGCGCAACTCATGGGCATTCTCATCAAGGGCGGTCGAATCATCACCGCCTCCGACGACTATTTCGCCGACATCTACTGCGAGGGTGAGACGATCACCCGCATCGGAAAGGACCTCGACGTGCCCGAGGGCACCGAGGTGATCGACGCGAGCGGGAAGTACGTCTTCCCAGGATTCATCGATCCTCACGTCCACATCCATCTTCCCTTCATGGGGACCTTCGCCAAAGACACCCACGCCACCGCGAGCAAAGCGGCGCTCGTGGGCGGGACGACCACCTTCATCGAGATGGCGTGTCCGTCTCGCGAAGAAGACACGCTGGAGGGCTACGAGCTCTGGAAGTCGAAGGCCGAGGGGAACAGCGCCTGCGACTACACGTTCCACATGGCGGTCTCGAAGTTCGACGAGACGACGGAGCGACAGCTCCGTGAGATCGTGGACGACGGCATCACGTCGTTCAAGGTCTTCCTCGCCTACAAGGGCTTCTTCGGCGTCGAGGACGACGAGCTGTTCGACACGCTGACGCTCGCCAAAGAGCTCGGGGTGATCGTCACTGCGCACTGCGAGAACGCGGAGGTCGTCGCGCAGTTGCAGCAGAAGCTTCTCGCGGAAGGGAAGACGGGGCCCGAGTGGCACGAGCCGAGCCGGCCGGAGTCGGTCGAGGCCGAGGGGACGCACCATTTCGCGACGTTTCTCGAGATGACCGGCGCGAAAGGCTACGTCGTCCATCTGTCGTGCAAGCCGGCTCTGGAGGCCGCGATGGCGGCCAAGGCGCGCGGCGTCGACATCCACGTCGAGACCGTGATTCCGCACCTGATCTTCGACAAGACCTACGCCGAGCGCGACGGCTTCGAGGGCGCGAAGTGGGTGATGTCGCCCCCGCTGCGTCACGAGCGAAACCAGCCGTACCTGTGGAACGCGCTGAACCACGGGCACATCGACACCATCGGGACCGACCACTGCCCGTTCGATCTCGAGCAAAAGGACATGGGGCGCGGGGACTTCACCAAGATTCCAAACGGAATCCCGGCGATCGAGGACCGCGTGAACCTGCTCTACACCTACGGCGTGAGCCGCGGCACGCTCGATCTCAACCGCTTCGTCGACGCCGCGAGCACGCGGTCCGCGAAGTTGTTCGGGCTTCATCCTCGGAAGGGCTGCATCGCCGTCGGCAGCGACGCCGACCTGGTCGTGTACGACCCCGACTATCGGGGCAAGATCTCCGCCGAAACCCACAGCGTGAACAACGACTACAGCGGATTCGAAGGCTTCGAGATCGATGGGCGCCCATCGGTCGTGACGGTCCGTGGACAGGTCTCGGTCCGCGACGGCGAGTTCGTCGGTGACGCTACGCGTGGGCAGCTTCTGCGACGAAAGCCCGAAGCGTACTGAGCCTCGATCGAGCCAAGAAAGCGCGAAGGCCCCGACGTCGTCGGGGCCTTCGTAGTTTTCGAGCAGTCGAGGTGCTCAGTCGTACTTCTGGTAGAAGTTGTCGACGCGCTTCTTCGCAACTTCGCGCTCGATTCCGTAGCGCTCCTGAACCTTACCTTCCAGCTTGTCACGGCTACCGGCGATGTAGTCGAGGTCGTCGTTGGTGAGCTTGCCCCACTCCTGTTTGACTTCGCCCTTGAACTGCTTCCAATTGCCTTTGATCTGGTCCTTGTTCATTTCATACCTCATTCATTCGAATTACGCCGAGGCGGCCAGCCCGCCTGGCTCGAAACGCAACCTAGTACCGACCGGAACAGCCTCAACCGAATAGCCGCTCGGTTGACCGGCGACGCATCGTGAGTAGGGGCGGTCGCGCCACGATTGCGACGTGCGTCGCCGGTCCCTATACTTCTTTCATGTTCAAGAACGGGTTGCGACTTCGCGCATGGCAGATCGTCATGCTGGCATCGCTGACTGCCGCCTGCACAGCGGGCGCGGGGGTAGGGCCGACTGGCTCGATCCTCGCTGCGATCGCCATCGCGGCGACGTTGCTCGCCGCGTGCAGTCCGCCGCCCGACAAGGACGATGTCGGTACCAACGACACCGGAGTCGTCGACGGCGGTGAGGACGGTGGCGACGACCCGGAGCCCGACTTCGGCGTTTGCCTCTCTCCTCCGATCGACGCCGAGTTCGGGCCCTGCCTGACTCCGCTCCCACCCGACATGGGCACGCCCGACGACGCTGGCGGGCCTTCCGACATGGAGATCGAGCGGTTCGATACCGGGCCGTGCCTCTCACCTCCGGCCCCCGACTTCGGGCTCGACCCGGGCGATGCGGGAACCGACGTCGAGGTCGGCGCGCGGATCGTACGAGACCGCGAGGAAATCCTCGCACGCCTGGAAGATCGACTACCGTCCGACGTGACGGCGCGCCTGCGCGGTGGCGACCACGACGGCTCGGAGGACGCATGAGCGGGCGGCGACGCCGCGCAGCGATCGTCATGTTCGTCCTGGCGGCGGTCACGCTCGCTGCGTGCGGACCGGCGAGCAGCGGCGGCCTCTTCGGTGGAATCGGATTCGGGGTCATTGGGCTCGTCCTCCTCTTTCTCACGGGAGGGGGCCAGGGCTGCAACGACGGCGGCTGCTTCGGCCCGTGCCTCGACGTCGGGCCTTGTCTCTCCTACGTGCCCCAGGAGTTCGATCAGGGGACGGATGCAGGGCCTGGCGATGCTGGACGCGACGGAGGCGTCGACAGTGGTGCATCCGACACGGGGGACGTTGGGACCCTCGGTCGTCGTGACCTCCTCGACAAGTACCGTGACCGGCTTCCAGCCGACCTGCAGGAGCGCCTCGACCGCGAGGCGTGACGCGCACTCCCACTGGGCAACGCGATGGGCATCTTCGAAATCGGCGCTTCTCACGACGTCCCGCGGCTCGACTTCGAGCTGATGACCGGGTGCGACCACAGCTGTGGTCACTGCTACAACGTCTGGAACGCCAGCCCCGGCGACCCTCAGGGCGGCTACAAGCGCGGGATGTTGAAGAGCGAGGAATTCCTCGCCGTCATGCAGAAAGCGGTCGAACAGACCGGCGCGAGCCACATCACGATCACGGGCGGCGAACCGCTGCTGCGTAAGGACGCGATGGCGATCATGGAGAAGGCGACCTCGCTCGTCGACACCGTGCAGCTCATCACGAACGGCTCACACGTTCCGCCGCAGCGCGCGAAGCGGCTCGGCGAGCTCGGCGTCCGCGGTGTGCAGCTCACGATTCTGTCGGCCGAGCCGTCGAAGCACGACGAGCTGAAGGGCGCGAAGTGTTTCGACAGCACGCTGCGCGCGGCTCTCGACCTGCGTGAAGCCGGCGTCCCGGTTCAGGTCTGTTTCGTGGCGATGCGCCAGAATTGGATGGACTTCGCCGAAGTCATCGAGCTCTGCTACGTCCTGGGGGTCCGCCAGATCTCGTACAACAGGATGTCTCCTGCCGGCGGCGCGATCCACGAGGTCGCGGAGCTGCTGCCTGACGTGGAACACGTCGAGGCAAACCTCGACGTCGCCGAAGAACTCGGGCGCAAGTACGGGATTCGCGTCGCGACCGCGATGCCGATTCCACCGTGCTTGATCCGCCTCGATCGCTACGAATGGGTGCAGTTCGGGTTTTGCTCGACGGGCACCGAGTCCCCGAACATCGTCGTCGACCCGATGGGCAACGTTCGCTCGTGCAACCTGGCGAGCGGCATCCTCGGCAATCTGGTGGATGAGGACTGGCCGGCGATCCACAGGCGCGTGCAGGAGTACCAGAACGCTTTTCGGCGTGCCGTCCCCGAGATGTGCAAGGGGTGCCGCTACGAGCAATCGTGCCAGGGGGGCTGCAAGGAATCGGGGTTCGCGATGTTCGGGGACACGCGCCACCCCGAGCCGTTCCTGCAGAACGCGCTCGATCCCGGCTGGCGTGAGGGGGCCGCCGAGTGAGTTCTCGCGAACCCTGCCTGCTCCTGATATCGCCGGGCATCATCAAGTGGACCGACATGGACTTCGGTCTTCCGCATCTCGTCTCAGTCGGCGGGTACGTGCGCCGGGAAACGGGAGCGCGCGTCGAGATACTCGACCTCAACTACGAGGGGGGCGACCACCGTCACCTCGAACGCACGCTCGAGGAGC
Organism: uncultured Bradymonadales bacterium; assembly: GCA_964411125.1. Lineage (GTDB taxonomy): Bacteria > Myxococcota_A > Bradymonadia > Bradymonadales > Bradymonadaceae > JBFIHF01. Next base: position 66,377 of record CAYPJU010000008.1, on the reverse strand, counting down.
TGGGCCCGTACTTCGCGATTGGCCTGAGCTGCTATTCGAGCTTCGACTACATGCGGGTGATGAGCCTCGCCCGGTTCATCAAGACGCTCTACCCCGACGTCCCGCTCATCACGGGGGGCTACCACGCGTCCGCGCTGCCCGGCGACGTCATCTTCGACGGCTCGCCGTTCGACGCCGTCATCCCTGGCGAAGGAGAGGTACCGACCGCGCAGATCGTGAAATCGCAGATGGCGGGGGAGCCGCTCGAGCGACAGATCTGGGACAAAGGCGTCATCGCCGACCTCGACACGCTGCCGCCCTACCAGTGGGACCTTCTGGACCGGTACTGGCCGCGAGCAAAGGACATCGGGCGCAAGTTCCAGCTCTATCTGTCGCGCGGCTGTCCCTACCGCTGCACCTTCTGCATGGAGCGCTCGAAGAGCGGCTACCAGTGGCGATCGTACTCGGCGGGGCGCGCCCTGGAAGAGCTCGAGCGCCTGGCGAAGAAGACCGACCTCGACCACTGGGTCATCAACCTCGCGGACCCGCTCTTCGGGTTCAATCGCGCGTGGCGTCGCGAAGTGCTGCAAGGCATCGCCGAGCGCGGCCTGTTGCCGCGGCAGTATTGGACGCTGACGCGGTCGGACGACCTGCACGAAGAGGACGTCGAGCTGCTCGCGGCGGCGAATTTCTCGATCGGTATCGGCATGGAGAGCGGCTCGCCGCGAATGCTGAAGCTGATGCAGAAGGCACGCAACCCCGAGAAGTACCTCGAGGCGCAGCTGCGTCTGGCTCGGCTGGGCTTGAAGCACGGGCTGAACTGGGCCGGCAACATCATCGTCGGACATCCCGGTGAGACGATCGAGTCGATGCGCGAGACGCTGGCCTTCGCCGAGGAGCTGCTCGGGGTCGCGCGCGAGACGTGTGGATGGTTGTCGCTCGACCCGTTTCGGCTCTACCCCGGATCGCACGTCCACGAGCAGATGGACCACTACGCCTCGGAGTACGGGACGAAGTTCTACCACCCCGAGTGGTGGAAGAGCTGGTACGACGCGGGGTTCCGTGCCGAGCACCTCGACGCGTCGCACGAGGTGGACTACGAGACGCGCGTGCGGTTCATGTACGAGCACTACGCGCCCGTCGTCGCGTCGGTCATCGATCGTTTTCGCGGCCAGGGGCGTTCGGTCGACCGTGTGTTCGAGCGCAGCCTCGCGGAGCAGAAGAATCTCCTGTCGCTCGATCAGCGGGATCGTCTGCTTCGGCACGCAGGGCAAACCGAGCAGCGCCTGCGGGCGGGCGAAGAACTCGCTGGCGGCGGTTTTCTGGAGTTCCCGATCGGGATGCACGTCAAGGACGAGCGGGTGCGAAAGCGCGAAGAGGCGGTGAAGATGCTGCTCGAGCAGGGCGTCCTTCGAACTGGCCGTTTGATCGAAGCGCTGCTGGTGGTGTCGCCCCACGACTTCCTCGAATCCGGCTCCGTGGAGTCGATGTGGCGTGGCAAACACCTCCACGACGGAAGGGAGGGGAACCCTCCACTGGCGCTGGGACTGCGGACGGTCGCCGTCGCGCTCGAGCAGTGCAACCCTGCGCTCGGCGATCGCGCGGTCGATCTCCTTGCAACCACCGGATACGTGGCCGCGCTCATGGCGCACATGGTCGGTGGTGAAGGCGAGGTGGTCGCGCAGACGCCGCTCGGGATGCTCGCTGCGCGGGGACTGAAGCGCGCACTGAAGAGGATTGGGAACGTGAGTGTGGTCCGGGGGGAGGCGACGACGCTTCCCGACGCGGGGCGGTTCGACGCGGCGTGGCTCGGCGCCACGCTGCCCCGGCGTCCGGCGAAGCTTCGCGACATCTTGCGCGACACCGGGCGCTTCGTCGGCGTTCTCGGTCCGCGGTTCGGGCGACAGGACATGGTCTGCATCACCCGGCACGGCGACTCGCTGTCGGAGCGCGTCGTCACGCGGGTGCGCGTGCCGATCGTCGCGGGGCCGAACGGTTGGCTCTCGGAACGTGTGGCGTGATCGAGGTTCGGCACGCCGACCACGTCGGGGCGTACTACGACGTCCTCGCGCGCCTCGACCTGGGGCGCGACGCAGCAAACCTCCATCGGCCGCCGAGGTTGTGGGAGAGGCTTCGGAAACCGCGATGGGTGGATCCGCTCTTGATGGCGTACCGAGCCGCTCCGGCGCGGGTCTATGCGCAGGTGTTGCCGCTGTGGTTCGACGATCGCGCGACGATGATGCGATGGCTCGCCGAGCCGACGCGCCCGCTGGACGACCCCGCGGGGGTGGAACTTTGCGCGCGACTCATCGAAGCGCTTCATGCCCGGTCTGGCGACGAACTCGACGGGGACGCGAGCGCGGGGTTGCCGCCGGAGGTCGCCGAGCCACTGGACCTGCTGCACGCCGCGCTGTGGGAGGGGTTGGAGCGTCCGAAGCTCTTGGCCTTTCACGCCGGCGCGCTCGGCAACGGAAGATTCACGCGCGGGCGCGGAGCGGCGCGACGCGAGGAACAGCGTGTCGCCGTGTCCCTCGACGCCGACCCCGTGTTCACAGGGATTCAGCTTTTGCACGAAGCGACGCACGCCGTGACCGACCACGAAGTCGGGGCGTCACGGGATCGTGATACGGCAGTCGGTGCCGACGGGTTCGCCGAACACGTGCGGATCGAGCGTGCGGCGGTCGAGCGCGGGCAGGAACTGATTGACCGCCACGCGCCTTCGTGGCGCTCCGCGTACTCTCGATGGCGCGAGCACCATCGAATCTGACGGCGTCCGCTTTCCAGAATTCGTGCGTCGTAGTAGCAATTAGCGGTCACCCACAGTCGAGAAGGAGGACCAGATGGGCATGAGCTCCGAAGAGATGATCGCGCTGTCGAAGAAGCACACCCTATACACGTGGGCCGCAACCGGCGCCGTGAACCCGACGCCGGTCGAGCGGACGGAGGGGGTGTGGATGATCACGCCGGACGGCGACCGGATCCTCGACTTCAACAGCCAACTCATGTCGGTCAACATCGGCCACGGGCACCCGAAAGTGCTACAGGCGATCAAAGACCAGTGCGATCGTCAGCTCACCTATGTGTATCCCGGGACCGCCACTGAGCCGCGCGCAACGCTCGGCAAGCTCCTCGCCGACATCACGCCCGGTGACATCGACACGTTCTTTTTCACGCTCGGCGGGGCCGAGGCGAACGAGAACGCGCTGAAGTTCGCGAAGCAGTACACTGGCAAGCACAAGATCATCGCGCGCTACCGCAGCTACCACGGCGCGACGAACGCCGCGATGCAGCTCACGGGTGACCCGCGCAGACTCCCGAACGAACCAGGTACGCCCGGCGTGGTCCACGTCATGGACCCCTGGCCGTACGACTACTCGTTCGGTGACAGCGAGGAGGAGATCACGGCGAACAACCTCCGCTACCTCGAAGAAGTCATCATGTACGAGGGGGCCGACACGATCGCGGCGATGATCATCGAGACCGTCACGGGGACCAACGGCATCCTCCCTCCGCCGAAGGGATATCTCGCCGGGCTGCGGAAGCTGCTCGACAAGCACGGTATCTTGATGATCTGCGACGAGGTGATGGCGGGCTTCGGCCGCACCGGAAAGATGTTCGCCTTCGAGCACGGCGGCATCGTCCCCGACATCGTCACGATGGCGAAGGGGCTGACGAGCTCGTATCTGCCGCTCGGTGCCGTCGGCGTGCGTTCCGACATCGCCGACTACTTCCAAGACAACGTCTTCTGGGGCGGTCTCACGTACAACTCGCACGCGCTCTGTTGCGCCGCGGCGATCGCTTCGATCGAAGTGCTGCAGGAGGAGGGGCTGGTCGAGAACGCGAACAGGATGGGCGAGGTGATGCGTGGGCACATGGAGCGGATGAAGGAGAAGCATCCGTCGGTGCGCAGCTTCCGCCAGCTCGGCCTCTTCGGGATGATGGACGTGCAGAAGAACTCGAAGGGGGACCCGATGGCGCCCTACAACGGCTCCCATCCGGCGATGACGAAGCTCGGCGGGTTCTTCAAGGAGAACGGGCTCTTCACGTTCATCCGGTGGGGGAGCTTCATGTGCAACCCGCCGCTGTGCATCAACGAAGAGGAGATGGCGCAGGCGTTCGATATCATCGATCGGGGTCTGGCGATCACCGACGAAGCGTTCGAGGGGTGAGGCACGCGCGGTTGGCGGTTAGCGGTTAGCGGTTAGCGGTTAGCGGTTAGCGGTTAGCGGGTGTCCTCGCCCGGCTCGGTGGTTTGGTGAGCGGGCGTCCTCGCCCGGCTCGGTGGTTTGGTGAGCGGGCGTCCTCGCCCGGCTCCGTGACGGTGGGAGGCAGAGCGATGGTGCAGGGGCTGAAGCGAACGACATTCGTGGTCACTGCGCTGGCGCTGACTTTGGGTTGCGGCGGGTGTGAGTCGGGCGGGGGGCGCGGTGACGTGGGGGTGAACATCGACGCGGGCCCCGATATGGGCGCGAACGTCGAAGACCAGGGGCGAGCGGCGGACGTTGCGGTCCCGGACGACGGCGGGACGTTCGAGGACGTCGGAAATGACGCCGGGCCGGATCTCGGTGCGTACGAGCCGACGCCCGTGCCCGAGCCGCCCGACGAGACGGCGACGGACGAATCGCGGGCGCGGGGGTTCAAGCTCTACTACGCCGAGCGCGTGAATCGCCTGCTGACGGCGTACAACCGATTCCACCTGACCGGGGACGTCACGTTCGGTACGACCATTCGGTCGATCAAGATTGCGAGGCAGGGGGACGACTGGGAGGTCATCGCCGGGCCCTCGGACAACAACCAGATCGGGACCACCGTCTGGAACGTCTACAACGCCTACCGCGTCTTCGGGACTCGCGAGCTCGAGCTGACGCTCGTCCGGATGCTCAACGGGCTGACGTTCTACGAAGCGGCGACAGGCCATCCGGGGATGACGTCGCGCGAGGTCTATCCCGGATGGACGCGCGTCGTGGACGGCGCGGCAGGTTCGAGCGCGCTCACTCGCTTCGGCGCCCCGGTGACGCCGCCCACCCAGTACTCGCCGGGGCTGCGACAGGAGCTCGCGCAGACGTTTTGGTCGGGGACCACGTTCACCTACCGCGAGAACCCCGAGGAGTTCATGTTCTCGTTCTTCCCGGCCTGGGACCCGGGGAAGTACGCGAAGTCGATCAGCTTCTACAAGCTGCCGAAGCTCATCATGAGCTCGGAGTGCTGCTCGTCGCTGGTGCGCGTTCCAGACGACAAACCGTGGGCCGGGGCCTACTGGGGGAACCACAACTCGCGCGACAACTTCCCCGACATCGGGCTCGGGTTCCTCGCCGCGAAGCTCGCTGCAGAAGATACGTCGCTGTCGGCGGACGTGCGCGCCGCGGCGGCGCAGGCGGTCGAAGCGGGCAAACGGGTAGGGGACCTGGTGCTCGAGAACGATACCGCGATCATCACCGTCAGCGACGTCGGCGACTACGACACGTTCGAGGTGAGCGGCACGATCCGGCCGCACGGCGAGCCCGAGATTCAGGATCTCGGCAGCATGGGGGCGTGCCCGATGGCGTTTCTGGCTCAGGCGATGTCGAGCGAAGGGCTCGAGGGAGCGCCGGCCGAGGGAATCCCGCTGCCGTACTCGATCGACAAGGAACTCTTTTCGAACCGCGCGATCCAGAACGCGCTGACGTGTCCGATCCCTGACGAGCCCCGGTGCGTGAACTACGACGACGGCTACTGTAGCCGCACGTGGGGCGAGTTTGGGAGCATCCGTTGGCAGGGGACACCGTTCCTCGAGTACCTGGAGGAGAACCAGGCGATCGCGAAGGTCGTCCTGAGTTCGTGGCAGAACGACTACGACGACGTCGTCGAGGCGACGATGGCGGTCTACCACTACGCGGCGGCGACCGGCGACGCAGCGCGCATCGAAGAGGCCCGCCGCGCCGTCTTCCATGCCACCGAGCTGCAGTTGAAGTTCGCCGAGCTCGCCTACCCCGACGAGGAAGACGCCGCGCGTCGCGATGGCTATCGGTTCCGCGCTGCGCTCTACCGCGCCGAGGCGAACCTCCCCGTCGACGAGGCGTTCTTCTTCGACTTCGCACGCCCCGAACAGGACTCGGCGGGGCTGGAACGGCTGCTAACTCTGCCCGATTCGGGACCGGCACCGCTGATGACCGAAGCCGAGATCGCGGCGAAGATTCAGGAGAACCTCGACCGTACCACGCTCGACCACGTCATCGATCGGTACGAGACGACGTACCCGGACGGACCGCCGATTCGGCGAACGGCGGACGGGTACGAAGCGAGCGGCACGCCGCTGACGGAGCTGCCGTGGACGGAGGTGGAGGTGCCGCGCCACCACGACGTCGGTTGGTATCGGTTCCTCGACGCCGTCGTGCTGTGTGAGCAGGCGCCCCAGTGGGTCAGCTGCGACTGGGCGAAGATTGGCTGCGAGCCCGTCGACGTCGACGGCACGGGCACCGTGAACGAGGCCGACGTCGTCGCCATCGAGCAGGCGGTGACGAACTCGGCGGGCCGCACGTGCGACGCGCAGAACGCGTGGTGCGACGGAGCCGATCTCGACCGCAGCGGCACCGCCGACGGCAGCGACGTGGCGTTTGCGCAGGCGGCCGAGGGCTGTTTCTATTGACCCCCGGGCACACACGTCTGAGAGCAAGCGTGCCGGGCAGTTCTGCGGTTGTGGGTAGTTTTTGTGAAACTGCCCACAACTCGCGTGCGCTCATCCGGCTCGGAGGCCGTTGGGCACTGAGTCGCGCGAGA
>CAYPJU010000008.1:54272-59542 GCA_964411125.1 uncultured Bradymonadales bacterium | reverse complement strand
GCGTCCCGCCCGGCTCGGAGGCCGTTGGGTACTGAGTCGCGCGAGACGCGCGCTCGCCGTCAGTACGACGCGTAGATCGCGTACTCGACCTCGGTGTAGTTTCCGTCCTCGTCGGCTTTCGAGGCGTAGGTCGCGTGCCCCCAAGTGTAGCCGGCGGTCACGTGCATGTTCAGGGTGAGAGCGCGGTCGGTCGGCGCTTCGACCGGGTAGCCGGCGCCAGCCCTGTCTTCGTAGATGTCGGGGAGCGCCAGCGCGAAGCCGCTCACGCCGAGGTCGTCCCAGTAGCCGGTGAGGGTGCAGTTGCGCTGCTTCGAGTAGGTCGGCTCCTTCGGTGCGAACCCGGAGCACTCGCCGCCCGCCTGGGTGACGCTCCCTGCGCAGGTCATCTCGCCAGTGATGTCGGAGTCGAAGCGCACCGATATGTCGCCATTCACGGTGGTGAAGTGGAGCTCGCCGGTGACCTCCTCGTAGCGGCCGCTCTTGTACTTGGGACATTGTTCGGTGCTCGACGGCCCCGCCCAGCCCGCGCCGTAGTCGTAGCCGCGCTGGTAGGTGACGTGGTCGAAGGTGACGTGGGGCTGCACGGCCCACTGGCCACAGCCGGTGAGCTCGTTGCACTGCCGAGTTCGCATCGAAAATTCGAAGTCTGCGATGTGGACCTGCGATTCACCGGGCGCGAAGAAAGCGATCGCCTCGGCTTCGGTGAGGCTCGGAGCGTTCGCGAGCGACGGGTCGAACGGGTCGGTCCCGGTCCCGGTGTGTCGCCGACCGAAGTCGAGCAGGCTTCGGAACGCTCGCTCCCCGACGTAGGGAGCGGCGTCGAGCTCGCCCAGGTTGGCAAAGGGGCGTCCGTCGACGATCCCATGCGCGGCGCGAGCATCGAGCGCCGCGTCGTCGTCCAACTGCGTGAACGAGAGGGTGTTTGCCGCCGTCAGGATGATCTGCGCATTCGTCGACCCTTCCTGAATTCCGTGGACCGTGCCGTGGGCGACCCCGATCCCCGACGCGTACTCGATCAACCTCGCGAAGGCGCGGGAACCGGTCCAGGGAACGGCGTCGAGCTCGCGCAGTGTCCCGATTCGGACGTCGTCCGCCGTGAAGAGGGTGCGGTCGGTGCCCACACGTGCCGCGACGATCGCTGAGGCTGCTCGGGCGTCGAGGGCCACGTCGTCGTCGAGGGCCGACAGGTCGAGCGTATTGACGACCTCGAGGACCGCTCGGGCCGTCTCGCTGTTTTCGCTAATGCCCATGCTGTCGGCGGGGCCGCCGGCACCCATGAAGGAGTCGTCGCGGGCGTCTTCGGCGATCGTCGTGTCGGTTTCGCCACAGGCGGCGAGGGCGATGAGCGAGGCGGGCAGCAAGTAAGTCCATTTCATGTCGTTCTCCTTTGGCATCGTTGTCCGTCAGGAGCACTGTGCGCAAAGGCGCGCGAAATGTGGACTTACGCGTTCATACGCCTCGGTTGCGCGCCTTACGAGTCACTTACTTGGTGGTCGACCGTTGGGTACTCGGAGCGGCGGGACGCCGCTCGACCGACGGAGGCCATCTATCGGTCGGCGGGCGTCCCGCCCGCCCGAAATGCCGCAGGCTACGCGCGCACTGCGTCGTCGTCCGCAGCTTCGCGGCCCGCTTCGTCCCCCAGAGAGAGGAGCAGTCCGGCGGCGAAGGCGAGCAGAAACGCGGGCGGAAGTTCGCCGAGCGCAGCGAAGTACTCGCCGACGCCGGGGAGCTCGGGCGCGGCGAACTTGAAGATCGGAACGCCCAGGAAGCCCGTGATCATGCTGGCGAGGGCGCCGCGCTTGGTGAAACCGCCCCAGAAGAGCGACAGGATGATCGTGGGGCAGAACGTGGCGGCGATGCCGGACCAACCGAAGATGACGAACCAGAAAACCGTCTGCCCCGGGCTGGTCGCCACCAGCGCTACGCCGAGCGCGATGGCGGCGATGACGAACGTCGTGACGCGGGAGCGCCGGACGAGCTCGTCGTCGGCCATCTCGGGGTGCCGGACCTGCTGGTAGACGTCGCGGGTCGCGGCGCTCGAGGCGACGACGAGGAGCGAGTCGACGGTCGACATGATCGCTGACAGAACGATCGCGATGAAGAGGCCGACCAGCATCGCGGGGAGGAGTTCCCCGACCATCGCTGGCAAAACGCCCTCGGCACCGGTCCCGAGGACGGTCTCGGGGTTCTCGGCCGGGGTCGTCAGCAGATGGCGTCCGATCATCCCGGTGAGGACGGCGCCGCTGTCGGCGAGGACCGTCCACCCGATGGCGACCGCGGCCCCACGGCTGATCTCGGACTCGTCACGCAGAGCCAGAAAGCGCGCGAAGATCTGCGGCGACCCGAGGAAGCCGAGGCCGATGAGGGCGAAGCTGAGCGTGGTGAAGACCGTCTTCAGCGTCCAGCCTTCGCTCCCCGACAGGCTGAGGAGCGTCGGGTCGATGGTGCGGAGACCGTCGAGGACGGGCTCGACCCCGCCAGCCGCCATCACTCCGATGACGGGAAGCGACACGAGCCCGAAGAACATCAGGAGCCCCTGGAAGATGTCGGACCAGACGACGGCGAGGAATCCGCCCGAGATGCTGTACGCCATGACGACCGCGAAGCCGACGGCGATACCGAGGTAGAAATTCCAGCCGAGGAAGTCGCTGAATGCCTGGCCCGTCGCGTAGATCTGCGCCGCGACGTAGATCGTCACGAAGATGGTGAGAGCGCCTGCGGCGACCAGCCGGATGTGGTGGGTCGTGTCGCCGAAGCGTGCTTCGAGGTAGTCGGGGATCGTGATGGCGTCGTACTTCATCGTGAGGCGATGGAACCGCCGGCTCATCAGGAGCCACGCGCCCGCGACGCCTAGAACTTCGCCGAGGACGACCCAGAACGCCTGGACGCCGACGAGGGCGCCCATGCCGGTGAGGCCGAGCAGCAGCCAGCCGGACTCGCCCGTGGCGCGCGCCGAGAACGCGACCGCCCAGAAGTTGAGGGACTTCCCGGCGGCGTAGTAGTCGCGAACGTCCTTCATGCGACGGGACGCGACGATGCCGAGGCCGACGAGGATGGCGAGGTATGTGAGGACGCCGACGACCTTCCAGATCATGGCTCACTCCAGGTTCGGGGAAATGGAAACGCCCGCGCGAGGCGGGCGTCTTGTCAGGCGCGCTCTTTGTGGAACGCTTTCATGCCGACGAAGTAGAGGACGCCGGCGACGGCGAAGCCGACGAACCAGGCGTAGGTGTAGAGCTCGTCGAAGAACGGGGCGATGTCGCCCGTTGCTTCGGGGTTCGTCAGGCGGCAGTCGTCGTTACCGGCCGTCGGGTGCAGGATGCCGGCGACGTGCAGGAAGCCGGGGAGGTTCGGCAGAATCGCGACGATGAGCGCGACGACGGCGACCGGGTTGAACCCGTTGTTGAACCAGTAGCGTCCCTGCTTCTGGAAGAGCTCCTCGATGTCGAACTCGGTCTTCCGGATGAGGAAGTAGTCGATGATGAGGATCGCGCCGATCGGGCCGAGGAGGGCGGAGTAGCCGATGAGCCAGGTGAAGATGTAGGCGCCGGCCGACTCGATGAGCTTCCACGGCATGATCGCGAGGCCGATCGCGGCGGTGATGTAGCCGCCGAGCTGGAACGTGAGCTTTTCGGGCTTCACGTTGATGAACGCGTTCGCGGGGGACACGACGTTCGCGGCGATGTTCGTCGAGAGCGTCGCGATCGAGAGCGCGAAGAGCGAGATGACGACGGTGGCGACAGCGCCGAATCCGTCGCTCGCTTCGCCCATACGGCCGAGCAGGACGGTCGGGTCCCAGATCGTCTCGCCGAAGATGACCGGCGTGGCGCTCGTGACGGCGACGCCGATGAACGCGAAGAGCGTCATGAACGTGGGGAGACCGATCGCCTGGCCGAGGATCTGGTCACGCTGCGATTTCGCGTAGCGCGTGAAGTCGGGGATGTTCAGGGACAGCGTCGCCCAGAAGCCGACCATCGCGGTGAGCGACGGGAAGAAGACGCTGAAGAACTGGCCCTCTTTCGCGCCCCCCTCGGCAAATGCGCTCGGGGTCGACATCATCGTGCCGAAGCCGTCGGCCTTCACGTAGGCCCAGGCGAGGAGGGCGAGGCCCATCGCGACCAGGAACGGCGCGGCGATCGACTCGAGAATTCGAATCGACTCGACGCCCTTTTTGATGATGAAGACCTGGATTCCCCAGAACAGCAGGAAGCAGACGAACTCTCCAGCGTTGATGCCGAGGACGGGGAGGTCGGCCCCGGCGAGCGCGCCGCCGAACAGGATGTTGAGGAGCTGGTAGATGGCGAAGCCGCCGAACCAGGTCTGAATCCCGAACCAGCCGCAGGCGACGAGGGCGCGGAGGAGCGACGGGATGTGCGCGCCCCAGATGCCGAAGCTCGCGCGGGCGAGGACGGGGAAGGGGATGCCGTACTTGGTGCCCGGGTGGCCGTTGAGGATCATCGGGATGAGCACGATGAGGTTGCCGAGCATCACGGTGAAAACCGCCTGCCCCCAGCTCATCCCGTTCTCGATGAGGCTCGCCGCGAGCATGTAGGTCGGCACACAGACGACCATGCCGATCCAGAGCGACGCCATGTTGAAGACGGACCAGTGCCGTTCTTCTTCGGTCGCGGGGCGAAGGTCGTCGTTGATCAGAGAGGGATCGGGGTTCGAAAGCATCGAGCGCCTCCATTGAAGTCCGCGCCATCATCAACAACCGCGCGGTTTTGAGCCAGAAATTGAAGGGGTGGACTATCCAGAACGCGGGCGACGGTGTCAAATCGTTATCGGCGCATTCAATCCCCTGCTCCTGGTGGAGCGCGCCCCGGCCTCGCATGCCTTGCCGGCGGAGCCGGCGTTCCGCGAAGCGGCTGTCACCGCACGCGCGAGCGTGCGGCGCAGCGCATCACCTCGCCTCGTAGGTCGACCGCCTGCCAACCGGCGAAACCAAACTACGCAACGACGCGATCCCGTTGTATCATCGCCCATCACCCATCGGAGAGACGCATGAGTTCCATCCCCAAGGACCGGACTGAGGTCGAGTTTCGGGACTACAAAGAGCCGTACGACCAGACGCAAGCGCTGGCCGAGGCGAATCGCTGCCTGTTTTGCGAAGACGCGCCCTGCATCCAGGCGTGCCCGACTTCGATCGACATCCCCGGTTTCATCCGGAAGATCGCGACCGACAACGTGTGGGGCTCGGCGAAGACGATTTTCGAGTCCAACATCCTCGGCATGAGCTGCGCGCGGGTCTGCCCCGTCGAAGTGCTCTG
>CAYPJU010000008.1:52105-54172 GCA_964411125.1 uncultured Bradymonadales bacterium | reverse complement strand
TCGGGGGCGGCAACACCGCGCTCGACTGTGTGCGCGAATGCGCGCAGCTCGGGATCGAGAACGTGACGATGGTGTACCGCGGTACCGAAGACGCGATGTCGGGGTACGCGCACGAATGGGACTCGGCCAAGCGCGAGGGGGCCACGGCGCTGTGGCGTGCCGTACCGCTCGCCTACGAAGGCGAAGGGAAGGTCGCGCAGGTGAAGTGCCAGCGGCTCGACGCCGACAAGGTGCCGATCGAGGGAGAGGTCGCGACGATTCCGGCGGACCTCGTGTTGCTCGCGGTGGGCCAGTCGAAGCTGGGTGGAATGCTCGCCGACCTCGACGGCATCGAGGTGGAGTGGGGGACGATCGTCGTCGACGAGCGCGGTGCGACTGGCCGACCGGGCTGGTACGCCGGTGGAGACGGCTCCAACGGAGCCAAGGAAGTAGTGAACGCGGCAGCGGAAGGAAAGCTCGCCGCGCGGTCGATCGACCAGTACCTGGGAGGGTCCAACGATGCCTGATTTGACTTCGAACTGTGCGGGGATCATCTCCCCCAATCCCTTCTGGCTGGCATCGGCGCCCCCGGCAAACTCCGGCAAGCAGATCCAGCGGGCCTTCGACCACGGCTGGGGCGGGGCGGTCTGGAAGACGCTCGGCCAGCCTATTCAGAACGTGTCGAGCCGCTTCGGCGCGGTGAGCTACGGTGGAAAGAACGCGATCGGGTTCAACAACATCGAGCTCATCACGGACCGTCCGCTGGAGACGAACTTCCGCGAGATCTACGAGACCAAGCTGAAGTACCCGAAGCACGCGATCATCGTGTCGCTGATGGTCGAGTCGAAGCAGGAGTGGAAGGACATCATCAAGCGCTCGATCGACGCGGGCGCCGACGGTCTCGAGCTCAACTTTGGCTGCCCGCACGGCATGTGCGAGCGCGGCATGGGGTCGGCCGTGGGTCAGGAACCGGCCGTCAATCAGGAGATCACGTCGTGGGCCAAGGAGTACAGCTCGGTCCCCGTGCTGTCGAAGCTTACCCCGAACGTGCACGACATCGTGCCGCACGGGCTCGCTTCGCAAGCCGGTGGCGCCGACGGTGTCTCGCTGATCAACACCATCAAGTCGATCATCGGCGTCGACATCGACAATTTCGTGGTCGAACCGCGCGTCGGTGAGTCGTCGTCCAACGGCGGATACTGCGGCGCAGCGGTGCGCCCCATCGCGCTCCACATGACCGCTGCGCTCGCGCGCCACCCAGACTTCGGCATCCCGATCAGCGGAATTGGTGGCATCACGAACTGGCGCGACGCGGTGGAGTTCCTGCTGCTCGGCGCTTCGTCCGTACAGGTCTGTACCGAGGTGATGCTGAAGGGCTACCGGATCGTCGAAGACATGATCGAGGGGCTCGAGCGCTACATGGTCGAGCACAATTTCGAGAAGCTCGACGACTTCATCGGGAAGGCGGTCCCCACCTACGAAGAGTGGGGGAACCTCGACATGAACTACGAGATCGTGGCGAAGATCGATGCGAACAAGTGCATCGGCTGCCAGCTCTGCATGGTCGCGTGCCACGACGGCGCCCACCAGTGCATCCATCCGAACCCCGACGGCACCCGCGTCCCGATCGTCGACGAAGACGAATGCGTCGGATGCAACCTCTGCCAGATCGTGTGCCCGGTCCCCGGGTGCATCGACATGGTCGAGGTCGCCAACGGCTTCCCACCCGCAACGTGGAACGAGCACGTCAATGAAGGCGCCGTCCTTCGCCCCAAGAAAGGCGCGCATTAAATAGGGGATCGGAGAGGCGGCAGGCTCCCCGAGCGAGGCGGCGGGAGGCACGGCATCTTTCGTCTCGGCGGTGCTCGACGATGCGCTGCATCGCCTGCGCTCGCCGAGGACGAAATCTGCCGCACCTCCCGCCGCCTCGCTCGGTCCGCCTGCCGCCTCTCCGATCCCGTCTGGGGCCAGGTGTATGCGCGCGGCGGGGAAGGGCCGCTTGCGCGGCGGGGGAGGGCCGCTAGGGCCGCTTGCGCGGCGGGGGAGGGCCGCTTGCGCGGCGGGGGGAGGGCCGCTTGCGCGGCGGGG
>CAYPJU010000008.1:40381-52005 GCA_964411125.1 uncultured Bradymonadales bacterium | reverse complement strand
GGGGGAGGGCCGCTTGCGCGGCGGGGGGAGGGCCGCTTGCGCGGCGGGGCAGGGCCGCTTGCGCGGCGGGGGAGGGCCGCTTGCGCGGCGTGAGATCTCAAACTCAGCGGAGAGAACATGCGTAGACTCGTGCTCCTCACTCTCGTCGTCTCTCACTCGGCGTGCGGGTCTTGCGGTGCATCGCCGGACAACAACGGAGTGGCGACAAACAACGGTAGTACGAGCGTCGTCACCGATCCGGACGAGGTCGGCGAGGAGGTAGCGTACGAGCCGCCTCCGCCTCCGGACATCTCGAAGGCGAATCTGCCTCGACGTCAGTCCGGTAGCCATCTGCTGGCGATCAACAACGTCGGGTTCGGGCTCGAATTCGACGCGACGGTTCGCGACCCCCTCACGACGGCGGGGAGCTGTTCCTGGTGGATCTCGTCGTGCTTCGAGCCGGCGCAGGGGCGTAGCCTGGACGACTGTTTTCGGTCGGCCCCGACCTGCCAGAGTGCGGAACCCTGGAAAGAGGACGAGGTCTGCTGCCCGGATGCTTGTTTCGACGACTACGCGAAGCTGCGGGTCGACGGCGAAGACGCGGTGAGCGCGGTGCGCACCGTCTTGTTCCAGGACGGTAGTTGTGTACCGGGGCTCTCCGGCATGACGGGGGGATCGCCATGAAGCGTCTCGTCTTCTCGACTCTCTTCGCTACCGCGTCGCTCTTTGGCGGGAACGCTGCAGCGTTCGATTCGCACTGCTACGACGGGCCCGACGAATGCGTCGAAGGCCCGCCACGAGCGCACTACGCGTGGACCGGCCCCCGGACCGAGCACCTCGAACTTTGGGACTGGGCCTTTGCCCGGAGCGGCGTCCCCACCGAGCTCAACGGTCGTGTCGACTGGAGCGTCTACACCGACGGTTCGAGCTTCGACTTCGAATCGGAGATCTGGTGTCCTCGCGACGACGACGGCTTCTTCGAGACGGTCGGTGAGGTAGCGTGGACCTATCTCGAGCTTGCGGTAGACCCCGACAAGAGCGCAGAGGAGGCGTGGGAAGAGACGAAAGACTCGGTCACTGGCTTCGTCGTGCGGCGGTTCTTCACCGAGGTTTGCCCCCACTCGGGCGTTTGCGTAGACAGCGAGACTACCCCGTCGTCGGAGGTCGGTATCTGCGCGATTCCGCTCGACACCGTGCGGCCAGCGCCCTTTCTGGAAGCGCGCGGCGAGCATCGGCACACGCGATCCATCGGTGAGTTCACGCAGCTCCCGGACTTCGCGTTTTCGCTGTGGGACTACGTCGAGGGGATGGAGACCTGCGAGGCGATCGAGGGGCTTACTTCGGCGCCGGTCGATACGACGACGTGCCACATGTTCACCCAGCACATGGGCGCCTGGAACTCGAACCACTTCGTCCCCCAATCTCAGCAGTGGTACGCGCACTACCACGAGCTTGCGCTCATCCGCGCCCGGGAGTGTTCGCAGATGCGGGCCTCGCTGTCGGACGCGGGCGGCGAGGCGCGCTTCGCCGAGTACCTCGACGCGTGCAACGCCCAGGCTCTCACCCTGGAAGCGATCGCGTTTCACTTCCTGGAAGATGCATTCTCCGCCGGTCACGCCTGGGAGCGCTGGGGTTCGTCGGATCCGTCCGAGATGAGCAGCTATTCGCAGGCCCATCTCATCGCGCTTCTGACCGGGATGATCCACGGTTCGGAGTCGGTGCTCGACATCGCCGACGCGATGTGTTCGCCGAGTCCCGGGGTTCATTTCGCCCATGGCGGCGAGACCTATG
The DNA here is from genome assembly GCA_964411125.1 of uncultured Bradymonadales bacterium. Lineage (GTDB taxonomy): Bacteria > Myxococcota_A > Bradymonadia > Bradymonadales > Bradymonadaceae > JBFIHF01. Next base: position 50,235 of record CAYPJU010000008.1, on the reverse strand, counting down.
GCGTCGTGGGCGACCTCTACCTCGCCGACATCATCGACCCTGACTCGGAGAACTACGACGTCTACGCCGGGCAGCGCGACGTGATGCGGTCGTGTCTCGCGGCGGGTATCCGAGAAGTGTACGAAGCGCTCGGCGAACCCGCGGGGCCGATGGGGGCGGGGACGCAGTTGGCGAGCGTCGATCCGACGTCGGACGATTGCTTCGGGCAGCGAGCGACGAACGAGGCGCTGTTCGTGGGAGCGGGACTAGGGACGGACCCCGACGACGCGACCTTCGTGTCGCTCGGTTTCGCTCACTTCGGCGAAGTGCTGTTGCTCACGTCGGAACAAAAGCGGGGCGCGGTGGACGACGGCAATTTCCTGTCGAGCGACCTCGAGAAGGCGCGCTTTCGACGCGATCTGTCGGACCTCGCTTTCACGCTCGAGGTTCAGGCGAAAGCGAACCCCGACGGGACCGAGATGGCGACCTCGATGCTGCCGACGATCGCCGGCGCCCGACGCAATTCGGATTACCTCGCTGAGCCCGGGGAGCTTCCCGCGCCCTATGCAGATCCCTTCCTCCCGTGGACGCCTTCGCTCGAGGTGCCGGCGCGGGACGAGGATGATCCGCGCGCAACGAAGCTCGCACAGGCGATGCACCGTGCGCATGCGGCGCAGTGGTGCTCGGTCTTCGCGGATGGCGACCCACAGTACGACGTCGCGGCGTTGAAGCAGCGGGTCGAGTCGGTCCGCGACGCGGCGGTCGCGGCCGAAGACGGGCGCGAGCGCGATGCCCTGTGGGCCGAGCTTCAGACCGCATGTTCCGTCTGTACGGAGTTCTCGCGTCGTCACCTGCGCATCGGGGTGGAGGGGAACCACGACGAGGACCGCGAGCCGCTTTGCCACTACCTCGCGGAGTCCCCGCAGTACGTCTACGTCGACAAGAACTGCACCGGGTGGGACGAGTATGCGCCCGACGAGTACACGTACTGCGGCTGTTCGCGGCCATCCGGCCTGGTCCTGGGGGTCTGCACCGGCGGAGGCTGTTCGACGGGCGACCCTCACATCACGACCTTCGACCAGCTCGCGTACGACTTCCAGTATGCAGGGGAGTTCGTGCTGGCGGCGCGCGCGGACGACTCGTGGCAGGTACAGGTTCGCACGGAGCCCCCTGGAAACGACCGCTGTGGCACCGTGACCTACAACACCGCCGTCGCGACGACCCTCGGTGGGTCGAGGGTGGCTGTCTACGGAGGAAGTCCCGCCCGGGTTCTGGTGGATGGAGCTCCCGAGGATCTCTTCCAGCCGCGGGTTTTCGGGGACTGCAGCCGCATCGAGCGTCGAGGCGACACCATCGTGATCGTCCGGGCTCCAGCCGGGAGCGGCGCGCCGGACATCCTCCGTATTCGGCCGTCGTCGGACCTGTTGGACGTCGGGCTCGAACCGGGTTCCGGCGACTGGGTCGGACTGCTGGGGAACGACAACGGCGATCGCGCCGACGACGTCGTCAACGCCAACGGGTTCGAGTATCCGACCCCGATCGGTTGGAGGCAGCTCGCCGACTTCGCCGACAGCTGGCGCATCACGTCGACCGACGATTCGCTGTTCGACTACGGGGCGGGGGAGGGGCCCGATACCTTCAACCTCGCCGGTTATCCGTCGGCACCCACGCGCCTGTACTCGGTCAGCGAGACTGAACAGGCGCAGGCCGAGCAGGCTTGCAACGATGCGGGGATCACCGACGACATCGTCCTCGAGGAATGCATCGTCGACGTGGCGTGCACGGGGGATATCTCCTACGCCGAACGTCACGCCCTGCGTCAGGCCCCGCTGGAAAAGCTCGAGGTGGTCGGTGCCGTCATCGAAATCGCCGGTGTCGTCGTGCCTTCACCGGCCCCCGCCGATCTGCAGCTAGACGCCACGGAGTCGGACACCGAAGTGCTCCTCGTCGAAGAACGGTCGGCTGCGACACCCGCTGTGACGTCGTTCGATGCGGTGCTGCCGGGAACCTATCTCGACGGAGGGCGAAGCGTGCAGTCTTGCAGCGCCCCTGTCTCGGTCGCGGTCGACTCGCACCTGTTCCACTACGATCCGACGGGACTTGACGACGTCGTGGTGACTTTCGAGCACACTTTCACCGACGAGATCGTCGGGCTTCAGTTTCTGCGCGGAACGCTTTCGGAATCGGACGCCGACCTCGGCAGCAGCGGGACGATCTACCCCGCGGAGGCAGACCGAGAGCCGGCCGACTGGACGACCGTCGAGCTGTCCGCGGACCGGCGGACGATTCGCGCCACCGCCGAGCTGCGCGATTCCCTGGCGCAGCTGCGTGTCCTGACGACGCCGCGGCAGGTAGCCGACGGTACGGCGAGCGGACTTGCTCCGAAGTCGTGCCTGGAACTTCTGTCCGGCGGAGCCTCGGCCGACGGGGTGTACAGCATCGACCCCGACGGTGGCGGAGGCCTGGGGCCGTTCGACGTCTACTGCGACATGACGACCGATGGCGGCGGCTGGACGCTCGTATCGAAGGTGAGCGCTGGTGACGGCACCCTGCCGGAGTGCACGTGGGGTCTCGGCCACAACCTCGCGGACACGGGGGCGTCGCTCGATCGGCAGCGTTCCGCGGCTCCGTACGCCAACGCCATTACGACGCACCTCTGGAATTCGAACGGTTTCGCGATTGGCGAAGTCCGCGTGGACCTCTTCGATGCGGGGGTCGTAGCGAAGTCGGTCGTCTTCGACGGCACGGCTTCCGACTATCTGGGGTGGTTCGAGCGGGCACGGTTGATGACCGAGCCGTGGACAGACCTGCTGACCGAGCCGCAGAACGTGTTCACGCTGGCGGAGGCGCGAAACGAACGGCGTAACTTCTACATCAACCACACGTGGGGAGGATGCGCCGCCGACGAAGGGTGGATGGTCGCGGACCTCAGTGACGGGTGCGCGTACGAGCTGAACGACCCTGCCGGAGAGCCGACGATTCGCTACGCCGTCGGGACGACTCTCGAGAATTGGACCACCGGCAACGTCGGCTATGCCGACTCGCTGACGGTTTTCGTGCGCTAGTCGCACAGGTGTCGCCCGGCGTTCGGCGCAGGTTCAGCCGTCGAGAAGGCTCTCGACGGTCACCCGGTCGTTCTCGCCGACTCCGCCGGCGCGCATGCATCGAATGTTGTCGTCAGGGTCGACGAAGATGTGGACGGGGAGGGCGGCGCCGGTGAGGCCGAGGCCCTCGACCCATGGTGTCAGGTTCGCAGCGTCGGCGATCCGAGGCCCGGTGACGCCGGGGAGGTCGGGATGTTTCGTGGCAAACTTCTGAAGCACCTCGGGGCCGTTGTCGGCCGAGATGAAGACGACGTCTCCGAGACCGCTGGCGGCCATCTCTTTTTCCCACTTCTGCAACCGCGGCATTTCTTCGATGCAGGGGACGCACCAGGTCGCCCAGAGGTTGACCCAGCGCCACCCCTCGGCCTTCGGTGGAGCGTCTCCGTCCAGCTCGGGATATTCGAACTTCTTCGCGTCGGCGCCGGGCGTGTAAACGTCGCAGAAGTCTTCGGGGGATTCCGCGACCTTCTCTTTCGCCTGGACCGCGTTGACGCGGCTCTTCGAGGCGGGTTCTTTGGTCGAGGTCGCTTCGGGGGATTCCGTCTTTTCGCAGCCGGTTCCGAGCGCGAGGACGATGGCGAAGGGGATTACAGCGTGCAGTCGATCCATGCGATGAACGCGCTCCGGTTGAGGTTCTGTTCGTTGCATTCTTCGGCCCCGCGGCTCCGCTTCCACTGGCAGAATTCCTCGTTCAGCTGCGCAAACTCTTCACCGAGCCAGAGCAGGCCGACCTCCTTGTCGAGATCGGGGTCGTCGAACTTCTGACGGAGCCGGGTCATCACGGCTTCTGCACGGCCTTTGGAGAGTTCGCGGTTGAACTCGGTGGAGCCATCGGTCGAGGCGCGCGAGACGACGAAGAAGTAGCTGGCGCCGCGCTGGTCTGCGAACACCTCGTCGACGAGCGCCGCGGCGTCTGCGTCGAGCTCGTGCTCGCCTTTGTCGAACTGAATGATCCCGCCTCGACGTCGCATCGGAAGGAAGAGGGCGTTGAAGTCGTCGCCGCTCATCGTCGCGACCGTTTTGGCGTCTGCCGGCTGACATCCACGCACGGTCCCGGTGTTGAGCAGACCGCAGCTCTGGAGCACGCGGCGCAACACCTTCTTCAGATCGCCGGTGCAGTACTGCTCGTTGGCAGCGCTCGCGACCGCAACCTGGGGTTCCGAGGACTCGGCCGCCTCCATCTCTTCGACGCGCTGAGCCGCAGACGACGGCCATGCGATCGCAAACGCCGTGGGAACGGCGAGTGCTGCGGCGAGGATGATGATTCGAAGGATTTCCATGTCATCGCTCCCCGAGCATGCGCGACAGTGCGAACTCGAGGCCGAGGTCGACGTCTTCGTCGCAGAGGCGCTTGCCCTTCACGTAGAGTTGCGGCGTCAGAATGCGAAGGTTCGCGTCGACGGCCCAGCGAAGCGAGCGGTTCAGCTTTTGCTTCGCTTTGGGGGAGCCGACGCACTTCGACAGGTGAGGGAACTGCTGCGAGACCATTCGGGCGGCAGCTGCGGAGTCGGCCTTCGCGGCGTCTCGGATCGCTTCCTGGTTGTCGAACGCCCACTGGATGACCTCATCGGCGTCACCCTCGGCGCAGATGATCGCTTCGCTCACGGTGCATGCACCGTGGTGGACCGGGTCGTTGAGCATCCAATTACATTCGCTGTCGAGAGGGAAGAGCACGGCCTTGCGCGACAATTCGTCGTGGAACCGGGTGGTCTCCAGGTGTTCCTCGAATCCACGGCATGCAGGGCAGAGCGGATCGAAGATCTCGAGCGCCGGGGATCCACCCTGCGGCCCCACCGGAATGAGCAGCTCCGCGTCAGGCATCTCTTCCAGCACGCCGCACTCGCCGATGTAGTTGCTGTGGTCGGGAACGGAGACGTAGTACGCGATCACCGGGACGAACACGAAGACCACCCCGAGGAAGAAAGCTCCGATGAGGAAAGGCCAGGACGCTGGAGCACCCGGTTTGGAGGCGTGGGCCGGAGGGGTGAATGCATCCAGTTCGGCGGACGCCGCGGCGTCCCCTTCGAGGCTGTCGTCGGCGAAGAGTTTCGTCGCGACGGTCGGTGTCTTGAGAGCCCGGATCCAGAGGCCTACCGATCCGAGAAGCAGCAGTGTGCTTCCGGTGTAGATGCCGATGCAAAGCTTGCATGCCGCGTCGAGCTCGCCGAGCGAGATCGCCGCCATCACCCCTGAAGTGACCGCGGGCACGAGCGATCCGAGGGCGAGGAAGCCGGTGGAGCGTCGGTCGGTCTGGCGACGGCTCAGCAAGATGTCGATGCAGAAGAACAGGAAGAAGGCGAAGACGCCCATCGCGGGCAGTGAGATCGGAATTCCTCCCCAGATGGTGTCGCGCATTACCGACGAGTAGGGGCTCATCAATGTGACCGCACAATCCGAGCCCGCTGTCTCCGCCTCTGCAAGCCCCGGGATGAAGCTGCAGTGCAGGCCGTGGACCTGTCGGTCGAGGTGTTGCGCAAAATCGAACGTCGAAACACTCGCGAAGCAAAACCCGATGAGTGCACCGACGAACGCGATGATCAGCAATGGATGAGGAAGTCGCATGGCCCGATTGTCCCACGCGCATCTCGGAGGCGCAAATTAGCCAGGAAGGATGGCCGGGCTCCGGTGCGAGCCTATTCGGCGGCTGCCGAGGAGGGGAGGAGACGGAGCAATTCGCCGATGTCCACCGGCTTCACCATGTGCTCGTCGAACCCGGCGCGGCGGGAGCGCTCGCGGTCTTTCTCTTGGCCGTAGCCGGTCACGGCGATCAGCTTGAGGTCCGACAGGTTGCAGCGTTGAACGAGCTTCTCGGCGAGTTCGTAGCCGTCCATCACCGGTAGCCCGATGTCGAGGAGAGCAGTGGCGGGACGAAACTCGGCTGCGACTTCGATGGCAGACGGTCCGTCATGTGCGACGCGCACTTCGTATCCGACAGCGTCGAGGTACTCCGCGAGCATTTCGGCTGCGTCGCTGTTGTCGTCGACCACGAGGACCCTCGTCTCACGGCGTCGCGTAGTCTCGAGGCGCTCTTGCGAGGGCTCGTCGTGGGACGGAACCGCGTGGACCGTCGGGATGCAGATTCGGACTTCGGTCCCTGTCCCCACGGTGCTCGAGATGTCGATCGATCCGTCGTGAAGTTCGACCAGGGTGCGAGCGATCGCCAGGCCCAGGCCGAGCCCTCCGTCGGAGCGGTCCGACTGCTGGGCGTAACACTGCTCGAAAGGCTCGAACACTCGCCCGATTCGGTCGGGGGCGATTCCGCGGCCATTGTCCTTGATCGAAACGCAGACGTCTCCGCTCGCGATTCGCTCTGCGCTCACCGTGATGCGCCCACGGACGGGCGTGTACTGAGCGGCATTGATCAAGATGTTGGTCAGAACCTGCGCCATGCGGTCGGAGTCCACTTCGACGAGCAGCCCGTGCCGCGGCATGTCGACGACGAGGGTGTGGTAGCGCTCCTCGAGGAGCGGTCCGGCAGCGTGGATCGCTTCCTGGACCACTTCGTGGATTTCGTGCGCGCCACGACGCAGCGCGATCTTCCCCCGCGTGATACGCGAGATGTCGAGCATGTCGTCGACCAGCGATGCGACGTGACGCACCTGCCTGTCGATGATCCGGTGCTCGCGACGGAACGGGTCCGATTCCCGGCGAAGCTCGATGAGGTCCAGGGCCGTCACGATAGGCGCGAGCGGGTTGCGGAGTTCGTGACCGAGCATGGCGATGAACTCGTCCTTGGCAGTGCCGTCGTCGGACAACGAGGCTGCGGTTGATCCCACACCGCTCGCCGTATGCATCGGATGTTCGGTCCCCCGGAGAAACTCGCGGAGAACTTCGGTGGGGGCCGCTTCGAGGTCGTAACTGTCGAGCAGGACCACCGCTCGCGTCGACAGTTCTCCGACCGGGGAGCTCGCGAAGTCTGCTTCCCGCGCGATGCGTACCGCGCCGAGTCCTCGATCGCCCGCTTCCCTGACGAGTTCGTCGATCAGCCTCTGATCGAGATGTCGGTCGGGCGGAAGCACCAGAAGGTCACCGGGGCGCCCCGCCGACGAAGGCAGCTGCTCCTGGAGCCGCTGCCTGCACGTCGGGCCCAGCACGACGCACAACTCTCCTTCTTCGATTCCCGCTTCGCAGAACCCTGCCAATGTCTCGAATAGCTCGGTCTCCGAGCGATGAAGGCGCTGGTAGCGGGTACCCAGGGTTAGATGGGCCAGGCCCGCCACGCCGGATTTCGTCTTGTGAACTGCCATAAATCATTTCGGGTCAGTCTGCGGCATCGCGAGGAACGTATGCACGCCCCCGCGGTGCGTCCATCCCGCGATCGTCTGAGCCTCCTCGTTTTGAATTTCCGCCGGGAGGTCCGCGTCCTTCTCGCATCGAATGACCTAAAAGCCGAAGGAGCCCCCGTGAAGCGTCTCACCGCGATTTCCCTTACCGCCGCATGTCTTTTCCAGTCTGGTTGCGCAGAGTTGGGCGCCCTGCAGGACGTCCTCGACGACCCGATGATCCGCCAGGTGGCGGCGCTTTCGTTGGCCGGAGTCACCCCCGCCCGCGACTTCAGGGAGTCGGGAAACATCGATTTCAGCCTCTTCAACGAGGAGGGGGGAGGAGAGCTCCTCTCGTTCGGGCAACTGCAGCAGAGCGGGATGCGGGTCGAAGTGCAGAACGAGGACGGAACGTACTCCGAATGCGAACACACCGGCGGCGACGAGGTGACGCCCAAACCGTTCAATACCGTGACGTTGCTGCTGGATGGCTCCGGTTCCATGGAGCTCGCCTACCCCCCGTCCGAATACGGGGACGTCTGCGTGACGTGCCCTCACGACCCGAAGCGCGAGCGCATCGACGCCGCACGGGGGCTCGTCGATCGGGTCTTCGCTGCATCGCCGGACAGCGAGTTCGCGGTCGCGGAGTTCGGACCGGATCCGACGGTCGGCTTTACCGCGACCCGCCTGCACGCCGAGTTCGCAGTCGATCCGCTCGCCGTGCAGGACGCGATCTCGCAGGTGCGCGGCGACGAGCGGGTCGGCACTCCTCTATACGACTCGCTAGCGGAAATGGTGTTCGAGACGCAGGCGGCGGCGCAATCGTTGGAAGAAACCGTGCGACGCGACCGCGGCGAAGACGTCCCGTGGGAGGAGATGGGTGAGGACGCGGACGTACCCGTGGAGATGCGGGAGGTGGCTCGAACGATCGTGGTGCTGAGCGACGGCGAGGACAACGAGTCGGAAGCGTGGAACGTCGACTCGGTCATCGGTCTCGCCAACGACGCGGGGGTTCGGGTCTACGCGATCGGCCTCGGCCCGGCTTCGGCGTCGTCGGCGAATCCCGACGTGGTCGATCCCGAGCAGACGCAGGCCGTGCGGAATCTGCAGAAACTCGCCCGCGACACGGGCGGTTTCTACGCTGCGGCCCGTAACCCCGCGCAGCTCCGCGAACTCTACGACGTTCTCGGGCGCGCGATGACCGAAGGCTACCAGGTCGAGACCTACTCGTGCGTCCCCAAACCGACCCATGAAACCCCGCGAGACGAGTGCGACGTCCCCCCCGTCGGCTCCCGCATCGACGGACGCATGTCGTTCGGAGAGGTGAGCATCCCCTGGGTCACGGTCGCGAACTGACCGTCACGGCCCGGGGCCGTCGACCGAACGACGTCCGTCGCGTCGGCGCGGCCCCCCTTCTCACGCACGCACCGCGCCGGTCCACGTGGATTCCTCCAACCTGAAAGTCCCCCCCCAAAAAAACCACCCCGCCGAAGTGTTGGGGCTCTTTCGTGACGTTCTTCCTGCCTGACGGGGATCGGGTTGCGGCGAGCGGGCATGTTCGAGGCGTCGATTGCGAATGGGCATGGGCAGCGGTGGGCGATATGCTCGCCGCATGCCAACGGATCCCCTGAAGTTCAGACTCGGCGAGTACGTGCTGACGCGGCAGCTCGGCAGCGGCGGAATGGCGGCGGTGTGGGCAGGTCATCACGTCCGGGTCCGGGAGTCGGAGGTCGCGGTCAAGGTGCTGACTTCGGACCGGATTCAAGAGACGGTCTTCTCCGACTCGCTGCTCAACGAGGCTCGCTCCCACGCATCGCTCTTACACCCGAACATCATCCGAATGCTCGATCACGGCTACGTCCGCCCCGACGACCAGCCTCCACCGGGAGTGGACGGCATCGTACCGTTCCTGGTGATGGAGCAGGGGAGGGGAACGCTGAGCGACGCGCTTCCGTTCGCCTCGTGGGCCGACGTTTCGCTGTTGTTGCGGTCGGTGCTCGATGCCCTCGCCTACGCGCATGCTCGAGGGGTGATTCACCGCGACATCAAGCCCGCGAACATCCTTCTGGGGCGTGAGGAGGAGACGGTCTACAAGCTGACCGACTTCGGGATCGCTCACCCGATGCGGCTGCAGGAGTTCAGCGCTCCGCTGTCGGACGGACGAACCGTCGGCACTCCGGCGTTCATGCCGCCCGAGCAGCTCCGCGGCGCGCGTGCGGACTTCGGGCCATGGACCGATCTCTACGCGATAGGGTGTCTGGCGTATGCGGTCGTGTCGGGCCAGCCGCCGTTTCGTTCGTCGAAGTTGATCGAGCTCGCCCAGATGCACCTGACCCGGCGTCCCCCCGTTCTTCGCCCCCGGTTCGAGGTTCCGGAGGGCTTCGAGGGTTGGGTGCGGCGCCTCCTCGTCAAAGATCCGCAACACCGCTACAGGTGCGCGGCCGATGCGCTGTGGGCCTTGCAGTCGCTGGACGCCGGGGCCCCTTCGTCCCCGGCGACCGCCGTCGCC